>JAKAOF010000054.1 GCA_021823345.1 Thermoplasmata archaeon
AACGTTGGACGGAACTGGTCCGCGGGACTCCTGCCGAGGGGGCGGCCCTACAGGTGGTCCAATCGGAGGATACTTCCGACCGCCGGGCCCAATCGATCGTGCTCATGGAGATCGCAATATGAGAGAGATCACGGGACGCGCGCTACGGCGGCAGGAACGCAAGGTTCGACGAATGGTCCCATCCCTCCCTCCGAGGGAACCATGTGCTTGACGATCCCCGGACGGGTGCTGTCGGTCGGCTTGGACCCCTCGAACCCCGGCGCCGCGTCGGTCGACTTCGCCGGCAGCGTCAAGCCGGTCAGCCTCCTGTATCTCCCCGAAGCGAAAGTGGGCGACTACGTCTTGGTGCACGCGGGGTTTGCCACCGAGGTCGTCCCGAAGGACGAGGCGCTCGAATCCCTTCGCCACTGGGCCGAGATCCACGCCCTGCCGGAGGCGGGACATTGAATTCCATGGACGTGATGCCCGACGGGCGGGCCGGGCGCGGTCTCCTCCTCATCCTTGTGACGGCGATCGTGAGCGGGGTCTCGACCTATGTCAACCTCTTTGCCGTCGGGAGCACGAGCTCGAGCGCGTTCGTGACCACGCGCAACCTCCTGGTGGCGCTCGCATTGGTCCCGGTCGCGATCGTGTTCGGACGCGGGGCCATGGCAAAGCTCACCCGCGCCCACTGGGGGCGCCTGGCGCTCATCGGCCTCATCGGTGGGGCCATCCCGTTCCTGTTGTTCTTCCGGGGACTTCAGCTCGCGGCCGCAGGAGGGGGAGGGATCACGGTGTCGTTCCTCTACCGCACGCTCTTCCTGATGGCCATGCTCCTCGGCATCGGGGCGCTGGGGGAGCGGTTCCGGGCGCGGGTCGCCGTCGGGGCGGCATTGCTCCTTGCGGGCAACGCGCTGCTCCTGTCCTTCACCGAGCCCATCTGGACGGATGGCACGGGCTATGTGCTCGCCGCCACCGCGCTGTGGGCCGTCGAGTACACCATCTCGCGCTGGACGCTGAAGGACCTGCCCTCGAGCACCGTGGCCATCGGACGGATGGGATTCGGCGCACTCTTCCTCATCGTGTACGAGGCCGCCACCTTCCAGCTCTCGGCCGTCGGTCGCTTCTCGGGTACGGAATGGCTGTGGATCGGGATCAGCGCGGCATTCCTCACGGTCTTCGTGATCACCTGGTACGCCGGTCTTCGCGAGGTGGAGGTTGGAACGGCCACCGCGGTCCTCACCCTTGGATTCCCCATCACGTATGCCTTGACGGTGGCCTTCTCGCACGCGTACGTCAGTCCCGAGGCGGCGTTGGGGGGGGTGGCCATCGGGGCAGGGGTGGCCGTGACGGTGGGACGTACCCTGGGCAAGAAAGCCGGGAACGAGCTCCTGGGCCGATTGCGACTCTCCCGGCCCGTTGGACCCTAAGATGGACGGGGTGGCGCTCGGGGCCCGGTTCAGCCTGGCCACGAGCCGACGCGAGTACTGCGGGCCGGCCGGGGCCTCGCCCGCACTGTACGCGGCGATCCTCGAAGGGGGAGATCCCGCGCCGGCCGCCCGGGCACTATCGAGCTTCGAGGCCCTGTGGCCGTACCTCGAGGTCATCGCCGAGAAGCACGGCCGGGCGCCGCTCGACCTCGATGTGGTCGAAGCCTACTGGATCGGGAACGAGCTGCTCGACGCGTTCGAACGGAAGGACTTCCTTCCCCTGCTGGACCGGTTGGTCCGGCGAGGGCTTCCCCGGCGCATCGCGGACCGTCTCGCCAGATCGCTCCCCCCCGGGGCGATACCCCACCACGCGTTCCACGTCATCTTCGTGGGTGTGGGGAACGTGACGGGACACGTTCCCACGAACCTCGAGAGCATGGAACAGTGCCGTCCCTCCTGGGCCACGGTACGGGAGGTCCGCGAAACGGAACTGACGGTCCGGATCCCCCGGCTGGTCCATGCCCACGGCCAGCTCACGACCGGGCCGGAAGAGGAGTCGACGGTGGTCTACGATCCGCGGGTCCTCCCGGAGGTCCGCCCCGGGGCCGCCGTCGCCCTCCATTGGGGTTGGCCCGCCATCGTCCTCAGCGAAGAACAGCGGCGGAACCTGGAACATTACTCCCGCCTTTCGCTCGCCGCCGCGAACGCGGCCGCTCCGTGATGGGTTCCCGTCTCAGGAGGCCACCATGACGGCGGCGAAGACGACCAGCAGCGTGACCCCCAGGGATGCGATGGAGATCGCCCGATCGAGCGAGCGAAGCTCCCCGAGCAACGCACCGGCCGAACCCCGCTCGGCGCGGTGACGGATGACCGGGCCCAGCACGAAGCTGTGGACCGCACTGAGGAGGACCAGGAGGGTGACGAGGGCGAGCTTGGCGAGGAGCCACGGGAGCGCCATGATCGCCGCCCAGGTGGGATCCGGAAGGTACCAGGTCAGGTTGTAGAGTCCGGTCAGGATGGTGAGGATCAGGGCGACCCACATCGTCCAGCCGAGCGATCGCCCGATCCGGCCCATCACCCGCGTGTAGGTGGTCCGATCCTTTCCCAGCACCGAGTGCACCGCCGCAGCGACGATGCCGAGACTCACCGTCCCTCCCAGCCAGACGGCCGCCCCCACGATGTGAATGAAGAGAACCACTTCGTCCACGTCGATGGTCATCGTTCCGGACACCCCGAATGCGAAGGAGGCTAAGGCGGCATCTCCGAATCGTTTCGGTGAGGGGGCCTTGTTCCCCCGCCGGGCCCTACCGGGGTTCCCCTCGCCAGAGCGCGGGTAGGCGACCGGTCGCCACCTTAAGAATGCGACCGATATGGGTACCTTCCCTTCGGGGAGGTACGCCAAAGCAGCGCATGTCCTGGCAGATCCTCGGGTCGCTGGTGTCGAGTGCCGGCCAGCTTCCGATCCCCCTCGGGATCGTTCCCCTGGCGGTCCTTTGCGGCATGGGGATCTACTTCTGGTTGGACCACCTGCGGATCCTCGCCCGCAAGGGGCCCACCGTCCACCCGCTGGACACCAGCGCGGCGCTCTCGTCCTCGGAGCTCCACGCCGGGGTGGTCTCGGTGAAGCCCCCGGCCTATACCAAGGGGTTCGGGCTTCGTCTCGGGTTGGCCTTCGTGGTCATCCTCTTCCCCATCGCCCTGTTCGCGAAATACTTCTTCTTCGCCTACGACCTCGGCGTGGGCACGATGGGGGAGCTCCTGTTCTGGCCCCACCCCTGGCCGGGCTGGACCGAGGTGCCCACCGTCGATCACCTAGCCGCCGACTTCACGTTCATGATCTTCTTCTCCTTCCTCCTCGCCTATCTCGTCGCGAGCGGGGTGGTCTGGGCGCGGGGCCGGTTCTCTCCCGGGCAGCGGATCGCCGCCGGGATCATCTCGTTGAGCTACGTGCTCGCCGCGATGCTCTCGGACTCCTTCCTGTTCACGGTCCCGTCCACCTTCTTGGAGTCGATCAGCATCATCCTGCGCGCGTTCCTCGGCGGGGTGTTCTTCTCGCTCGTCCTGTTCTCCACCCTCATGAAACCCCCTCCGCTCCGCATGGTGGACCGTCCGCCGCGCGCTCGCCTGGCGTTCCTGACCTTCCTCGGGAGCCTGGTGTCGAGCTCCGTGATCGCGCTCGGCCTCCTCTACCTCATGTGGGACCGCCTCGGCATCGGGCGGGGATCCATCATCGCCGTCCAGTTCCGGGCGATCATCATCCTGCCGCTCCTCGCGTACACGATCTGGGCCCTGGAAGGGAGGTTGCTCTACGTCATCGAGCTCCGGCGGCATCCTCCGGCCCCCCTCTCGAGTTACCATCCGGATGTGTCGATCCTCATCCCGGCGTACAACGAGGAGGCGGGGATCCACTTGTGTATCCGGGCGGCCGACGCCGCGTCGCGATTTTATCCCGGTCGGACGGAGATCTTGGTCGGGAACGATGGCTCGGAGGACCGGACCTCCGAGATCGCCCATGCGGAGATGCGCCGACTCCGGTACGCCACCGGCCGCTGCATCGACCTCCCCCACGGGGGGAAGTCGAGCGCCCTCAACGGGGCCCTGCGGGAGGCGAAAGGAGAGATCGTCATCCGGGTCGACGCCGACACGTTCATCCACCCCGGGCGGGGGTTCGCCGCGCTCATCGGCCACCTCGCCGACCCTCGCGTGGGCGGGGTTCAGGGGATGATCCTGCCCTACCAGCGCGACGGTTGGATCCGGAAGATGCGCATGCTCGAGATCGTGTGGCGTCACATGTTCTTGTTCCGTTCGCTCATGGGCACCCGCACCATCCAGGTCGTGGCGGGAGGATTCTCCGGCTTTCGGCGCAAGGACCTCCTCCGGCTGGGAGGATGGGTTCCCTGGAACGGGGAGGACTGCGAGATCACCCTGCGCTTTCAACGTGCCGGGTACTTGTTGCGCTACGAGCCCACCTCCCGGGCGTTCGAGGACGTCCCGGCGAATTTCCGCGCCCTCATGAAACAGCGGGTCCGCTGGAACCGGGGCGGCTTCTTTTCCCACGCCCGCCACTACGACGCCCTCATCTCGGGGGCCCCGGAGTGGGGGGGCCTCGCCATGCTCTACTGGTTCGTCCTCTACGCCCGCGGGGGGCTACGGTACCTCGGGTTCGTCTACACGTTCCTTGTGGCGGTCTTCTTCCATCTCCTCACCATCGAGACCGCTCTCCTCGTCCTCGGGCTCATCATGGTCCCGAAGAGCCTGGCGATGGCGTACTATCTGGCGAAGGAACGCTATTGGAGCTACATCCCGTGGATCCTGACCTGGCCGATCACCTCCGCCATCAAGCAGTACTTCAGCGTGGAGGCCTGGGGCACGATCTTCCCCGGGGCGCTCCCGGAGTTCTCGGAGTAGGCCATGCGGAAAGTGGGACTCGAAAGGCTTAAGGGGGGTACCCCCCCTAGCGGTATTCCCTGTGACGAGACGGGTCATCTTCCCAAGAGGCCGGTGGGGAATCCCGGTACTCTCCCTCCTCGTCCTCGTGCTTTCCGTGCTCACCGTCCCGGTGACCGGGAGCTCCGTTCCGGGGCCCTTCTCGGGGTCGGTCGCAAAGACGCTCCCGCGGATGATCGCGGTCCTCAGCAATCCCATCATCCTCTCCGCGGCCCCTCACCCGACCAGCGTCGCGCTGTCGTGGAGCGCGGCGACCTCCGCCGGCGGTCCGACCGTCACCGGGTACACGGTCGACTGGAGCCCGGCCGGTACGACGAACGGCACTCGCCGGGTCGGCAACGTCACCTCGACCATCGTGGGCAACCTTTCGCGCAACACCTCCTACAGCTTCCAGGTCGCCGCCTGGAACAGCCAGGGCGAGGGTCCCTTCTCCCCGATCTACTCGGTGAGCACCGGGGATGTCCCGGGTGCCCCGATCGACGTGTCGGTCGTCGCGGGGGACACGAATCTCACGGTCTCCTGGTCGCCCCCGTCCTTGGCGGGGGTCTATCCGATCCTGGGGTACCAGCTCAACGTGACCCCGGACAACGGCACCCCGCTCCTCATGCCCAACGTGACCTCCCCGGACACGGTCGAAGGGCTCATCGACGGGAAGAGCTACGCCCTCACCATCCGGGCCTGGAACGAGGTCGGGTGGGGATCCACGTCCCCCCGGGTGCACGCGATCCCCCTCGGGATCCCGGATGCTCCGGAAAACCTGAGCGCATCCTTCAATACGACCGACGGATCGATCTTCATCGCTTGGTCCCCCCCCATTCTCCTCGGGGGCTTGGCCTTGGAGGGGTACGCGCTTTCTTGGACGACCTCCACCGGGGGAGTCGGGGACGCCTACGTGGCGCCGGACAAGCTCAACTACACCATCCATTCGGCGAGCCCGGGCGCGATCTACTCCATATCGATCATGGCGCAGAACTCCCTCGGGGAGAGCGCGGCCACGATGGTCTCGGTCCTGACCCCGTCCGGGGGAACGGCCGTCGCCCAGCCCTCGATGTGGACCCAACCCTGGGTCGTGCTGGGCCTCTTTGGCGGCATCCTGACCGCCACGTTCGTCCTGCTCGGGTACTGGAAGCGTTCGCGGGATGCGTCCCCGCACGCCGCCTCGGATCCGGCTCCGGCCCCGGAGGCAGCCCATGACTCCGTCCCTACCCAGTCCGCCGGTACCCCTCCGGGATAAGGTCGTCATCGTCCTGCTCGCCGTGTTCTTGTCCGGGCTCTTCCTCTCCGGGGCGTACTACGCCCTACCGTCCACGAAGGGCTCCTCGGCCCCCGGCGGTCCCCCCCCCACGCTCTCCACCACGCTCTCGGTCGGGGCCAACGTCTCCGCGAACCTCACCGCCCCCCTGCTCGGGGTGAACGTCCGGGCGGACATCTACGGGGGGCCGACGATCCTCTCGCAGGCCCATCTCCCCGAGTTCCACCTCTACCGGTGGCCCGGGGGGGACCTTGCCGAACGCTACGACATGATGGCGAACAACGGGCAGGGGGCGGTCTATTCGGACGGGACCAGCGTGCCCGGAGCATGGAGCACGGCGCAATTCGTGAACTGGTGCGAATCCATCTCTTGCCAGGCGATCATCACCGTTCCGGCGGAGATCGACAACGCCACGTTCGCGGCCATGCTCGTGAGCTACGTGGAGCAGGGGTTGTCCTTCCATCCGGCCTACTGGGAGATCGGGAACGAGCCGGGCCTCTGGACCCATTTCGGGGTCCCGTGGTCCCAGTGGACCGCCTCCCAACAGCTGGCCGTCTCCCCGTCCCAGTACGCCCAGGTCGCCCATGCCTACATCGCGGCGATGCGCGCCGTGGACCCCACGATCCAGTTCATCGGCCTGGGGGGAGCCGGGAGCTCCAGTGTGAGCGAGGACACCTGGATCCAGCAGACGGTGGCGGTGAACGGGGCGAACTTGAGCGCGGTCGCCATCCACGTCTATCCCGCGGGGGCGGGGTTCGCCGGGGAGAACAGCTCCACGATCTATGCCTCGCTCTCCGGGGATGAGTCCCTGCCGGTGGTCGTGCCGAAGGCGCTCAAGGCGATCCACGCGGGATGTGCCACCTGCAGCATCTCGCTCTTGGTGGATGAGTTCAATGCGGCGACGGGTACCCAGCTCGACGGGTTCCTGTCCTCCTACCAGCTCGTCCCCTATCTGGCGGCCGAGGTCATCCAGGGACTGAACCTGAGCATCGGGTCCCTCGACCTATGGGTGCTCCAGGGCGGGTACGCCGGCTCGCTGTTCACGGCCGCCGGCAACGCGCGGCCCGCCGACACCCTCTTCAAGGAGTTCCTTCCCGAGCTCGGTCCGAGCGTGCACCCGGTGTACTGCTCCCCCGCGATCTCGACGCTCTATGCGGCGGCCACGGAGACCAACGGGGGGAGCCCACAGAGCGCGCTCTTCGTTGCCAACGTCAACCTCACCTATGCGGTCGAGATCGCGCTCGGGAGCTCGGGGTTCCCGCTCAGCGCTTCGGCCACGATCATGGTCTGGAGCGGTTCCTCCGGAGGTCCCATGACCGAGACCTTGCCGGCCGGGCAGACCAGTTGGGTCCTTCCCCCGGACAGCGTCGGGGTCCTGACCTCGGGGGGCTCCCTGACGTGATGCCCTCCTCGGTTTCCTCCTCCTCTTGCCGACCCGCCTCCCCGGGTAGCTCGTGGGGGCCGGGGATCTCAACACGATCATTTCCTTACCGTCAGGTCCCAGAGTGAACTCGTGACCGTACCCCACCGGGCCTCGAAGCACCGGCACCCTTCGATCTCGACCGCCGCCCGCTACGTCAACTACTGGAGTAAGACGCAGGGGCGGTCTCCGCCCGCGTTGCCGCGACGGGTCATCCTGGTCTTCGGTCCCCGGTTGCAGGAACATGTCCGGAAAAATCACCGGGGGGTTCCCCGGTCCATCCTGCGCATCGCGCCGGAGATGTACGTCACCGGGACGGGCCCGGGATCCGTGGGGGTCTACTTCGTGCGCGGGGTCGGGGGTCCCCAGATCGCCATCGATATCGAGGACCTGGCGGAGCTCGGGGTTCGGGACTTCCTCCTCCTCGGGCTCGCCGGGTCCCTTCAGCCGGAGGTGGCCCCCGGTTCGATCGTGCTCTGCCGCCGCGCACTGCGGGATGAGGGGACGTCGCATCACTACGCCCGCAGCGCCCGGTTCGCCCGCCCATCCTCTTCCCTGACTCGCCATCTTCGGGAGTTCCTTCGAAAGGAGCGGGTCCCCTTTGCCGAGGGGCCCTCGTGGACCACGGATGCGTTCTACCGGGAAACGGCCCCCGAGCTCCGGGCGTACCGGCGCGAAGGGATCCTCACGGTGGAGATGGAGGCGGCGACATTGTTCACCGTCGCCCGGTACCGGGGTTGTCGCGCGGCGGCGCTTTTCGTGGTGAGCGACGTGCTGAGCGATCGAGGATGGCGACCGAAGTTCGTGCGATCGAGGAACCGCCTGGAGGACGTTCTGGACCTAGGCGTGGCGGCGATGCGGGCCGAGGACCACCTCTCGCGCTCGAAAGGAAGGGTCCCTTCTCCAAAGAAGGGGACGCGACGGGCCCCGGTCAGGTCAAAGTAGACGCCGCAGGAGGATCTTGTCCTCGAGGCTCGCGTCGATCTGGAGCTTGCGCGTGACGAGGGCCTTCATCGGCCCAATCTCCTTGCGGACCAGCCCTTCGAAGGTCTTCACGTCCGTCGTGATGAGGATCTCGGGCTTCACCCCGTCTCCCTTGACGGGGAGCGAGAGCATGCCGTCCTTGAGCTCCATCCGGTAGGTGCCTCCATCGGAGAACTTGACCTCGATGTGTCGGATGAGGTCCTTGACCTCATTGTGCACCGCCGGGTTCTTCTGGGCATGGCGGTTGAACCGATCCACGAGGGAAAGCAGGTCGTCTTCTATCATCGTGCGGACCTCCGTTCCTCCCGATGGAGCATCGGGTATTAAGGCTATCCACGAACGCCGCCCAGAAACCGTCCTTGACCGTGAAAAAGGGGTCGGCGAGCGCGCGGGGCAGGTCCCCCTCCGCCGCTCGCTAACGTGTCGTTCGGACGAGGGGCACGACGTGCTGGCCGGGGCGAAGGGCCCC
>JAKAOF010000013.1:0-23836 GCA_021823345.1 Thermoplasmata archaeon
CCGAAATTCTGGAGAACCCCGATGGCGATTGTACTGGATGGTCATTCCCTCAAGATCGAGGACGTGGTGCAGATCGCCCGCCGTGAAGAGAAGATCGAGATCGGTCCCAAGGCGCGGGAGCGCATCGTGGCATGCCGGGCCCTTCTCGAGCGGAAGATCCAGGAGAAGGAAGTGGTCTACGGGGTCAACACCGGGATCGGAGAACTTTCCGAGGTGGTGTTGTCCGAGGAGCAGGCCAAGGACTTCCAGCGCTACCTCATCTACTCCCATGCGGCGGGTTGCGGGGACCCGATCGCCATCGAAGACGCCCGGGCCGCGATCCTCTCGAGGATCAACACCCATTGCTGGGGCCATTCCGGTCTCCGTCAGGAGGTCGTCGATACACTCGTCGCCCTTCTGAACAAAGGGGTCACCCCCGTGATGTCGCAAAAGGGGTCCGTCGGTGCGTGTGGCGATCTCGCGCCCATGGCCCAGATGGCCTTGGTCCCGATGGGGGAGGGAGAGGCGTTCTACCAGGGGAAGCGCATGCCGGGGGCCGAGGCCCTTCGGGCGGCGAGCATCCCCTCCATCGTGTACCGGGAACGGGACGGCCTTGCCACCATCAACGGCTCCAATGTCATCACCGGGATGGGCTGCCTGGAGGTCTACGACGCGCTGCGATGGCTCAAGACGCAGGAGGTCGCCCTCGCGATGACCCTGGAAGCCCTCAACGCGAACATGAAGGCGTACGACCACCGGATCCACGAGGTACGGGGATATCCGGGGGCGATGGCGTGTGCGGAGAACGTCCGCAAGATCACCGCCGGTTCCGCCTTGCTCGAGCGCCCCGGAAAGAAGGTGCAGGACGCCTACTCGCTCCGTTCGAGCCCCCAAGTGGTCGGCTCGGCCAAGGACGCGGTCGCGTGGGCCCGGTACATGCTCGAGATCGAGCTCAACCACGCCGCCGACAATCCCACCTTCTTCCCGGACGAGGGCATCGCCATCTCCGGCGCCAATTTCCAGGGGACTCCGATGGCGTTCGCCCTCGAACTGCTGGGCATCGCCATCACCACCGTAGGGGTCCTCTCCGAGCGGAGGGTCAACCGACTCATGAACCCCCACCTGTCGGTGGGGCTGCCGGCCTTCCTCACCCGTGGGGCCGGGATGTTCTCCGGGCTCATGCTGATCCAATACACCGCCGGAGCGCTCGTGGCGGAGAATCGGGTGCTCTCGCACCCCGCCGCAACGGGTTCCATTCCGGCCGCCGCGGATCAGGAAGACTTCGTCTCGATGGGCATGACGACCGCGATCAAGACCCGGCAGATCATCGAGAACTCCTGGTCGATCCTGGCGGTCGAGCTGCTCTCCGCCGCGCAGGCGCTCGAGTTCCGGGCCCCCGTCCGACCCTCGCCAGGCGTGCAGGCGGCGTTCGATGTCATCCGCAAGCATGTACGCAAGGTGGAAGAGGACCGTCCCCTCTATCCCGACCTCAACCGCCTTGCCGCGGTCGGGAAGTCCGGCGAGATCCTCACGGCCGTCGAAGCCGCGGTCGGCCCGCTCAAGTGAGGGATCGGCTTCGGTCCTCCTCGGACCCGCTCCCCCGATAGTTCGAGCTTGTCGTTCAAGGGGCCCGCGCCACGGTCAGCGTGTGTCCGCCCCAGCGCAGGAATTCTGGCCGCCTTCCGGCATAGTCTTCCCATCTCAGGATCTCCTCCAGGATCTCGGTTCTACCACGCGATATCTCGGCGACCAAGGAGGGTTCTCCCCCCAGGAGGGGAGCGGTCACCATCTGGTCCCCGATCTCGAAGCCAAGGTCGTCCAGCCAATCCACGACCTCTTCGGGCGAAATGAACGAGAAGGTACTCGGGGTCGGCCGGGGAAGGGTCTGGGGGGCCCTTTCCCATCCCTCACGGAGCAACGTGATCAACCGGTACCCCACCGCCTCGTGGACGGTCCTTCGCCACTCGGTGACCGACATCCGATGGACGAACCGGGGGACCTGCGCGGGGGGATTCATGGTCTCGAGCACGAGCATCCCCCGGGGGGTCAAGGTGCGGGAGATCTCGTCGAGCACGTCCGGGCCCCGGTCTCCGGCGAACCCGAGGAGGTTTCCCAAGGCCACGACACAGGGAACGCTCCTCGAAGGGAGCGGGAGCTGGCCGGCATCTCCTAGGATATCTGCAATTCGATCGTCCGCACGCGGCGATCCTCTAGGCGCATGGCGTCGGGCCTCTTTCAGCATGGCCCGGGAAACGTCGATACGGAGCAGCCGGTCGGTGAACCGGGCCAAGATCGGACTGAATCGACCCGGACCGGGGCCGAGTTCGAGCATCCGGGGAAACTTGCGGTGCGCGTGGCGGAGGTTCACCTGGAGGAATCTCTCTCGGGACCTTCGCAGCAACTCTCGTTGCGGCGTCCCTTCGTAGCGGTCCCACTCGCGCCGGGCTCGGTATCGGTCCGCGGCCAGGAACCTTTCCGGGACGCCAGTCCGGACCGACCTCGTGACGGGCAACATCCAGCGCACCGTCCCAGAGGAGGCACGTGGGGTTAAAGGCAATCTGCTCGGGGGCCGAACCGAACAACGGTCCCGGGAAAGCTCACCTTCACAGTCAAATACCCAAGCCTCCTACGTGCCCTTCCCGGGGGGTCAGAGATTGCTCGTTGTGGGTGGTAGTGCATCGACCTCGCTGGCGGAGGGTATCTCCCGCGAGCTGGGCAACTGCCCGTTCACGCTACCCTTCAAGAAGCGCTTTCCGGATGGGGAGCTCTACGTTCGGATCGGCGGTCGGTTCGAAGGGGAGGACGTCGTGCTTGTCCAGTCGACCCGACGCGACGAGGACCTCCTGGAACTCTTCCTTCTAGAGGATGCGATCCGCGAGGGAGGGGCCCGCAGCCTGCGGCTCGTGATCCCGTACTTCGGATACTCCCGTCAGGACCGCCGGTTCTTCCCCGGCGAGGCCGTTTCCGCCCGGTCCATGGCGCGCCGACTCGAAGTGGACGCCGACATGGTCATCACGGTCGACCTGCACAGCCCGTTCAACCGGGAGATCTTCTCGAAGCCGATGCGGGAAGTGAGCGGGGTCCCAGCGATCGCCCGGCTCCTGCGCCGTCGCCCCGTCGACCTGCTCGTCTCCCCCGACAAGGGAGCGGTCGAGCGGTGCCAGCGCATGGCCGATCTTCTCCACAAGCCGTTCCTATCACTGCAGAAGAAGCGCATCGATAGCGAGCACGTGGAGATCACGCTACCCGAGGATGCTCCGGATATCACGGGCAAGCACGTGGTGATCCTCGATGATGTGATCTCGACCGGCGGAACCATCGTGGAGACCGCTCAGGTGCTCCGAAAGGTGGGGGCCGAGAAGGTCATCGCCGCCTGCACCCACGGTCTGTTCCTCAAGGACGCCTTCGAGCGGATCAAGGGAGTAGCCTCAGAGATACTGTCGACCGACACGTTGGACAATGCCGCTGAGCGGGGCTCGGTGGCCCCGGACATCTCCGCGATCCTGAGGGAGAACCTTGTGAGCGAGCATGGCAGCACCGGACGACAGTAACCTCGAGTTCGAGCTGCATCAACTGATCCTACGGCACGCGCAGCTCCGGGAGGACCTGGAACGCCAGCTCGTGCATGTCAAGGAGGTCGAGGAGCGCTTCCTCTCGCTTCGACCCGAGGGGATCTCCGACGAGCTGACCCGGGGAGAACTCCGCCGGCGGATGGTGCTCGCCAAACCCTGGCGGGACGAGCTGAACGTGACCTACCGCGCGATCCTCGCCACCGCCGCGGAACTCGACCGGATCACCGGGCGGGTTCACCAGATCCAAGGCATCATCGCCAGTCGCTACGCCCGTCGCTGAGGCGCGTCCTTGCCGATCCGGCGGCGGGAGGCCGCACAGGGGTTCTCGGGAGACCTTCACGAACCCCTGTCCCTCCTCAGCCACGCCCTTCGACGCAAGGGGGAAGCGGTTCCCACCGACTGGGTGGAGGCCACGGAGGAAAGCCTGCGCGCGGGCAGCATGCGGGCGATGCTCACCACGGTCGATGGCCGGGTGGCGGGCCTGTTGATCAACACGATACGCGGGACCCGATGCTTCTCCCACCTGTTCCTTTCGACCTCGGGGCTGCCGGAGGAGGATGCCCGATCCCTCTTGGACGGCCTTTTCCAAGAGCCTCCCCCGGGGACCCGTCGCATCGACCTCACGCTCTCGGCCGTGTCCGGGGAAGCGGAGGAACGGCTCCGGCACGCCATCCCGACCTGGGGATACCCGCTCCATACGTACGAGCGAGAGCGCATGACCTTGCGCTTGGACTCGAACGCTCCCCCCGATCAGCCCCCGCTCCCTCCGGGGTACCGGTTCTGCCGGGTCGTGAAGTTCCCGGTGGGCATCATCGCGTCGGTGGACTTCCGGGCCTTCGAGGCGAGCCCCGACCGGGGGCTCGTGGCGGACACTCTCTCCGAGGACGAGCGGATCTTGAACGAGCTCATGCGCGGATCGCTCGGGGTGTTCGTGGCGGACGGTTCCCCCGGGGTCGTGTCGGAGGAGGGGGGCGGGGAAGACCTCATGGGGTTCATCCTCTCCCTCGAGCTCACTCCCGGCCGTGCGCTCATCGCCGACGTGGCGGTCGCCCCGGAGGTCCGCCGGAAAGGCATCGGCCACGCGCTCCTCCATCGCGCCTTGCGGGGCCTCCTCGCCCGAGGGGTCCATGAAGCGACCCTTTGGGTGACCACGGCGAACGTCGGGGCGCGCGCGTTGTACGAGCGATGCGGTTTCATCACGACCCAGCGGGAACCGATCTACATCTGGGAGGCCCCCCCGTAGCCCCCATGCCGAAACCCTCCAGGAACGCTCCCCTGGTGATCATCGGGACGGGCATTGCCGGCCTCTTCGTCGCCTTGGAGGCGGAAGAGCGGGGGATCCATCCTCTCCTCCTGACGAAATCCTCCTTGAAGGAGTCGAACACGCTCTACGCCCAGGGCGGGATCGCCGCGGCCATCGGGGCGAAGGACTCTCCGCGGCTGCATTTTGAGGACACGGTCCGGGCCGGTGCCGGTCTGGTCGACCGGAGGGCCGCCTGGATCCTTGCCCAAGAGGCGCCCAACCGGATCAGCGACCTCGTGCATCTCGGGGTCCCTTTCGACACGGTCGATGGCCAGATCACGCTGGGTCGAGAGGCCGCGCATTCCCTCCCGCGGGTCGTGCACTCCGGGGGAGACGCCACCGGACGTCAGATCGAGGAGACCCTGCAGCGTCGCGTGCGAGAACGCGCGATCGAGGTCTGGGAAGGCTTCACGGTGAACTCCCTTTCCGTTTCCGGGAACCACGTCCGGGGGGTCCTGGGTCGCGGGCGACGGGGCGAGGTCCGGATCGAGACGGATCGCGTCGTGCTGGCAACCGGGGGGGGCGGACATCTCTTCCGAGAATCATCGAACCCCTCGATCGCCACCGGCGAGGGGGTCGCCATGGCCCTCAATGCCGGGGCCCGGGTCCGCGACATGGAGTTCATGCAGTTCCATCCCACCGTGTTCTACGGTGAAGGGAAGCCTCGGTTCTTGCTCACTGAGGCCCTCCGGGGGGAAGGGGCCCTCCTTCGGGATTCTCACGGGGACACGTTCATGCGGCAGTACCATCCATTGGCCGAGCTCGCCCCCCGGGACGTCGTGTCCCGGGCCATCGTGACCCAGATGGAACGTCTCGGGGACTCCGTGGTCTTCCTGGATGCCACGGGGATCCGCTCCGAACGCCTCCGGGTTCGCTTCCCCACGGTGTACAAGTTCCTCGAAGGGGTGGGTCTGCACCTGGACCGGGACCTCATCCCGGTCACCCCCGTGGCCCACTACATGGTCGGGGGAGTGTCCACCGATATGGACGGAAAGACCAACGTGCGGGGTCTCTATGCCTGCGGGGAGGTCGCTTCGACGGGAGTGCACGGGGCCAACCGTCTCGCCAGCAACTCGCTCATGGAGGGGTTGGTGTTCGGGACGCGGCTGGTCCGGTCCCTGGGGCGGGAAGGAACGTGGCGGCGAGAGCCGGGTTCCATCCCCACGCACTCGATTCCCGTGACACGACGTGCCCGTTCGGCGGGGGATCCTCCTCTTCCACCGATGAACAAGGCCGACATCGGAGAGGTCCTGTGGAAGAACGTGGGGATCGTCCGGGACCGTGCTCCGTTGATGGAGGCGGTGCGCCGATTTTCTGCCGAGTGGAGAGAACGACGGGACGAACGCGGTTCTGGATGGCCCACGCCGATGGAGAACCACGCCCTCACGGCGTTACTGATGGCATGGGGCGCCCTCGTTCGCCAAGAGAGCCGGGGCGGGCACTTCCGACGGGACTTCCCGCACCGGGTCGGACGCTGGCGCGTCCATGTGGAGTTCCGCTCCAAAAGCTGATTATCCCCCTTCGTCTCCGCTGGGACAGGTGGGTGAGTTGAAGGCGAACGACCCTGGAGCTTCCGATGCTGTCCAAGCGCTCGGGAGCGAGGTGCAGCGCTTGGCGGACCAGGTCACGGCATTGTCCGCGCGGATCCGCAAGATCGAGGAGATCCTGGTCTCGATGAGCCAGCAGAAGGAGGAACCCGTCCGGCGTGAGAACCCCCACGATCGGAAAGCGGTAACGGAAAAGGTCCGGTTCGACTGGCAGGACTGAAAAGCCACCTTCCGAGACACTTACCCGTCGTTCGATGGCTCAAGGGCAAGGCCTTTTACTCTTCGGAACCATCGACAGGGTCGTGAGAGGTTCCCTTCCCCTCGTCCTCCTATTACTGGTCATGGGCTCCCTCGCCGTGGCGGGCCCGTGGAACGTCCACGTTCCCGCTCCCTCCGGGGTCCAGATCGCCGACCGGGAGTTCACTTCCTCGAACCATTCGCCGACGATCCCGTCCGCGGCGGCCCCCCTCGTTCCCGCCAGCGGAGTTCCGGTCCTCAGCATCCCGGTAGGCACTTCTCCCTCCGGGATCGCCCTCAACGTCAGCGGCACAAATCTGACCGTGGAGGACCTCTACGTCACCAACACTGCGACCAACAACGTGAGCGTGATCTCGAGCTCCACCAACCAGGTGGTCAAGACCTTCTCCCTGGGCAGTTGGTGCGGTCCGAGCCCCGCCCCCACCGCCATCGCCTTCGATCCGTCGGACGGATACCTCTACATCGCTGACAACAATACCGCCACCGCCGGGAAGTTCTGCATTGGCGTCTTCTCCGCCTCCACCGGCGCGAAGATCGGGACGGTGAGTGTCGCCGGGGACGTCTCGGCGTTGGCCTACAATCCCACCAACAAGGAGACCTACGGGTGCGACGCGAGCGGGGTCGTGGACATCGTCCGGGGCGTCCTCCTTGTCGGGACGGTGACGGTCGGTTCGGTCCCGGACGGGTTGGCCTTCGATGCGTACAACCGGTACATGTACGTGGCCAACGCCGGCTCCAACAACGTGACGCTCATCGATAACTCGACGGTGGTCGGGAATCTCTCGGGTTTCTCCGCCCCGAGCGGGGTCGGATTCGACTCCGCGACGGGGGACATGTATGTCTCGGACTCCGGCTCGAACAACACCACGATCATCTCGGGAAAGACGCTCGTGGGAAACGTGAGCGTCGGTAACTCCCCCGAGGGCGTTGCCTACGACGGCATCGATGCGGGCGCGTTCGTGGCCGATGAAGGGTCCCAAGAGGTAACGGAGATCCACGGGCAGAGCGTCACCGGTGTTTATCGGGTCGGCCTCCGACCGTGGGGGGTCATCTACGACGCGCTCAACGAGTACGTGTACGTGACCAATCAGGGTTCGAACAACGTGAGCGCCATCTACATGCCCAATCCCACGGTCAGCGCCTTCTCGGCCACTCCCTCCATCATTGACGTGGGGGTCAGCACGCATTTCTCCGTCAGCGCTACCGGTGGTACGCTGCCGTACCATTACACGTACGGGAACCTCCCGTCAAGTTGCACTCCCCCCAACGCTCCCAGTTTCACATGCACCCCGGGAACGGCCGGGAACTACAGCGTCTCGGTCGTAGTGTCCGATGCGAACGGTGTGACCGGCTCCCACACGACCACGCTCGTCGTCTATCCCTTGCCCTCCGTGAGCAACTTCACGCTCAGTCCCCCGGGGGTCACCGCAGGGAATGCGACGGTCATCACGGTGAACGTGTCCGGGGGGGCGCCTCCGCTCAATTACTCCTACGCGGGCCTCCCGGCCAGTTGCCCGTCCCAGAACCTCTCGAGCTGGACCTGCATTCCGCAACTGAGCGGCAACTACTCGATCCTGGTCACCGTGAAGGACGCGTTCGGTAAGACCTACCAGAGTTCGAAGCTCCTGCGCGTCAATCCCGCTCCCTCGATCATTTCGTTCGCGTCCTCTCCGACCCAGTTCACCCTCGGGAATTCAACCACGCTGACGGTCCAGGTGCTCGGAGGCACGCCGCCGTACTCCTACGTGTATGTGGGCCTGCCGCCCGGATGCAATTCTCCCAACGTCGGGAGCTTCACGTGCACCCCGACGAACTCCGGGTACTACCCCTTGAAGGTGTTCGTGACCGACGCAGATCATGTCACCGTGAATCAGAGCGCCGGGATCAACGTCAACCCGATCCCGATCATCCAAAACTTCGTGGCGACCCCGCCCACGTTCACGCTTGGGAATGCCACGCAGCTCCAGGTCACCGCAAAGGGGGGCACGGCCCCGCTCTCCTACTCCTTTAGCGGACTTCCCCGTGGCTGCGTTTCCAGCAACAATTCGACGTTGCCGTGCACCCCCTCCCAGTCGGGGTCCTACCAGGTGCTCGTCTCGGCGACCGACATGGACGGACACATCGCCCAAGGCTCGTTGACCTTGACGGTGAACCCCGTGCCGAGCGTTGCGTACTTCAACATCACCCCGGCAGTGAGCGCGTTGGGGAGCATCGTCTACCTCAACACGTCGGTCGCTTATGGGACCGCCCCCTTCAGCTACTCCTACGCCGGGCTCCCGTCGGGATGCAACCCGCGGAACACGCCGGACATCACCTGCACGTCCAACCTCCCGGGAACCTTCAACGTCAGCGTGACCGTGGTCGACGCAGATGGGGTGGTGGCCAGTTCCCCGGGGCAGTTCACGGTGCTTTCTCCGCAAGGACTGACGATCATCGCCTTCACGGCGAATCCCACCGTCATCGCATTGGGAGCGACCACGGACCTCTCGGTGTCGGTCCTGGGGGGGTCGCTGCCCTACACCTTCTCGTACACGGGCGTTCCGCCGGGCTGTTCCTCGGGCAATAGCTCCACCTTGACCTGCACTCCGAGTTCCCCGGGGAACTACACCCTCATGGCCACCGTGTCGGACTCGAAGGGCGCCTCGGTCAACCGTACCACCTCGCTCGAGGTGACCGGGGCGGTCTCGCCCTTGTCCGTCGAGCTTACCGCCAGCAGTTCGAACGTGCCCGTCGGGTCTCACGTCACGTTCGCTGCGTTGGTGACGGGCGGCGAGGGTCCCTTCGTGTACCGCTGGTCGCTCAACGGGACGAACGGTTCCGTCGGAGACTCCCTCCTCCGGGTCTCGCCCCAGGCTCCGGGGACCTACGCGTACCAGGTTTGGGTCACCGACGTGGCCGGCTCGGTCGCCGGGTCCAATGTGGTGAAGTTGACCGTGACCGGTTCCACGCTCAACAAGGGGGGGAACCCGAACCTGTGGACGGAGTCCGTGGACGGCATTCCGTTGCTCCTGCTCTTGGCGGTGATCGCCGTTGCCCTCGTGCTCCTCTTCCTGTTCCTAATGCGGCGGACCTCGTCCCGGCAGACGCACGAGGACCTGCCGATGCCCGTTTTAGAAACGCTCCCGGTAGCGCCGCCCAAGGGCTACTATGATGACTTCAAGAACCCCCCGACGGCGTCGGAGGCCTCCGAAAAGAGCCCGTTCGGGACCTACGAGCCTCCGATCGTGTCATCGGCCACCGGCGCGAGCGAAGGAAAGACCGGTATCTACCGGCCCTTCCGCCTGACGATCTCCCCGGAGGGGATCCAGGTCAACGAGGTGCCACAACCGGCACCCGGCAAGGAGCCCGAGAAGGCGGAGACCCCGAAGCCGAGCCCGGAGTCCAAGCCATCCCCGTCTCCGGCCGCTTCGGAACCGGTCGCCAAGATCCCGACCCGGGAGGATGCCTATGGGGTGTTCGTGGCGCTGGCGCGACGACCCCGCCCCTTGAGCGGGATCCTCAAGGAGGTGCCACTTCCCCGGCCCGAGCTCGCCGCGCTGCTCGGCACGTTGGTCGAATCGGGGCTCGTGGCCCGGACCAAGACCGAGAAACGTGGCACCCTCTACGCCCTTACCCCGGTCGGCCGCAAGCTGGGGCATGAGTTCATTCAGGCGGCGCAAAAGAAGCCCGCCTCGGGAAAGAAATCGACCCCGGCGGCTGCCACTTCGAGCAAGGGCGCGGCCAAGCCCGAGAAGGCGAAGGAATCCACCCCTCCCGCCATCACCACCGCTCCCGAGACCAAGGTCGTCCTGGAGCGCACGATCGGTGAGGCCCGCACGAAGGAGGACCCCTTCGAGGGTCGGGTTCGGGCAGAGGACATCAATCCGAACGTCCAGCGGATCGACCCCCGCCTGCTCCAGCCCATGGAGATGCGCGTCGTGGCCGACCGCGTGAACGAGACGCCCGCTCCCACGCCTCCGTCCACTCCGGAAAAGAAAGCGGAGAAGAAGGAACGCAAGCCCCGCAAGAAGGCCAGCCGGTACGGGGTGGAGCAGGCCAAGAAGCCTCCCGAGAGCCAAGGTTAAGGGCATAAGATCCTCCGGATACCCATCGTGCAATCTCCCGTGGCTGCTTCGGGTCCGCTCGTCCCCCTCCCGCTCCCCGCCTCGCACCGGCCAGGGTCGCTTCCTCGGCGCTTGCTGGTCCCGGGTGAGGTCGTGCTCTTCGAGACCCGACCCTCGTTCCTGGGATACTCATGGATCCGGTTGCTCATCTACGGGTTCTTCCTGCTGATACTCCTCAGCGCCGCCGTCGCGGACCCGATCGCGTTCACGAGTGTCTTCTGGTGGTTCGGCACCCTCCTGTTCGCGGCCCTCGCCGCGCACCGGATCTACGTTTGGTCCCAGAGCGCGTACGCCCTCACCGATCGCCGGATCGTCTCGACCGCCGGGCTGATCTCGAACAACCTCCGCGAGCTCTCCGTGCTTCAGATCCAAGAGGTCCACGTGGGGCTCGGCGTGTGGCGGAACATCACCTTCCGCTACGTGACCCAGTTTCAGTGGATGCCCGGAACGGTCGTCCAGAACCGGGTGACCTCGATGACCTGGCTCGACGTCCCCGATCCGGTCGAGGTCGCCAACTACTGCTCCCAGGCGTTGCCCTACCTGGTGCCCAAGCTCATCCAGAGCCAGAATGTCCAGAAGGAGGGGCAGAAGGCCGCGATGGAGGTGGCCGAGCGGCTCGCCCGCACCATCCGCTGCCCGTACTGCGGCAACGGCGTGGATGTGGGCACCCTGACCCCAGAAAAGCACGACTGCCCGTCCTGTGGGGCCCCGATCTTGCTCCCTCCCCCACCCCCGCTCCCCGCGTGAGGACGGCGGAACCGCGCGTACGCGACCCGCGATCTGGCCCACGCTACTTCGTGGACCCGGCCTAAGAGTTGCCGGGCACCCGGAAACGCGGTCGGTGGTTCATCGCTCGCGCCACTGGGCCTTCTTCCAGGCAATCAGGAAGAGAACGATGGCGAAGAGGAGCAGGACCGCGCCGTCCAGGAGGCCCTGGGCCAACGTGAGCGGGGTCGGGGAAAGGCCCAGGGCTCCCTGCACCAGGTTCGCGGCCCACGTGGTGGGGGAAAGGTACGCCAGCGGGCGCAACGGTGCCCAGATCCGGTCGACCGGGTAGTATACGGGTGGCACGACCGTGAGCGCGATCGAAAGGATCGGGGCGATCATGAAGGTCTCCCGGACGTCCGCAAGGTACGTGGCCAGCGTGAATCCGAGCGCGGTCGCGAATATCCAGAGCAGCACCAGGGCCGCGGCCACCACCAGGCCACCGAGGAAGATGTAGTGCCCGTAGACGAACGAGAGGACGACGAAGACGGTCATGCCGGGGATCGAGAAGACGAACTCGCTGAGCGCCATCCCGGTCACGTAGGTGCCGGCCTTGACCGGAGAGGCGACCACCATCTCCTGGAACTTGAGATCGGTCTTGTAGTGCGTCATGTCCCCCTGGAGCGAGGTCCCGATGCTGAGGATGGTGAGCACGAGCCCTCCCGCGACCCCGTACGGGATCGCCGCGGCTCCCCCGACGATGAAGAGCAGGAAGAGGAAGGAGAAGGGGCTCGTCAGCGTGTTGATCAGGAACAGCGGCTGCCGCCGGAGCGGGAGGAAGCCGTTCATGGAAACGATCGCCCAGACGCTCGGCAGCTTACGCTCCTTCATCGGCCTCCGCCTCGTCCACCGAGATGTCCTTTCCAACGATCTGCATGAAGATGTCCTCGAGGCTCACCGGGGCGAGCGAAAGCTTCGCCCCCCGCTCGAGCGCCATCTTCGAGATCTCCCGGGCCTCCCGCTCTCCGGTGAGCAAGAGCCATCGGTTCTCCAGCCAGATGGGTTCGCCGTACCGTTCGAGCTCGGAGCGTGAAAAACCATCGGAGACCACGACCCGGTAGGGGTGCTTCACCTTCGCGGTGATCGCTTCGCGGGGTCCCTCCGCCAAGAGCTTCCCCTTCTCGAGGATCGCGATCCGGTTGGAGAGTGCGTCGGCCTCATCCAGGTAGTGGGTCGTGAGGAAGATCGTCCGGTTGGCCTTCGCGGCCTTGCGGATCGCCTCCCACACCGACCGGCGGGCCAACGGGTCGAGCCCGGTGGTGGGTTCGTCCAGGAAGACCATCTCCGCGTCCGAGGCCATCACCATGGCGACCATGGCTCTCCTCCGCAAGCCCCCGGAAAGCCGGCTCACGAGCGTCCCGGCGTACTCGGTGAGCCCGAGCTCCGCGAGCGCCTCGTCGGCCCGCGTCCGAGCGTCCGCCTTCGTGTGACCGCGCATGGTGAGGAAATAGTAGATGAGTTCCCTCGGGTTCATCCAGTAGAACGGACGGGACTCCTGCGGGATGACGGCGATGCGCTCTCGCACCGCCACGCTGTCGTCCACCACGTCGTGGCCCAGGATCTGCATCGACCCGTCGGTCGGGAGGAGCGAGGTGGACGCGATGCGGAGGAACGTGGTCTTCCCTGCCCCGTTCCGACCGATGAGACCGAGGATGCTCCCGGTAGGTACCGACAGGGTGACCTCCTTGAGCGCCTGGTTCGAGCCTCCGCTCCAGACGTAGCGCTTCGAGAGTCCCGTGGCCTTCAGCGCCTCCATGATCTCATCCTCCTCAGGGGATTGTCCGCTTAAAGGGTGACCGAAAGTGGGGGGGACCTTGGGGGGTTCCTCGAGGTCGATGGCTCAGCTCAGGACCTCATCGAGCCGGTCCTCGCGGGCCGCCCGTTTCAGTTCCTGGGCGATCCGGCGGCCCGTGGACAGGCCCGGCGCCACCAGGTCGGAGTAGGGCGAGCCATTGATGTACACGTTCGTCCCCGCCACGATCCGGGTCGAGATCTCGAAGACCTTGAACTCGAGTTCCTCGGTCATGATCCCCTCCACGCAGAAGGGTCCGACCATCCCGCCGAAGAGATCGATCGAGGTCTCGATGATGTTCCCGGCAATGTCGAAGACCTGGGGGAGCAGCGACTCGCGCAGGACGACCGGCACGTTCCCCGTGACGACGAAGGTCGGCCGTAGCCCGCTCTTCAGGAGTCCCTCCTGGCTTCCGAGCTTGTAGAGCTCGTCGATGTTCGCCTCGTCCCGCCGGTCGATGCCGAGGAGCTGCAGGCTGCCATCGGCGACCCGGTAGCCTTCCTTGGAGATCGGGGAATAGAAGAAGTGGAGATAGTACCGCGTCCCGATGATGTACTCTTGGATCACGTGGGGCTTCCGGATGGGGCTCTCGAGCAGCTCATCCCGGTCCTTCGCGAGGATGAACCCCTTCCCTCCCTTCGCTCCGTAGTACTTCACGATGACCGGGCCGTCGACCTCCGAAGCATCGCGGTACTTCCGGGGCATCGGCACCCCGGCCCGCTCGAGCCAGACCCGCTCCTTCTCCCGGTCCGACTCCCATTCCATGACCCGGCGATTCCCGAACACCGGGACGGACAGCGCACTGAACCGCTCCGGGCCCACGTACTCCACGAAGGACCCGGTCGGGACGATGACGGCCCGGGATTCCTCGAGCTTCGGGACGATCGAATGGACGTTCTCCCATCGGTCCACGAGGAGGAACTTGTCGGGCTTCGCGAGCGGGAACGCGTCATAGAATCGGGGCGGGGTTCCCTGGGCGATGCCCACGCTGCCGAAGCCCTCCACACGGGCCCCATGGAAGATCTGGAGACTGGAATGCGAACAGATGGTCGCAAGAGCGGGCGTTCCATCGCGCAACGGCTGGAGGCGGGACTTGTCGGAGAGTGAGACTACCATATGGCCGCGAGAACGCTTTGGATTATAAGCCCAGCGCTCAAGCGCCGTCCCGAAGAACCTCTCCGGGCGGTCGGGGCTAACCGCTCCGGCTTTCCTTCCGGAACGCCGGGCACCGCGGTCGGAACTCGCAGCGACGGCACGCGGGTCCGGTTCGGGGCTGGAACATCTCCTCCCGTATCGCATCGGAGACCACCGCGACCCGGGAAACGAGCGTCTCGACCGTTCGCTCGCTCCGGGCGGGCGCCGTCAAGGGCCGTAGCGAACGCAGGTGGTAGAGCGTGAGGGCTTCGACGGGCTCGCGGTAGTTCTGTTGGACGATGACCTGATAGAACGTCAGCTGGTCGGAGGTGCGGGCGTCCTCGAGCGTGAGCTCCCGGGTGGTCTTGTAATCGACCACCTCGAGCGTCTTGGTTTCCCGTAGGTCGATGCGGTCCACGATCCCATGGATGGGCACGTCCCCGAGCTTGCCGCTCAGGTCCTGTTCCACCGCCACCGTGACGGGACGCGCATTGACGAACTGTTGATGGAAGCGCTTGAGCAGGTCGGTCCCGATGAGGAAGTACTTGTTCTCCTCGTCCTCGCTCCCGTAGCCGTCCCGGATCCAGAGCTCCCGGTAGCGGCCGAGGAGCTCTTCGAGGGACATCGGATGGACCGCCGGCGGATGGGCCCCGAAGTCGAAGATGGTCATCTGGGCATTCCGGCGGACCCGGTGGGGGCTCGTGAGGGGTCCTACGAAGGCCTCGAGGGTGAGGTGCATGGACCGCCCGAAAGAAAAGTACGAGCGCTCCGCCTCCTTGAGGCCATCCACGTAGAGGTACTTCCACCGTTGGGGGCACTCCTCGTAGGTGTGGAAGCTCGAATAGGAGAGCTCCCGCCGGGGCATGGTTCTCCCCCCGGTCTACTTGGCGGTGGCGGTGACCTTGTTCTTGGTGACCGGGTTCGCGAGGTCCTTGGGGAGGCCCAGCGCGTCGAGGAGCTCCTTGTAGTGATTGCGGATGGTCACCGGGGTCACGTTGGCCACGGAGGCGATGCGGTCCTGGCTGCGGGGCTCGCCCATCAGGTTCGAGGCGATGTAGATGATGGTCGCGAGGATCCCGTTCGGGAGCACACCGCTCGTCGAGTAGACCTTCTCCACCTGCTCGAGAAGCTCGAGCACCTTCTGCCGCACGGGGCGGGAGAGGTTGAGCTCCTGCGTGAAGCGGACGAGGTAGTCCCGGGGCTCGAGCGGGCGCAGCCCGATCTTGAGCTCGCGGGCCAAGAGGGTGTACGCACGGCCGACCTCGATCTTGGTGGCCTTGGAGTGCATGGTGATCTCCTTCATCGTCCGAGGCACGTGGCACTGGCGGCAGGCCGCGTAGACGCTCGCCGCCGCGAAGGCGACGATCTTCTTTCCCCGGGTCGCCTTGTATTCGAGGGCCCGACGGTAGATGTATGTGGCCGACTCCTTGATCTCACGGGAGAGCCCGAGTACGCTCACCAGGCGGTTGATCTCCCCGAGGGCGACGACCATGTTGCGCTGGTGCGTGCGGCCGAGCCGGAGCCGGTGGTTGAGCTTACGCAGGTGGTAGAACTTGAGCGAGGTGTCCCGAGAAAGTGAGTTTCCCTGGAAGTCGCGGGTCGGGAGACCGATCTCGCTCGAGAAGCCCTTCTCGGGCATGAGCGGATTGACGGCGGGCCCGTAGCCGCGGCCCTCCATGGAATTCTCATCCTTACCGGTGCGACGTCCGAAATCGCTGACCAGCGTGCTCTCGTCGATCACGAGCCCGCAATCTCCGCAGACGATCTCTCCTCGAACCTCATCCCGCATGAGATGGAGGGATCCGCATTCTGGGCAGTGGCTCTTGGCACCTTTCTTCGATACCGGCCCCGAGGCATCGAGACCCCGGCCCTCCGGGAGCGGGGTACCTACATCTTCGCGCATGGCGAGACGCAGAAGTCCCTATAAGCTTATATACTTTTCCCCCGGCCGGCCCGGCTCCGGTCCCGGGGCCAAATGCTATCTTAGCCGGTTCGTCCGGTCCTTCGTGGCCCGAAAATCTTCGTTGCGGGGGGATTCCGGAGGGACCCCCGTCGATACCCAGTTGGACGCGCTCGAGGCCTCGCTGCGAGCGGAGCTCTCGCCGACCCCTGAGCTCTCTTCTCGCCTTGCGGGCGTGCTCACGGAGGTCGTCGCCGAGGCGACTCAAAAGGCCGCGGACCTCCACATCGAACTGCGACGCGCGCTCGTCGCGGGGAGCGCCGCCCGGGAAACCTACCTCCCCGGAAACTTCGACATTGACCTCTTCGTGCTCTTTCCTCCCGAGGTGCCGCGCAACGACCTCGTGGAACGGGGACTGAAACTGGGGGCCGCCCTCCTTCACGATCCTCAGAAGAAGTATGCGGAGCACCCCTACTTGCGGGGGACCTTCCAGGGCTTCCCTTGTGAGGTCGTACCCGGTTACGCCGTCGCGGACGGCAGCCGGCCGGTGACCGCGGTGGACCGCACGCCGTTCCACCAGGCGTACTTGCAGGCACGGCACACTCCCGAGACCCGGGGCGAGGTCCGGTTGTTCAAGCGGTTCCTCAAGGGGATCGGCGTCTACGGGGCCGAGGTGGCCACCGAAGGATTCAGTGGTTACCTGAGCGAGCTGCTCGTGCTGCAGGCGGGGTCCTTTCGGGGAGCGCTCCGTGCCGCTTCTCGCTGGCAGGTGCCCATGCGGCTCGCTCCTCCGGGGCCCGAGCCCTCGTTCGAGAATTCTGCCGCCCTGGTCCTGGCCGACCCGGTGGACCCCCACCGGAACGTCGCGGCGGCCGTCGCTCGACACAATCTGTCGCTCTTCATCCTGGCGAGTCAGGAATACCTCGCGAGCCCCTCCCGGGACTTCTTCTTCCCTCCCGCGGTCCGGGAGCCGACGGAGAAGGAAGCCCGCGAGATCCGCGAGCGTCGCTCTTCCACCGTGGTCGCCCTGCGGTTCCCGGTGCCGGGGCTGGTCCCGGATGTCCTCTATCCGCAGTTGCGGAGAACGGAGCGGTCCTTGGCCGACCAGTTGAGGAAGACCGGGTTCCATGTACTGGGGACCGCTTCGGCGGCTCAGGGCGACTTCGCGGCGATCCTCATCGAGACGCGAGAGGCTCGTCTCGGAAAGGTTCGGGTCCACGAGGGACCTCCGGTCGGCGTCGGCAACACCCACGCCTTCTTGGAACGATGGGACGCTCCGACGGTCCTGGTGGGCCCCTATGTGTCCGAGGACGGGCGGCTCACCGTGGAGATCGAGGAAGAGGACCGGGACCTGCGAGAGTGGATCGAGCACCTTCTGCCCGGGCTCGCCATGGGGAAGGACCTGCGCCCGCTCATCGCCAAGGAAGCGACCGTCTCGAACCTCGAGGACGCCTACGGGCACGTGCCGGTCCCGGAAGCGCTCACCTACCTGTGGCGGAAAGGGCTACCGTGGCTCCGGGAAGGTTCACGACCGGCCCAAGTTGAGTAGGAGCGACCAGACCCCTAACCAGAGGAACACGTAGATCGCGATCAGGGATGCCCAGTCCCCCATCCGGTACTCCTCCGCCTTTTCCCGGACGAACCGGATGAGGAAGGGAAGGGACACCGCGCCGGCCAGACCGAGGAGGGCCGAGATCACCGCGAAGGAGGTAGTGAGTCCCGCCCCCTCGCCATAGCTCGTGAGGACCCAGGAGGCGATCGCCACTGCGAGGGCCAGGATCACCGCGATCCCGGTCGCCGAGGTCTGCTCGAGCTCGTGGTGGATGAAACCCCGCACGTCGAACTCGGGGAACGAGAAGGCCTTGTACTCATCATCCTCCTCGATCTTCTTCTTCGCCTTCTTCGCCATGAATGTCTTCCTAGGTGTATCTCCCTCACCCAGTGGGCTATATTGCCTCGGCGGCCGTCGGCGCGTGGGCCTTGCGGTAGAGTTCCTCGGCCATGTAGGACGAGCGCACGAGGGGTCCCGAAGCGACACCGCGGAAACCTAACGCCCGTGCTTCGGCCGCCAGCGCCGCGAACTCGGGAGGAGGCACGTACCGTTCGACGTCCAGGTACCCTTGCCCTCCGGGGCGCAGGTATTGCCCCAGGGTCAGGATATCCACCTGGGCATCGCGCAGGTCGCGCATCGCCGCCTGGAGTTCCTCGTGGGTCTCCCCGAGGCCCAGCATGATCGAGGACTTGGTGATGAGCCCCGGCGGACCGGTCTCCTTCGCCCGGCGGAGCACCCCGAGCGACCGGTCGTAGGATGCCCGGGGATCGCGGGCCCGAGGAGACAACCTCCGGACGGTCTCGATGTTATGGGCGAAGACCTCGGGCCGGGACCCCAACACCTTCTCGAGGGCGGGATGGGATCCTCCGAGGTCGCTCGTGAGCATTTCGACACCGACCTGGGGGGAGAGGGAGCGGATCTGCCGGATGGTCTCGGTCAGTATCTCGGCACCGTGGTCGGGGAGGTCGTCCCGGGCGACCATGGTGAGGACCACGTACTTGAGCCCCGAGTCCCGCACCGCGACCGCCACGCGCTGGGGCTCCGAGGTATCGACCTTCCCCGCGCGGTCCTCCGTGCGCACGGCGCAGAAGGAGCACCGACGGGTGCAGGACTCCCCGAGGAGCATGATGGTGGCGGTACCCCGCGACCAGCACTCGGTGAGATTGGGGCAATGGGCCTCCCGGCAAACGGTGGCGAGCCCACTGCGGCGGATGAGATCCTGGACGGAGGAGTATTCTCGGCTGGGCAGGGGTGCCCGGATCCAAACGGGAAGTTCTCGGCTCGCGGCCATGTTCGCGCCGTCCCTACTGATATCCTCGTGAGAAGGCTTCCAGCGCGCGGTCGTATCGACCTTCGGCCTCGAGTTCGAGCCCCTTCTGGTACCACGCTTCCCGGTTCCGCGGGTCGAGCGCGATCGCGGCATCGAAGGCGTCGATCCCCTCCTTGCCGCGCTTAAGGCGGCACAGGGTGATCCCACGGAAGGTGAGGACCATGGGGTCGTCGGGCGTGAGCTTCAGGAGCTCATCCCACGTCGCCAATGCTTCCTCGAACCGGGAGAGGCGGAGCAGGGATTCCCCCTTGAGCGCGAGCGCCCCGGTGTGCTTCGGGTCCTGCTTCAGGGCGATGTCCGCCTGGCCCAACGCGGGCTGGTGCCGCTCGAGCGACTCGAGGACCCGTCCGACGAGCACCCGGCCATCGGGGTCGTGGGGTCGCACGGCGAAGAGGAGCGATACGGCGTCCATGGCATCCGAGAGCAGCCTCAGCTCGACCAGCATCCGGGCAACACGGTACCAGGCCGCCCCGTCATCGGGCGGGATGTTGTACACCGCCGCCAGGGTCTGCGCCCGACGGGGTTTCGCCACGGCGTTCGTCGGATCGAGATCGAGGGCGCGCCGGAAGCACTCATGCGCCTCGACGTACGAGCCCATCGCGTAGAGCTCTTCTCCGCGGCTGATCCACGAGAGAACGCTCTGGTCGTCGACATTGAGACTGGAGGCGAGTTCCTTGCCGCGCATGACCCACGCCTCGTTGTCGAAGGGCTCATGATGGTTGAGCCGCTTGAGGGTCATGTACGCACGGTAGTGGTCTCCCAGGGAACTGTAGACGCACGCCAGATTGTACAGCAGCGAGACCATGTGCGGGTCCTTGTCGGCTCCCGCCTCGAGCTGGATCTGGGCCTCCCGGAACCGCCCGAGCTTCGCGAGCAGGGTGCCGCGGGCGAGGTATCCCGGCAAGTACCCATCGTTCACCATCAGTGCGGCGGCGTACTCGTCCAGAGCTTCCGGGTGCTTTCCCGTCCGCTCGTACGCATGCCCCAGGTTGAAATGGGCGTCGGGGGAGGTCGGGTCGGCGTTCGCGGACTCAAACAGCGCGTCCAGGGCTTCCTTGTCCCGATTCATCTTGAGGAGCAAGGTCCCGATCGACAACAGGGTGAGCGCATTGGAATGGTCGAGGTCCTTCGCCTTGTAGAAGCACTTCAGCGCTTCGTCGTTCTGGCCATCTTGGACCAGGAGGATCCCGAGGTCGTGCCATCCGTCCCGGTCCGTGGGGTGAGAATCCAGGTGTCCCTGGAGGGCGACGATCGCGTCCTTCGTGTACCCGAGCTTGGAGAGGCTGAGCGCCTGGTACCGGGCGACCACGCTATCGTCGGGGTCCATGGCGAGGACCTTTCCCGCGGCTTCGACCGCCTCCGGGTAGTTCCCTACCGACATCGCCGTCTCGAGGAGAGCCCTCCATGATGCCACATTCTCGGGCCACGTGCTGATCAGGTGATGGGCCAGGCGCAGCGCATCCGCCGGCTCGTCAAGCATGAGGTACGCCTTCACGAGGACGACCACGAGGTTCATGTCCCCGGAAGACACCCGGAACGCCTCCTCGAGCGCAGTCGCCGCTTCGGAGGATTTTCCGAGGTCCTGCAAAAGCCGGGTCCGCAACAGGAGGACGGGTGCCATTTCCTTGGGCTCGGCGGCTCCCTTGGCGAGCGCCGCGAGGGCGGGCTCCTTCTCGCCCTTTCCCGCGAGCGCGTAGCCCAGATAGGCGCTGGCCAGGGGCTCGTCGGGGTTCTTGGCGAGCCGAGCGTTCGCGAGCTCTAGGAGTTCGTCGTAGGACCCGGCGTCCTTGAGTTTCTTTGCGCGTACGCGCCAGGGACCCGCTCCCCCGTCCTTGGAGGAGGAACCGCCCGAACCGCTCGTTACCATGGAGTGTCCACAAATAACGGAGGGGTTGATAAAGGCTCACGTCCCGGACCCTTCGGTGGTCGTTTTCGCTCGGAGGGGGCTTCGTTCGCCAACCCCGTACTCCGCCCGGTCCCACCCCCGGTGATGGATCGGTACCCGGTCCCCTATACCACTCGACGAAGGACGGCGGCCTTCGCTGCGCCGAGGACACTTTCCGGGTCCTGATCGAAGGGGATCCGGACAAACCGTTCCTTCTCGCGACGCGCCAGGTTGAGATACTCCTGCTGTACCTGGCGCAGGAATCGTTCCTTCTCGAACGGGTGAAGGACCCGCGACCGATGCCGAACGCGGCCTACGGCAACGTCGACCGGACCGTGAAGGAGGACCACGAGATCGGGGACGATGGTAAGTTCCCGCTGGAGCTGCGCGAGTTCCTTGCGTTCGCGAAGGCTGACCTGCGAACCTTGATAGGCGAGGGTCGAGTAGAACGACCGATCCTGGACGACCACTTCGTGGGTCCGGAGGCTCCGTTCGAGAGAGGGGCGCGATTGCTCGCGGTCCATCGTGAAGAAGAGCGCCGCCGACAGGGGACGCTTCGGACCGAACGTCCGGGCCCGCGTGCCGAAGGGACCCTGGGAAGGTTCCTGGCGGAGCGTCACCTTGAGCCCCTCCTCCCGCAGATGCCGGGCGAGTTCTCGAGCAACGGTGCTCTTCCCCGAACCGTCGATCCCCTCGACGGCGACCAGGAAGCCGCGCTTTTCCTCGCTCATGGGCCCACCCGAGGTTGGAGCTCTATCCCATATACCTTTCTCGGGGCCTCCCGGAACGGGATGCTCAGCCGTTCGCTCAACGCCGCGGGCGCCTCGAGGCGCAGAAGTCCCGCGACCCGTCGGGGTACGGTCTCGAGCGAGAGCACGGCTCCCGGGCGGCTCGGGTCGGCCAAATAGTCCGTCTCCCAGAACCACGGTCCCGGATCCACCAGTGACTCTTTCGCGAGGTCCTTGCGTGCGAGAAAGGACGGCACGATGGAGTGCCGCAGCGGTGCCGGCACGAACGCTCGGGCGTAGTGTTTGACCAACCGGCTCGGTTCGAGGGAGAGCCGGGCCGCCATCTTGGCCAGTCCCTCGTATCCCGCACCATCCAGGTCCTCCGTATGGAGCACGAGCGGGCAACCGACCTCCCGACCCACCTGCATCGCGTGCTCGAGCACCTCCGTCAGCGCTCCCTCGCGTTCGGGGGGAACCGGGAAGTGGGCCCGACCCACTTCTCCGATCGCCACCGCGGCATGCTCACGGATGTATCGCCCGGCGAGCTCGATGGCCGCCTTCTGTACCTCGACCGCCTGAGCGAGGCCGATCTGGTCCGCTGCCCCCAAGAGGTCGATCGGGTACGGGGCCAGGACGGGGAAGGCGCGCACGGTGGTTTGTTGCTCGATCGAGCGCACGATAGCGAGCGTGGTCTCGAACTGCGCCCGGTAGTCTTCGAGCGATAGCGGAACCGTTTCGGCGTAGTTCTGCGTGGCGAGAAAGATATGGGTGCCCCCGAGCGATTCGAACCGGCGCACCGCCTCCATGCTCGCCGCGTCGGGTCGAAGGTGGGCGTGATGATCGACGACCGGGAGACCGAGGCTTCGAACGTCGGCACTTCCTCCCGCCGCCATCGATGCTTCCCTCCGGGTCGTCCTCGTCTCCCGGGAAAGAATGCTACGAATATCAAGCCGTTCGCACCGGTCCGAACGCGAATGATACACCCTAGCAGTGAGGGCAGCTTTTGCCATCGGGCTTGCCCGGGCCTATATGCGGTGACCGGGCCATGAACCAAGCATGCATACCCGAGTCGACCCATCTGCGAGCCCCCGACGTCTTTCGAAGGTTCCCCGAGATATCCGTTCCATTCCCGGACGATGGGCCGTGCTGGGTGTCAGCCTGTTCGTGCTGCTCTCCGGGCTCGGGGTCTTCCTCCTTTCGGGGAGCGCTCCCATCACCCCCCACGCCGGGTCGGTTCGCAACGCTTCCGACTCTCCTCTCCAGCCGCTCAACGGCACCTATACGGTTAGTTTCCAGGAGGGCGGACTCGCCATCGGCACCCTCTGGAGCATCGACCTGAACAATGCGACACAGTCCGCTAATGGTACTAGTATCTCCTTCTCGGAATCGAACGGGACTTTCAGCTACTCGGTCCCCGTCGTCAAGGGCTACGCGGCCAACGTCACCTCGGGCAACGTCATCGTGGCGGGGAGCAGCAAGGTCGTCGCGATCGGGTTCTCGGGGAACGCCTCGGTGACTTACACGGTGAATTTCTCCGAGAGCGGGCTGGCTGCGGGCACCTCTTGGTCGGTCACCTTCGATTCCCTGAACAAATCTTCGACCTCCACCCTCATCAGCTACAGTGTACCCAATGGGACCTACACTTTCGTGGTCGGCCCCGTGGCCGGCGATCTGGCCACTCCCCTCAATGGAACGATCGGCGTGAGCGGGAACATGGTGACCCAGATCATCCGGTTCTCCCCGGTCGCCTCGAACTACATGATCGACTTCGCCGAGACGGGCCTCGCCAATGGGACCACCTGGTCGGTGAACCTGAACGGCACCCTCCAGTCGACCAATGCCAACAACTTCACTTTCTCCGAGCCGAATGGGACCTACGCCTTTACGGTCGGGGTCCCCGCTGGATACTCGGCGAGCCCCTCCTCCGGGTCCGTGGTGGTCCAGGGAGCGTACGTGCTCGTGAAGATCGCCTTTACCTCGGCCCCGGG
>JAKAOF010000013.1:23936-28941 GCA_021823345.1 Thermoplasmata archaeon
CCCGGATGCGCATCGACCAACGCGTCTCTGTTCCAGTGCACTCCGACCTCGATTGGGAAATACATCGTGACGGGAACGGTCTTCGATGTGACCGGAGCCAGTCAAAGCGCGTCGGCGACCTTGGTTGTGCTCTCGAACGCTTCGGCCCCCGTGATCGGGTCCTTCACCGTCTCCCCTAATCCCGACCTCGTCGGTCAGTCTGCGCAATTCTTGGTGAATGTGAGCGGGGGCACCGGGCCGTACTCCTACAACTATTCGGGCTTGCCTCGGGGATGTACCACCGCAAACTCCCCCACGTTGGCGTGTACTCCGCTGACCGTTGGGGCCTTCAAGGTCTTGGTGACCGTCGTTGATTCGGTCGGTGCCAGCGCCTCAGCGGCTACCGTTCTCTCCGTGACGAACTCGACGAACAGCACGCTCCAGGCGTACCTCGTGTTCGACTCGCCCAACTCGGGCTACGCCCCGCTCACGGTCACCATGTCGGGGAACGCGAGTGGAGGGACGGCCCCCTACTCGTTCCTTTGGAAATTCGGGAACGGTGCCTTGGCCAAGGGTTCGACCACGGTGACCGAAACGTACACGGTCGCCGGACGGTACGTGGTCACCTTATCGGTGACCGATGCGACGGGGGTCACGGCCAGCGCCACGGGCACGGTCGCGGTCCAGAACTCGAACAACACCAACAACTCTCTCGCGGCGTCGATCGTGTTCGATTCGCAGAACATCGGGTACCTCCCGCTCACCGTCTCGATGTCCGGGCTCGCTTCCGGGGGATCCTCTCCGTACCAGTTCGTCTGGTCCTTCGGGGATGGGACAAATGGCAGCGGGGTCACTGTGAGCCACACGTACAACAGCCTTCCCGCCCGGTGTGCCCAGACCAAGTGTCCTTTCTCCGTGACGTTGTTCGTCCAGGATTCGGCGGGCGCCCAGGCCTCCGCGTCGGCGCAGGTGGTCATCTTGGTGAACGTGACCCAGTCCTTCGCGGTCACGATCGCCGACTCGCCCGCCTCGGGCCCGGCCCCGCTCTCCGTCTCCTTCCTGGCGAGCGGCTCGGGAGGCGTGTCTCCCTACAGTTTCTCCTGGGCGTTCGGGGATGGTAATTCCAGCGCCGCCTCGAACACGCACCACACCTACGCAACTCCCGGGTCATACTCGGTGGTCTTGACCGGGTGGGACGCCGCGGGCTCGGTCGCGCAGGCGACCACCCAGGTGCTCGTCTACCCGGCGAGCAACCACTCTGGGTCGCTCGCGATCGGGATCTCCGCGGACCCTGTCACAGGTCCGGCTCCGTTGACCAGCCAACTCTCCGCGACGGTCACGGGGGGAGCCGCTCCCTACACCTTCAATTGGAGCTTCGGTGACGGCACCGGGGCACTGGGTGCCTCGGTATCTCACACGTACGGGGTCGCCGGGAACTTCGTAGCGGACCTGGTCGTCACGGACTCCACCGGTCAACAGGCGACCACCGGGGTGCTCATCACGGTCACCGGGGCCGGAAACGTGCCCAATCACCTCACGGTGTTCGTGACCGCACTTTCCCTCCGGGGCGCCTCCCCGTTCACCGTAGAGTACACCCCGAGCGTTCACGGCGGGGCCGCGCCCTACACTCTGTCGTGGAACTTCGGGGACGGCCAAAGCCTGACGACCACCTCTGTTTCGTCCGTGACCCACACGTATACCCAGCCGGGAACCTACACGCCGGTGCTCGAGGTACGGGACGCCCAGGGAAACACCGCCTCCTGGACCACCGGGACTTCCCATGGGGGGAACCCCGTCAAGGTGGCTGGTGCCAACACTTCGCCGAGCTCCTTCCCGCTCTGGCTTTGGGTCGTGTTGGTTGGGATCGTCGCCGCCGTGATCGTGGGGGTCCTCGTGGCTTCCCGCAAGCGGCGTCCGCCCGCATCCATGCGGGCGGCTCCCTTGGGCCCCCGGTCTACCTCCACGTCGGGACCGGCCCCGGAAGTGGGTCCGAGGCCACCCGCCCCGATCCCCCCGGCCCCTCCTTCCAACGACCCATTCCGAGACAATTTCGCCCGGGCCCTGTCGACGTTCTGAGGCTGGGGACTCCGCGGATCGGAACTCACAGCAATCGGTCGTAGCGGTGCCAGAGCGGCGCCTGAAGCGTGCCGATCGGCTCTCGGAGGACCTCGAGGTCCTGAAGGTATCGGGTCACGACCGGGAGCACCGAGGGTCGAGGTTCCGAAGAAGAAGACTCGGCGGTCTGGGGGGCCTTTCCCGCCAACGTCCCCATGAGCGCGGTGGTCCCGTCTCCCGCAAGCAGGAAGGGATGAAGGTCCGCTTCGCTCACGAGGGCGTTCAGCATGGACGATGCCGTGACTCCCGGACGCAAACGGCCCTTGGTGAACAGGACATCGGCCAATTCTCCTCCCTTGTGTCGTGGCGGGTTCGTGAGGGAGAGGAGCACCCGCCACTCCACCTGCGCTTCTTCGAGTAGGCGCCGTTGAGACCGGGTCAGGCTGTCCGGGCCGGTGAGGTGCTGGGGACGACCCCCTTCCTCGGCCTCGAACGGTCGCTTGAGGAGGGAACTGAGCGCCCCTAGCCCTCCCCCGAAGATCCCGCGTCGCGGGGGGCGGTCACCGCCGGCGCGCGGCAAGGCGCGGGGGTAGCCTTGAGTGCCTGTCCCCCCGCGGAACCGCGACCAGGCCCCTTCGAAGTCGAAATAGACGGGAACATCGGGCTCCTGCCCATCGACGTGGAGGAGCGCGATCGGCGTTCCCAACTTTCCGTCGTGGACCTCCTGTTCAAATTCCTCCCGTTCCGAGGCCGAGGAGTGATAGAGGGTCGAGAACACCATGTGGGTCCCGGAAAGGACCACGACGGAACGGGGGTTCGAAAGAAGGCTTCCCGCGACCTCCCCCACGCGGTCGGCGAAGGGACGGCTGAGAAGGAATGTGACCCAACGGGTCCCGACCAGCCCAGGGCGGGGCAGGTACCGGTCCTCGACCACTCCCGCTTCGTAGAGCCGCCGCTTGGAGATGCGGTAGGAGGACCGTGCGAGGCCCGAATCGCGCATGCGGTCCTCTCCCGAACCGAGCGTCGAGCCCAGCAGGCTCGAGACCACTCGCACGTCGTTCTCGGAAAGACGGGTCGTCCTGCCGGGAGGGGTGACCTCGGCCTCCCCTCCCTCGGTCATCGACGACCTGACCCGTCGCCCGTCCGCGTCCGAGGACGGCAAAGAGCGCTCATCCTTCCGTCGGGGTGCACGGGGCCCACCATCCTTCGGTTACAGATAGGGCTTTTTCTCGGGGTCGGGGCGGGACGGTCCTAGCTCACCGCCGGGTGGGGCGGGAGCCCGGTCGAGCGACGAAGGATCTCGCGGGAGTGCTCGAGGTTCAGGTGGAGCGCGTACGCCGTGGCGAGCGGAAAGAGGAAGAAGGCCACGTAGGAGGCCCCCAACGTGTAGGTGATCGCCCCGGCCGCCGGGATGAGCAAGGTGACGAGGACCGGGAGCGAGAGACAGCAGGAGCTTCCCGCCGCGACCCCCACGACGGGAAGCACGAGGTAGGCGCGGCGGCGTCGCGACGGCGGACACGCCGCGGCGGCGCGCACCACCTCGATGTTCGCCGTCACAAGGACGGCGATGACGAAGCCGAAAAAGAAGCTGAACGGGATGAGGGTGACCCCGTAGTCGGGAGAGAGATAGATGGTGACGGAGGGATTCGAAAGGATGCTGAGCAGCGCTCCCAGGGGAGACTCGGGGTAGACGAGGCCCGTCGACAGGAACACCGGGACCCCCGCCGAATTTCCGGAAGGAACGGACCCGTAGTAGCCTTCGAGCACGCGTTCAAGGAGCAGTCCGTAGAGGAAGTAGTGGAGGACCAGGTACCCGACGAAGATGATCGCCCCGAGCGGTCGCCGAACGAACCCGTAGCAGCTCTCGAACGTCGTCCTCCAGAGGCCGTGGCGCAACGCGATGTACCCGGCCGCAAAGAAGAGCACGGCGGAGAAGGCCGCGTAGGTGTTGAACACGAGGGGGGCTCGGTAGGCGGCCGCGATGAGCACCACCGATGCCCCGAGAAAGAGCAGGACGGTGGTGGTGAGCGGAAGGACCTCTCCTTGGAAGGGGCGCTTTAGGAGGGTGCGGTCGAGTTGTACCATTGGGCGAACTGGGCCTGGGGTTCGGCCGTGATCATGGCGAGCATGTAGGCGTGTCCCACTCCGCAGAGCTCCATGCAGAAGACCTCGTAGTGGCCCGCCTGGTAGATGATGGTCCACGCGGTGTTGTTGTGGTCCGGGAACGCATCCACCTTGACCTTGAGGGCCGGGATCGCGAAGTCGTGCATGACGTCCGTGCTCCAGACATTGAAGATGATCTCCTCGTTGAGGGGCACCGTGGCCGAGCCGGTCGAGCTGTATCCGTCCGGATAGATGAACGTCCAGCCCCATTGGAACGCCTTGACGCTGATGGTGAGCGAGGACGGCGGGTCGGGAGGCGGCCCCAGCAGCATGCTGTTGACGGGCAGGCTATAGACGGTCAGCGAGAAGAGGAGGATCGCGACCATCACGTTGATCTTGAGAAGGGTGCGTTTGCTGTCCTTGCGCACCACCGGGATGAGGTTCTCCCGGATCGGGTTGAGCGGCTCTCCCCGGCCGGGGCGGTCCCGCCACTTCCAACCGATCATGAAGACCTCTCCGATCGAGACCGCCCCGATCGGGATGCCGATGGCGAGATACACGTCCAATAGTCCCAGCCAGTGGTCGTAGTTGTACGACGGACCGTTCACGACCGGGTACGGCAGGAAGGGGCCCATCTGGAAACCGCCGATCCCCCACCGGTCGAAGTAGAGGTTCGTCATGAACCACAGGACAATGAGCGTGGCCGCCAGGATGATGAGGCCCCCGACGAGGAGGTCCCGCCGCGCGTTGCCGATCCCGGGGCTAACCACTGTGTTCTCCGTGGGACTCATAGGAAGAAGATTCCGGTCAGCACGATCCCGAAGAGGGCCACGAACACCCAGAGGTACGTGGCCGCCGTCAGCCCGCC
>JAKAOF010000013.1:29041-32571 GCA_021823345.1 Thermoplasmata archaeon
CGCGCGTTGCCGATCCCGGGGCTAACCACTGTGTTCTCCGTGGGACTCATAGGAAGAAGATTCCGGTCAGCACGATCCCGAAGAGGGCCACGAACACCCAGAGGTACGTGGCCGCCGTCAGCCCGCCGAGGGGAGAGCCGGATTTCTCTCCGTCCTTCGAGCGCGGGGGTTCCTTGGTTTCGATCAATTTTGGCATTCGGTAGGAAAAGTAGCCCATGACACCGACCAGGGCAAAGACGTGGATGAGGTGGAGGATCGAAAAGTCGTAGAACATCGAGGTCGTGAGGCTGGTGCCCACGGTGGACATCCCCAGACCCTGGTTCGCCAGCAGCTGCCAGTTCATCAGGGTGCCGATCACGAAGAGGATCCCCAAGACGATCGTGCCGACGAGCCCGGTCTGCGCCAGGGCCAGGTTCCGCTGCTTGGCACCGTAGAGCGCCACGAGCGAAAGGACGATGCTGCCGATGAGGGAAACGAGAATAAGTTCCGTGTAGAGCGGCCCGATGGCGGCTCCGAGGTTGACCAGGGGGTCACTGAAGTAGGCCGCCTGCCAGGTCACGAAGGAGTATGCCCCGACCATGGCGCCCACAAAGGCGAGGTCGCCACTGATGAACACCAAGGTTCCGAACTCCATGTTCGACAACGAGCCGAACGGCCACAGCTGTCGGCTGCCGCGGTCCATGTCCGGGATACGTCCCGCGTAGTCCTCCCAACCCCATCCGGCCATGGACAGGACCGTCAAGATGAGCCCGATGACGAGCAGGGCGGCGTTGCCCCAGTACAGGGTGACGACGATGCCGAAGAGCGAGAGGAAGGAACTGATCCCCACCATCATGGGCCACTTGCTGAGGTGCGGGGGGTGGGGGTGCTCCTGCGAGGGCTCGAGCACCATCCGTGTCCCGCGGACGACCGGGTCCCCATCGAAGTTCCATGGAGGCGGAGGGGAGGTGGTGAGCCATTCGAAGCCCCAGGCATTCCAGGGGTTCCGGGTCGCGGCCGCTCCGCGCTTCCAACTGTACAGGAGATTCACCAGGAAGACCACCTGTGCCGTCGCGTAGATGTACGCCCCGACCGTGGCGATCAAGTTGAGGTCCGAGAATCCCAGGCTGGCGGAGTAGACGAAGTACCGCCGGGGCATGTTGTAGAGCAAGAGCATCGGGAAGTAGAGCGTGTTGACCCCGACCGCCGCGAGGCCGAGGTGGAGCTTCGCGATGTTCTCGTTGGGCATCCGCCCGGTGACCTTCGGGAAGTAGAAGTACGCCGCCGCGGTCAACCCCCAGAGGGCCGAACCGGCGAGCATGTAGTGGAAGTGCCCCACGACCCAGTAGGTCCCGTGGAAGCCGACATCGAGCGCCGGGACCGAGGTGAGGACCCCCGTGATGCCACCGATGATGAAGAGGGGGATGGACCCGATCGTGAAGAGCATCGGGGACTTGTACCGGATCTTTCCGCCCATCATCGTGAAGATGAGCCCGAGCACGAGGGTGTCCGAAGGGATGGAGATCGCCCCGGTGGTGAAGGATTGGAGGTCCAGCCACCCGAGGTTGACCCCGGTCATGAACATGTGGTGGAGCCAGACCATCATGCTGAGGATCGTGATGGCCGCCATCGAATAGATCACGTAGCGCTTCGCAAAGATCGGCTGACCCGAGAAGACGCTGGCGATGTCGTACATCGCTCCCATGGCGGGGAAGATGAGGATGTAGACCTCGGGGTGCCCAAAGAACCAGAACACCTGTTGCCAGAGGAGGGTGCCGCCGACGTTCGACAGGAAGATGATCGAGCCGAATCCCCGGTCCATCATGAGGAGGACCACGGCCGCTCCGAGGTCCGGGAAGGCGACCCAGGCCATGATGAGCGTGAAGAGGACGCTCCAGGTGAGCATGGGCAGGTCCATCAGCTTGAACCCCTTGGCCCGCTGACGGGCGACCGTCGTGAAGATGTTGACCGTGCCGAGGATGACCGAGATGGCCAGCATCAGGATCCCTAGGATCCCGGCGTCCATTCCGGGCTGTGGAAGATAGGGCGTTTCATTCAGGGGCGCGTAGAGGGTCCACCCGCTCGATATCGCCCCTCCGGGCAGGAAGATGCCGGAGAGGAGTAAAAGTCCGCCGAGAAAAAAAAACCAGTAACTTAAGGCGTTGAGCCGGGGGAATGACATGTCCTTCGCTCCCATCTGGAGCGGAATGACGTAGTTCGCGAACGCAAACCCCAGCGGTGAAAGCACGAAGAGGGCCATGAGCAGCCCATGCATCGTGACCAGCTGATTATACACCTCGGCGTTGACGAAGGTGTTGTTGGCGGTGGAGAGCTGGGTCCGCATCATGAGGGCGAAACTGCCCGCCATGAAGAAGAAAAAAATCGACGTGATGAGGTAGAGGATCCCTATGCGCTTGTGGTCCGTCGTGTACAACCAGGACCGCAAGCTGTTGGGATCGGCCTGTTTCGTTTCGAAGATCTTGGCGAACCAGCGCCGGATCCCTCCGAAGGACTGGGCATCGAAGATCAGCAGCCCGGCCACGGCGAGGGCAATGAAGGAGACCGCCAGGATGCCGACCTGCACCGGGACGGTCAGGGAGGGGGTCACGGAGGGGATCGGCTTCGGGAGTCCCATGTAGAGCTCCCCGAACATTCCCGACTGGAAGTGCCCCGGGAAGAGGCAGACGTAGTAGTAGAGGCCGTGCGGAGAGGAGAGCGAGACCGGTTTGGAGATGCTGTCGACGGAACCGGAGATGGTGAGGTTGACGGCGGAGCGGTTCGCGAAATAGGAATAGAGCTGGCCGGCGGTGACCGCGGTCGGCGCCTGGACCCAGCCCTGCACCTTCGAGTCGTTGCTCACATTGTCGAGGGTGAAGGTATGGGTGAGGCCCCCCACGTTGCCCACATCAAAGACGATCGAGGCGTTCGCGGGCACGTTGAGCACGTTGGGGTCGAAGGTGAGCGTGCTCGTGGCGTTCAGGAAGCACTCGATCTCGGGACCTGCAGATCCACTGGCCGCCTTGATCACGTGACCACATGGGTCGACGGGGCTCGACGCGGTGATGTTCACTTCCGCCGGAACATTGGGGGCGACCACGAAGAGGAACAGCAGAGAAACAAGGACGAGCAATAGCGCAAAGGTATGTCGTCGGCGAACTGCCCTCGCGCCCATCGCTAGGCGTGGGAGTGAACACCGAATTTAAACCTTTCCAAAAATCAAAAACAAAGGTCCGAGCCGTTATATACCCCCTTCCAAATGGGCGGCGCGATGCGGCTCGCCGTCTCGCGCGTCTCGGTCCTGGGCATGACCCTCTTGTTGGTCGTGGTCGCGTTTTCCCAGTTCGCGGCCTCGGGCAGCGGAATGCGTGTGTCGCTCTCGGGGGGTTCGGAGCCGTACGAGCATGTGGTGCACCCCGCCCACAACCCCTCCGCGTCGGTGTTGGAGGTCTTTCTCAACGGGACCGCAGGGCTGACCTGGGAGCCGAACGTCCTCGCCGTCCCCTCCGGAGCGCAGGTCGTGTTCGTGGTGGGGGTCATCGGGAGCCTCCCGC
>JAKAOF010000013.1:32671-35085 GCA_021823345.1 Thermoplasmata archaeon
CCCTCCGCGTCGGTGTTGGAGGTCTTTCTCAACGGGACCGCAGGGCTGACCTGGGAGCCGAACGTCCTCGCCGTCCCCTCCGGAGCGCAGGTCGTGTTCGTGGTGGGGGTCATCGGGAGCCTCCCGCACAATTTCACCCTCGATGCGATATCCAATGATACCTCCCTTTCCCCCAGCTGGTCCCCCTCCCAGGTCGATTCCTACTTCGTCACCAATCCTCCCCTCGTCCGCATTGTGCCCACGATCTCGGCAGGGACTCCCGTCAAGACCGCGACCGTCACGATGCCGGCCTACGGGATATTGACCTTCATCTGCGAAGTGCCCGGCCACTTTCAGCAGGGGATGTACGGGCATATCTACGTCGGATTGCCCGCCCCCGCCTCGACCTCGGCGACGGCCGGGCTCAACCGGTTGCAGTGGGATGCGTTGGGGATCGGTCTCGCCGGAGTGGTCATCGTGAGCTTCATGTTCCTGACCCGGTCCCACAAGCCCGCCCGTCCATCTTCAGCCGAGGATGACGAAGAGGATCCGGAGAAGCCCTTGTCCTCCGCATCGGCCGGTACCAAGCCCCCCAGTTCTTGGTGACTTCTTCCGTAGGTTGACTGCCTCCGCAGGTAAGAGCGGGTTTTCGGGGCCCACATCCCGGACCCGCTCCGGGGGCGTTGCGTCACTCTTTTGAGACCGCAATCTCTTGCGAGAACTGAGAATGGGGCTCATCCGAAGCGGGGTTCGGTCGTTGTCGTTCCCGGAGGTCCGGGGATTGCTGAGGGCCCAACGTTTCCGCCGCGTCGCCGCGTTGTTCTGGATCGCCTTCATCGTGATCGCATCGTACGCCGGTCTCTTCCTCTTCTGGGGGGGCAACGGTAACACCATCAACCTCTCGATCATCCCTTGGAACGGCCAAGTCATTTGGTGGGACTTCCCGATCTTCCAACTCCTCACCCCGTGGTTCCAACTCGCGATCCCCTTCCTCAGCGCCCTCGAGATCGCCGTGACGGGGGTCTTTGCGGCGTGGGGCGCCGCCCTCGCGATCGTGATCTGGAGTCGCACCGCCCAGGGACGGTTGAAGGAATCACGTCGCGTCGTTCTGGGGATGCTGTCGGGTATGGGCATCCTGGCCTTCTCCTCGCCGCTCATCGCCGAAGGCGTGACGTCCTACCTGGCCCTGTCCGGGGCCCCGGGTGGATGGGAAGTGTACGGTTACTCCTGGTACCTTCCGGTCCTCAGCCTCGTGGCGGACCTCGTGATCTTGATCTTCTGGGAGCGATGGCTCGAGGGCATCGGGCGCCGGGGGAAGGAAGTGCGATCCCGTCCGGTCGGACCTTCCCCACCCACGCCAACCGTCGGTTCGCCGAACCTTCCCGGCGAGCCGGAACGCCCTTCCGCCGGGAACGAACGGGCTCCGACGTGAGCGGATCGGCGCTCGCTCCCCCGCGTCAACATTATTACTGGGCAGTCGTTCTTAGAGGCCGCGCGGTTCGGTGCCATGGAAAATCGGAGAGCCTACCTTTTAGTCCGCCTCCGCAACGGGCAGGTCACGCTCGAGGAGGCTCGTGAGCTCTTCGCGGCCATGAACCAGGATATCCGCAGCCTTCAGGACCGGCTCGGGGGCCCGCCTCCCCCGCCTCCTGACGCGTCGGGAGCGACCCCTCCTCCGCCTCCTCCCCCCTCCTCGGCCCCTTCGGGGGTCACGAGCCTCACGGCCGAGGACCTCTTGCTCATCGTTGGGCCCATGGCTGGCATCTTTGCCGCCATGCTCAAGAAATCGAGAGAACAGGTGTGAGGGCCTTTCGGTTCGCTCATCTCGCCGACGCCCATGTGGGCGCCTGGGCCCGAGATTCCGCGATGCGGGCGGCGCATCGGGCATCCGTCCTGCGGGCACTCCAGGCCGTGGCGGACGAGCACTGCGACTTCCTCGTCATTGCCGGGGACCTTTTCCATAACCCCACCCCTGAGCCCGCGGAGGCCGCCCCCGTCGCACGCGCACTGCGACATCTCAATGACCTCGGCATTCGCATCTATGCGATCTTTGGATCGCATGACTACGTGGTGCACCAGACGAGTTGGCTCGATGTGCTGTCCGAAGGGGGGCTCTTTGTCCGGGTGGCTCCGGAAACCCTGCGGGAGGAAGGAAAGGAGTGGGAGCTTTCCTGGATACGGGACGAGCCCACGGGGGCGCTCATCGCAGGAGTTTCAGGCCGAACCCAGGGTCTTGACGCCCGTGCCTTCGAGACGATGCGCTCCGAGAACTTTGTGCAGGAGAAGGGATTTCACATCTTCCTCTACCACGCGGCGATCACGGAGTGTCTCCCGAAGGAGTTGCGCGAGATGGTGGAAGGCGTACCTCTGGACCAGTTGCCAAAGTCCTGTGAGTACTATGCCGGAGGGCACATCCACGAGACCTACGAAGGTAC
>JAKAOF010000013.1:35185-37825 GCA_021823345.1 Thermoplasmata archaeon
TGGACCGTGGGCGACCGACCGACCCGGAGCGTCCATGATCCTCCGACGCATCCGACTGAAGAACGTCCGGAGCTACGAGACCGCGGACCTGACCCTCTCGCAAGGCATCACCGCGCTCTGGGGCGACATTGGGTCGGGAAAGAGCTCGCTCCTCTTCGCGGTCGAGGCGGCACTCTTTGGCTTCGCGGACGTCGATTGGGGGCACCTCCTGCGGCAAGGAGAGAGCACCGCTCGGGTGGAAGTAGAGTTCGAGGATGATGGCGCCTCGCTCGTCGTGCAGCGAGAGTTCGTACGCGCTCGGTCGGGCGAGAAGGAATCGGCCCCTACCCAACGCTGTACCTTGGTCCGGGATGGTTCCCAGACCACCTACGGTGTCACGGAGATGAAGGGACGTGTGACCGAACTTCTGGGCTTTCCCGAGAGCCCCAATCCCCGTCGCTCCTCCGAGGTATGGCGTTGGGCCATCTATGTCCGCCAGGAGAGCATGCGGGAGATCCTTTCCGAGGAAGGAGACCGCAAGGAGATCATCCGCAAGGCGCACGGTCTGGAGGAGTACCGCGTGGCCCGGGAGAACGTCCCGGTCGTCCAGTCCGAACTTCGGCGCCGGGCCGAGGAGCACCGGCGGCTCGCCGAACGGCTATCCACCGAGTCCTCGGGGCTCGAGGAGGACCTCGCGAAGGTTCAAGAGCTCGGGGCGCGGGTCCCCCAGGTCGAGGCCCGGATCGCCCAGCTTGCCGCGGAGATCCAGGAAGCTTCCGCCCAGCTCCTGCGGGGCCAGTCGGTCCAGGCCGAAGCTCGGCTCGCAGGTCAAAAACGCGCATCCCTCAAAGAGCACCACTCCTCCCTCACCTCCGCCGTCCAAGACGGCGAGCGCCGGTCCGGCGACCTCACGAAGGAGATCTCCTCCCGGGAAGCCGAGTGTCTCCGGATCGACACCGAGCTTTCCAAGGTTCCCCCCTCCCCGGGGAATCGCCCGGAGCTCGAGGCGTTGCTCAAGAAGCACCGGGGAGAGGTCTCGTCACTGGAAGTGGAGCGGACGAATCTCCTCAACCAACGCGTCCGTTGGGAAGAGACCTCCCGCTCGCTCACGGAGCTTCGGGGCCGAAAGGAGGGACGCATCCGGGAGTCGGAACAGTTGGAGTCCGAGGTACGTTCGCTGGAACTGCGATGGAAGGAACCACCCGCCCTTCCTTCCGGATCGGCCGACCGTACGACCCTCGAGGCCCGCCGGACCCTCGCTCAGAAGGAGATCCATCAGTTGGCTACGCAAAAAGGGGGAGCCGAGCACGCCGAGGCCGACCTTCGTCTGCTGCTCGAAAGCGGAAAATGCCCCCGATGCGGTCAGCACGTCGATGTCGACTCGTTCACTTCCCACCTGGACGACGCGACGCACGAGCGCGAACGGATCGAGGCCGAGATCCGGACGCTGGAGATCCAACGCTCCGAGGCCGAAAGTGCTCTCGATCTCCTCGGCAAGTACGAGATCGCCCGCACCGAGTGGGAGCACGGGCGGGAACGGGTCCAGGAGCGGACGGCGCGTCTCTCGGCGCTTCGTTCCGAGGTCCAGGGCATGGAGGACCGGGAAGCCAGTCTCCGTACGACTCTCCTTGAACTGGAAGCGGAGATGGGGAAGCTGGCTCCGCTTGAAACCTCCCTTTCCGACGCTCGGGCGCAGGAGACCCGGACGGCGCAATCCTTGGAAGAGCTTCGCACCATCGAAGAACGACGAGGAAGGCTCGAGGGCCTCCGGGCCGTGGCCGGGGAGCGAGCCCAGCAATCGCGGGAGAGGCTCGACGTGCTCTCCACCGAGCTGCGGACTCGAAAGGAAGAGGCCGCCCATCTCCTGTCCGAAATCGCCACCCTCGATGAGCAGATCGTCCGGTTGGAAAAGGAAACGTTGGGCTTCCACGGCGTGGCGGAGCGAGTCGAAGGTCTGCGGGCCTCGCATCTCCAGTCCGCCTTGGAAAAGAAGGAGCTCGAGAAAGAGCTTGACATGCGCTCCCGCGAACGGGAACGAAAGGAGGGCGCGCGTCGGTCGATGGCCCAGGAGACGGAGGCGTCCCTCCGTCAACTGGCGCAGGTGGAGTGGCTCAAGTCCTTCGCCCGAGCGTGCGAGGAGATCGAGCGGGCTCGTTTCGACCGGATCCGTTCGGAGTTCCTCGCCGCGTTCTCGCATGGCTTTTCGGTCCTGGTCGACGATGACACCATGACCGCGACGGTGGACGCCGACTTTCGTCCGCTCGTCACGGTCAACGGTCACTCGCTGCCGGCGGCTTCGCTGAGCGGCGGGGAACGGACCGCGCTGGCCCTCGCATACCGATTGGCCCTCCGCGAGAGCGTCCTATCGGCCCAGCACATCCGGCTCGACACGCTGGTCCTCGACGAGCCGACGGACGGGTTCTCGGCGGAGCAGGTGGCCAAGCTCGCCGAACTTCTCCGGGACCTCAAGACCCGACAAGTGATCCTCGTGAGCCACGAGCGGAATCTTGCGGGGGTGGCACATCAGACGGTGCATGTGGTCAAGCGAGATGGTCTGAGCACGATCGAGGCCCCGGCCACTCCGAGCCCTGATCTTCGGGCGCACGAGACGACTTCCGTGTCGAAGGTCCCCGACATGGTCCAGACGCAGCTCAAGTGATC
>JAKAOF010000014.1:0-30894 GCA_021823345.1 Thermoplasmata archaeon
GTGGGATGCTGGCGCCAGGATTTGAACCTGGGAACTCCTGCGAGAACGGATCTTGAGTCCGTTGCCGTTGGCCGGACTTGGCTACGCCAGCAGTCAACTTTTTAGCGAGTCCCATCCTCCCTTAAACCTTGTGACCTTCGACCCGGTATACGGTTTCCTCGCAGTGCTCCTCGCCTACATGGTCTATTCCGAATGGGTCCGGCTCGATTCTCGCTACCCTGTCGCCGCCGCCCTCATCCTGCTGGTCATCGATGCCGTCATCGACGCCGCCGGGGACACGAACCTCGCCAATGTGATCGCCGTCTATGTCTTCTTCCTGCTGGCGGCGGGGGTGTTCCTGCTCTTGGTGGACCACGTTCGGGAAGCGCGCGCGCACCCCGAGACTCCTCCTTCCCGTAAGCGCAAGCCGTCGGTTGCCGAGCCGGGTTCCGGCTCTTCAGACAAACTCGTCGAGTAGGTGCTCCTTGCCGCGGAGACCCCCGGGCTGCTGTACCAACGGGCCGTTCCGGAGTGCCGGCTCGAGCTCCTCGTAGGTCGGCCGGTCCGTCTGATAGAAGAGACCGATGGGGATCTTCGGTCCCCACTCCTGGGCCTTCTCAAAGGCGGAAACAAGGTTCGAGGGGTCGTGCGCCGAGCCTTCCAGCTTGTAGAGACGCTGCCGGAAGTAGTCAAAGGTGTTGATCTTGTTGTAGGTGACGCAGGGCGATAGGACATCGACCAGCGAGAATCCCCGGTGCTTGATCCCGTTCGCAATGAGGTCGCCGAGGTGTTTCACATCCCCGGAGAATCCCCGCGAGACGTAGGTGGCGCCGGCCGCGAGGGCGAGCGCGATCGGATTGATGGGGCGCTCGATGACGCCGAGTGGAGTGCTCTTCGTCTTGTGGCCCATCTCGCTCGTAGGGGAGGCCTGGCCCGTGGTCAGTCCATAGATCTCGTTGTTCATCACGATATACGTGATGTCGAGGTTCCGGCGCATCGAATGGATGAAGTGCCCTCCTCCGATCCCGTAGCCGTCCCCATCCCCCCCCGTGGCGATGACGGTCAGGGCATGGTTCGCGAGCTTGGCCCCGGAAGCGACCGGTAGGGCTCGACCATGGATCGAGTGAAAACCGTAGCTCGACAAGAAGTGGGGAAGGTTGGAGGAACAGCCGATGCCGCTCACGATGAAGACCTCATGGGACGGGATGGCGAGGGTCTTGAGTGCACGCTCGACGGCAGCGACCACACCGTAATCCCCACAGCCAGGGCACCACGTGGGCTTGGTGTCGGACTTGCCGACCACTACGGGCAATGCCTTTCCCGCAACGCCTTCCATCGCCGTCTGAGTGGTCGTCATCCTAGTGCCCCCCTGCCGCAAGGACCCCACGCGCCCGCTCGACGATCTCAGCGGGGTGGAATGGCTCTCCATCGTACTTCAGCAACCGGTTCGGAAGGTCGATCCCCGTTTCCTTCCGGATCAGACCCCCGAGTTTTGCCGTGTAGTTGGCTTCCACGAGCAAGGTCTTCGGGGTGTGCACGAGGGCCTTCGCCACCTCGATGGACTTCACCGGATAGACCCGGCTGATGTGGAGGAAATTCACCTTGCTACCGTCCGAATTGAGTTCCCGTAGTGCATCGCGGACAGCTCCCGCCGTGGATCCCCACGCCACGATCGTCAACTGGGCATTCGCGGGACCTTCCAGATCGGGCGCCTTCATGGCGTTGCGCATGCCATCCAGCTTCCGCATCCGCTTTTCCATCATATGACGACGTTCTTCGATGGCGGGGGGGACGCCGACCTTGACATCGGAGATGAGGTGCCCGAACTCGTCATGCTCGTCGCTCCCGGCCACAAAGTTGAACCCCTTTTGCCCGGGGAACGCGCGGGGAGAGACCCCGGAGGGAGTGTGCATGTATCGCCGGAACCCTCCGGGGGTCGTGGGGGGAGCCTGCGCGTAGAGATGGGGTGGAACGAAGTCCATCGGGAAGTCGGACCGGTCGGCCGACTGGAAGTTCTCCGAGAGCCCGAAATCGCTTGCCAGGAGCACCGGGGTCTGCCAGTCCTCGGCGAGTCGGAAGGCTTCCATCGTGGAATGATAGGCTTCGGAGACATCCCCCGGGGCGAGGATCGCCCGCGGGAAATCTCCCTGCCCCGCTCCGAGCATGAGGTCAAGGTCGCCCTGCTCGGTCTTGGTAGGAAGCCCCGTCGAGGGGCCCGTCCGCTGAGAGTTCACCACGACCAAGGGAGTCTCCGTCATACCCGCCATTCCCAAGGCCTCGACCATCAGGGAAAAGCCGCCTCCGCTCGTGGCGGTCATCGCCCGTACCCCCGCATGGGAGGCCCCGATCGCCATGTTGATGGCGGCGAGCTCGTCCTCCGCTTGTTTGACGACGATCCCCAGGGAGCTTGCGTGGTCCGCCATCCAATGCATGACCGTGCTGGCCGGGGTCATTGGATACTGCGCCAAGAACTGGCAACCTGCGGCGGCGGCACCCATGGCGATCGCTTGGTTCCCGGTGATGAGCAACTTCTCGGCTCCCCGGTTCGGCGAGAAGGCACGTTCGACCGGCCGCTCTCGCTCCTTCACGTACTTGTAACCGGCCTCGGCGGTCCCGAGGTTCTGGTCGAGGATCTCCTGCTTCTTCGTGCCGAAGTTGTCCTTGAGGATCCCGACCAAGGTCTCAAAGGGGAACCCGGCAAGGAAGGTGATCGCTCCCATTCCGGCGGAGCCGGAAAGGATCGGGTCGCTCGCGTACTTGCGGCTCATCTCGAGCGCAGGTACGGGGACGAGCCGGGTGCCCGCGGGCATCCGGTCGGCGGGGAACTTGAACTTCTCCGGGTCGTGAACTAGCACGCCTCCCTTCCGCAGGAACGGGGCGTGGATCTCTGCCGTCTGCTCGTTGTACGCGTAGAGGATATCGATCCCGTCCCCCAGCGACCACGCACGTTCGGCAGAGCCTCGGGCGTGGAACCATACGTGACCCCCCCGGATGACCGACTGGTACGCCGTATGGCCATAGGCATGGTAACCATTACGGGTGAAAAGCCGGGCGAAACTCTCGCCCAGGGTTGCGATTCCGTCTCCGGCGGCTCCTCCCACTCGGATGCCAAGATCCGGGAATGACGTCATGCCCTACGGAGGACCGATAGTACGTATAAGGAATTCGCCACTTTCCGCGCTTCCGAAGCGGCGGGTCCGGCCCGGGATTCCGATCCGTCGCGCGCTCAGCCGAGAACGATGCGGCAATCCACCGCGACGACCCCCTTTCCCGTCTCGAGCACGAGCAAAGGGTTGATGTCGAGTTCTCGGATCGAGGGGTGGTCGACCATCATTTGGGAGACGCGATGGAGACAATCCTTCAACGCCGCGGAGTCCCGAGGCGTTTGACCCCGATACCCGTGCAAGAGCGCGGAGGTCCGCACCGACTCGATGAGCCGCTCCGTCGATTCGACCGACAACGGCGCCGGACGGAACGAAGCGTCCTTCATCGCCTCCGCATACACTCCTCCCATCCCGAAGAGGATCACCGGCCCGAAGTCCGGGTCTTGCCGTCCGCCCAAGATCATCTCGAGCCCCCCCTCGAACAGGGGCTCGATCGAGTACCCCTCGATCCGAGCTTTGGGGGCACTCTCATGCACGCCCGTCCGCATCCGCTCGATGGCCCGCAACAGCTCTTGGTCCGATGTGATGTGAAGTTCGACCCCTCCGACCTCGCTCTTGTGGAGGATGTCGGGAGAAACGACCTTCAACACCAGGGGGTAGCCCACTTCCTTCGCGGCATCCAGGGCCGACCCGGGGTCCCGGATGAACCGGTTCTTCGGGAAGGCGATGCCGTAGGATTTGAGCAGCTCCCTCGCCTGGTGGTCGGGGAGGGCAAGTGCTCCTTCGGCCTTGTACCGGGCCAGCTGCTCCGCCACCTTGGAGCGCTCCACCGTGATCTGCGAGGGCTCTGAGGTGGTCCGAGACCGCAGAGCGGAGTAGCGGGCCAGGTCGCACAGTGCCTGGGCCCCCTCTTCAGGGAAGGTAAAGTTGGGGACCCCTTGTTTTTCGAGGAGCGCCACTTCTTCGGAAAGATCGTTGACCCCGAAAAGGCAGGTGACCAGGGGACGGCTTCCGGAGCGCTCTTCGAGGATGGTCCGAGCGATCTCCTTGCCGGTGGTCTGACCGGTGGGGGTTCCGATCACGAGGACCGAATCCATCTCGGGGTCCGCATTCAGTACCCGGAGGGCATTGCGGTACGCTTCCGGGGTGGCATCCGCGGTGAGGTCGACCGGGTTGCGGGCCGATGAGTTGGAGGACGCGACCTTGAGCACCTGGGCCTGCGCTTCCTCCGGGAGCCGGGGAAGCGTGAGGCCACCCCGTACCGCGACATCCGCCGCGAGGATCCCCGGTCCTCCGGAATTCGTCAGGATGGCAAGTCGCGGTCCGGTGGGTACTCCACAGGACGAGAACGCACGAGCCATCCGGAAGAGGTCCGCGATGCTGTCGGCTCGCAGTACCCCCACCTCGTCGAACACCGCGTCATAAAGGGTGTCGGAGAGCGCGTGGGCGAGGCCCCCGGTGTGGCTCTGGCTTGCCTCGGCGCCGAGGGCCGTTCGTCCCGACTTGATGATGATGACCGGCTTCCTACGTGCCACGTCTCGTACCTCCCGGAGGAACCGCCGTCCATCCGCGAGCGACTCGAGGTAGAGCAAGATCACCCGGGTGGCCTCATCGGTCGCGAGGTCGGAAAGGATGTCACACTCATTGACCCCCGCACGGTTACCGACCGAGACGAACTTCGTGAATCCGATGCCCTGACGCCGGGCATAGAGCAGGATCCCTTGGCCGAGCGCTCCGCTCTGGGAGATGAACGCCATGTTCCCCCTCGGAGGAAGCATCTCGGAGAAGGTGGCGTTGAGCCGGACCTCCGGGTCCGTGTTGATCACTCCGAAGCAGTTCGGTCCGATGAGCCGGATCCCGTGCTTTTTCGCCGTGCGCACGAGCGACTCTTCCCGGACCGCTCCCTCTCCACCGATCTCGCGGAATCCCGCGGAGATGACGATGGCACTGGGGACACCTTTCGACCCCAGTTCTTCCAGCATGGGCGGAACGTCCACGGCCGGCACCATGATGACCGCGAGGTCCGGAGTCTCCGGAAGTTTGGAGACCGACGGGTACGCCCGAACGCCCCCTACACTGGTCCAATGGGGGTTCACGGGATAGACCACGCCACTGAATTCGGCCGCCACGAGGTTCCGGAAGAGGGTGTGCCCCACGGTCCCGTTCCGACGGGATGCTCCGATGATGGCCACGGACCGGGGGGCGAAGATGCTCTGCAAGGAATCCGCAGAAGCCGTCATCACGTCGTGGCAGGGGAGCGCGGGAGCATTTATACCTGCGTCCCGTCCCACCGTCCAGGTGTCAAGATGAGTGCGGCCCGCGGAGGAGTTCTGGCCCGTCTGCCGAAGGGGGACCTGCACCAGATCATCGCGGTCGGTAGCGGCAAGGGGGGGGTCGGAAAGTCGTCGGTCACTTCGCTCCTCGCCGCACAACTCGCCCGAGAAGGTCACTCGGTCGGCATACTGGACGCGGACATCACGGGCCCGTCCCTTCCCCTCCTCTTTGGCCAAAAGGGTCCCCTCAAGGACCAGGGCCACGGGATCGAGCCGGTGATCACCGCGGACGGGATCCGACTCGTCTCCAGTCAGTTCCTCGTAGAGAGCGAGGAAACTCCGGTGATCTGGCGAGGACCGATGGTGACCCGTCTGATCACCCAGTTCTTTGGTCAGGTCAACTGGGGCCCCCTCGATTACCTCTTGCTCGACATGCCCCCGGGAACCTCCGACGTTCCCCTGACCGTGTTCCAGACGATCCCGATCGATGGGATGGTCTTTGTCACGACCCCCCAGGAGTTGAGCACGCTCATCGTCCGCAAGGCCATCGTGATGGCCGAAGAGCTCCATGTCCCGTTACTCGGGCTCGTCGAGAACATGGGGGAGGTTCGCTGTCCCCACTGCGGCGAGACGTTCAATCCCTACGGGAAGAGCCATTCTGAGGCCATCGTGAACAATCACGACGTGCCCGTGCTCGGCAAGCTCCCCGTCGACCCTACGTTGAGCGAGCTCGGGGACTCCGGGCGCATCTCCGAATACACCAACCCTTCGGTCGAGGCGATATCCCGGGCGCTCCGGCAGCGGATCGATGACCTCCGCAAGCGGAATCTGAAGGTCCTGTAATCCCGATTTTCGCTGCCGTGGAACGAGTCGAGACCACGACCTACCCCTGCCGGGGCAGTTCTCCGGGGGTTGATGTCCTGATAAATAGCCGGCACCATTGCCTTTCCACATGGGCCGCATCGAGGTTCCCGCGGGATTGGAAAGCGTCGTGGTCACCACTACGGCGGTCTCTCGGATCGATGGGGACCCGGATTCCCTCCTCTACCGGGGATACGACGTCCAGGAACTGGCCCACGAATCCTCGTACGAGGAAGTGACATACCTCATCTTGGAAAGTCGCCTCCCGAACCCTCGGGAGCTCGAGGAATTCACCCTCCGTCTCCGGCGCGCCCGAAGCATCCCGGCTCCTCGTCTCGAATTGCTCGAGCATCTCCCGAAGAAGATGACCCCCGTCGATGCGCTCATCACCATGCTCTCCGTCCCGGAGGATCCCGGGACCCGACCGGCCATCTTTCCCTGGGACGTCCAGGGCCTGGCGGGCCGGCTCCTCTCTGAGAGTGCCACCATCGTCGCCAGTTTCTGTCGAGCCCGGGGGGGTCAACCGGTCCCGGAGCCGAGGGCGGACCTCGGCCCCGCAGCGAACTTCCTCTATCTTCTGCGAGGGAGCGCCCCCACCCCCGACGAAGAACGAGCGCTCGACCAGACGATGCTGCTTCACGCCGACAACGAGCTCAACACGAGCACCTTCGCCGCCCGAGTCGCCGCCAGCACCGGAGCCGACATGGTGAGCGCCGTGGTCGCCGGGTTGAGCACCCTCAAGGGGCCGCTCCATGGCGGGGCGAGCGTCGCCGTGGCCCGCCAGGTCCAGGAGATCGGCTCCGCCGGGAACGCCGAAGCGTACGTGGAACGCAAGTTCAGCGCGGGAGAGCGTATCACGGGTTTTGGCCACCGGGTGTACCGGCAGGAAGACCCCCGCGCGACGGTGTTGCGTGAGATCTCCCGGGACCTGTCAAAGAGTCTGGGCCGGACCGAACCGTTCGCCACCCTCGAGGCGCTGGAAGCCGCCGTCCGGAAACGAAAGCCGCTCCCCGTGAACCTCGATCTCTACTCGAGCTGTGTTTTCCAACTGCTGGAGATCCCCCCTGAACTGTTCACCCCGATCTTTGCCCTCGCCCGGATGCCGGGTTGGGTCGCCCACATCCGGGAGGAGTACGCCCAGCGCAAGCTGGTCAGCCCCCTCGCCCGCTACACGGGGGCGGAACCGAGGAAGTACCTCCCCATGTCCCAGCGTCCCTGACCCGAACGGACCACTCAAAGTCTCATCTACCGGACGGGTATGCCTTTGGCATGGCGGAGCGCAGAGTTGGGTTCGTAGGACTCGGGATGATCGGTGCCCCTCTGGCCACCGTGTTGCAGTCGAAAGGCCTCCCCCTCGTTGTCTACAATCGCAAGCCCGCGAAGGGCTCTACTCTCGTGCGAGCGGGGGCCGCCCTGGCGGCCTCCCCCGAAGAAGTGGCACGTCAGGCAGACTCCGGTGTCGTCTTCGTTTGCGTATCCGACTATCCGGCCTGCCGGGCGGTGATGACCGGTCGCCGCGGCCTCTCGCGAGCCATGCGCCGAGGAAGCGTGATCGTCAACCTGAGCACGATTTCACCGGTAGAGGCCCGCCACCTCGCCCGTTCGGTCCATTCGAAGGGGATCGGGTATGTAGATTCCCCGATCGGAGGCAGCATCGATGCGGCGGCCCGGGGAGAGGTGATGTTCTACGTGGGGGCCGGCTCGTCGGATCTGGCCAAGGCGAAGAAGTATCTCTCACTCATGTCCCGCGAGATCCTCCGTCTCGGGCCGGTCGGTCAGGGGTCCGCCATGAAGCTCGTGAACAATTTCCTCACCATCAGCACCGTGGCCATGGATGCCGAGGCCCTGAGCCTCGCGGAGGGGCTCGGTCTCCCGTTACGCACCAGCGTGGACATCTTGTTAAAGGGGGGCGGACGCTCTCAGATGCTGATCAACAAGAAGGATCTCATGATCTCGGGCGACTACACTCCCCGGTTCCTGCTCCGGCTGGCGCTCAAGGACCTTCGGCTGGTCGAGGCGACGGCACGCGGCGCCCGGCGAAAGGTCACCCTCGCTAGCGCGGCAAGGAGACTGATGCGGGAAGGGGTGGCCCAGGGTCGGGGCGAAGAGGATTTCTCCGCCGTCTTTGAAGTCGTGCGCACCCGTTCGCGCTCAGCGTGAACGAATTCGCTCTACCTTCATCAGGGGATATTGGAGGTCCTTGCGGAAGGATAACCGCGCTTCTACCTGCGCCCCACCCACTTCCACCTTGATCTCGGCTTCGAGCATGTCGGCCATGAGGTAGTGGTAGGCGAACCTTCCCGGCGAGTGGGATTCCGGGGGGCGGATGCGGACTTTCACGGAGGTGATATAGGGCTGAAGCCCCACAGCCGCTTCGATCGCCCGTTCGAGGGTAGGGGCCGTCTTCCGGGAGACGGGCACCCCGATGAACTGATGGAATATCCCGCCCAGCTTGATGCCGGCCTCGAACAGCGCCTGTTCCCGGTCTTCGGTGAGCCTATCGGGCCGGGGCCGGATCGGATTCGGTGGTCTCCTTCGGGACGCCATGCTGCACCACGAAAGGACCCGCTACATAAAAGGCCACCAAGACCACAAGGCCCGCGAGCGCGAAGGCGTATCCGGCAAAATACGGGAATGTCCCTTCCCCGAAACGGAGGTTGGGGATCGCGATCGCTAGCGCTCCCGTCGTCATCAGCGGGTAGAGGAACAGACGGGCGGCGACCCGGTCACGCATCTTGGGATACGGGATGGGGAGGACCATGAGCGGGGCGAAGATGAGCACGGCCACGAGGAAGGGTAGGGCTAAGGTGCCGAGATATCCCGGAACGTCCAAGAGGAGCACGAGGAGCATCACGGCCATCGCGTTCTGCGGAGTGGACGCTCCGTGGAAGTGGGGGAGGGCGTGGGCAGAAAGGGTGTACCACACCAGCCGGGCGATCCCAATGGCGGCGACCAGGATGCCGAGCAGGAGCGAGAAGAGGGAATACGGTGCCCAGGTCGAAACGGGATAGAGGTCCAAAGCAACAAGGGCGCCCGGGGCGAGACAGAACGTGATGCTATCGGCCACCGAATCTGCGACCCGCCCGAAGACCGAATCCCCATCCCCTGCTCTCCGGGAGGCGTACCCATCGAGCCCATCCCAACCGACGGCCGTGTACATGAGCGCCAGCGCGAAAAGCTTGTTTCCCCAGATGATGTAGATGATCGCCCAGATCCCCGAGAGCGCATTGAGGAGGGTCGCGGTGTTCGCGAACACCCGCCAAAACCGTGCTCGGTTCACGAACGTAGCTCCGCGATCGTGGTCGTCCCCGCTCGGACCCGGGTCCCGATCTGGACCACCACCTGGACCTGGTCCCGCGGTAGTACCACGTCGACGCGAGAACCGAACAGGACCATGCCGAAGCGCTGTCCTTTCCGCACCGGGGTCCCGGCCCGGGAATACGCCACGCACCGGCGGGCCACGAGGCCGGTGATCTGCACGACCTCGACCAGACCGAACGGGGTCCCGAAAAGATACCGCTTCTGGGCATTCCCGGATGCCTCGGGAGAATACGCCGGCACCCTCGGGCCCTCCCGGGTGTCGACACGGACCAGGAATCCGGGCACCGGGGAGCGGTTGACGTGCACGTTCGACACGTTCATGAAGGTCCCGATCCGGACGTTCTTTCCCTCTTCCTTGACGACCATCACTCGTCCGTCGGCCGCCGCGACGATGGCGGGGCCGACCGGGCGCTCAGGGTCCCGGAAAAAGAAGATCAAGAGTACGAGGAAACCAGCGATCGGGATCGCCAGTGCGAGGAACCAAATGGAGTGCCAACCCCAGTATCCGACCAGGGAAAGTACGACCCCTCCCAGGAAGACCGAAAGCCAGAGTCGCCCGGGGGGGGCAAACATGGGAGGGACCTACGTCTTGAGGACGATCTCGATGTTGACGCCGTCCGGGACCTGGATACGCATGATCTGCCGGAGCGCCCGCTCGTCGGCGTCGATGTCGATCAGCCGCTTGTGTACCCGCATCTCCCAGTGGTCGATCGTGCTCGAGCCACCGCCATCCGGACCCTTGCGGACATGCACCTTCATCCGCTTGGTGGGAAGGGGCATCGGACCCGAGATCTCGATCCCGGCCTTGTTGGAGATCTCCTTGATCTGGGTGCAGACGAAGTCGATCCGCTTCGGGTTCGTGCCGCTTAGGGAAATACGAGCTTTCTGCTGGGCCATCTAACTTCCACGCTTCTGGACCCCGATGACGATCCCGGCGGCCACGGTCTGACCCATGTCCCGCACGGCGAATCGGCCCATCTGGGGGAAATCTTCGTACTTCTCGATAACGACCGGGCGCGTGGGGGTGATCTTCACCACGGCCGCATCTCCCGTCTGGAGGGTGATGAGCTTGTCCGGGGTGCGGGTCTCCGCGGGTGCACCGGTCTTCGGGTTCAGCTTTTGCTGGATCTCGACGAAGGTGCAGGCCACGTGCGCCGTGTTGATGTGGAAGATCGGGGTGTACCCTTCGGTGATGACGGAGGGGTGGTTGAGCACCTGGATACGCGCCGTGAAGCTCTCGACGACGGTCGGTGGGTTCGCGGCCGGTCCGACGACCTCTCCACGCTTCACATCGTTCTTGTCGATGCCACGGACGTTGAACCCGACGTTGTCCCCGGGTCCGGCCGACTGCATCTGTTCGTGGTGCATCTCGATGCTCTTCACTTCTCCCGCCTTTCCGGAGGGCATGAATACGACCTTATCGCCGATCTTCATCACACCGGTCTCGATCCGGCCCACGGGCACGGTACCGATCCCCGTGATGGTGTAGACGTCCTGAATGGGGAGCCGCAGCCCCTTCGCCTCGATGCCCTTCTTGTCGGGCACCTTGAGCGCATCCAAGGCCTGCATCATGTAGGGCCCCTTGTACCAGGGCATGTTCGGGGAGCTCTTGTTGATGTTGTCGTCCTTGAAGGCCGAGATGGGGATGAAGGTGACCTCTTCGGGGATCTTGAACCCGACGCCCTTGAGGAGCTTCGTCACGTCTTCCTTCACCTGGTTGAACTTGGCTTCGGAGTAGGCAACTTCCTGTCGGTCCATCTTGTTGATGGCCACGATCATCTGGCGGATACCGAGCGTCCGGGACAGGAAGATGTGTTCCCGCGTCTGTTCCTGAACTCCCTCCGCTGCGGAGCACACGAGCACGGCGGCGTCGGCCTGGCTCGTCCCCGTGATCATGTTCTTCACGAAGTCCCGGTGACCCGGAGCATCGATGATGGTGAAGTAATACTTCTGCGTGTCGAACCGGCGGTGGGCGATATCGATCGTGACCCCTCGCTCGCGTTCCTCCTTGAGGTCATCCATGACCCATGCGAACTCGAATGTGGCCTTGCCCTTCGCTTCGGCTTCAGCACGGTACTTGTCGACCTCCTCTTGCCGAATGATTCCGGCATCCAGGAGAATCCGTCCAACCGTCGTGGACTTTCCGTGATCGACGTGGCCAATGAAGACCAGGTTCATGTGTGGTTTTTCCGCCATGGCTAGTTTGCCTTCCGACCCCCCTTAGCCGTGACGGTATATAGGCCTGACTGTGGAAACGAGGCTCGCAACGAGGGAGAGTTGAGCGGGAGGGACGGACCTCCCTCCTCGAAGAACGACCAGGGAGACGAAGGATTCCCCGGGGGGAGTCCGAGCAGTGCGGGGGAAACGGATCGCCCTTGCGGATCGACGGTCGAGAACCACCCTTCGAAGCCTCATTGGACGAACCGCTCGGGGTTCCAAGGTTGGATAAAGGTGTTGGGACCCGTGCCCCTGAGGGCACGAGATCCAAGGTAGGCGCGTGGGGGTTACCGGGGGCGGGCCCCCCTCGGAAAGGTGGTGCCCGCTCCGCCGTGCTTACCAGCCGGCCTTGCTGCTGTGGAAGCTGAACGCGTTGACCCGGGTCCTCGCCGAGATCAGGGCCAAGGTGGCCTTCGAGTCCAGGGGGCTAGCGAGCCCATGTACCGGGCAATAGCTCAGCCGAAGAACATTGTTGTGCTCCGCCTCGAGATTGCATTGGCGGCAGACCAACATCTCCGACTTCGCGAGGGCGTTCATGGGTGGCAACTCATGGCGTTCCTTCCCTTCTCGGTACATGTTCACTCCTTTTCCCCAAGGATCCGCGCTCCTGTGGCGTTCGCCTGGCGCCGGGCATCGCGCTCCCTCCGGAGCATCTCGGCGGGCGCCTGGCCCGCTTCGGCGATCAGGCGGAAGTCCTGCTCGAGCGCCGCAAAGCCGCGGAAGGCCGCGAGGTTGAGCCCGGTCGTCTCATCCGGTACCCAACCGTTCGAGACCATTCGCTGGAGCGAGGTCCGCACGTTCACCGCAACCTCCGGGGGCCTTTCGCCGGTGGGCATGAATCGCGGTGCCAGGCGGATCAACTCGCGTAGTACGTCCGAGCGGGTCTCAAGATGCCAGTCGCGGACGAGGCGGTCGAGCACGGCAAGGTCTCCTTCCTTGAGCCGCACGCCGACAAGGGTCCGTGGTTCCATGGGTGTTATACAAATGTTAAGCAAATATATAACATCGCACCATCGACCCGAACCCAACGCGCGATTCGACCGAGTTTTCCCGTCCGACCGCGGCTAGACCGGCGTCCACTTTCGGCGGCGCATCGTCAGTTGCCTTTTTATCTCCCTGCACTTGCCCACCCGCGAGGTGCACTAGAATGGCGTGGACGCAGGCAGAGGTTAGGGAACTCAAGGAAGGACGGTACGTGATGGTCGACAACGAGCCTTGCAAGATCCTTTCCATTCAAACCTCCAAACCCGGGAAGCACGGTGAAGCGAAGGCCCGTATCGACGTAGTGGGCATCTTCGACGGCGCGAAGCGCTCGGTCGTTTACCCCGTGAAGCACAAGGTGCAGGTCCCGATCATCAACAAGCGGACCGCTCAAGTGCTCTCTCTCTCGGAAGGCGAAGTGCAGCTCATGGACATGGAGACCTACGAGACGTTCTCCATGCAAGTTGGCGAATCCCAGCGAGAAAAGGTGCGTCCCGGGCAGGAAGTGCCGTACATCTCCACCATGGGAAAGCGCCAGATTCAGGTCGATTAGCTCTCGAGTGCCAGAGCTTGAATATGTCTCTGGCATTTGACAAATAACAACAATGGGGGGGCTAGGCGGTAGTGAGTTTCTGCGCCAGCGCAGTCTGGTGCAGCGGGCCGAGGAGATGCGCCGGCAGAAGAGCGCATTCGAGGCCGACCGCGTCAAGCTGGACAGCCTCATGGGCCTCCTCAAGGAATTGGGGCTCCAGGTCGATGGGATCGGGGAGAAGCGAGCCGAGATCGAGAAGCTGGCGACCCCTCCCACCTGGTCGGAAGCGGACCGCTTGGCGGTCGCCCTGTCGGGCGAGCTCTCCCTCACCCTGAAGCAGAACCTCGAAGACCGGGTCACGAAGCTCACGCAACGGCGGGAAACGCTCCTTTCCGTCGGCATCCCCGACAGCATGGGGCTCGGAGAGAGCCTCGACAAGGTCCGGGGACTGGTGGGCCAGGGTTCCTACGAAGAGTCCTTCCGCGAGACCTCCTCACTCGAAACGACCTTGAGCGGGGTCGAGGAGAAGGCCGGTTCCATGCTGAAGGAGCGGGTCACCACGGTGCTCAAATGGGCGCTCCCCGAACCCGATGTGGCGCCCGCCCTCGCGGCGCTCTCCGAGTGCGTGGCTCTCATCGATCAGAGCGAACTTCCCCGGGCCTCGGAGTGCATCGAGTCCAAGTACCGCACGTTGGTGCCCAAAGCGACGGAACGGCTCGATCACCTCGCCCAAGATTTGGGACAGGCCCTCAAGATCGCCAAGGAAGAGGGCGTCGATGCCCCCGGGGCCGCGGACCTCCTCAAAGGCGTCACCGAAGTGCGTTTCTCCGAGATCGATGGTCGGGGCAATCGGATCGAGGAGACCCTGGGCCATGTCCGGGAGTCCCTTCGCCCCAAATTCTCCGGGCGGGTCCAGAAGCTACGGGACGTCGTCGAGAAGATGCGGGAAGGGGGCACGGATGTCTCCGAGGTCTCCCGCGAACTGGACGACCTTTCCGGCAGCCTTGGCAACCTTCCCCCCGGGGAGTGCGTGAGCCGCATCTCGAAGCTGGGAGAGATGGTGGAGGGGCCGATATTGCGCGTCATCTTCGGGCAGGTCGAGGAGATCCGGCCCTACCTCGAGAGTGCGCGGGGGATGGGACGGCCCATCGACGGGATCGTGGACGGGATGAACCATACCCGGGCCCTCCTCAATGCGAAGGAGTACGCCCGGGCGCTGGACTCCTCTTCGGAGGCGCTTGAGCGGGCGAAGAACCTGCTCGAGGACGTGGAGATCGCCCGCAGTGAGATCGAGGAGTTCCGGGGATTGCTCTTCAAGCTGGAGGTAGCGGGGCTATCGGTCGTCGACCTCCAGGAGTACACCACGAAAGCCGAGGCGGCGAGCGCCAAGGGCGACTTCGCCAACGTCAAGGTCATCCTGCGCGACGGAGCGAAGACGCTCGGTCGCCAAAGTTCCCACTTCTTCCGGGGACAGATCGGTCAGATCGAGCGATGTCTCGAGATGATGGAACGGATAGGGTTCTCCGTCACGGACGAGGTGAAATCTCGGGTCGAGGACCTCAAACTCCTCCTCTCTTCCGGCAACATCCCGGGTGTCATCGAGATGGTCAGTGACATCAACGTCAAGCTTCAGTCGTTGGTCCGCGAGGGTCTCCAGAAGAAGGTCGAGACGCTGAACTCGGACATGGACGCCCTCACCAATGAGGACGCGCGCAAGAAGTCCTCCGCTCTCATCGCCGAGATCAAGACCCAGCCTGAGAACGTCGAGCAGTACATCGCATCGATGGAATCCCTCGTCAAGGCCGAGCAGGAGTCCGCCCTGGTGCTGGGTTCCGAGGTCGGCCGGTCGATCGAGGACCTCGGGGTCGGGCTCGAGAACCTGCGTTCCATGGAGCAGGACACCACTGAGCTCCAAGGCGAGGTCGGTATCGTGCGTCAGATCATGGATACGGGGAATCTCCTGCGCGCCCTCCGCTCCTCGCAGGAACTCTCCGGTCGCATCACCCAATTGTCGATGTCCCGCGCCGAGGATGCCTTGTCGAGCGCGAAGCTATCGATCGTGGAGATCTCCAAGATGACGAGCGAGCCACCGGATCTCCGCGACCTCCAGAACCGGGCACGGGATGCCTTCCAGGCCGGAAAGTACCTCGAATCGTACCGCACGGCGGTCCAGGCCAAGGAACAGGCCATCGCTCTCCAGCAGCGCTCGCAGAAGATCGTGGAGCGCATCGGCCAGATCGTCGCCCAGATCACTGCACTCCGGAAGAAGGGCTCACCCGTGGATGAGCTCCGGGCCGTGACGGCCCGGATCGCCGGCGTGCGGGAAGCCTACCAGAAACTTTCCTTTGACGAGGCCGAGAACCAGCTCGCCAACATCCAGGCCTCCATGGATTCCCTCGTCATCCGGACCGATGGACGTCTCCTGCTCGACACGCTGCGGGGTGTCCTCGAGGGGGTCTCGACCCTCGGGATTCCGACGGTCGAGTGGGAGGAGCGGGTCGGTTCGCTGACGGACCAACTGACCGGGGACAACCCCTCCAAGGTGAAACTGCTGGTCGAAGAGTTGACCGAACGCGTGCTCGACAAGGTGCGGCCGGTCCTCCAGGATAACCTGCAGGCGCTCCAGTCCGAGCTCAAGATCGCGAACGACCAGGGGATCGACATCCGGGCCGCAGAGGGTCTGGTCAACGAGGCGAGCGACAAGCTCCGCTCTCCCTTAGCGCCGGTCGGCGTGGCCAAGATCATTGCCGAGGTGCGGCGGGATTTCTCCCAGAACCGTGCCTTGCAGGAAGCGGCCCAGCGGGCGCTTTCCGGTGCCAAGGAGCTCGTTTCCCAGGCCGAGATGATGAATCTGGACGTGATCCCCTACCAGGCCCGGCTCGAGGAAGTGTCCTCGAAGATCGCCGCCACGCAGTTCGCCGCGGCCCTGGACATCGCCCAGGAGGTGCACACCGCCGCCCTGGGGCTCGTCAAGGACCACCTCAACCGCTTGCTCAGCAACCTACAGAACGTCATCACGCGGGCCAAGATGGAAGGTACCCTCACGATGACGGCGGAGAACTACATCGTCCAGGCCCGGAACAAGATCGCTTCCGGCAACACGGCCGACATCCTCCAGCTCATCGGAAAGGCGGAGAGCGAGCTCGAGCGCATCGAGCTCCAGCATTCCATCGCGCAGAATTCCCTCGGGATCCTCGAGGCCAAGGTCACGGAGGCCGTCAAGGCCGGGCTCATCGCCCCTACCCTCCCGCAGGAGATCGCCGACGTGCGACGTGCCTTCGAGGAAGGCATGTATGCCGAGGTCCTCGAGATGGTTCTCCGGGTGAGCGATCACCTTCAACAGGCTTCCAAGCTTCAAGGACGGGCCGACACTATCCTGCGGCGGATCGAGGCCATCGCCGAGACTGCCCTGGGGCTCGGGGTCGAGGTGGAACGGTCCGCGATCGCCGAGGCGCGGGGCGCCATCGCCCGCGGGGAGTATGTCGAGGCCGAGGCGATCGCCAAGCGAGCCTGGGAGGAGATGCGCAAGACGGTGAGCGACGAGTTCTCGCGTATGGTCAATGAGGCCTCCGGGTTCATCGACCTTCTCCCGGCCGGAGAGCCGGCCCATGCACAACTGAAGAGCGCCCTCGACGCCGCCCATGAGGCGAAGACCCGAGAAGACTTTTCCGAGATGGCCGTGGCCATCGACCGGGCCTACCGGGAGGTGACCCATTCGACCGTTTCCTTCCTCCACGTTCAGCACGAACGGTTGGACCGCATCCCCAGCACCTACCAGCCCGAGAAGGCCAAGGAACTTCAGATCCTGGCCGACGTGGTGATGGACAACCTGCGGGAGAACCATCTGCTGGCCGTTGCGGAGACCTGGAAGTCGCTCGACACCGAGGTCGGCCGCTTCTTCTCCGGGTACGTCGACACGGAGTCCGATCGTCTTGCCGAGCTCGGCATGCTCTGCGAGCGCTTGGGGCTGGATTTCACACCGATCATCGAGAAGATCTCCGAGGCGAAGAGCGCCGTCCAGGAGGGGAACCTCGCGGATGCGCTCTCCCGGGTCCACCAGGGCACCACCCTCCTCGACAGCCTCGTCCGGGATGCCGTCCCCGAGAAGCTCAAGGAGTTCCGCAAGAAGGTGCAGCGGGCACGGGACCAGCTCAATGTGTCGGTCACCGGCCTGGAGGCGAAGGTCGCCGAGGCGGAGCGGCTGCTCGCCGAGGAGCAGATCATTCCGGCCGCTCAGGCAATCATGGCCGTCGAGACGGAGCTCAACCAGCGTAAGGGCTGGCAGACGGAGCTCAACAACCTCCAGAGCATCCTCGTGTCCTTGATCGAACAGGCGGAGTCCGAGCACGTGGACGCTTCGCAGGTCACGTCGATGATGGACGAGGCGGTCACGCTCAAGAACCAGGGGGACTACCGGGCCGCCCTCGACAAGCTGCGTACCGGGCTCGAGCAGCTCAAGCGCCTTCTTCCTTCGGGGTAGATCCTTCGGGGGGGGACGCCGGCGTTCCTCCCTCGGTCTCGCCTTCCGGCACGTCCGGTTCCGGCGCAGGTTCCGGAAGACCGAGGTTCTTTCCGAGCAACCGCTTGAGCTTCGTCCGGTCGGTCGTCTCGAAGCCGAAGTATTCGGCGAACCGGCTGCTGGTGGTGAGCTCCAGGGTGTTCGCCTTCTCGCTGGCCCGTATGAAGCCGAGGTCCCGCAGCCGGGGCACGTCGTCGTAGACGGTGTCCCCGAGCATCCGGACCAGCCGGCTTTGCAGCACCGGCTGATGGTAGGCGACGAGGGCGAGCGTCTTGAGGAGCTTCTTGGGAAGCTCCGGGGCGGCCACGGTACGGGCCGTGGGCAGGTAGGCCTTGCGGACCTGCACGATCCAGCCCTCTCCCGCGCGCGCCACCTCGAGCGAGGTGAGCCGCGATGAGTAGACATGATGCAGCTTCTTCAGCGAGGTGAGGACCTCCTTCCAGTCCTCGGTCCCGAGCGCCCGGCTGATCTCATGAACGGTGAGCGGCTTTCCAGCGGCAAAGAGGATCGCCTCGACCTTCAGCGGAAGGTCCTCCCGATGGGGGGTCTCCTCGGCCATGCGCTTCAGCCAGCGACGCCGGGTCCCGTCGGGCTCGCGGTCTCGCCGATGAGGATCCGGGTCGGGTCCATCTGCTCGACCGCCCGGGTCACCTCAATGGACCCGACACCGATCGATTTTTGATGGAGCGTGATGGCGCCCCCGCGTACGAGGAAGAGGGCGGAGAGGAAGAGCGAGACGACCTTTTCCCGGCTTGCGACCCCCTTTAGTATCTCATCGAACGGGAAGGCCTCTCCGACGGCGTGGTGCTCCACCACGGCCCAGACACTGTGGAGGTCGGCCACGGGTACTTCCTCACCGTGGACGAGCACGGAGTGGGGGATCGCTCCTTGTTCTGCCCGGAGCTTCGCCCGGGCCCGGTCCGTCTCGAGCGCCCGGCGCGCCTCGGACTCGGCCTCGCGGAAGGCGTGCTCGAGCTCCATCAGGCTCACCGGACGGGTCTCGAGATGGCGCACCATCGATTCGAAGGGCGGGGCATCGGCCGTGATGATGGAGGAGGTCGCATCGATGTCCTCGGCGGTGGTCATGTCCGCCAGGAAGCCCTCGTCCACGGGCGAGCCGTCCAAGGGCCCGTCGACCGGGGTCTCCGGCTCACGATGGGTCTCAAGGACGACCTTCGACTGAAGGAAGAGAATGTTCCAAGCCATGTAGAGCAAGCGGCCCGCCACCGGGAAGTCCATTCCCGTGGCCTGGATCCGCTGGACGTAGAGCTCCGTGAACCGGACAAGGTCGATCGCCCACGGGTTGAACTCCTCGGAAAGGACGAGCTCGAAGAGGAGGGCGGTCGCCTTCTCGTAGGGATCGTCGATGACGACGTGGACCCCCTCGCGAAGGCCCTTTACCATGTTGAAATAGCGGTCGAGCCGCTCGGTCGCGGCGAGATCCTCACCGATGAGCGCCTTGTTCCAGGAGAGGTACTCGAGGACATGTTGCGCCGCTTCCCGGGGAACGGGAGGGGTATCGAGGGCGATTTCCTTCGCTTCTTGCTCGGATACGGTCATGCGACCTCGGGGGCTCGGGGAGCCATCGCTTCATGGGGAGCGACCTTGGCAAACTCCCGCTCGTCCACGTCCACAATGTCATCCAGCCGGAGCCCGACCACGTGGGAGATCCCGTCTCCCCGCTGGGTGACCCCGAAGAGGTGCTCCGCCCACTTGAGCGTCACCTTACGGAGCGAGATGACCACGAACTGCGCCTTGGACGAGTTGCGCCGGAGCATCCGACCGATGTTCTCGGCGTTCACCCCGTCCAGGCTCATGTCCACCTCATCCAGGACGTAGAGCGGGGAGGGGTCATAGCGTTGCAGGGCGAAGATGAATGCGAGCGATGCGAGCGACTTCTCTCCTCCGGAGAGCTGCTCCAGGCGGGCCGCCTTCTTTCCGACCGGCCGTGCGCGGATGAGCAGTCCCCCCTTCAGGGGATCCTCCGGGACCTCCATCTCGAGCTCTCCCTCGCCTCCGGCCGAGAGCTCCTTGTAGATCGAGCGGTAGCCCTCGTCCACGCCCTGGATCACGTCCTTCAGGCGAGCGCGCTTCTTGTCCTCGAGCTGGCCGACGAGGGAGATGAGCCCCTCGCGCTCCTCTTTGAGGCGCTTGACCTGCTCCTGGAACTCGTCCATCCGCTTCTTCTCGGCATCATACTGCTCGAGCGCGAGCGTGTTGACGGCTCCCAAGGCCGCGATCTCCACGGAGAGCGACTCGATCCGCTTGCGGATCTCCTCGAGGCTCTTTCCCTTGAGGTCCTCGCCCGGTTCGGGTACGTCCTGGGCCGCCGACGTGGCATCTTCGACCGCCTTCCGGGCGGTCTCGAGCCGGATGCGATAGTCCGCCAACAGCCCTTCCTGGGTCTGCAGCTTGGTCGCCGCCTTGCCCTCGTCCGTGGAAACGTCGGTGAGATGCTTCGTGAATTCGTCCTTCTTGGTGCTCAAGGATCGAGAGGCCGAGCTCTGAGCCTCGATCACCTTCTCGACGGCCTTGAGCTTCTCTTGGGCTTCCCGGAAGGTCGCTTCCGTCTGACTGACTTCGGCGATCTTGGCGGCGAGCGACTTCCCGAGGTTCTCGTACTCGGTCTGCCGTGCGGCCAATACCTCGGTGCTGGAAGCGAGCGAGGTACGCGCACCCTCGAGGTCCCGGTGAAGTTGCAGCCGCTCGTTGCCGAGCGCCTCCCCTTCCTCCTGGAGCTTCTTCATCTTGGCGGAAAGGGCGTTGGGGAGATTCTCCAAGTATTCCTTTTCCAGTGTCTCGTGGGAGACCTTGAGGGACGCGAGCGACTCGTTGAGGCGCTTCGCCTCCTCCTCGGCCTTGGTGGCCTGCTGGGTCAGGGTCTCGATCTTCGCGGAGAGTTGCTTGACCCGCTCCTGCGACTGCTTGAGGACGTCTCGGCCCCGTTCAAGCTCCTTGTTGAGCTCCTCCAGGGTGGACGCACTCCCGGAGGCTCGGACCGAGTGCTTGGCGAGTTCTTCGGAGACGACCCGAAGTCGTTCGCTGACGGTCTTGAGCTCGGACTTGACCTGGGCCTCCTCCTCGGTCCGCTTTCCGAGGTTCTCGGAAATGGACCGCAGCATGGCGGGATTGTCCCGCTGGGCGCGAGCTTGGTTCCCGAGGGAACCGCCGGTGATGGCTCCGGACGCCTCGATGAGCTCTCCCCGTACGGTCACCAGCCGGACCCCGCCCATGACCTTCCGGGCGTTGTCCAGGTTGTCCATGGCGAGGGTCTCACCGAATACGTAGGACATCACGGAATCGAAGGTGGATTCGTAGTGCACGAGGTCAAGCAGGAATCCTCGGCAACCCGGAGACTTCTGGACCACGAGCGACTTCCCCTTGGGCCGGACGGGGAGCATCTTGTTGAGCGGCAGGAGGGTCACGCGGCCCTTCTTCTCCTTGTTGAGGAGTTCAATGCAGGCTTGCGCGGTCAGGTCCGTGTCGACCACGAGCGCCTGGAGGCGATTGCCCCCCGCGACCGAGACCGCCGTGGACAGCTCGCCATCGAAGGTGAGCAGGTCCTCCACCTTGCCGCGGATGCCGGGAAGCTTCCCCAGGTTCCCCTGGGTGAGCAGGAAATCGGTGGCCATCGCCAGGGATCCTCCTTGCCCGCCGCGCTCCTTGAGTCGGGCATCGAGGGCGGAAAATGAACGGTTCAGTTCCAGGAGTTCCATGGAGAGGGCCTCGGCGCGGCTGCTGAGGGACTTCTCCTTCGCCCGCAGCTGGTGCATCTCCTGGGTCAACGAGCCGACCGACTGTTCGCTGCCCTTCCGGGAACTCGAGGCGTCCCGGACCCGGTATTCAAGGTCCTTGACCTCGGCCTGCTTGCGGGTAAGGTCTTCTTCGGCCAGCGCGTGCTCGCGTTCCATCGAGGCCATCTCGGCCTTGCGGGACTCGCCGACCTGGAGGGCCTTCTCCCAGGTGACCTGTTGCTCGCGCTGTTGCTGCTCGTTCAGTACGATGTTCCGCTTCAGTTCGACCGCTTTCTGGGAGATGCTCTTGGTCTCCCCGGTCGTCGCAAGGGTCTCGGAGTGGTCCTTGACCTTCTTTTCGACCTCGCGAACGGCGATCTCCAAGTTCTTGGTCTTGACCTTGAGTTCTTCCAGCGACTTCCTCTTGGTAGAAAGTTCCTTCTCAAAGGAACCCCTTTCCGAGGTCAGTGTCTCGACGCTCTGTCGGTTGTTCTCGAGCGCCATCTGGAGCCGGCCCACTTCGAGCGTCCGCTCGTCCTTCTCCTTCTTGACCCGGACCGCCTCCTCCCCCCCGCGCCGCGCGATCTCGCTGTCGATCGCGTTGATCTCGGCGTGCAGGCGATCCTTCTCGGACCGCAGCTCGTCGAGGCGGGTCCGGAGCGTCTCGATGTCGCGGGAGATGTCCGTGGTCTTCTTCTCGTTGGCAGAGACGTCCGCCTTGAGACGGTTGAGGTTCATGTGCGCCAGGGCGGATTCGCACCGCTTCTTCTGGTCGTTAAGGTCCTTGTGTCGCAGGGCCTGCGTCCGCTGGCCATCCAACTCGGAGATGTGGCGTTCCACCTCGCTGAGGAGGGTGGCGATCTGGGCCAGGTTCGCCTCGAGGCTCGCCTGCTTCACTCCCGCCCTCGCCAGGTCGTCATCGTACTGGGCGATCCCCGCGAGCTTCTCGAGGAGCCCTCGGCGTTCGAGCGGGCTCATCACGATGATCCGGTTGATCTCCCCCTGCTGGACGATGTTGTACCCGTCTCCGGAAAGTCGCGCCTTGGCGAGGAGCGCATCCATGTCACCCTGGGTGCTCCGACGACCATTGACGTAGAAGTACGAGTAGTAACCGTCAGGGTTGCTGGGGGCCAGCTTGACGTACCGGGTGAACTCTACTTCGTTCGAGTCGACTGCGAGCGTCCGGTCCGTGTTGTCGAAAACGAGGGAGACCTCGCAGTCCGTGGCAGGTTTGCCCACCTTGCCTCCGTCGAAGAAGAGCCGGGTGAGCCGATCGGCCCGGAGGGCCTTGGAGCTCGGGGGGCCCAGGACGAACAGGATGGCGTCGGAGATATTCGACTTGCCCATGCCGTTCGGACCGGCCACGCCCGTGAAACCTTGAGAAAATGGGACCTCGGTGGACCCCGCAAATGACTTGAAATTCCGGAGGCGAAGCGCCTTCAGATGCACGGCAATACTCCGAAGGCGTTCCCTGTCCCGTCAGACAATCCGATGCTCTTGGGGGCAAGTGCGTCCGACATTTGTCTGCCCTGTGTAAACATTGCCTCCCCTATTTAATCGTTTGGCTCGACTGGAAACCGCCCCCCCGGCGAAGGCTGGGAAGATTTATCTCTCCTTAAAGTACGTGGGCAACAAGGCCATGGGGGACGTCGCAGAGCTGAATGGCAACTTGTTGAAGATCTACAAGGCCATGCAGGAGATGGGGTACACTACGGAAGAGAAGATGGGGACGGCCGAGCGCATCACCACTTCCACCAAGCTGCCGAAGAACATGGTGATGAATTCTTTGCAGGAACTACAGAACCGCGGCTTCGTCCGCCGCAAGGTCCGGGAGAAGGCCGCCGGCTATTACATCGTCGCCTAACGGTTCTCCCCTCGAACAGTCGCTATGTGCCGACTCTTTGGTCAGCTCACGGCGGGTAGCTCCACCAGCGCGAAGTTCCTCGTCGACTCCGAGATCTCACTGTTCCGACAATCCCACGTCGATCCGGAACATTCTCAGGATGATGGTTGGGGGATCGGGTGGTACCACGGCCGGGACCCGGTGGTACGCAAAGGAAGTTACGGTGCGTTCCGCCCCGAGGAGACACCTGAGTTCCATCGGGCCGCCCACGCCGCCGGGGGATCGCTCGTTCTGGCGCACCTTCGTAAGGCAAGCAATCCCATGAACCTGCCGCCGGCCGATCTCCACGGAGTCAACAATAGCCAACCCTTCTGGCATGGCACGCGCATGTTCATCCACAACGGGATGATCCCGCTCCCGCGGGAGACCCGAGCCCGCTTGGGCAGTTTCGCAAATGTACCGAAGGGGGTCAATGATTCGGAGGTCCTCTTCTACCTGATCCTCCACGAGATGGAACAGCACTCGAATCCGCTCGCGGCCTATGAACACGCGATCGAGGACCTGAGGGCGGTATGGGCGGAGCAGGGCACGCCCGGAAAGGCACCGTTCAGTGGCCTCAACGTGGTGCTCGCCCCGTCCGCCGACGAACTCTGGACGTTCTGTTTCTACGCGGGCGAACATGGCAAGGCGCTCAGCGGGATCGACCGGCCGTACTACGAGATGTGTTACCAGGAAGAGGGTCAGGGAGTGGTCGTGGGGAGCGAACCCTTCGACCGGAACCTGACTTCCTGGAAGTCGCTACCTTCCGGAAGCTTCTTACACGCGAGCCTCTCCCACGGGAAGGTCTCAGTCGAGACCGGAAGGATACATGCCTGAAGTAGGATCACCTTCAACCGGGGACCGGACCGTGCCGGAGAGTTCGCCCGCCTTGGCCGAGTGTCAGCACCGTATCCAGGTCTTCCTCCAGGATGCGTGCCGGCGCGTTCCCGGCATGGTCGAGCGCAAATCCCGTTTTGGTCCGAACCGGGCCCTGTGGCTCGAGAACAAGGAGATCGTCCACGTACATTCTGACGGGAGCGTCGACATCCGTCTCACCCGGCAACGCATTCGCCGCATCCTGCCCGAATTCAAGACCGACCCGAGGATCCGATTCCGCCGCTCGGAAGATGCCGACTGGGTCGTGGTATGCTGTCAGAGCACTTCCGATGAGGATTTCTGCCTCGAACTCATCGAGCTCGCGGGCGAGGTGAACTGCGCTCCCGTAGCCGTTCCCTCGGGACGCACCGCCTCTCGTGCCCGGGCCTGACGCTCCGAACCCCGCGAACGAGCTCGCGTAACGGACCTACGGGGGAGCTTTTTACCTCCCGACGGCCTCTTCAAGCGTGGTCGAGTCGCCGAGACCCTCGGGACCTTCCGGAGACGCCGCGTGAACTCCGCCGCAGCGTCGGAGGTGGTCCGCCGTCCCGCGTCGTTCTCGGCCATGGTGGGGCTGACCGTCTCCTGTATCGCCCTCACACTGGGGGCTTTGGGACTTGCTGTCGTGCAACCCGACGCCACGGGCCAGCTCTTTCCCGGAAACTGCACCTATGAACCGCTCACGACCAGTTGGCTGGACCAACAGTCCCCCACGTGGGCCGCGGCGCGTTCGCTCCCGATCGCCACCGGTGAGCTGCTTCAGGCGGCGAGCTACGGGAACCCCGAGACCCCGGGCGATTCGCTCGCCACGATGCAGGCGGACCTCGCCATGCTCCGGGCCTCGGGGGCGCAGGTCATCCGCATCGACCTCAACTTCCAACCCTGGCTTGAGCAGAACGCCAGTCTGATCGCCGAGATGGAAGCGATCGTGCACCAGGTCCGCGTCGATGGCCTCCAACTGATGATCGCAGACTCGGCATCCGAGACCTACTGGCACCATCCCCTCGCATGGTCCTCGTTTGCCAACGCAGCGGTGGAGCGAGAGGGGACGCTCGCCGCACTGTTCCATCCGGACTACTATGTCGTGGTGAAAGAGCCTGGTTGGTACTATCCCATGATCGCAGGGTACCCGCTTGACCCGACGGTCGAGTCGGTGACCAATTGGGTGGACCTCACCCAGCAGCTCATATCGACCGTCCGCGCTGTTTCACCTTCCACCCAGATCGGGGTCGCCGTGGCGGCGGCGTCGCTCTATAGCGGGGGCCCGAGCACCTCCTTGAGCTACCTTGAGTCCATGCGGAACATGCCCGGTCTCGATTTCCTGGGCTTCGACATCTACGGGGTCTGCGACATGGAGAACACCGTGCGCTTCCTTTCCCAGGAGGGAACGGGAGGGAAGGCGATCTGGGTACCCGAGGCCTGGTCGTCTAGTGGAAGTGGGGTCTACGACCCCTCCCAGTCCTCGGTCGATGTGCAGTGGGTCGAGGACTTCTACGAATTCCTGAACTACATTGGGGCACGCGGGGTCGGCCTCTTCTATACCGATGTCCTCGCGCAGTTCGCTCCACCATCTGCCAGCAGTTGGACATCGTACTATTCAGAACGAACTCCCGTTTTCTACGGGGTTCAGAACGCCACGGATTCCGCTGGACGGTTATCCTTTCCGGTGCACGCCGGGTCGACGTCCTCGAATTGCCCATCTCCGACGATCGCCTCGCTCCGGAACAACTCTTCCTCTTCCATCAACCAGTTACCCGCCGGGGAATTCTCCCTTCAAGCAACGTCCTGCCAAGGCTACGTCTTCCAAGCCTGGACGTTCCAGGGAGACGTGGCGGTGTCGAGCTCGATGGCCCCGGTCGCCATCCTCTCAGTGTATGGCCCCGGCAATGTGACGGCGGTCTATGCGCCGGCGAACTCTGTTGGAATAGCGGTCATCGTCTACCCGGCCTCCTGCGCGTCCGCCGCAACGAGCGTAGGCGGGTCCTCAACGCAGGGTGGGGGGTATCTTATCCTAGGGCACGGTACGTACGTCCTCGCTCCGGGGAACTGTCCCGAAGAGCCGCTGGCCCAAGTTGTGACCTCCGGGAACGTCTCAGAGCACCAAGGTTCCTTGTCGGTCCACGGGCCGGGGGCTATCGTGCTCGTGTATAGTCCAGTTGCCCCCTCCGCCGAGTTGCTTTCCCTCCCGTGGTCGCTCGGGCTCGGGGTCCTGCTTCCTCCCCTCCTGGTCGTTATGGGCGCTCTGGCCGCGCTGGTGTGGGACCGTCGACACCGACCCCCCTCTCGGAAAGGGGCCTCCCCTCTATCTCCACTCCGCGGAAAGTCCCGTCGCGCTGGAAGGTGGGCCCTGGGAGGCTTCTTTGTACAGGCCGTCACCGCTATCGTGGTCGGGCTATCTCTGCTGAGATGGTGGGTCAACGGCTACTCCTTGGGAGGCGTGCTGGGCGCCACTCTCGTGGTCTTGGGCGAGGCGATATTGATGGTCTTCGTCCTCCTTCTCTATCTCGCGTGGACCCGATTGATCTCCCCCGTCCGACAAGGGGGCGGCGAGATGTCGCCCAAGGCCGCCCGATGGATGGTCGTGGTGGGGGGATTTGCGGGGCTCGGGATCGCCGGACTCCTCTATTTCCTGGCCGTCCGTTCGGCCGCGAGCGATCGGTCCCCGCCTTGAGAAGCGCAGATCGCCTTGATCTCGCAAGCTTCGACCGCTGAGAGGGTCTGCGGGAAGTGGGCGCTCCACGCCGGAACTTCTCTCCGACTTTGAAGCAATCCTCAAATAGAGGGTGCTGTCTCTGCAGAATTCATGGGGGCCGGAGGCGAAGTTTCGCTCCTGACAGTGATTCCTGCGGTCCACGGAGCCCGGGGGGGCGGAGAAGAGAACAATGGATGATGTGGTTGTCAATGTCCTGGATAAGGTCGAACTGAACAAGCCCGTCCTCGTCGTGGGGCTGCCGGGCCTCGGGAATGTGGCAAAGCTCGCGGCCGATTACCTCAAGGAGGCGATCGATGCGAAGAAGTATGCCACGATCTACTCGAAGTACTTCCCTCCCCAGGTCTATGTCGGGGACGACGGGATCATCCGGATGGTCTCGAACGACCTCTACTATTACAAGGCCAAGAACGCACAGCAGCGGGACCTGCTCATCCTCGTGGGAGACTACCAGGGATTGAGCCCGGAAGGTCAGTACGAACTGACGGACCGCATCCTGCAGGTGGCCTCACAGCTGGGGGTCAAAGAGGTGTTCACGTTGGCCGGTTTCGCCCAGGGACACATGGTGGAGAACCCCCGTGTGCTCGGAGCCGCCACCTCCTCGGGCCGCGTGGAGATGATGAAGAAGCTCGGTGTCGTGTTCTCCAAGAATGAGCCGGGAAGCGGGCTCATCGGAGCGAGCGGACTCTTCTTGGGCATTGGACAGCTCTACCACATGGAGAGCGTCTGCCTCATGGGGGAGACCTCCGGGTACTTTGTCGACCCACGCAGTGCCGAAGCCGTCCTTCGGATCCTGATGAGCGTCCTCAGCCTGGAGTTCGACCTCGCCGACCTCGAGGCAAAGGCCCACGAGATCGATCGGATCGCCTCGCGCCTTCGGGAGACCGAGGCGAAGTTGGCCCCACCCGCACCGGAAGCGAACCAGACCCGCGAAGATCTCGGGTACATCGGTTAAGATCCCGGTCAGCCCTCAGCGGCCCCCGCCAACCGTGGTGAGTGGTGGGATGTCGCTGACCGGTCGCTTGGAGCAGGAGATCCGGGCCGCCGGGGGGAGCATTCCCTTCTCCGACTTCATGCGGGTCGCCCTCTACGACCCTTCGGACGGTTACTACGTGCGCCGCCAACCCTTCGGCAAACGGGGGGACTTCATGACGGCTCCGCGAGTCCACGACTCCTTCGGTTACACGATCGGCCGGGTCGTGCGGTCGGTCTGGGAACGGTTGGACCAGCCTTCGGAGTTCACCATCCTCGAACTCGGACCCGGGGAAGACCCCCTCTCGCTCACGGCGTTGCGCTCCCCGGCACTCCGCGATGTTCCCAAGTCCGCTTGGAAACTGTACCTCTGCGAACGGGGGGCCCGGAGAGTGTCCGAGGGAGGGACTCCCCCAATCTACGCCACGGAGTGGGTCGAGCCCGGGGCGGACCTTCCCAAGTTCTCGGGAGTGGTCCTTGCGAACGAGGTGTTGGATGCCTATCCCTTCCGAAGACTGCGAAGGGAGCATGATGAGTGGACCGAGCTCCGCGTGGGAGCGGGGAACGAACCGGGCTCTTTCGCCTGGGTCGAGTCCCCATTCTCCGCCGCGCACTACCAGGACCTCTTGCCCGCCGCCTCCCTCCCCGAAGGCACTATCGTCGAGGTACCCGAGGAGGTCCCGGGCCTCCTTCGCTGGATCGCCTCCCGGTTACGGGCGGGCACGTCCTATTTCTTCGATTACGGGGACACCGAGGAGAAGCTGGCACGACGCTTTCCCCAGGGAAGCCTGAGCACCTTTCAGTCGCACGAGCTCGGGGACGACCCGCTCGATCAACCGGGGAAGAAGGACATCAGCGCCTGGGTCGATTTCACCCGGGTGGAGCGATGGGCGAACTCGGTCGGTCTTCGTTCGGAGGGGTTGCTCACCCAGGCCGAGTTCCTCCACTCCCACGGGCTCGAAGAAGTGGTCCGCGACCTCGAGAAGGCGGATGCTGTGGAGGGGGTCCGCGCCCGCCTTGCCTTGAAGACGTTCTTCTTCGGATACGAGGACCATCGGGTGCTGACGTTGCGCCCGGCCTGACGTCCCGCTATTCCACCTTGAGGTAGCGGGAGGCAAGCGCGGTCCCGGCGATGATCATGACGATGGCAAAGAGGCCGAGGTACCCCAATGCCGCCACATCGGAGCCCGTGAACTGACCGTAGGTCAGCACATCCCGGGAAAGCCCGGCGGAATATCCGACCGGGTTCATGTCCGCGATGTCCTTCATCCACCACGGGTAGATCGAGGTGGGGAACATGGCCCCGCTGGCGAACATGAGGGGCATCGTGATGAAGTTGGCGATCACCCCGGGGGTCTGCCAGTCGGTACTGGAGGCCGTGAGCGCCAGGAACATCGCCGAGAACCCGATCCCGAGGCAGATGAGGCCGATCACCCAGGCCGCCCAGCCGATCACGCTGCCCTGGAAGTGTACCCCGAACGCGAGCGCGGCCGTGAGCATCACGGGGATCTGCACGAGACCCCGGGTGGCGGAACCCAGCGCTTTGGCCAGATAGACCGTGGCCTTGCTCGTGGGGGTGATGAGTATGCGCTTCATGAAACCGAAGCGCTTGTCCTGGATGGTGCTCATCGCGCCGAACATCCCGATGGACATCATGCCGGTGGCGAGGACCCCGGGGAGCAGGAACGCGAGGTAACCCGTGCCGGGAGGGAGGTGCAGGAACAGGTCGATCTCGGTATCCGGCACAGCCGAGAACATGCCGCCGAAGAAGGCGAGCCACATGAACGGCTGGATGAGCGTCATGGCGATGACCCACGGGTTCCGGAAGGTCTTGATGAACTCCCGGGAGTACAGGCCCCAGAACTGGGACCATTGGCCCGTGATCCCGTCGTGACCCTTCGAGAGATGCGCCGGAGCCTCCTTCAACATCGACGGGGGAGCGGTGCTCATCGTCGGGCCCTCCGGACGTTCATGTAGAACTTGCGGAAGTCCTGCACGTCAGCCCCCGCTTGGTCGAGGTGCTTACCGGTGATATCCAGGAAGACCGACTCGAGACTGGGCTTCTCCACGTTGATCCGCCGGATCCCGTCCGTGCGGAGCGCCTGGAAGATGTGCGGAAGGGTCTCTTCCGCGGAGGGAACGCGCAGGACCCAGGCCTTTCCCTGGCTCTTCACGTTCGAGACGCCAGGGATCGCCGAGAGCTTCTCGGCGGTGACCGACTCGCTGGTCTCGATCTCGACAAAGTCCTCGTGCACTCGGTTCTTGAGTTCCGATGGAGTACCCGACGCGACGAACTTCCCTTGGTCGATGATCGAGACCCGGTCGCACAATCGGTCCGCCTCCTCGATGTAGTGGGTGGTGAGGAGCACGGTCACCCCAAACTGCCGGTTCACCCCGGTGATGAGGTCCCAGAGCATGCGGCGAACGTTGGCATCCAGCCCGATGGTCGGCTCGTCCATGAAGATGACCTCCGGTTGATGGAGGAGCGCAAGCGCGATCTCGAGCTTCTTGCGCATGCCCGTGGAGAACCCCGCGACCTTGTCCTTGCGCCGGTCATTCAGTTCGAAGAACTCGAGCAGCTGTCCCGCCCGGTCCTTCCAGTCGCCCAGGCGTTGGAGCCGGGCTTGGAGCCAAAGGTTCTCCCACGCCGAGAGGTCATCGTCGAGGATCACCTCGGCGGCCACCCAACCAACCCGCGCCTTGACCCGCATGGGCTCCTTACGCACGTTGAAGCCCGCGATCCACGCGTCGCCCTCGGTGATGTCGCTCAACCCCGTAAGGACCTTGATGATGGTGGTCTTCCCGGCCCCGTTCGGTCCCAGGAGCCCGAAGATGGACCCCGAGGGGATGTCCATGTCGACATGGTCGACGGCCTTGATCTTCTTGTCGTAAACCTTGGTGAGACCTTTCGTTACGATAGCATCCATGTTCGA
>JAKAOF010000014.1:30994-36683 GCA_021823345.1 Thermoplasmata archaeon
GGCCCATCAACCTTACACCGGTTTCAAATGGAGGTCGGCCACCAAGTGGTCCCGAGAGGGTCCGTAGGACTTCACCCACCGGAGCTCGAGGTGGTCGAGCTGGCGTCCGGCTCGGTGTACGGACTCTTCGATCCCCCTACGGAGTCGATCGTAGTGATGCCGGGAGCACACCGAATGCAGATGGATCCATCCTCCCTCCTCCCGGACCAGTTCCAGCGCCCGACCAAGATAGGGAAGGGCGCAGGGGAGGTAGCCGAGCAGCACCCGGTCGGCGGAATGGGGTGGCAGTCGGGCCTTTCGGTTGTCCCCTAGCACCGCGTGAACGATCTCTTCGAGATGGTTTATTCGCACGTTGCGGACCAGGAAGGAGTAGGCGACCGGGTTCTGTTCGACCGCATAGACGGTCTGCGGGTGGCAGCTCTTGGCGATCGGGAGCGAGAAGTAGCCGATCCCGGCGAAAAGGTCCATGACGACCTCCCCCGGAGCGCCGAGCGTCATGACCCGGTGGCGTTCCTCCATGTTCCCTTTGGAGAACATGAGGGCCGTGGGGTCGAACTCCCAGGAGATCTCGCCATCAAAGACCCGCACGATCTCCCGCTCGCCGGCCAAAATTTCCACGGTCGGCTCCCGGGAACTGCCTTTCTGGATCCTCCTCCGGGCGAGAACGAGGTTGGCCCCGAGCTCCTTCTGGTAAAGCTCCCCGATACGCTTCCCCCAGGGTTCAAGCTCCGGAGGTAGTTGTAGGAGGATGGAAGAGCCGAGGCGCTGGTAGCCTCGAGGGAGGTGCTGGGCGGTCTCCCATCCGGCCTCGGCGGCCAGGGTTTCCCGGACCCGCGACTGGGGCGAGCTCAGCTCCCCTCCCCTTCCGTGCATGGTCGGCCGGGAATTCCTTGGCCTACATCTCCCTTTCCCGAGCCATCCCCCCTTCCGTCCGTCGAAATGCCTTTAACTTGGCCCGCTGCTGGGTGTCCGTGGCTCAGTTGAAGAAGAAGGCGCCCGTGGTATGGGATGCCCTGATGCTCCAAGGAGGTGGCGCCTTGGGAGCTTACGAATGGGGAGTTTGGGAGGCGCTCGAGTCTCGCGGAATGGACTACTCCCTGGTGACCGGGGTGTCGATCGGGGCCATCAATGCGGCCATCATCAGCTCACGAGGAAAGGAGGCGACCACATATCTCGGGCGATTCTGGGAAAGCGCCGCCGATCCCCTCGCCGATCTTCCATTCATGACCGACCCCTTCCGTCAGCACTATGCCGTGCTCAAGTCGATGGTCGCTGGCAATCCTTCGATGTTCCTTCCCGGCTGGTGGAAGACGGCGGCGCAGGGCTTCCATGGCCCGGGAACATTGGGGCTCTACGATCCCGCTCCGTTGCGCAAGCTGATCCTGAAGGCGGTCGATTTTGCCGCCCTTTCCCGTTCCCCGCGCAAGCTCATCGTTTCCGCGGTGGATGTGACGAACGGCCGGTTGACCCACTTCGACAGTCGAAAGACCACGCTCTCCATCGACCACGTCATGGCGAGTGGGGCCCTACCCCCGGCGTTCCCCCCCGTACTCATCGACGGAAGATGGTACTGGGATGGGGGCATCGTGAGCAACACCCCCCTCCGCCACATCATCGAGTCCCTGAGCCCGGGGGACCCCAAGCGCATCCTGCTCATCGAGCTCTTTCCGCGCGAGCACCGTCTTCCCCGCAACATCGAAGAGGTGTTCAACATCCTCAAGGACCTCTCCTACATGAACCGGGTCGAACTGACCAACGAGCGACACCGTCAGGCGGAGGCCATGCGGGTCCTTTTGGAGCGTGCCCGTGGTAATGGGGGACGGCTGGCCCCCTCGCCGGAGATCGACCGGCTCGCCGAGCAATACGCCCACAGCGTGGAGCTGTTCACGATCTCGCATTCGGCCCATGCCGAGGACCAGGGAATGCGGGATGCGGACTTTTCCCCGCGTTCGCTCCGCCGGCGCCGGGAAGAGGGCCGGCACGCCGCGCTCGAGGCGATGAACCGGTGGGAGAAGGAGAAGAGCTGGGTTCCCTTCTCGTGCCGTTCCGCTCAGTGAGCGGAGAGCGAGTCCCCGGTTAGGACCTTTTCGTAGATCCGAAGTAACCGTTCTACGTGCACCTCGGGGGTAAATTCCGAGAGGACCATGGCCCGCCCACGGGCGGCACGAGATTCGGCCTCCGACAGATGCTGGAGTGCCTCCGAGATGGCGGCCGCCAGCGCACCCGGTTGGCTTGGCGGCACGAGCCAACCCGTCTCTCCCGGGCGGACAATGTCCTTGGCTCCGCCGGAATCCGTGGCCACGACCGGGATCTGTCGTACCAAGGCTTCGAGGGAAACGAGCGGGAAATTCTCAAAGGGGCGGGACGGGAAGACCATGAGTCGCTGCTGGGCGAACCACGCATCCTTGGCCAAGCCCTTCACCCAGCCCGACCAGGTCACTTGGGCCTCGATGCCCAGGTCCTTCGCCATCTGCTGGAATTGGGGCAGAGCTACCCCATCCCCGGCGATGTCGAGCCGGGCTTCGGGGACGGACCTTCGGACCTCGGCAAAGGCGGAAAGGAGGTCCTCGATCCCCTTGTTCTCCTCGATCCGTCCCAGGAAGCCGATCCGGGGAACGGACAGTTCGTGCGGCGGTACCGGGCCGGATCGGATCTCCGGCGGGATCGCTGCGAACGAGGGAAGGTGCACCGCGGGACGGTAGCCATTCTGGTCGAGGTAGTCTCGCAAGGCTCGGCTCGGGCACATGTACCCGAGGACCCGCGGAGCGACCTCCGAATCGAAGAGATTGTGCTGCCAGAGGTTGTAGGGGAGCCCCCAACCCACCTTGCAACCGGTGAACCCGCAACGAACCCTTACCCCTCCCTCGCAGGCGGACCCGTTCGGGAGGACCAAGGTCGAGATCGGACAGACCAGCTCCGCATCGTGCGCCGTGAAGAGAATGGGGTGCTTCGTCTGGGCGAGGAACTTGGCGATGGAGGAGAAGCCCGCGTCGAAGTGGTGCAGGTGAACGATGTCCGGCTGGAACTCCGCCGCGGTCCGTTCGAGCAGCGGGAACAGTCCCGGCGTCGCGAACCCATCCTCGAGTCCCCGTCGGACTCCGGGCTCCGGAACGACGAAGTTGACCCCCTGCGAACCAAAGATGTCCGTGGGGTGTGTGGTGATCGCCACGATCCGCTGAGGGTGACCCCGCGCCTCCAGCATCTGGGAAACGGTGCGCACGTAGTCCTCGCCCCCTCCGGCGAGCTTGCCGTCCCAGCTGTGGATCCGAAGAACCTTCATCAGAAAATCCTTCGAGCGCGGGCTTCCCTGATCCGTTCCCAGGTCCGCCCGCTTCAGAGGACCTAGTTCAGGCGCTCCCGCGGGCGGCGGCCATGTACCGGTCGATCGTCCCGGACAGGTCGATGGTCGGGTGCCAACCCCAGTCGTTGCGGGCCGGCGTGTCATCCAGGGCCCGAGGCCATGAGTCGACGATCGCCTGCATCTTCGGGTCGGGAACGAAGGAGATCTGGGCCTTCGGGATCCGGGCTCGGACGGCATCCGCCATCTCCCTTGCCGTGGGAGAGAAGCCTTGGATGTTGTACGAGCATCGGGTCAGCTTGGCCTCCGGTGCGTCGTGCACCGACACCAGTCCCTGGACCGCGTCATCCACGTAGAGCAGCGGGATCCGGCTGCGCTCCTCGCACCATACCTGGACCGGCTCGCCTCGGGCGGGTTTGTCGATCACGTAGGTCGTGTAGGCGCTCGCGCCTCCGCCGCCCCGGCCGGCGCCGAGGATCGAGGGGAGTCGCAGGGCGCGGAAGCCCATTCCGAACTCCCGGTGATAGTACTCGCCGAGGCGCTCCGTGAAGACCTTGGAGACACCGTAGATAGTGGTAGGCTTCTGGTCGAACTCATTGGGCACCGGGTCGGGGACGCCGGGACCGAACGAAGCGATCGAACTCGTGTAGATGACCCGCTTCACTTCGAAGAGCCGGCTGGCCTCGAGCACGAAGAACGATCCGTCGATGTTCACGTGATACGCCGAGATCGGGTTGGCCTCGGCGCTGGCGGAAAGGAGCGCTCCGAGGTGGAAGATGCTGTCCGGGCGGACCGTGCGAACCGCGTCGAGGACATCGGTGAAGAGTGCCAGGTTCCCGGTCCTCGTCTTCACCTTTCCCGCAAGGGGCCCGAGACCCGCGGAGGAGAACGCTATGTCGAGCAGGGTGACCTCATCTCCCCGGTCGACCAGCCGCTTCGCCAACATTTGTCCGATGAAACCTCCCCCCCCCGTGATGAGCGCCTTCATGCTATTCCTCGGACCCTGGAGGGACGCAAAGTATTATTGATTGCTATCCTGTGCGCCTTTCCTATGCAGATCGAGGATGTCCGAAAGCTCTACGCCATGCCCCCGGGAATGCCTTCCTATCCGAAGGGACCCTACCGGTTCCTTTCCCGGGAATACTTCATCACGACCTTCCGGACCGAAATGTCCGCCCTGGAGCGCCTCGTCCCCGAACCGCTCGAGATCCCGGACCCCATCGCCAAGTTCGAGGTGATCCGAATGCCCGATTCCCAGGGATTCGGCAGCTACACGGAGTCCGGCGTGGTCATCCCAGTCGTCTATCAGGGAAAGCCCGGCACGTACTGTGCCTACATGTTCCTGGACGACTTTTCCCCAATCGCCGCCGGGCGGGAAATCTGGGGGTTCCCCAAGAAGTACGCCCATCCGGAACTTCGGGTCGTGAAGGAGACCCTTACCGGGACCCTTTCCTACGAGGAGGAGACCGTCGCCGTGGCGACCATGGCCTACAAGTACGACCCGATCGAACCGGCGAAGGTCGAGGCGGACATGTCGCACGATAACTACAATCTCAAGATCATCCCCTCCGTCGACGGCGGGCTTGACGTCCTGCAACTGATCGGGTACCGTCTGAGCGACCTCAAGATCCATTGGGCTTTCCGAGGGCCCGCCGCCCTGGAGTTCCACGCCCATGCCATGGCTCCGCTCTTCCAGTTGCCCGTGCGGGAGGTGCTCTACGGCACCCATCTCCTGTCGGACCTCACCCTGCCCTACGGGGAGGTCACGATGGATTACCTCAAGATTTAGCCGAGGTTAGGCACGCCTTCCCGCGGTGAAAGGAACTGGGCTGGGCCCGGGGGACCGGTTCGCTCGTCGTCCGAAGGGTTAATACCCTGTTGTGTCATGCCGTGGTAGCATATGGGGTGGTTTAGCAAGCCGGGCTCCGATAGCGGAGTTTCCCTTTTGCTCCTTGTTTTTGGACTTTCCTTCGTCGCCGCGCTCGCCCCGGGCCTCGCCACAGTCTCCTTCGGGTCGGTGGTAGAGACTCACTGGGTGACGGCCGCTTCGCCGCATCCCGGGATGTCTGGCGCTTCTCACCCGAGCGTCGCCACCGCCAACAACAGTTCCAGTGCGATCTCCTGCGGACAAGCCGCCCCCTCGGGCAGCTATCCTCAACTCGTGCCCTCGATATGTGTCTCCCCCACCAAACTATGCGAGCCGGGGGCCAACGCCTGTGGCCCCGGTGTGCCTAGCAGCGCCCAGGTCCATCTCTGGGTGAATGCGACCGGAAACTCCCAGGTGCACCCTCCGTACGTCCAGGTCGTGTTCGTGGTCGAAACCACGCTCTACGATGGCGTCTATGACCCGTCAGCTGGCGATACGGGGCCTTACGGCAACCCCGACCCGTG
>JAKAOF010000055.1 GCA_021823345.1 Thermoplasmata archaeon
GTCTAGATTGGCCTTTCACCCCTAAGCGCAGGTCATCCGAACGATTTGCACATCAGCACCGGTTCAGACCTCCACCTACCTTTCGGCAGGCTTCGTCTTGCCCACGCTTAGATCGATTGGCTTCGGGCATCCCACCCATGACTACGGACGATCGCATCCCGCCTCTCGCCCCTTGCGGGGTTGCAGGCAGTCGGTTTCCCTTCGGCTTTGCCGTTTAAACGGCCTAACCTCGCCATGGATTGGAACTCCCTGGCCCGTTATTCAAAACGGACGCACGGACTCTGTGTCCACCGGGTTTCCCCGGCTTCGTTCCTTAGGAGCCACGTGCGGCTTATCGTCACCTGGTTTCAGGCATCTTTTCACCTCCCTTTTTAGGGCACTTTTCACCTTTCGCTCACGCTACTAGTACGCTATCGGTCTCGAGTCGTATTTAGGATCGGAAGTCTGTACCTCCCGGCTCCCCACGCGATTTCCAACGCGTGGTACTCTGGATACCTCCAATCTCCTTGTTGCCGTGCGCCTATGGGACTATCACCCGTTTTCGTCTGGCATTCCAGCCACGTTCGGCTTTTGCAACTAGGGAGTGCGGAGGTCCGCAACCCCACATCGATACCCGGTTTCCCGGGAATCTTCGGTTTGTCCTATGCCGTTTTCGATCGCCTTTACTTGCGGCATCTCGATTGATTTCTTTTCCTCCCCCTACTAGAATGCTTTAATTCAGGGGGTTCCCTATCCGTCAGGATTGGCCGCTTGCGCGGTCCGGAATTCCGATTAGGTCATCCGGGGATCTTAGATTCCGTGCGTCTACCCCCGGCATATCGCAGCTTGGCACGACCTTCATCGGCGCTCGAGCCTGGCCATTCCCCAAGTGACATAGTAACAGCTGTCTTTGACTCACTCGCCAACGTCCAGGAACTGCGTGTGATTGGGACATCGAACTCCGCGCCTCCGGCGGAATTCTCCCCACTTCCCCAGCAAGGGCCCCCCCTTACTGAGTGCATCAGTCTCGCGAATTTTGTGACTCGCGAATTTTTACCATCCCCTCAACTCTATATAAAATTACGCCTTGGGTCGACCATGCGCGAACGCATCCAACGCATTTTCTCGGCCGCCAAGAACCCGCCAGACGTGATCCTCTTCGCCAACTCGGCGGAGCCCCACCTCGACCTCGGTTTCTTTTACGTCACCGGGGTCCCGAGCGGACTCTTCGAGGGCTCCGTGGCGGCGATCCACCCCGATGGGAACTGCACGCTTCTCACGAGCCCCCTCGAGGAAGAGAGCGCCCGCAAGGCGCCGGACGTCACGGTCGAGGTCATCTCCTCCCGAGACGAGATGCGCAAGCAGTTCCGCGAACTTGTCGGCGACGCGAAGAGGGTGGGGATGAACTACCGCGAGGTCACCCACGAGATGTTCCGCAATCTCAAGAAGTATGCCAAGGGGGCCAAGATGGTCGATGTCTCGGACGCCGTGGCCCAGGCCCGTTCGATCAAGGACCGCACGGAAGTCCAGCGGATCTCCAAGGCGGCGGAGATCGCGGCCCGGACGGCGAAGGAGATCCCTTCGCTCCTCCGCAGCGGCATGACGGAGCTCGAGCTCGCCGCCGAGGTCGAGCATTCCATGGGGAAGAACGGCGCGTCTGGCCGATCGTTCAACACGATCGTGGCCTTCGGGCCCCACGGGGCCGAACCCCACTTCGAACCGACGGCCACCAAGCTCAAGGGACCGACCACAATGGTGATCGATTTCGGGGCCCTCTACCAACGATACTGTTCGGACGTGACCCGGTCCTTCGCCTTCGGACGGCCGAAGAAGGAGCTTCGGACGATGCATGAGACCGTCGAGGCCGCCCAGCAGGCCGCCTTCGAACTCATCCGCCCCGGAGTCCGGGGATCCGAGGTGCACGCCGCCGCGGCTAAGGTCATCGACGCCTCCCGGTGGAAGGGTCGATTCATCCACGGCCTCGGACACTCCGTGGGACTCGCCGTCCACGACCCCGGGGTGGGCTTGAGCCCCCGTTCCAAGGAGAAGCTCCGAGAAGGGATGGTTGTCACGGTCGAACCGGGGATCTACGTGCCCGGGGTCGGCGGCGTTCGGATCGAGGATGATGTGCTGGTCACCAAGAATGGCTACAAGATCCTCTCCGAAGCCCCCCGCGGGTACATCGAGGTATAGATCCCGGATGGCCCCGGTCAACGCACTGTGGTTCTCGGGCGGCACGCTCTCGGTCATCGACCAGCGCAAGCTTCCCGGCGAGAAGGTGGTGCTGGAACTTTCCGAGGTGCGCTCCGCGGCCGAAGCGATCCGGAACATGACGGTACGCGGAGCGCCGACCATCGGTGTGGCCGCCGCTTACGCCATGGTGCTTGCCCAGACCAAGGACCATCTCTCTGCGAATGAGGCCGCGGAGATCCTGCGGGCGACCCGGCCGACCGCAAACGACCTCTTCGTCGGTGTTGAGACCGTCCGCTCCGCCTGGGAAGCCGGTGGAGACGTGTTGGCGGCGGCCGAAGCCTACCGGGCGTCGATCGTCGAACAGTGCCATGCCATCGGGGTCCACGGAGCCCCGCTCATTTCCAAGGGGGCGCACGTTCTCACGCACTGCAATGCCGGGGCGTTGGCGACGGTCGAGTGGGGAACCGCGCTCGCGCCGATCCGGGTGGCCTGGCACGAAGGACGTTCACCCCATGTTTGGGTGGATGAGACCCGTCCGCTGCTCCAGGGCTCTCGGTTGACGGCGTGGGAACTGCGGGAAGAAGGTATCCCCCACACCATCCTTGCCGACAACGCGGCGGGTTTGCTGATGCAACGAAAGCGCGTGGACCTCGTGATCGTCGGAGCCGACCGGATCACGCGCTCCGGCGACTTCGCGAACAAGATCGGAACGTACGAGAAGGCGATCCTGGCGCACGAGCACGGCGTCCCCTTCTACGTGGCCGCACCGTGGAGCACGTTCGATCCCACGTTAGAGTCCGGCAACGATATCCCCATCGAGGAACGGGGCCGAGAGGAGGTCCTCACCTTCGCCGGTGTGTCCTCCGCCCCGGCCGACTCGGCGGCGTGGAACCCCGCGTTCGACGTGACCCCATCTCGCCTGGTCACGGGCTTCATTACCCCCGAGGGGGTGCTCCGGCCCGAAGATGTCCGTCGGGTGCTGAAACGGCGCTCCGAGGGAGGATAAGATGCGCACCGGTGTTGAGCGCCCTCGCCGTACCACCTTGGAGGAATTTCTATCGAACGGAGATCCGGAGATCGCGAAGGTGTACCTTGCCATCGCGGAAGGGGCGACCCGGTTGGCGGGAGAGCTGCCCTTCCAGACCGGGATGGCGGGAGGAACCAACTCCTCCGGCGATGCCCAGGCGACCCTCGATGTCTTCTCCAACGACCTGTTCGCGGACCTTCTCCTAGAGACGGGGGTGGTGGGGGAGGTAGCCTCCGAAGAGATGGAGACGTCACGCCGCGCTTCCGGAGACCGTGACCACGCGTTGTCGGTCGCCATGGACCCCTTGGACGGATCCTCCAACATCACGACCAACAGTCCCCTGGGTTCCATCTTCGGGATCTGGCGAGGTCGGCTCCCCCAGAGCGGACGAGCATTGGTCTCGGCCATGTTCGTGACCTATGGACCGCAACTGACATTGTGCTTCAACTTCGGCCGGTCGGTCTGCCAGTTCGTCGAGATGCGGGCCGGCCCCCAGTCCGGGGAGTTCGTGCTGGCGGCGGAGGGCATCCACCTCCCAGAGGAGCCGGAGGTCTACGGCATTGGTGGGGACCGGGTCAAATGGACGCCCCGCGTCGAGGAGTTCGTCCGTTCCCTCGAGGCGCGCGGACTGCGTCTTCGCTACGGGGGCACGTTCATCGGGGACTACAATCAGGTGCTACGGCGGGGAGGGATCTTCGCGTACCCCGAGCTCCAAGGGAAACCGAACGGGAAGTTGCGCGTGCTCTACGAGAGCGCACCGGTGAGCTTCCTCACCGAGCTGGCGGGAGGGAGTTCGACCACGGGAAAAGGGTCCGTCCTCGACATCCATCCGAAGGCGCTCGCCGAGACCGCGCCCTGCTACATCGGCAGTCGCCGCCTGGTCCAAGAGATCGAGGAGCGGTTTTCGACCCACTGAACCCGGCCGAATTGCGAAGCGATTCGGGTGCGAGCGGTGTTCAAAAATAGGCTCGGACCATAGTACTTATAACGCATCTTGCGTGAGGCCTTTCGAAATGACGATTTCGCACGATGTCCTCGTGGTCGGCGCCGGGTTAGCGGGACAGCGCGCGGCACTCCAGGCCTTCCGGTCGGGGGTCGATGTCGGAGTCATTTCCAAGCTGCACCCGTTGCGATCGCACTCCGGGGCGGCCCAGGGCGGGATCAATGCCGCCCTCGACCCCAAGGATTCGGTCAAGGACCACATCTACGACACCGTGAAGGGCTCGGACTATCTGGCCGACCAGGACTGCGTCGAGATCCTCTGCAAGGAGGCCGGACCCACGGTCATCGAGATGGAGCATATGGGCACCATCTTCAACCGGGCCCCGGATGGGTCGCTCGACCGGAGGGCATTCGGTGGGGCCTCGTACAACCGAACGATCTATTCTGCAGATCGGACGGGACTCGCACTGCTCCAAGGCCTCTATGAGGAGGTCGGCCGGGACCCCCGGGTCCGCATCTACGAAGAGTGGGATGCGATCGACCTTGTGGTACGGGAGGGCCGGGTCCAAGGAGTCGTCGCCCTGCAACGGAAGACCGGGAAGATCGAAGGCTTCGCCGCCAAGGCGGTGGTCATCGCCACGGGACCCGCCGGGCGCGTCTATGGCAAGACGACCAATTCGCATGAGTCCACCGGGGACGGATGCTCGCTCGCCTACCGTGCGGGCGCCTACCTCAAGGACATGGAGTTCGTCCAGTTCCACCCCACCTGCCTTCCGCACACCTCCATCCTCATCACCGAAGGGGCGAGGGGAGAGGGAGGGATCCTTCGCAACTCGAAGGGCGAGCGCTTCATGGAGCGCTATGCTCCGCATTTCAAGGAACTCGCCTCGCGGGACGTGGTCTCCCGCGCCATCGTGACCGAGGTCAAGGAGGGACGGGGATTCCCGGACGGGACCGTTCACCTCGAGCTCATGCACCTGGGCAAGGAGAAGGTCGAATCCAAGCTCCAGGAGATCGTGGCCTATGCCCGCACCTTTGCCGGCATCGACCCCGTGGTCCAAGGGATCCCGGTCTTCCCGGCCCAGCACTACATGATGGGCGGGGTGTCTACGAACTCCCGGGCCGAGACCAACATTCCTGGGCTCTACGCCGCGGGGGAAGCGGCCTGTGTGTCCGTCCATGGCGCCAACCGGTTGGGTGCCAATTCGCTCCTCGAGACCTTGGTGTACGGCAAGATCGCCGGGCAGAACGCCGCGGAGTACGCGAAGAAGGCGTCGGCCAGCACCCTCGGTCCGACCGATATCGATGCGGCCACTTCCGTGGTCCACCAGATCCTGGAGCGCAAGGAGGGGGAGTCCCCCGCCAAGCTCCGCTCCGAATTACAGTCCACCATGGATGAACTGGTCGGTGTGTACCGTCACCCCGATGACCTCATCAACGCCGTGACCCGAGTGGCCCAGCTCAAGGAACGGTACCGCAGCGTAGTGGTCGCGGACAAGTCGACCGTATACAACCTCAATCTGATGGAAGCGATCGAGCTCGGACATCTCCTGGACCTTGCGGAGGTCATCGTGACGGGTGCGCTCGCCCGAACCGAGTCGCGCGGGGCGCATGTGCGGACGGATTACCCCAAGCGGGACGACGCCAAGTGGATGAAACACACCCTGGCCCAGATCACGAAGGAGGGGCCGAGCATCTCCTACTTACCCGTGACCGTGACCGAGTATCAGCCCAAGGAGAGGGCGTACTGATGACGCAGGTCACCTACCAGATTCTCCGCACGGACGGACAGGGAGGAGCGCCTCACTTTCAGAGCTACGTGGTCGAGATCGGGGAGAACGAGGCGATCCTGACCGGACTCCTCAAGATCCGCAACGAGCAAGACCCCACGCTCGCGGTCCGCTTCTCTTGTCGTCAGGAGATCTGCGGGTCGTGTGCGATGCGGGTGAACGGGAAGAGTCGCCTGGTCTGCTCGGCCCTCGTGGGATCGGAGACCAAGACCCACAACAACGTCATCCGGCTCGAACCGATGGCGAACCAGCCCGTGTTGAAGGACCTCGTCGTGGACCAGACCCCCTTCTGGGACCGCTATCGCAGTGTCCGTCCCTACCTGATCCCGGACCCGGCGAACCCGCTTCCGGAAGGCAAAGAATCCCGCATGACCCCGGAGCAGGTGGAACAGTTCCGCGAGACCCCACGTTGCATCGCTTGTGGCGCATGTTACTCAGCGTGTCCAGCGGTCGGGTCCGACCCGGACTTCCTCGGGCCGATGGCGCTGGCCAAGCTCTACCGGTTTACGGTGGATCCTCGGGACGGAGGTTACCACGAGCGGTTGGAGAGCATCCAGAACCAGAAGCTCTGGTTGTGCCTGCGTTGCAACCTTTGCGTGGAAGCATGTCCCAAGGATGTTCGTCCGGCGGAACGCATCGTTGATCTCAAGCGGCTGGCGAACCAGGAGGTCGGGGTCCGGGAGCGGGGGAGCCGCCACTCGGTCGGCTTCCTGACCAACATCGAAGAGGGGGGGATCCTCAACGAGACGAAGCTCGCTCGGCAATCGCTCGGACTCTTCGGGATGCTGGGGCAGATGGGCAAGGGCATCGAGATGATGCGGCACGGGAGGTCGCTCAAGAAGCATCCCCCGATCCAGGGCGTCTCCGAGGTCAAGGCGATCTATGCTGACCTTAACAAGCCGGAGGACGTGAAAGGTCGCGAGCGACCTCAAGGCAAGGGAGTCAAAGGAGGTCAATCATGAAGGTGGCATACTACCCGGGGTGCGTAGCGCAGGAGTCCGGAAAGGAATTGGACATGGCCACGCGGGCGGTCACCGCCGCGCTCGGCATCGAGCTCGTGGACTTCCCGACGTTCTCCTGCTGTGGGAGCGGGTTCATCGACGAAGCCAACATGACGCTCAACGTGGCCCTGAACGCCCGCAATCTGTCGATCGCGGAGCGTGCGGGGATCCCGACCATCATGACGGTCTGCAGCACCTGCCAAGGGATGCTCCAGCACGCCCGGCACACCATGGCGAGCGACCCCGTGATACGCGGCCGGGTCGACCAGACCCTCTCGAAGCTAGGGATTACGTATCAAGGAACGGCGCGACCGAAACATCTTCTGCAGATCATCGTCGAGGACCTGGGAGGGGCGGACAAGCTGCGACCCCTGGTCCGGCGACCCCTTACGGGGACCAAGGTCGCCGCATTCTATGGCTGTCACATCCTTCGGCCGCACGACATCATGGAGTTCGACGACCCGGAAGAACCCAACACCTTCGAGGAAGTGATCCGGGCGCTCGGGGCCGAACCCGTGTACTATCGGGGCCGGTCACAGTGCTGCGGCTTCCCCATCCAGTTCGTGCGCCCGGAAACGGCGCAAAGGATCGCCGGGACCCAGATACAGGAAGCGAAGCGCGGCGGTGCGGACGCGATGGCGACCCCCTGCCCTCTTTGCCACATCTCTCTGGACAACTATCAGAAGGAAGCGGGAAGGACGGTCGGGGAATCCCTCAACATGCCGGTCCTTCACCTCCCCCAACTGGTGGGCATCGCGCTGGGGATCGATGCGAAGACCTTGGGACTGCCACGCCACTTGGTAGACACGCAAGGGTTCGTTCAGAAGATCTCGGCGGTCTCCGTTCCCGCGTAGGGCAGGTTCCTCGGCCCAACCGTTATCAGCCTCACCGCAGTGAGGCGCCGTGCTGAGGTAGCCTAGTCCGGTAAGGCGCTGGCCTTGAGAGCCAGTGGCGCAAGCCACGGGAGTTCAAATCTCCCCCTCAGCGCCACGATCTTCGGTGAGAGCATTTCCATGCTGATCGCCGCGGTATCCACTAAAATCGCAGTGCTTTCACGCCAGGTAGCAAGACCCCGAGCAACGCTGCCGAAAGGAACCCCACGCCAAGGACCACGCCAAACGTG
>JAKAOF010000002.1:0-32762 GCA_021823345.1 Thermoplasmata archaeon
CGCCCGATTTCCCCAGGGATTTACCCGGCCAGCTACGGACGCTTTAGGCTCAATAATAATGAGCACCACTCGGGCCGCGGGTATTACCGCGGCGGCTGGCACCCGTCTTACCCGGCCCTTACTTCTCGAGTTTTTTAGACTCGAGAACAGGAGGCACTAAAGTGCATCCACTTGGAGTTCCCCCATCGTGGTTTCCCACATTGTGGAGGTTTCGTACCTGCTGCGCCCCGTAGGACCTGGGTTCGTGTCTCAGAACCCATCTCCGGGCGACATCTCCCAATGCCCGTACCCGTCGTAGGCTAGGGGGTCCGTGACACCCCCTACTACCTGATAGGCCGCAGACCCACCCTCAAGCGCCGGAGCTTTGGCCGCCCAAGCCTTCCATCATAGAGCAGCTATGGGGTATTATTCCCAGTTTCCCGGGGTTATCCCCCACTTGAGGACAGGTTGTCCGCGTGTTACTGAGCAGTGCGCCGAGGGTCTAAACCCTCTCGACTCGCATGGCTTAAGCGAACTCCAATAGCGGTGCCCGCCGGCAGGATCAACCGGATTTATCTTAATCCCATTATTATCGTTTTGGAATACATTCTCGTTTTACAAGAGCCTTCTACTAGCATCTCTCACCGATTACTAGCCTTCCCAGCGTCAGCGACGAGAGGTCACCCGGTCCTCAAGGGACCGGGGGTATCTCGGGCTCCATTCCCCCATGGGGTCATCTGTGGCATCAGCGTTGGAACTCCGGTTCATGTGTCCCCGGATCGCCTTGCGGATGCCCCGCGCAACGCCCTTGCGGACGTTTTGCAAGAGACTACTACAACGGCTCCTATTTAACGTTGATTACCGAAAGGATGCTCAGAGTCCGGTGTTGAAGCGTTGCGGACCGAATCTCGGGGCCGACGGTCCCGGAATGGGCTTGGTAGAGCGATCTGGTGCGATTACCCGAGTTCGGAATAGAGGCTTTTTCGAGGGAAGCGCACGGGTCCATCACCGAAGCGAGACACCCCGAGAGGCCGGTTCACCGGATAGAATCGAACCGCGGGGGGCGTTTCTCGGTGAAGGCATGGATGCCTTCCCGAAGCTCCGGACCCCAGGCGGACTCGACCATTCCCCGCCGTTCCAGTTCCATCTGGCGCTGCAGGCTCCCGTGATAGGATTCGAGAAGAAGCCGCTTCATCCAGGTGAATGCGCGGATCGGCCCTCGAGCGAGCTCTTGCGCGCGTTCCGTGGCGCGCTCCTGGAGCTTCTCGGCCGGAACAATCTCGTGGAAGAGGGACAGCTCTCGTGCCCGTTCGGCCGTGACCTTTCCTGAACCATAGAGGACCTCCTGCGCTCCGCCGACGCCGAGGTAATGTGGAAGGAAGAAGGTCAGTCCTCCATCGGGGACACCTCCCAGGCTCGGAAAGGCGGGGACGAGCGAGGCTCCGGGCGTGGCAATGCGCCAGTCGCAGGCAAGGGTGATCGACATTCCTCCCCCCGCCGCCACCCCGGGGAGTGCCGCGACGACGGGCTTGGCCATCTCGACGATCTCCTTGATCACGCCTTCCTGCTCATCGACCAGTTCATGGAAGAGCCGCGGGAGCACCCCCTGGTCCACCCACTCGGCCATTTCCCGTACGTCGCCTCCGGCGGAAAATGCGTTGCCGGACCCGGTGATGATCACGGCGCGTACCGAGGGGTCCTGCGCTACGTCCTGCAGTCTTCGATGCAGGGACCGCATTGCGTCCGCTCCGAGAGCATTCTTCCGGTCGGGACGGTCGATCGTGACCCGAGCGATGTCGTTCTCCTTCTCGAGCTTGATGTGCGATGACTCCTGCGCCATGTTCCCCCTCAATCTGCGAACGTATAGAACGCTCGCGCGGAGGGCTCGACCCGTTCACTTAGAGACCGATTCGTGCGCTACCTTGCTGAGGGCCAAGGCGGCGCGTATCACCCCGATGTGGGTGAACGCTTGAGGATAGTTCCCGAGGGGGTTCAAAGTGACCGGATCGATCTCTTCGGAGAAGAGACCGAGGGGACTTGCGGTCGCCATGATCTCGTCCCAGCGTGCACGAGCCCGCGCATAGTCGCCCGAGCGTGCGAGACACTCGACCATCCAGAAGGAGCACAGGAGGAACGCGCCTTCGGGCGTCTCGATGCCGTCCGGGGCCCGATATCGATAGATGAAGGGTCCGTCGGCAAGATAGGTGTCGATGGCGCGGATGGTGTTGAGCACCTTCGGGTCGGAAAACGGCAGGAAATCAAGGAGCGGGATGCGCAGGGCGGAGGCATCCAACACCTTCCGTCCATAGGACTGCACGAAAGATGCCCAACCCACGTCGTACCCTTTTTCCAAGATCTCCGCACGGAGGAGTGCCGCTTCCGTTCTCCATGACTCCTTTCCTGGGACCCCCAGGTGCTCCGAAAGGCGAGCCGCCCGGTCCAGAGCTACCCACGCCATGACCTTCGAGTAGACGTAGTGCTGGGCGGGGCCTCTCATTTCCCATATGCCTTGGTCCGGCTCTCGCCAAAGCTCGACGACGCGGTTCGCGAGCCCGGACAGATGGGGCCACTCGTTCCGGAGGTACTCCGCATCGTGGTCTCGCATCATGTAGGCAAGGTTGAGGAGAGATCCATAGATGTCCAATTGGAACTGTCCGGTCGCCGCGTTCCCGACCCGGACTGGTCGCGCGCCCTGGAAACCGGCGAGATGGTCCAGGACCTCTTCTGGGAGGTTGTCGTCCCCGTTCAGTCGGTACACCACGCGCAATTGTCCATCCGGTGTGGCGTGCGAGCGTTCGATCGCCCATCGCAAGAACGACCGGGCTTCCTGAAGATGGCCCGTGAGGATGAGGGCTTCGGCGGAGAATGCGGCATCTCGGATCCAAGAGAACCGGTAGTCCCAGTTACGCGACCCGCCCGGCCACTCGGGGAGCGACGTGGTCGGAGCGGCAACAAAGGCGCCCGAGTTGCGGCTGGTCAAGGCCTTGAGTAGCAGGGAAGAACGTTCCACCGCCGGAACCGTCCAGTCCGCGAACGTGTTCCGATTCGCGGACCCACCGGCTGCCCACTCCCTCCATGCGTCCTCGGTGTGAGACCGGATAATGTCCAGATCGTCCTTGGAGCCGGTCGAGACCTCCCATCCTAACTCGACTTCGAGCGCTCTTCCGGGCGCGATGGAGTGGGAGGTCTCCAGGACCCCGGCAATCTCGGTGACGTCTCCCTTCGAGATCCGATAGAAGAGAGAGCCGGCGGACGACCGAGCCACGTGACCCCCCGGAACCTGCTCGTACACCGGAGCCTGACGGCCATAGTCAAAGCGGGGATTGAAGCTCACCTGTACCGGGATGGGTCCGCCTTCGGCTCGGGCGATCCGGACGATGCGAGGATGGGCAGGTTCGTAGAAACGGTGGTGAAAGGGCATGAAATCGACCAGCTCCAGACGACGGGGACCCGGGAGATCAAAGGTGGTCACGAGGACGTTCGTCGAAGGGACGTATCGCTGATACGAAGTGAAGGGTTCGCTCGGACGGAGCGCCTGATACCCCCCCCGGGAAGCGTCCAGCAATCGTCCGAACACCGAGGGAAACGAAAAGTGGGGCATGCACGCCCAGTCAATGCTTCCGAACCGGGAGATGAGTGCGGCGGTCTCGAGGTCGCTCACCAACCCATAATCATAGAGATGGGTCGGAAGTGGATGCGCCGTGATGCTCGCCGGGACCACCGCCGCCGTTCCCCGGGGATCGGCGACCCGACGCACATCGGTGGGCCCAGTGACCATACAGAATCCAAAGGTCGACCGGATTAAAGCCTTCTTCCGAAGAACGCGAACCGCAGCCGGATTACGGGGGACTTTCCCTTCCTACCGAAACTAGGCCCACGCGATCGGGGCGTTATAGGTGACGTCCATGCTGACGATCCCCCCCGAAGTCGTCGCCACACACCCGATCATCCCCGTTCCGCCATACGACTCGAAGTGGGAGGAGCCAGTGGATGTGAGGTTGCCCTGCGACCCGGGTACGAGCGAGGTGATCGGGGCGTTCTGATAGGCGATCCCCTTCGGCAGTTGAAGAACGACGACCCACACCGGAGTCCCGCTCCACCATTGCACGTTCATCTGCCCCCAGGGCAACGACACGTTGTGGAGGAAGGGCCACGGATCGGTCTCCAGCTGGTTCACGTTCAGATAGAGTGCACAGTTCAGGTCCAGTGAGACCGTTTCCTGGTAGACCGGGACGAGCGTCAGGATGAGCACAATGGCCGCCGTCAAAAAGAACACGGCGAGGAAGGAAACGACCCGCTTGCGCGGCTTGACCGGGCTCGCTAAGGACAGTCCCGCGGTTTCGTTCAACTGATGCATGACCGCGTACGGTTTACGGACCCCTCTCCACACCAATTCGGTCGTCCGTCCCTCGAAGCCCGGGGCGAAGGGATCGCGGTCAAGAACGATGTCCCCGACGTCGGACAATCGTTCGATCCACCCTTGTCGCACGGAAACGATGCGGGCCGGTGGTCGGTAAGTCGTAGGACTATTCTGCTTCGCGTCGGGCACTGAGTTCCCCGAACCCCAGGTGTTCCAACGGTAGCGCTTGGTTGCCGAGATCACAATCGAGCATGCCAGCGGGAGCAATGCTCCGAAAACGAACAAGAACCACAGGAGGACCGTGTTCCCCCCTCCGAAGAACCACGACAGGATCATGACCGGGGGAAGCACGATCACTACCGACACGAGCACGTTGGCAAGGAGGCGCGGCAGGGCCCGGCGCCATCTCCAGGTACCCAATACGACCAGGAGGTAGCCCGAGAGCCCCGCGGCCAAGGTCACGCCCACGGTCGTGGCCAAGGCTTGGACCACCGAGGTCTTGCTCGAGGTTGCGAGGCTGCTCAAGAGATTTCCCAGTTGATCCGTGACGTAGTAGTTCGCGAAGCCGAACAAGAACATCCCGATACCAGTCAGGAGTAACGCCCGGAACTGGAAGGTCTGCAACAGCGATGGCCGAGCTTCGACGACTCCCGGCGGGGTCCCGGGTGCCGCGACCGGAACAGCTTCGGCTGCCGGCCTTGGTCGAACAAAGAAGAGCAGGGTGACCCAGGCATCGATGCCCACAATGCCCAGGACCTCGCCGGTCGCTCCCGGTGGCGAACCGAGCCCGGCGGCGACCCCGGCGAAGAAGATGAGGACTCCACCGATCACGGAGATCGCCCCCAACACGAGCCGCGCCTTGACCAGGCCACCCGAGGACATGGGAAGTATCGCGGAGAGGAATGCCGTTACGCCGAACAGCGCGGTCAATCCCGCCACCGCCAGAGCGATCGTGCGGTACTTTCCAGCGATGCCAAGAGGAACGATCGCGTGAGCGAACAACACCAACAGAAAGAGCGCTCCCAGGAGCCCGAGCACCCCGAACACAAGGGACTGTGCTCCGGGAGAGGACTCGAGCGCTGCGCTCAGGGCGGCCAATTCCACACAAAGGCCGGTGGCGATGAGAACGAGTCCCACGACCCAAGATATGATCGGGCTCCCAAAGGCTGCCCCGATCATCGCATAAAACAGCAGGGTCCCGACGCCCAGGACCACCATGCCGAGGCCCAGCGGCGTACGGCCCGACCGATACAGCCCGATCCCAAAGAAGAAAATGCTCAGGAGGGACTGCAGGAAGAACCACAGGGAAAAGACCTCGTGGAAGATCTCGAGATTCCCCGGGGTCTGGTGAAAGATCCCGATCAAAACGAGGAGCAGGCCAGAAAGAAGGAAGGAGGCCCCCCCCACCTTCTGGAATCGGTTCTGGGCGATGGCAAAGAGCCAGATCGAGAATATGGCCAGCAGGAGGCCCGAGACCACCATTCCGACGTAGTCGTAGACCCAGGCGTAGGGCGTCAGGGTGGGATCCCCCATATAGCTCAATGCCCCGCCAGAACTTCCGGTCCAGTCCCACCAGGGGTTCAGGTGAGCACAGATCAGGATCACGACCCAAGCATACGCCGCTCCCAGCGGACCAAGATAGTAACCGAACCGGCGGAACTTACTTTCCGGTTCCATTTGTGACTCTGACCTTAGGTTTCCGTGCAAAGTAGAGCAGGACGAGCCAAAGGTCGATCGCCGCTATACCGAAGGCTTCCGTGGTGGCCACGGAGGGCCACTTGATGGAGGCGGCAATGACCGGGGCCAGGATGGCGATGGCGAACATCTCCATCCCGAGCACCCACCTGCGCTCCAGTAGGAGACCGAACGTCCACACCCAGACGGCCAAAAGGGCCTGGACGAAGAACCAGTTGGAAACAAAGTCATGGTAGCCGGCCGGAGTGGGGTTGCCCCCGTGGAAGATACCGACCATGACGAGGAAGATCCCGGCCACCATGAGGAAGCCACTCCCCACCGATTGGAGCCAGTTCCGGGAGATCATGACCAAGCTCGCGGCGAAGATGATCAACATGCCCCCCGTGGGGAAGATCACGACGTCGTTGTAGAACCAGTAGAGAGATGCCGCCGCTCCCGTGGAGTTCGCCCCGGGGTCTCCCAAGGCACTGAACGAGCTGGTCCAGATGCTCCACCAGCTGCTGTTGATGTGCCCGTCGTAGGCCACCGTGACCCAGAAGTAGACGGCCGCAAATACTCCGAGCCAGAAGGCATACTTGGTGAAGTACTCCTTCGGTTTCGCCCAAAATGATTTTCGCACGACTACCGGCGAGCTCGGTTCCGAGGGAGCGGGTGCGGGCGATGCGGTTTCCGGCGGGGAAGAATCGGTGCTGCTCGCTGTACCCATTGATTCTGGAACCGTTGGCAATCCCCATCCGTGCAGGATTGTGGAGGTTTAATGGTTGCCCTTCCAGCACGGGGGGTTTTGTCGGTCGGAACGGTCTCCATCTACCATAGTGACTCCACCCCGTGTTCAACCTTATATGTTCGGTGCCACTGGGGAGAATTCGAGATGGTTCGAGGGTTCGTGGTTCTGCTGGCCACGTTCGAGTTGGTCCTCATGGGCTTGATGGCCCCCGTCCTCCTCTTTTCAGGTCCGGCAGGTAACATCGCATCCGGAACCTCTCATTCCAGTGCCGAACTGGCCGGAGCCGTTCACACGCTTGCATTGGGGCAAGGTCCGGCTCAAGGGAATTCATTGACCTGTGCTTCGGCCGGTCTTCTCAGTGAGGACTGCATGGCCGGGAGCACAAGTTCGCAATCGCCACACGCCTCGGGAATAGGATGGGGTCGTCTGTGCGGTCTCGATTCCTGTCCCCCTGCCGCGCGAGGGGGCGTCGGGCTCACCTATGACCCCGCAGGAGGATACATCCTTCTCTTCGGGGGCATCAAGGCGCTAACCACGGCGCCGAACACGACGTTCAACGACACCTGGATCTTTCAGAACGGCGCGTGGACCAAGCTGAACGTTCACGGACCTTCCGCCCGTCTCGGCCAGTACATGGCCTATGACTACGCGGATGGGTACGTGGTCCTCTTCGGTGGAGGGCCCTACTTGACACTGAACAGCACCCTCTATTATTCGGACACCTGGAAATTCGAGAACGGGACCTGGACCCAGCTCAACCTCGCGGTCCATCCTTCGCCCCGCGGCTTGGGCGGGGTGGCCTACGACCCCATAGACCGCTACCTCCTGATCTACGGCGGGATGGGAAGCGAGACCGATATCCACAGTGATACGTGGACCTTCTATTCCGGCCAGTGGCACAACATCACGAGCTCATTGGCACAACATCCCCCGCCGCTCTTGGCCCCCGTGATGGCCTACGATCCTCCCTCCCAGGAGGTCGTGCTGTTCGGTGGGGCAGAGCCCGTTCCCGGCCTTCAGTTCGGGCAGGACCTCTCCGTCACGTGGGTCTTCTCGCACGGGGCGTGGACGAACGTCACCACCTCATCGGGCACCCCTCCCGATGGTCGGATCCTCGCATCGATGGGGTATGATTCTGCCCAGGGCTTCCTGGTGCTCTTTGGAGGGTGGAACACCACGACCGGTGCGCTCTATGGAGACACCTGGTTGTACTCGGGCGGACGCTGGGCCATCTATTTCACATCCCCCACACCATCGGAACACATCATTGGCGCTGCGGCGATCTCGACCACGCCCTCGGCCGGAGTGTTCTTCTTCGGAGGGATCGTCGGGAACTACACGGCCTACTGGGCCACCAATGCGACCTGGTCATTCGGTCCGCCTCCCGCGAACTCGACCGTGACGGCGACCGCCGCCACTCCGTTCGTGGTGAGCTTCGTGACCTCGCCCAGCCCGTGCCATGGGTTCTACTTCAACGGGACGCACGTTTTCGGCGGGGGCAATCTTACGGTGCTACCGGATTCCTACAGTGTCCTCGCTCCCACCTGTCCGGGCTACTACTTTGGGAGTTGGTACTTCTCCGGCGGGGTCGAACCCGCCATCACGTCCCAGTCGCTCACGGTCGTGGATGTCGTGGGGAACGGCACCCTTACGCTCTTCTACGAACAGAACGCGGCCGTCGACCCATCCATGGCCTCTTCCCAGATAGAGACCCAAGGCCTGGTCCTCGTGGTGGCCTCGGTAGCGTTGCTGTCCGCCGTGATCGTTCTGGTCCACCGGCGGACCATCCGTTAGGGGACCCCTCGGGCCCCACGTGGTAGGCGGCGCTCCCGCTATCGGTACCGTTGCGTAGGTCCGTCGGCCGGAGTGGTGCTACGCTACTGTGGACCCGGAGGCAGGTAAGCGGGAGGGACCGGCGTCGGTGCCGCTCCCCGCTTCTTGCGTCTCCACATGAGCACACCGACCACGGCCGCCACGGCTACGACGGCGACCACGATCAGTATGAGCGGGAGGAGGAAACTGTTGTTGGAGGAATTAGGCGAACTCGAAGTGCCGCCATTTCCAGATCCTACCGAGAGCGTCGTAGTGGAGGTCGATGACCCGGACGTGTCATTGACGAACACCCGGATGCTGTAGCTACCCGTCGCCGTCGGGAGACACGAGATCGATGCGAGGTCCTGTGTGGAACATCCGGGAGGCAATCCCACGTACGTGTACGAGAGCGTCTCCGTTCCGCCGGAAGCCGACACCTCGAGCTGAGTGACATTTCCCAGCGTCACCGAGGACGGCACCGCGATGAATGAATTGATCACCGGGCTCCCGGCGCCACCGCTGGCGGGGGTCACGTGGAGCACCGTGTTGGCCGACGCACCCTGGGAGGCACTGTCGTTCACATAGGCCGTGATGGTATAGTTGCCTGCCTGGGATGGAGTGCAGGTGAAGCTCGCCTTGTCGGTCGTCGAGCAACCGGTGGGCAGTCCCGAGTACGCGTAGGCAAGCGGTGCGGTGCCCCCCGTCACCGAAAGGGTTACCGTCGTCGCGACCCCAACCTGAACGGTTGTCGGGTTCACGGTGAAGGAGTTGATAACTGGGGCATTGGCGGACTGGGTCACGGAGAGATCCAAACTGGAGCTGTTGGTGAGCTTCTTCGCATCGGTCACGGTCACGGTGACGTGGAACGGACCCCCGCCAATCGTGGGCGTGCAGGAGAGGGTGGAGGTGTTCTGGCTGGAACATCCCGTCGGAAGTCCCGTATAGGCGAAGGTCAGTGGTGCAGAGCCCCCAGAAACTACCACCGCAAGTACGGTCTTTGAATTGACCGCAACAGGGTTCGGGGTCGCCGTGAAACCAGTGATCTTCGGTGCCGTCACGACCGGTTGGGTCAACGTGAACGTTGCGACACTGGTGATGTTCTTCCCGGAGGCATCGACCACGGTCACATTCACAAGGTAGGACTTCGGGGTCGCGGAAGTGCTCGTGTTGCAAACGAAATTGCTGGTGTTCGAGGTGGTGCAGCCCGTCGGAAGTCCGGTATAATCATAGGTGTAGGGCGGCGTACCTGTACCCGGGCTCACGGTGGTGTTAAGGTACACCGTGCCTCCTGCCGGAACCGAGGCCGGCTGAGCGGTGAACCCGGTGAGTTGCAAGGGGGCGTTGATGGTGATACTGACGTTCTTCATCGCCTTCTCACCCACACTGTCGGTCACCAGGACTGAGATGGTGTACTTTCCCGTCGCTAGCGGGCGGCAGCTGAAACTGGATGGCTGGGTCCCGTTCGTGCACCCGCTTCCCGCAGGAAGTCCCGAATAGTTGTACACGATCGGAGCCAGCCCGCCGGTCACTCCCACGGATAGGGTCATCGACGTGTTGGTGTCCAGGAGGTTGGGGGTTGCCGTGAACGAAGTGATGGCCAGTCGTCCAAACACGGCGAGGGTCGTCGTCGCATTGCTGGAGTGCTTTGCCGAGTCATTGAGGAACACCGTCACGTTGTAGGTTCCGGCCACGCTCGGGTTACATGAGAACGACGTAGCATTGTGGTTGGTACAGTTGGTCGGCAGACCCACGTACTTGTAGGTGATCGGACTGGGCCAAGAAGCATTCTTCACCGTGAATGTGGTGGACTGGTTGACCAAGATGCTCGCCGGAGAGGCGCTGAAGGACAAGATGGTCGGTCCGCCGGTCGGTGTGACACTGATGTTGGCTTCATCACTGAACGCGGAGCAGTTGTACGTGACATTCACCCACAAGTGACCTGACACGGTTGTTGACCCCGCGGTCAGTGTAACAGACGGGCCCGTAGACGAGCTTAGAGTGCCGATCGAGGACGGAGTCATTTGCCAAGAGTACTTCGCTCCGGCCACGTTGGCACCATTTTCATCGATGGCCGTCGCATTGAACGTTTGTTTCCCAGCGTAAGCGAGTGCAGCCTGCACCGGGGTTAGCGTGCTCTGATTGATGAAGATCACCTTGAATCCGCCCCAGAGTGACTTAAACGCCCCGGGGAAAGCAACCGAAGTGCCCACCGTTAGCTGATCGACCGCGAGGGCTCCGTTCTGGGCCTTGCCCTGGATCCCCACCGTCTTCAGTGTCGAATTGAACTGCGGCATGGCGTTGGTCGCGGATGGGACAACCCAATTCCCAGCGGAGTTGCGCACCCCTACCGCGTAAGGGACGTTAGTAGTAGGCAAGTTCGGGGACGCCGCCCCCGACATTCCATAGGTGAAGGTCAGGAAGCTGGGGCCCACTCGAACCCCTTCTTCACAAAGATTTCCAACTGCGGCCGGTGTGCCCAGATTGTACGTGCCATTCTCCCAGGCGATTCCTCCCGAAGGGGTACCCCCGACAATCGGGTTACCGTCGTCCGTGAACGTCCACCAGTCCCCGGACTTGTGAGTGATCGCAAACTTATGAGTGCTACCCTGTGAAAATGTCGTCCATCCCGGACCACCGATACCGAAGATATTTTCGTTGACGATGAGGGTGCCATTTGGCAGGAAGGCGGCAGGGACGGCAACGTTAGAGACGCCATAGGTAGAGTTTGTCGTCATTGCGATTCCCGCTCCAGCGAGCGGAGGGTCGGTGGCTTTGATAGGTTGGGCAAAAATGGGGTCCACTACCCCCAGCACCAAGAACTGATTGTTCCCAAGATTGAGTCCGTTAGGGACCGTCATGGTGGAATTGACCCCGGAATTGTTCGTAAAGTCTGAAATATTCCACGTTCCGCCGGCTCCTGTACCGCCGCCCGGGAGTAGGGTAGTGGAAGGATGCGATGCGCTTTGGTGGCAATTGGCGGGCGAGTAGTGAGGGGCGAGAATATTGGTCGGCAAGTTCGCAAACGGACCTCGCGACGACTGAACCGCAGGGCTCTGCGCGTTCATTACCACGAAGAACGAGGCGACGGTCATCATTAGGACGAGGGCGGCTACGACTGCTGGACGCATAGGGCACGTGAACGCTCTGCTAATATTAAGCATGACGTACCCTCCCCGAGGCGCCCGTGGGACAGGGGAGCGTTCACGCAGCGCCCCATGCGACGGCATTCCGGGATTTCAGGGGCTTCCCCAAAGGATGCGGAAGAGTCTACGGGAAGGATGCCACCTTCGCAAGAACGACCTGGGGACGACCCCTCACTCCGCAGGCTAATATGCTGTCGACCTCCTGACCCGCATCGATCGAGGAGACGTTGGTCACGATGGTAAAGGATGTAGCGCCGGTCGACCAATCCCACCCGTTCGGGGTGATCATCCGGCGGGCATGCTCAACTCCGACCGAGTCTGAGATCCTGTCCCGAGTTCTCCGCGCCGACAACGAGGGTTATGCCACGGCCACTCATGATGGGGTCAATCTCGAGATCACGACCCACGCGCACAGCCTGCGAGAACTGCTCCGGGCCACGGACGATCTGCTTTCCTGCCTCGACACAGCCCAGCGGTCGCTGGTCAAAGCATCCCAGAGTCCAGCCGGAAACCGCAACGGCCGCAAACCCAAGCCCTAGGCTTGCCCCCGGTCCCATCCTGTACCCAGATGAGCGCTCCCCGGCAGCTCGGACACGTCACCGACGTCCGCACCCGGAATACTCCGTAGAGTCCCGGCAACCCGGGGGGAATGCTACCATCCAGCACCATCAATGGAGAAGCCAAGGGACCGTAGCCTCCGGCGGCCGGTCTCGCCGAAGGCCCGCCGCCGGCAACGGTGTGCGGCAAACAGAACAAGGTCAGTGAATAGTCGCCTGGGAGGAAAGTCGTCGTAATGGCATGCAGCACGTCAAACACGTGCCCAGGCGGGATCTCCATGGTCTCTCCCGTGAGCCGCAACCCCTGCATGTTCGGATTGGTCAAGGAAACATAGTAGGTGGCCGCGATCGGGATATTGCTCGCGTTGAGGACGAGCACCTGCATCTTGACCGGTTCCCCTGGAGGCAGGACGCTCAGAGGAATGATGCGAGAGAAGCGCAAGCCCTTGCCGGCTTCCACCCACGACTGTCGGTCGTAGTAGGCCTGCCGCTCCGCATACGGGAAGAGCGTCCGCATGGGAGGCTCCGCGACCACGGGAAGGGGGGGATTGGACCGAGGGGGAAGAAGCGGGGGAGAGGGGGATGAAGCGGCGGGAGACGAGGGAGGCATCGCCGGAGCGGGATTCGGCGGAACAGCACTGACTTGAGACGGCGGAGCGGCGGGCCCCTTCCGTTCGTCGGCAAACGGTGCGTAACCGCATTTCGGGCAATACCAGCCCTTGGAGCGGTCCTTGACCATCAACCCGTCCTTGCACTTCGGGCAGGGCGGAGATATCGCAGCCATCCCTCGAGCCAAGCAGACGGAGCCTATAATGGTGACTTTCCGGAAAATGTGCGAATCTCCGTCAGTGGAGCGACCGTACGATTGAGCGTACCTTGAAATCACCGTATGACATTTTGTCGCGGTCAGACTCCGATGCCCTTTTTTGTGGATCCCCTCTACAGACGCCACCATGCTGCTCGGGGCACACATCGGGATATCGGGAGGACTGGAGAACGCACCCGACACCGCCCGAAGGATCGGCTGCGAGGTCATGCAGATCTTTTCCAAGAATCAACGACAATGGAAGGTCCCGGAATTGTCCCCATCGGTGGCCGAGGAATTCCGTCATCACGTGAAGAGCGCCGGTATCCAGGCCGTCGGGGTGCACGCCTCCTATCTCATCAATCTGGGTTCATCGGACCCCTTGCTCCAACGGAGATCGCGGGAGGCGTTGGTCGAGGAGCTGGTCCGGGCCGACGCCCTGGGAGCGGTCGGGGTGATCCTCCACCCCGGGGCCCATGTCGGTGCGGGCAAGGAACAGGGGATCGCCAATATCGTGCAGGGAGCGGTCGAGGCACTGGAGGCAACCAAGGCGCTCAAAGCGCATCTCATCCTAGAGATCGCCGCCGGGGCAGGAAGCACCTTGGGGCAAACCTTCGAGGAACTCGAGGAGATCGGTCGACGCGTGGACCGGGACGACCGGCTCGGGTACTGCGTCGACACCTGCCATGTCTTTGCGGGGGGGGGCGATTTCCGGACCGCGGATGGGTATGCCGGTATGATCGACCAGATCCGGAACACCATCGGGCTCAAACGGGTGGAGTTCTTCCATCTGAACGACGCCTTGTTCCCTCCGGGGACCCACAAGGACCGGCACGCCAACATCGGAAAGGGGGAGATCGGCGCCGAGCCGTTCCGCCGTCTTTTGACAGATCCGAACTTCCGGAATATCCCCGGAGTGCTCGAAACTCCACTCGATGAGGATGAGAAGGAGCCTTACTCAGCGTACCTCCGTGACCTAGCGATTTTACGTGATTTGCTCCACTCGAAGGCTAAAGCTTAATGTTCTTTCAGCACTCAGATGCAATGAGCAACAGGTGATTTGGAAATGGCAAGTGGAACCAGTGAGTTGAGTCCAGTAGCTGAAAAGGTGCTCAAGTTCAGCATCGAACGCGCTGGAGATGACGGACTCCGATACGAAGATTACATGGAGGGACTGGGAACAGTGCTCAGTGGCATAACGATCAGCCAGTTGTCCATCGCTCTCCACCAGTTGGAGACCAAGGGCTTCCTACACCCTGACCCCCACGGCACTCCGAACCGAAAGATCCGGGTCACACCGCTCGGACGTCAAGCGATGGGCGAGCCGACCAAGGACGCGGAACCCGCCAAGGCCCCGGAGCCCATGCCGGCCCCCGCTCCAACGCCTCCACCGACCGCTTCACAGATGCAGCCATCAAAGCCCGAACCCCAACCGGTCGTGGAAGAGGTCCGCGCGGCACCGACCCCTGCCCCCGAGCCCTCCCGCCCCGTTCGTTCTGAACCCTCCGGACACGCTTCCGGGGACTCTTCGGAGGACCTCCGCCGCCGGCTCCGGGCCGTGATCGAGCGAGAGGACGTCGCCAAGGGTCTCGAAGAGCGGTTGCGAGCCAAGGAACGAGAGCTCCTCGACGAAGAGGATCGGTTGGCTCAACTCGAGAAGTCCCTCGACACCCGCGTACGGTCCGTCGACGAGAAGGACCGGCAGCTCACCGCGCTCGAGGACCAGTTGCACGAACACCTGTCGAGCCTGAAGGGACACCTTACCGGTGTATCTCAGGTGAACGACAACGTTCAGAAGCTTCACGAGAAGGTATCCGCCAGCCGGCAGAAGCGCCAGCACGGAGCCTGAAGTATACCGTAGTCGGTTACCCTGCGAAGCGTCAGGACAGGAGCGAGCTCGCGATCTCCCACTTCGGGAGATCCCCCCTTGCTCGGAGACTCCGTGGGCCGCAAGGCATCTCTACACCGGTCGTCATGGGGTCTACGTCATGCCGCACGAGAGCTCCGTAGGCGGTCGACATCGTCCTAGGCGCTCGCCCCCGGGCATTGTGGGGCGAAGCTTTTATCCCCGGCGAGAGTACATCGCCCCGTCATGAAGATATTCCTCGACACGGCGAATGTCAACGAGATCCGGACGGCGGCAGAATGGGGGGTCCTTGATGGGGTGACCACGAATCCATCCCTCGTGGCCAAGGAAGGAAGGGACTTCACCGAGGTCTTGAAAGAGATCACCGCCATCGTAGATGGACCGATCTCTGCGGAAGTGGTCTCCATTATGGCCCCCGAGATGATCTCGGAGGGGCGAAAGCTCGCCAAGATCCACAAGAACATCTACGTCAAGGTCCCGATGACCACGGAAGGGCTCAAGGCCACCAAGAAGCTCGCTTCGGAAGGCATCCGGGTCAACATGACCCTCGTGTTCTCCTCGCTCCAGGCGCTCCTCGCGGCGAAGGTGGGTGCGGCGTTCGTGAGCCCGTTCATCGGTCGGCTCGACGACAACGGCCAGACCGGCATGGAACTGATCGAAGAGATCAAGACCATGTATGAGAACTACAATTACAAGACGGAGATCCTCGTGGCGTCCATCCGCCATCCGATCCACGTCAAGGAGGCGGCCCTGCTGGGAGCGGACATCGCCACGATGCCCTATGCCGTCATGGAGAAGTTGGTGCATCACCCCCTGACGGACGTCGGCCTCGCCAAGTTCCTCGAGGACTGGTCGAAGCTCACGAAGAAGGCTTAATCGAGGCGCGTTGACGGAAGGATCTCCCCTGGAGGAACGGGTCATCCGTTACCTTGAGATCACCCGGAGCGCCCTCGAAAAAGTGAAAGTGGTTCCTCCGGCCCGGTCCTTTCTCACGACGGGCGCGGAGGATATGCTCGCGATGGCCAAGTCGTACTACTCGGACGCACTGCACTTCCGGGAACAGGGAGATCTTCCTCGGGCGCTCGCCTCCGTCAGCTATGCCCATGGATGGATCGATGCCGGGGTGCGGCTCGGACTGCTCTATGGAGGAGAGGATGACCAAACATTTACCCACTACCGGTAGGAAGGGCCCCGGGCTCGTCTCGGAAAGCATTCGGAAGACCCTCGAACGAGACTTGAACGATCTCGTGGCGAGCCGCGATCGGATCTACGAGCTTTCCCGGGACCTCCGCCGAACCTCCCAACAGGCGATGCGGCGGATACATGCGGGAGAACATCCGGATGGACAGTTCCAGCACATCCGCGGCTTGACATCGCAGCTCGTCTCGGAGGCGTCCCGCCGGGGCCTCGAAGCGGATGAGACCGTAGAGGTCGCTCTCCAGGAGGCCGTGGAGGCGAACCTGCTCTTCTCCCTTGTCCGGGGCAAGCCGCTTCCCTCTCCCGAGTCCCTTTCGGTGGGTCCCGTGGCGTATCTGCTGGGGCTTTCCGACCTTGTCGGAGAGATGCGCCGGCTCGCCGTTTCCGCCTTGTCACGAGGTCACCCGAAGGAAGCACAGGCCACCCTTACCCAGATGGACGAAGTGCTCTCGGTGTTGATGCACTTTGACGCTCCCCGGGGAGTGATCGCGCTCAAGCACAAGCAAGACACCGCCCGCAACCTCATCGAGCGGATGCGCGGAGAGGTGGCGATGGCCATGTACCTCGAGTCGATCGTGGAAGAAACTCAGCGGGCCGGCCGAGGCAAGGGACGACCATGAAATCTAAGTCAGCACAACCAAGGGGCCAAGCGGAGGGACCGGTCGTGGGAATCATCGGGGGAAGCGGGCTGTATGAGTCCGGGCTTTTCCCTTCAAAGGCCGTCCACAAAGTGTCGACCCCCTGGGGCTCCCCCTCCGGATTCATCGAGGAGGGAGAGATCGATGGGGTACGCACGTTCTTCCTCCCCCGACATGGAAAGGGACACACCATCCCCGCTCATCGGGTGAACTACCGGGCCAATATCGACGCCCTCAAGACCCTCGGAGTAGATGCGATCATAACCGTAAACTCCGTCGGATCGCTGAGGGAAGACCTTCCCCCGGAGACCTTCGTCCTGCCGGATCAGTTCATTGATTTCACCAAGGGACGCCCTACGACCTTCTATGACGGAGGGAAGACCTACCACATCTCGATGGCGGATCCCTTCTGTCCGGACCTCTCTCGGACCGCCGTGACGGCGGCCGCTTCCAGCAAGATCCGATTTGCGACCGCAAAGACCTACGTATGTGTCGAGGGACCTCGATTCTCCACGCGCGCCGAGAGCCGGTTCTTCCGGACGCTCGCCGATGTGATCGGCATGACCCTATGTCCCGAGGCCCAGTTGGCGCGGGAACGAGAGGTGTGTTACCTGCCTGTTTGCATGGTGACGGATTTTGACGTCTGGGCAGAACATCCCGTTGAAGCTACGGACATTGCGAGTGTACTGTCCAGCAATGTGTCCCGCGTACGCCGACTGATCCGGGGGATGGTCCCCCAGATCCCCAACGCGTCCGCACGAAAATGTCGCTGCCAGACGGCCCTCGGGGAAGCGGGGCTTTAGGTCTCGGGGAAGGTTTCCCCGGAAAGCGGGATCGGAGCTTCAGCCCGCCGTCCCGGGCTTACGGTGAACTACCGTAATGGGGATGGCTCCCGACTGAAACTCCATTTCGGCAAGGATGAGCGGATCGATCACTTCTGGCGGTGCATCGACCAGGATCGGGGCGCCGAGCGAGATCTGCAGGGCCCGTGCGCCCAATATCCGAGCTTGTTCGAATCGAGTGACTCCTGGTTGACCTGTCGCATTACCTGCTTTCTTCGACACTGCTCCCCACTTACCAACCTGCATCGTCGATTCGCTCGACTGCAGGGCGATTTCGGAAGACATCTCAATATTTGAGATTGCTCTACTGGCTCGCGCCCTTGCGCGAGCGGGTAGAGGTGGGCTTCGCGGGGAACACGCCTTGCCACGTGCCGACCAACGTTTCCCTGCGTTCCGCACCGATGTCCTTGCGGCCCTTGCGCCCGACTAGGGGGTCACGGGTGTCGCGTACGGACTGGAGAAACGATGCAGGGTCTTTCGTGGCCTGTTCGAACCCGTATAGCATGAATTCACGAAGGATACTCGAACGTCCGCGCCAGCCAATACGTCTCCGAGCGTTCGGGTTGAGACTCCGCTTTGCGAGCCTCCATACTGTGGTGGTCGTTTTGTAATCCTTCACCGACATTGCAATCATTACTTGCGGCATATCCTACCTTCCTTGCCACCCAGTAGAATCTATTCCATATATAATAGGCAGTACAACTTCAATACGAAAAATTGTGCACCAAACGCCAACAAACTCCGGCCTGTTTACGTCTCGAATGAAGAGAAATGCGACGCCACCCTATCTCAATGCACCACACAGATAACACTATTTTAGCTAGGGGTAAATGTTACGCAATACATTTACCGTCATGATCGGGCAATATCCAAGTGCAGCACCTCACGATGTCCACACTATGGTGAATAACCTCACAGGGGGTTTTCATGCATTCGGACGTCCCGCGGATATATAGGGAGGGGTACGAACAACCCGGGACCTAGTAGAGTTCTTGAAGAGGGGTCCGGCGCCTTGGAAGGCGGTGTCGAACCTTGTGACGTGAAGTCTTGGGCGGGTACAATAGGCCCCGTTTGGCCCGTTCCTCGATCTCCTTCTTGCTCGGCACCGACTCGATAGCCGTGCCGGGCCAAAGGTCCACCGTGATGGTCGGCAGGTGATAGTCCACGATCCAGGCCGGAGCGCAACGAGCGCCGAGCCGACGCAGGACCTCGAGCCGATGGTGACCATTCAGTACCACGAACGAGCCCTCGGCCACAAGGATCGGCTCGAGGACGGCACCTTCCTGCCGGATGCCTTCCTCCACCGTGCCCACCGTCTTAGGATCCACCTCTTCGTGAGGCAAGAGCGTCGAGATAGGAAGGAGCTCGAATCGGATGACCGGGGCAGATTTTGGCTTGCGTGTCGGCTTCGTCATCTATCCGCGCAAGGCGGAGCATTATTAAATATCCATGCGTATCCTCGTCCCGGTTTTCGATGACGGACCCATGGGAAGTTCCCGCTCAGGAGCTCATTCCGAAGGTGGCAGAACAGTTGAAAGGCAAGATCGGCCACCCGGCATGGATGCTCTACGTACGGACCGGAGTCCACACGGAGCGAGCACCGGCCCAGGCGGACTGGTGGTACCTGCGGTGTGCCTCCGTGATGCGGAAGCTCCACCACCTCGGGCCCGTCGGGGTCTCCCGGTTGGCGGCAGAATATGGCGGCAAGAAGGACAATGGGAGCGCACCGTACCATGCGGCCAAGGGCAGCCGCTCCGTGATCCAGGAAGCGCTCCATGAACTCGAGAAGGCGGGCCTCGTCACGAAGCACGCGAGCAAGGGTCGCTCGCTCTCTCCCAAGGGACAGAGCATGCTCCAAACGGCTGCGAAGGACGTGATGAAGTTGCTCGCAAGTCGGGACCCTGCCCTGCAGAAGTACTTGTAAAATGGTTGAACGTTATGAGCTCGGAAGGGGAGGGTGATCTTGAGGATCTCCGTCGCCGCCGGCTACAGCAATTGCAAGCCCAGAACGCCTCTGCGGTTCAAGAGAACGCCATCCTTGGGGCTCAGCAGGAAGAGATGGCCCGACGCTCCGCTGAACAGCGCGAGGTCCTGCGGCGCATCCTTACTCCAGAGGCCCGGGAGCGGCTCGGGCGCATCCGGCTCGCAAAGCCCGATGCCGCCGCCGCCGTCGAGCAACAGCTCCTCTCCCTCGCCCTGTCGGGCAGGCTCACACGAGAGATCGATGACGCAACGCTTAAGGCCATCCTGGAGAAAGTGTTGCCCGAAAAGCGAGAGATCAAAATAACCCGAAGGTAATCCAGAATATGTCGAGCAAAAGAAAATCCTTGGCGAGAAAGCTACGAATGCTGAACCGAGTTAAGTCGAACCGGCGTGTCCCCTCATGGGTAGTGGAGCGCACGGACCGACACGTCATGCGGCATCCCCACGAACGATCCTGGCGGCGCGGGCACCTTCACATCTAAAGGTTGAGGGAAAGAGAACATGGCGAAGGAAGAAGGTAAGCACTTGGAAGAGAAGGAGATGGAATACACCATTCCTCTCCGCGCCAGCAAGCACATTCCACCGCGCACGAAGCGGGCCAGCCACGCGATCGGAACCATTCGAACGTTCACAGCTCGTCACATGAAGGGCGACCCGGAAGACATCTGGATCGACCCACGGCTCAACGAGTTCATCTGGGAACGATCGATCGAGACGATCCCGTCCAAGGTCCGCGTCCGGGCCATTCGGTTCGAGGATGGCTTGATCGAAGTCGACCTCGCGGACAAGACCGCGTAGGTCCTCTCGACAAGGATAGGGGGCACTTCGGTTTGCCGATAGGGAAGGCAACATTCCTGGGAAGTCCTTACATCGGAGTTTTCCTCAAAGCGTCCGAGCGGCTGACCCTCGTACCTCCCGGGTTTTCCCCCCACGAGGTACACTTGGTCGAACGGTGGCTGGACGCACCGGTGGTGCAGGTCGACATTGGGAGCGGTGAGCTCTCCGGAGCCCTCGCGGTCTTGACGAGCCAAGGGATCCTGGTCACTGACGATGTCGAGGACGAGGACCTTTCAAAGCTCCGAAAGTTCGCGCCGGTTCACACGATGTCCACGCGGTTGAACGCGCTGGGCAACAATGTCCTCGCCAATGACTTCGGGGCGATTATCCATCCGGGCTATTCGGCACCGGAGGTGGAACTGATCGAATCCTCCCTCGGAGTAAAAGCGGCTCCCTGCACGATCGCCGGGGAAGGCACGGTAGCCAAGACGGCGGTCGCGACGAACAAAGGCGCCCTGGTCCATCCGGCAACCACCTCACGAGAGATGGAGATCATCCGCGCGACCTTGCGTGTGCCCGTCCACAAGACGACGGCGAACTTCGGAAATCCGTTAGTCGGCGCCTGCGTGGTGGCCAACAGTCGAGGGATCATCGCCGGAGAGCGAACGACCCCGGTCGAGCTCGTCCATATCGAGGACGGGCTGCAGATCTACGATTGAGTGAACGAAGTGTCAGCGATCTTGCGCTGCTGCGTCCGGTGGTATCGCGTGACGTATCCGGCAACACGGTTCACGAGCTTCTTGTACACAACCTTCTTCTTTCCGTCGCCGGAATCCACGGCGAGATCGGTCAGCTCAAGCACCTTGACCCGGTTGGCCGAGAAGTCAGCACTGAAGGCCTCCGGATGGTTCTGCACGAGTTCGACTGCGACGCGCTTGATGTAGGTTTGGCGAATATTCCCCATGACGCTCGCCCGAGAGTCCAAAACTATATTAAGGGCTACTATGTAGCCGCGCCGCCTCATCGGGTGAAAACAAATGAATCGGACGACGCAGCTGAGTCCATTGATTGCGCTGACTGCTCTGCTTTTGGTAAGTGTCCTGCCCTCGGTCGCAGCGACTAGCTCGTCGAGCTATTCGTTGACGGTCCAGGTCCAGATGACCTCACCTGGGATCGCGCCAAATTGGCTTAACTTTACACTGACCAATGCGGCCACAGGACAATCCTGTGAAAGCCCCACAAACGGAGGCGCCGTAGTGTTCAACTCTGCGAGTTGCCCCATATTGGGTGCCGGCTGGTGGCACGTGTTCATGCCTCCACAGCAACTCACGATCACCCCGAACAGCGTCTGGTACGCCACACCATCTAACGCCACCGGGATCCTCGTGCCCCTCGGACAGCCCAACGGGGTCACCGTGGGGACCATCTACTCCGGCATCAGTGTGGTCCAATCCACATCGACTCTGACGGGAAATCTGCTCGGGGTCGTCCCGGGAGCCAGCTACCATGTCTCGCTCCTCAACCCGGCCTTCCCGAACTACCCCATCGCGAGCCAGACGGTCATCGCCCCGGGTTTCCTGGCGGCACAAGCTTCGAGCACCCCGAGCGCACCCGCTCAGGTCCACTATGGTTCGAACCCGCTCGCAACCACCTACAACATCACGGTCTCCACCGCCCCCACCGGCTGCACGATCACCTTCAACGGTGCTCCGTACTCCAACGGCCAGACGATCAAGAACGTCTCCGCCGGCACGTACCCTATCGTAGCGAACTCATGCACTGGGGCTACGTTCAGCACCTGGTCGAGCACCGCTGGACCGGTCGCCACCCCAACGTTGTCCAACACCACGATCACGGTATCGAGTTCCGGTGTCCTCACGGCCACCTACACTACGACCACCGCCACCTACACGCTCAAGAACGTCCCCACGGGAACCTGGACCTTGCTCACCTCGGGTATCGGATCTACGAGCTTCAACTCCCCGCGGTACAACTATACCTCGGTGACCATCAGCTCCTCATCCGTGACCAAGAACGTCACGATCTCCGACTACCTCCTCTGGGGAAACATCCACACTCCCACCGGAGTGCTCAACAGCTCGGGGACCAACCTGACAGTTTGGGACACGACCTCCCACCAATTGTATAGTTCGTTCTGGCCCTCGACCGGTTCCACCTACTACCAGATGGGACTCTACTCCTCAGCCATTGGAACCCAAGGCGGGAACCAGAGCTTCGTGGCCTTCGTTGACCCACGAGGGTACAACACTTCCTACCATGCGCTGACGGTAGGCCCGTCCAAGCCGACCGCGGAGTTCAACCCATTCTCAAACTCGGGCGCGGCAGACACCTACACGACCACGCTTACGTTCGGAACCAACTTCTCGTTCGTGAAGGTTTCCAGTGACGCTCGCTTGAACTCGAGCGGAGTCTTCACCCAGCTCCCGAACGCGACCGTGGGCAACCTCTGGGCGCAACTGGGCCTTGACTTCAACGCGAGCCAGCTGTCGTTCTCCAGCACCAACTACCCGCAGTTCGCTCGGTGGCTCCAGTACAACGGGCCCATCTTCCCGGTCGAATCCTACGGGTTGGCCGTGAACGGCACGCCCTTCCTGGACAATGGCAAGTACACGAGCTCGTTCTCGGACCCCGCCTCGGCAGGACCGATCTCCTACACGAGCACTGCCGGGTACTCCTATTCGACGGCCTACTCGTACAACCTGTCCAAGTCGCTGAAGGCGAACTACTCATCCTACACGCTCTCGATGGGATTCAGCTACCCCTCCGACAGCCAGGCGATGAACTACACGGTCAACTTGCCGAGCGGCTACGTTCTGAAGAACAACACCGCGGCGCCCGCCAACTCCAACCTCACGGCGGCCGGGCCCCAGGGAACCCTCGGACGGCTATGGACCAGCTTCACGCTGACGACCCACCCCTACGCACACACGATGGGATACGCCAACTTCACGATCTACAAGATCGAGAACGTCTCCGCGATCGTCAACGTCAGCAGCACGAACTTCGCCTTCTCGGAGAAGAACGTCCTCAACAAGACGCTCAACAACTACACCGTCGTCGTGGGTGCCAACAAGAACATCACCCTTACCGCCTCGCACTCCCGCGTACCCCCCACGATGAACATCACCGCCTACCTCTGGAACCTCTCCGGACCGGGAGGCGCGTTCAACATCAACTCCCGGAATGCGACCGTCAACCACACCTTCACTCAGGGTGGCAAATACCTGGGCACACTCACCATCGTCGCGAGCGGCGGCAACAAGAACACGACCAACTTCACGATCTACGTGTCCAGCCTGAACCCGAACGCACAGATCAGCGTCAATAACACCCACATCCAGAGCGCGAACGGCGTGCGCTACCTCTACGTCAACTGGAGCCAGATGCTCCAGTTCAACGCTTCGGGAAGCAATGACTCCATCGCGCCCACCGTGCCCCCCAGCCAGCTCCCGGGCAACATCTCCGTTGCCTCGTGGAACATATCGGCCTATGGGGCGTACAAGGTCGTGAATTACACGGTCGGACAGAACGCGAACGTGTTCAGTAACTTCTCGTTCCAGTTCCAAGGAGCGGGACACTACTACTCGAGCGCGGTCACACTGGGAGGAACCTCCCTCCACCTTGTCGGTTGGCTCTACACGATATCCCTCAATGTCTGGGACGCAGGAGGCAACCGTGCCAACACCACGCTCTACGTGCTGGTCAACGACACGGAGAAGCCCATCGCGCTCGGCAGCGTTCAGAACTCGGCCGGGAAGAACATCACCGGTGGCCTTGTCGAGAACAAGAACGGCACCGTCGAGGTCAAGCTGCTCGACAAGTACAGCAGCGACCCCCACAACGGATCCGTCGCGAGCTACAACTGGAGCGTCGTGAATGCGGCCGGCACGAACATCTCGGGCCAGCACATCAACGCCACCAAGAAGTTCTACCTGAACTCGAGCACTGCCCAGGTTTGGATCCTCTACCTGCCCGCCTCGACCGGGACGTACAACTTCTCGTTGAACGTCACGGACCTAGCCGGGAACAAGGCCAACTCGACCTACCCGGTCACGGTGGCGCAAAACCTCACCTACCGGCCGGTCATCTCGGTCGGTAACCTTACGGCCGCCAGCACGATGACCGACGGCACGTCCTACACGATCTGGGTCAACGTCAACAACACGGGATACAAGACCTCGGTCGCCGACAACGTGACGATGGAGTTCTACATCACGAACCCGGACGGCACGGGCAAGACCGTGATCGGAGGCTCCCCCAGTGCAGTCAAGTGGTACGGTTACACCAAGGGCGTGGTCAACTCCTCGGCTTCGTTCACGGGCACTTTGCCCACGATGGATGCGAACGTCAGCTGGCGCGCTCAGATCAGCTACACGCCATCGGACGGCTTCACGGGCACCAAGGAACTGTGGGCGAACGCCAGCGCTTCGAACGAGTTCATCGGAGAGTACAGCAACAAGGCCAACGTGGCGCACACCCCGGTGACCATCAACCCGAACCCGCTCACCTTCTACCTGGAGATAGTTGCGATCGTGGTGGTCGTCGTCGTCATCCTAGCGATCGTCATCATCGTCTACCGGCGGCGCAAGTCCGGCGGCACCTCGACCAAGAAGGACAGCGGCAAGGACAAGGGCAAGGCCTCGAAGACTGAGACGATCAAGGACAAGCCCAAGGCGTCCACGGAAGAGGAAGAAGAAGAGGAATAGGGTAACTCCCACCCCTCGACTGCCCCCCTCGCCCAACCAGGTGGGTGGGGGCAGTCCAACAATTTTTTTATTTTCTAACGCTTGGACGGCTTGGCCGTATTCATGCGTTGTGCAAACTTCTTGTAGATCTCGGCGGCCCGCATGACGGCTTCGATCTTGACGTATTCGTTGGTCTGATGGGCCAGTTCCTCGGAACCGGCACCGAAGATCACCACGTGCGGGTTTACCGGGAGATAGTGCACCGCCTCGGAGGCATGGGCCAACACCGTGCGCTCGGTCGCGGCCACATCGACCATCGCTCGAATGTGCTCGGCGTTGGGGTCGATGTGGAGGGCGGGCATGTTGACGATCTGCCGCAGGGTGTAAGGGGTCTTGATGCGGTGAAGATGCTCTTCGAGCTCCCGGGTAAGGGAATCCGGAGTGTACGGCGGGGGGAAGCGGACATCCACTTCCGTGATGCAGCGAGAGGGAACGACATTGACCCTGGTTCCTCCCGAGATCACGGCCGGGTTCAGCGTCACCCGTCCCATCTCGGAGTGTTCGACACGCCCCTTGAACCCTTCGAGCGCCTTCAGCAAGCGCATCATCTTCGTGATGGCGTTGTCCCCGAGCTGGGGCATCGCACCGTGAGCGGCCTTGCCCTTGGTCTCGATCGAGACGTCGAGTACCCCCTTCTCAGAATAGCCTACCCGCAGAGCGGTCGGTTCTCCGATCACGATGGAGCGTGCCCGGCGGACCGTGAGCGTCTTGGCCAAGCTTGCGGCTCCCGCCATGGTCGTCTCCTCGTCCGTGGTGAAGGCCAGGGTGACCGGGATCTTGCGGTGCACGAGGTCCTGTGCTGCCTGGAGCATGGCGACCACGCTGCCCTTCATGTCCGAAGCTCCTCGACCGTACATCCGGCCCGAAGCGATCTGACCCTGGGAGAAGTTCCAGAAATCCCCGATCGGCGGGGTGTCGAGGTGGCCCGAGAATAGCACGCCCCGTTCGCCGTATTCGGCCAGGATGGCCGGCGCCGTAGGGGAGCCATGAATGGAGGTGGTCATCTTCAGTCGATCGGCGAAATACTGTACGTAGTCGATGATCTCTCGCTTGTTCGAAGTGACGTCCGAGGCGATGCCGATCAACTCAGTAAGCATGTCGACCGTTTGTCGCTTGACCAAGGTAATACCACTCCGCCGGAGGTGAATGCGTTCGAGTATTAAGGGATTCACAACGAAGATTTCCCTACCCCAAGGAGGGCAAATCCCCCTGGCGGGCGGGAAGCCAGGTCGACGTGAGCTCGCCCGGTCGCGGAGGAACCTACTTCCACGGAGGCCAAGGAGCGTGCGGCTACCGAAAGGATATAGGTTTCTCGAGCTATTGCACTCTCAGCGTGCAGGCGTATTCGCGGCCGACCCGGTACCACGACCCCGATGAGGACATGCCCATCCTCGTGGCGATCATCGCCGTGCTGATGGGGATCATCGGCGGAGCGGCACTCATCCTGGGGCTCGTGTACATCTTCTCTCCCTGGGCGAGCGGCCTCGATCAGAACGCGATCGTCCAGTTCCTCAACCAGTACGTGATCCATGCCGGGCCGCTCACCGGGATCCTGCTCGCCATCGGTGGGGCTGCCGTGGTTTCGATCGCCATGGGACTCTGGCACCAGGAGGCATGGTCCCTCTGGTTCTGTGTCGTGGCAATCGCGTTGGGAGAGGTCTACCTCTTCTTCTTCAAGGTCCCGTTCAGCTACATCTTCCTGTCCCTGCTCATCCTTTACATCTACCTTCTAGCCGTTCGTCAGCATTTCAAACGATGAGGCTCGCACTTGCGGAGGTCAAACCTCGGGCCCGCAAGGTCCCGGAGAACCTCTGCGCCATGGAAGGGATCATCAACCAAGCCCCTCACGCGGACCTAGTAGCGTTCCCCGAGCTCTACCTCACCGGTTACGCTTTGGGGGACACCCTGCATCGGCTGGCCCTGTCGCGGGACGGAAAGGAGACTGCGACGCTGCTCGAGATATCCAAGCGAACGCGCAAGTGGATCGTGACGGGTGCCCCGTTCCGGAGCCCCGTCCGAAGCGGAGAGGTGTGGAACGTTGCGCTGGTGGCGGGTCCCGACGGAACGCTCCTTGTCAACGGAAAGCGTCATCTGCCCAACTTCGGACCCTTCGAGGAGGGGCTGCACTTCTCTGCCGCGGAGGACGGGACCGTGGTCGAGACTCCCTTCGGACGCATCGGCACGCTGATCTGTTACGAAGTGTTCTTTCCCGAAGTGGCCCGCAAGCTGGCCCTCAAGGGGGTGGACCTGCTGCTAGCCATCTCGGCCTCGCCGGTCACCTCACGGACGCTCTTTGAGAAGCTCTTGCCGGCCCGGGCGATCGAGAATGGAACAGGGATCGCCTACGTCAACCGGGTGGGCGTGGAGGATTCGATCGTGTTCGACGGAGGGTCCGAGTTCTGTGATCCCCGCGGAGAGGTCCTCGAGCCCGAGGTGCGGACCCTGGAAGAGGGCCAGCGGATCCTCGAGTATGACCTCCCGTTGGAGGACTACGCGCGGTTCCGCCCCGCTCGCCCGGTACTGCGGGACGTGTCCCAGTTAGCCTGAGAGCCGCTTGGAGAGGGCATACGGGAGCACGCCGCCGGCCCGAGCGTATTCGAGCTCGATGGGGTTCTCCAACCGAAGCCGGACCGGGAACTGTTTCACGGAACTTCCCTCGCGCGCGGTGACGTCTACCTGGCCCCCGAGCGTCAACTTGCCCGCGGGTAATTTGAGGTCAAAGGTTTCCCGACCCGTGAGGCCGAGCCCCTTCCATCCCGTACCCTCCAGGAACTGGAGGGGAAGGACCCCCATCCCAGCCAGGTTGCTCCGGTGGATCCGCTCGTAGGTCTCGGCGATGACCGCCCGTACCCCCAGCAAAAGGGGGCCCTTGGCGGCCCAGTCCCGAGAGCTCCCCTGCCCGTAGCGCTTCCCGGCCATCACGATGAGCGGGACCTTCTCGGCGGCGTATTTCTGGGACACCTCGTACAGGGAATCGACCCCTCCCTCCGGGAAGTGGCGGGACCAGCCGCCGTCCCGGCCCTCGACCATGTAGTTCTTGAGGCGAGTGTTGGCGAAGGTTCCCCGGACCATCACCTCATGGTTCCCCCGTCGCGAACCATAGGTGTTGAATTCGGAAGCGGGGACCTTGTGACCCTGGAGGTATCTGCCCGCGGGGCTATCCACCGGAATCTCCCCCGCCGGGGAGATATGGTCCGTCGAAACATTGTCCCCGAGAAGGGCGAGGGCCCGAGCTCCCGAGAAAAGTAGACCATCTGGAGCGGGTTGCACGGGTCGAGGAGACGAGAAGAAAGGTACCTCTCGCAGGTACGTCGACGTTCCCTCCCACGGATACATCGCCCCGTGCGCTACCGTCAGGTGGTCCCAGAGGGGTCCGCCATGGTAGGACTCCACGTAGTTGTGGGAGAACATCTTCTGGTCGATCGAAGTGTCCATGATCTCTCGGATCTCTCCGTCGGCCGGCCAGACATCCTTCAGGAACACGGGTTGACCCTGGGGAGTCGTTCCCAGGGGGTCCTTCGAGAGGTCGATGTCGATCCTTCCCGCCAGTGCGGCCGCCACGACGAGCATGGGGGAAGCGAGGTAGTTCGCCCGGACCAGGTTGTGGACCCGGGCCTCAAAGTTCCGATTTCCGCTGAGGACCGAGACCAGAAAGGCATCGTCTTCCGTCACGGACTTCTCACTGAGCGGAGACAGCGGTCCACTGTTCCCGATACAGGTGGTGCAACCATACCCCACGAGCGCGAATCCCAGCTGAGTCAGCGGTTCGAGGAGCCTCGAGCGCTCCAGGTAGGCCGTGACGACCTTCGAGCCAGGGGCGAGGGAAGCCTTGACGAACGGGTCGAGCTTCAGACCCAGCGCGAGCGCCTTCTTGGCGATGAGGCCCGCCCCGACCATCACCGATGGGTTGGAAGTGTTGGTGCAGCTCGTGATCGCCGCGATCGCGATGCGACCATCCGCCGAAGGCCCCGAAGCGGCCGTAGCGTGGGAGGGGCGGTCCTTGCGGTAGGTTTCGAGCGCCTCTCGGAACGAGGACGGGACCTCCGAGAGCGTCCGAGCCTCTTCGGGATTCCGGGGACCCGCCATGCTGGGAGATATGGACCCGAGGTCGAGCACGAGTTCCCGTGTGAACTCCGGGGCCGGGCTCTGGGCGTCTCTCCATAGTCCGAGCCGGCGGGCATAGTCCTCCACGAGCTGAACGTGGGCGGGATCCCGCCCCGTAAGACGAAGGTAGGCGATGGTGGCCGTGTCGATCGGGAACATGCTGGCCGTCGCCCCGTACTCCGGACACATGTTGGAAATGGTCGCCCGGTCGAAGGCCGAGATGTGAGCAAGCCCCGGTCCGAAGAACTCCACGAATCGATTGACGACCCCTTCCTTGCGGAGCATCCGGGTCACCGTGAGCACGATGTCCGTCGCGGTGACACCCGCCCTCGGGCTACCCTCGAGGCGGACCCCGACCACTTCCGGGTAGCTGACGAGATAGGGCTCCCCCAGCATGACCGCCTCGGCCTCGATCCCTCCGACCCCCCAACCCAGGACACACAGGCCGTTCACCATGGTGGTGTGGGAGTCGGTCCCGATGACCGTGTCCGGATAGGCGGTGCCGTCCTCATCGGTGACCACCGAAGCGAGGTATTCGAGGTTCACCTGGTGGCATATCCCGTTCCCAGGGGGCATCACCCGAAGCTTCGGGAACGCCGTCTGGGCCCACTTGAGGAAGGCGTAGCGCTCAGTATTGCGCTCGTACTCCTTGGCCATGTTGATCTCGAGCGACTGAGGGCTCCCGTAACTGTCGACCTGGACCGAGTGATCGATGACAAGGTCCATCCGGACCGACGAGTCGATGGCCCGCGCTTCCCGCCCGTTCCGCACGGCCGCATCACGCATCGAACCAAGGTCCACGATGACCGGTACTCCGGTGAAGTCCTGCAGGAGGACCCGGGACGGAAAGAAGGGCAGTTCTTCCCGGCGTTCCATGGTCTCCCCGTTGGCGAGGGCGCGGATACGCGCCCAGTCCATGCTCCCAGGGGAGGCATGCCGGAACATGTTCTCCAGGAGGATCTTGTGCACGATGGGACGGCGATCCCACTTCTTGGCATCGACCCCTTCGACCTGCCGAGGGTCGAAGATCCGATATTCGCGCTTTCCCGAGACAAAATTCCCTGGGGACGCAGCCTTCCCCGCTTCGTTCATGCCGGGAGGGGAGCGCGAGGAGGATTTATTCTCGCTGAAGGGCCCTTACCTCGGTGGGGGGGGAGGAATCGGGCCGCCCGGCGGTGATCCCGGTGGAGGGTACTGGGGAGGAGACCCTGAGGGAGGGGGGCTCTGCCAGTTCGGGTACTGGGTGGGGGGAGGCGGCTGGACCCAGGGCTGTGCGGATGGAGGAGGGGCGGACTCGCGTCCGCGGTTACGACCATGCCGTACCGCGACCGCGGCCACCACCACGACCACTCCGACGATCACGGCGATGAGCAACCAGTCGATCAGTCCGAGCCCCAAGATGGTCTGATTCCCGTTGTTGGAGTTCCCGCTGTTGATGGATTCTACGTTCAGCGACACCTTGGTCGAGTTGGCCGTATACGATGAGGAGTCGGTGACCGTCACCGCGATCGAGAACTGGCCGGTCTGAGTCGGGCTGCACGTGAACTGGGCCAAGTCCTGGGAGGAGCACCCCAGGGGAAGACCCGAGTAGGCGAACGTATAGGGCTGTACCCCGCCACTGACCGTCGTGGTGAAGGTGACCGGGCTGTTCACGCTCACCGTGTTCACGGAAATGGCCAACGTGGGAGTGGTCATCGAGCTCTTGAAGGGGTTCACGATGAGGCCGGTCGACGCCGCGTAGCTCGCCGAGTTGGCATCCGTCACGGTGACGTACACGGAGAAGCTCCCCGAGATGGTCGGCTTGCACGAGAACGTGGGCGTCGAGGACGAGCACCCGGGGGGCAGGCCAGAGAAGGAGAACGAGTAGGGAGCTTTTCCACCGCTCACCGCCGTGGTGAACGTAGTCGAGCTGCCCAGGGTGATCACACTGGGATTGGCGACGAACGAGGAGATCGTCGGCCCTCCCGAGGCTTGAGCCTGGACCATCAAGGTGGCGTTGCCCCAAACCTGTGCGCCTTTGGCATCCTTTACGTTGAGCGAGACCGTATACGTGCCCGCCGAGAGAGGAGCGCAGGCAAAGGTGCTGACATTCCCGGAGGAACAGCCGGGTGGGATACCCAGGTAGGAGTACGTGTAGGCGGGGTACCCCCCCGAAACCGAGGCCGTGAACGTGGCGGTGGCCCCGGTAGCCACCGTAGAGGGGGTCACGGTGAATGCGGAAAGGGCCAGCGGGCTTGAGCCCACCGGATTGACCACAAGGCTGAGCGATCCCGATGCGGTGTTCGAGCTCGCATCCGTCACACCGAGGCTTACGGTGAACGTTCCCGAGACCGTGGGTACGCAGGTAAAGGCGTAGGTGTTGCCCCCCGAGCAACCGGTGGGAAGACCGCTGTAGGAGTACGAGTAGGGAGCCGTGCCGCCCGTCACATTGTCCGTGATCTGGGTAGCGGCACCCTGGGTAACCGGGTTGGGAGAGGCCGTGAACGAGTTGACGGTCAACTTCCCGACCACCTTCGGGTTCACCACGACGCTGAGGGTCCTGGTCGAAGAGGTGTGAGAAGCATCCGTCACGGTCACCGTGGTATTCCAAGTGCCCGAGGCCGTCGGAGTACAGGTGAGGGTCGACGAGTTCACCGAGGCGCAACCGGGCGGGAGCACTGCGTAGGCGTACGTATAAGGACTGACGCCTCCGCTGGCGGTCACCGAGAAGACCATCGACGTTCCGACGGTCCCGGGACTGGGCAGGACGGTGAAGGCCGTCACGGTCACATTTCCGCCCGATGACGGAGCAGACGTGACCACAACCGTTACCGTGTTCGAGGCGGCGGTATTGGCGGCCTGCGTGACCGTCACCTTGGCCGAGTACACCCCGGCTTTCGTGTACGTGTGGGTGGCATAGTACGTGGTCGTCGTGGAGGAGGTGCCGTCACCGAAAGACCAGTTGTACGAATACCCGGTGAGCGGAGCGGAGCCTCCTGCGGCATCGGCGCCGAACGAGACGGCAAGGTTCGCCTGCCCGTAGGTCACGTTGGAGCTCATCACCACGGTCAATGGAGCGTAGGGCGAGGGATTGCCGTTTTCCTTGGCAAGCAACTGGGCCATCTGGCTCACATTGAAGCTCCCCAGCCCGGTCACTGGACTCCAGCCGGGCTGTTCGGTGTACCCACTACCGGAAACCATGTTGTTCCCGATCAGGATATCGAAGAAGCCGGTGTGATAGCTCGTGCCCTTCCCAATGGCATACATTGCATAGTTCGCCATCCCATTCCCCTTGGTCGCGGTGCCGTTGAACTGGTACATGACGTCCAGCATGCCTGCCGACGAGGGACTGGCGAGCGAAGTGCCCGCACTGAGCGTCCAAGCCCCATTGTAGACGAGCTCCACCCATGTGCCACCGACCGCGGCGATGTCCGGGACGCCCCGGCACGTCGTGGACGTGCACCCGGATGGGTCCTGTGTCCCGAATCCCTGCATACCCTGTTGGTACGTCGGGGCCGGGTAGGCCGTGGT
>JAKAOF010000002.1:32862-52691 GCA_021823345.1 Thermoplasmata archaeon
GAAAACCCGGTAAAGACCCCCACCGTCATGGATCCCGTGTCTCCTGCGCCATCCGTCACGGAGACCGTGAGGTTCCAGCAAGCGATGGAATTGCAGTAGTCTGCCTGGGCCGGAAGGTAGTACATGTGATTGGCATAGAGATGGGCCCCGGTCGCCGTCAACTTCTCGTGGGAACCGTCGCCCCAGTTCCAGGTGACGGTATAGGGGGCTGAGCCCCCGGTGATGTTGAGCTCGTACGTGCCGTTCATGTTCGTGGGCGGGTTCACGTACTTCGCCGTCGAAGAGTAGAGGAAAAAGGCGCCGTTCGTCATGGACATGTTGAGTGTCAAGGTAGCACGAGGAGAACCGGAGGACGCGGGCGCGGGGACCTTAGGGTTCCAGTGCATGAGATCGGCCGGTTGAGGAGTGTTGAGGGTCTGGAAGCCATCCTGGATCTCCGCGTTCAGTCCACGGAACGCGTTGGGGAGCTGGGGAGCGGACGCTGGGTAGTAGCCGACCCCACCGTGGCTTCGCACCGAGTCAAAGGTCGTGTGGAACGCCCCGCTCATATCGTGGGCGCTTCCCTGAACGTTCCAGAAGAACGGGTTCACCACGTCGACCTGAACGCCATAGGAAGTCAAGTACCCCCGCAGCAGGTCTTGTTGTGCGACGGGTGGTGCAAACATTTGGTCATACTGGTTCCCGGACAGAAAATGATGATACATGGGCGATTGAGGGTCGTAGATCGACTGGACCAACTGGCTCTGCATCGCTGGTTGCTCTCCAGGGAACACGATGGTCCCTACCACGACCGTTTCCGGGGCAACCGGTCCACCGAGCTGCTCGTGCGAGGGAATGGCGGCAAGTCCCGGGATCGCGTACGTGTCAGAAATCGACCCCGATGCCGACGCCACCGAGAGACCGCCCAGAAGGACCGCCGGTAGCTGACCCATGGCCAGCCCCGCTAAAATCCCAATCACGACGAAAATTAGTCCCAATCTGCTCTGCTGAGGCGAAGGCTGCCACCGCATAGCACTCGCGAGGAGGGGAACGGTTAAAAGCTTGTTTCACCGTCCATGAATTTGGGATGACGACACAAAAGAAGGAAATCACGGTGACCGTAGAAACCGAGGTCGACCGCGGGGTCGGTCAGGCCCCCTGGAAGATCTCCCTTGCTTCAGAAGTCAGCTCCGCGACCGGAGGAGAACCAAGCTCCGAGGAGGTCGTCGGATCGACCAAGACGCTCCAGGGTCTGCTCGACTCCATCGTTCGGGAATGTTCCGGAGCGTCGGATACACCCCCGAAGGTCACGGAGCCGCCCGGATCCGACCGCATCTCCCCCCGTAGCTTTGACGTGCTCCGAGAGGTCTACACGCCCCGGTCGCTCGCCCATGTGGATGACCTCCTCTGGGAGAAGCAGATCACCCCGGCGGAGCATGACATCTTGGTCGCCTCCCTCGGGCTCGCAAAGCCCGCCGCGGCTTCCCGCACGGTCCCCTCGGGACCTTCGAGCGCACCGGTGCGGACCGTGGACGATCTCATCCGAGAATTCGACCTTCGTGACCTCCGGGACGTCAACCGTGCGCGCGGAAAGGAACTGATCTCCTTTGAAGAGTGGTCGCTGTTGAAAAAACACTTCACGCGGTCGTGAAATTGTTCCACTGGAGCAGTTCACTTTAAGTACGGTTCGGCCCCTTCTTGCGTCTGACGAATGTCAGACAAGTCGAGTTCTCCCCCGGACCCCCCGCACCATCACGGTGCTCATGCGAATCACTGGTCCATTCGCAAGATCGTGGAGGACGTCACGGGAAAGAAGATCGAGGATTTTCAGGACCCCCGCTTTGAGCAGGTGAAGGTGGAGCGCCGGGCCCTGCGCTCCCCCGAGGCCACCGCGTCCGTCGAGGACGAGAAGGAGGAAGTTCCCTCCGAACCCCTGACCTCCTTCCTCCCCCAGCCGAAGAAGGCGCCGCTCTTTTCCACGCTCCCCCCCGAGATGCTGGAGAACGTCCCCTTCCCGTTCACCGCCGACAAGACCCCCGGAGGCAAGGGATCCAATGCGAAGCAGCTGGAACGCCTCTACCTGGCCTATCTCATGCTCCATATGGGCGGGCTTACCGACCCCGCCCTCCGGTACCTCCGCGACGCCGTGGAGGAGGAGTGCCGTGACCGGGGAATGATGCAGTAAGTTTATATAGAAGAACTAATTCACTCGTGACAGAGGAATAGCCAATGCTGCAGGGTACTCCAATCCTGGTGTTGAAAGAAGGGACTGAGCGCGAAAAGGGCAAGGGAGCGGTCAATAACAATATCTCCGCTGCCAAGGCAATTGCGGATGCGGTCCGCACCACCCTTGGGCCCCGAGGGATGGACAAGATGCTCGTGGATGGGATGGGAGACATCACCATCACGAACGATGGCGTCACGATCCTCAAGGAGATCGACGTCGACCACCCCACCGCCAAGATGCTGGTCGAGGTCGCAAAGACCCAGGACCAACAGTGCGGAGATGGCACGACCACCGCCGTCGTGCTCGCCGGGGAGTTCCTGAAGAAGTCCGAAGACCTCCTCGAACAGAATGTCCACCCCACGGTCCTGACCCGGGGATTCTCCGTGGCCATGAAGGAAGCCGAGCGGTTGCTCAAGGAGGAGATCGGGATCGCGGTCACCCCCGATGACATCGCCACGCTCACCACCGTCGCCCGCACGGCGATGAACTCCAAGGGAGTCGATGGGAAGGACGAGCTGGCCAACCTCGTGGTCCGCGCCGTTCGGGACATCGTTGAAAAGCGGGAAGGCAAGAACCTGGCCGACGTCGCCCTCATCCAAGTGGAGAAGAAGGCCGGCGGCGCCATCACCGACACCGAGCTCATCGAAGGGCTCGTGCTCGACAAGGAACGCGGTCACACTCGGATGCCCAAGGAGATCAAGAACGCGAAGATCGTCCTCCTCAACAGCGCCCTCGAGATCAAGAAGACCGAGTTCGAGAGCAAGATCAACATCAAGTCCCCGACCCAGATCCAGGGATTCCTCGATGAAGAGGAGAAGACCCTCCGGGACATGGCCTCCAAGGTCAAGGAAGTCGGAGCCAACGTCGTCGTCTGCCAGAAGGGCATCGATGACCTCGTGCTGCACTTCCTCGCCAAGGCCGGCATCTTCGCCGTGAAGCAGGTCAAGGAGTCCGACATGAACAAGCTGGCCCGCGCCACGGGCGGCCGGGTCGTGGTCGGCATCAAGGAACTTGCCTCCAAGGACCTCGGCAGTGCGGCCAAGGTCGAAGAGCGCAAGATCGGTGACTCGAACATGACCTTCATCACCGGCTGCAACAACCCCCGAAGCGTCTCGATCCTGATCCGGGGCGGAACGGAGCACGTCGTCCAGGAGATCGAACGCTCGCTCCATGACGCCCTCAAGGTCGTCGCGGCAACGGTGGAGGACGGCTACATCTGCCCTGGCGGCGGAGCGACCGAGATGGCGCTCGCTGTCCGGCTCAGAAAGTTCGCCCCGACCGTCGGTGGCCGGGAGCAGCTGGCCGTCGAGGCCTTCGCTCAGGCTTTGGAGATCATCCCCTGGTCCCTTGCGGAGAACGCCGGGTACGACGCCATCAACACCATCATCGAGCTCCGGCAACAGCACGAGGCCAAGAACAAGAACGCCGGGGTCAATGTCGAGAACGGCAAGTGGGTGGACGCCATCGAGCGGAAGATCGTCGAACCGATGCGCGTGAAGCAACAGGCCATCTCGTCGGCCACGGAGGTCGCGAACATGGTCCTGCGGATCGATGACGTGATCGCTTCGAGGAAGCCCGCCGGCGGAATGCCCTCTCCAGGCGGGGACCACTCCCACTAAGCCTTCGCCCGATCGGGCCACCCTTCCCTTAGGGGACAGGGTGGCCTTGAACCCTTTTCAATTGAATTTTAATCCATTCGACGCAGTTCTAGGATTTCCTAGGTCTTACTCCGGGGCGAATAGGAACGGGAAGGGTCGAACCCCCCGTCACCAGATACGCGTCCTTCGAGATTCCGGCAGGCGCATGGGCGTACCCGGGGCGATGTCGAACGCCTTCCAAAAGGGAGGAAAGTTGACGAGCGGTCCCACCCCCCGACACGGCCCCGGGGAGTGAGGGTCGGTGGTGAGGAGTTGTCGGAGCAGCTCGGGTCGCATCTTTTCCCGCCAGGTCTGGGCGTAAGCGAGGAAGAAGCGCTGCTGAGGAGTATACCCCTCGATCTTTGTTCCGGGGGTCCGTCCGGTCCGAATACGCCGCTCGAGCGCCTCAAAGGCGATGCTCACCCCCCCGAGGTCAGCAATATTCTCCCCTTTGGTCAGTTTGCCATTCACGTGGAGCTTGGGGAGCGGTTCATAGGAACTATACTGCCGTTCGATCCGCCGGGAGCGCCGCTCGAACTCCTGTGCATCGCCCTTCACCCACCAGTCGCGCAGGTTCCCTTCCGCGTCGAACTTGCGACCCTGGTCGTCGTACCCGTGGGTCATCTCGTGCCCGATCACGACCCCGATAGCCCCGTAGTTCACGGCGTCATCCATTTCCATGTCGAAGAACGGGGGCTGCAGGATCCCGGCCGGGAAGACGATCTCGTTGAGGGAGGGGCTGAAGTAAGCGTTCACCGTAGGAGGGGTCATCAGCCATTCGGTGCGATCGACGGTCTTACCGACACGTCGAAGTCGTCGGCGGAACTCCTGCTGTGCGGAGCGCACCACGTTGCCGAGAAGGTCCTGAGCGTCGATCTGGACGCCCGAGTAGTCCCGGAACTTATCCGGATATCCGATCTTCGGGGTGAACCGGCGGAACTTCTTGAGCGCTTCCCGGCGGGTGGGCTCGGACATCCACGGGATGCCCGCCAACCGGTCTCGAAACACGTCCTGGAGGTCGCGGACCAGTTCTTGCATCCGAAGGCGGGCTTCCGGCGGGAAGTGCTTGCGCACGTAGATCTCGCCCAGGTCTTCCCCGATCAACCGGTCGATCGTCTGCGCGGCGTCCCGCCAATCGGGCTTGGGCTTCTTTTGCCCGATGAGCTTTCGTTGGAAGAAGTCGAAGTTCTCTCGAAACACCGCATGGTCAAGGTACGGGGCGGCACCGTGGAACGCCCTCCACGAGAAATAGGTCTTCCACGCATCCACCTCCAGGTCCACCAATAGCTGGTCGAACCCGGAGAAAAATTCCGGCTGCCCGATGACGGCCTTGCCCAACCCCGGGTTTCCCAGGTCGGAAAAGTACTCCTTCCAGGGGAAGTGCGGATAGGACCTAGCGAGCGACGCGGGAGAGAAGAGATGATAGTTCGTCAGCGGGTCCCGCAGGTCTTCCCGCTTCCGGCTAGACCGGGCGAGGGCCGTCTCGAGGTCGAGTACGGTCCGAGCGTCTCGCCGCGCATCGGTCTCGGTTTCGTTCAGGAACCGGAACATCCGTTGGAGGTGGCGCTGGTAGCCCTTCCGTATCTTCGAGAATCGATCGGAGAGGTAGTACTCCCGGTCGGGGAGAGAAAGCCCCCCCTGGTTCAGGTACAGGATGTACCGAGAACTATCCTTCCAGTCGGGCGCGGAGCGCACGGCAAAGCCGGTCGCATCACCGACCTCGTGAAAGTGGACCAGGAACCGGGCGGCCCCTCGTGACGAGTCGATCCGCCGGATCCGTTCGATGTCGGGCAACACGGGCGAAACGCCCTTCCGATCGCGTTCCTTCCAATCCAGCGACGAACGGTAGAAGTCACCTACCCGCTGTTCGGACCCGGAGCGCCGGGCGGAGGGGGCGCTCGCCTCGTCCAAGATCGAATGCAGCAGGCGGAAGTTCCTCTCCAGCAGTTCATCGAAGCCTGCCCATCGGGTCTTGTCAGCCGGGATGGGGTTGTGCCGGAGCCAATTACCCGTCGCGAAGCGATAGAAGTCGCGGGCAGGGTCTACTCCGGGCATCATGTGGCGGATGGAAAAGCGGGGAGTAGGAGGGGTCCCCGTAGAACGGTTTCCCGAGGGAGTCCGGCGATGTTCGCCCTTAGCGGACGATCGAGGTCGGATCTGCTTGGTTCCAGTCATGTTCTACGGCCCACCGAGGGGGCTAGGCCGAGTGGAAGTCCGCGCCGTGGCGGGTCATGAACTCCAGGATCGACCGATTGAACTCCTCGGGGCGTTCCACGTTGATGATATGTCCAGTGTCCGGCAGGAGCTTGACCTCGGCACCGACCACGGCCTGGCGAAGTCGACGCGCATACGCCGGGTCGACCACCCGGTCGTTGAGGCCATGGATGGCCATCACGGGGATCTTGAGCTTGACCAGCTCGTGACGCACATCGAATCCGACGTTCCCGCGGCCCGAGGCGGCGATCCCCTTCAAGTCCCGGTGCTTCTGCGTTTCGATGAAGTGGTCCACCACGTCCTTGTGGGCGAGGAAGAAGTCGAGGGTGAAGATGTCCTTCACTACCCGATCCAGGTAGGCCTCCATGCCCTCCTTGAGGAAGATCTCGGCCCACTTTTGCCCGATAGCCACGATATCTTTGTCGACGTAGGGGGACGTGCCGGCCAGAACGATCCCTTTGACCCGGTCCTGGTGCCGTAGAGCGGTCGCCTGCGTGACAAAACCCCCGGCGCTGAGGCCGACGATCCATGCCTTTTGAATCTTCAGGTGGTCCAGGAGGGCGACGATGTCTTCGGCGTGGTCGAACGGAGTGTACTTTTCCGTGACGGGAGGGTCCGAGTTCCCGTGCCCACGCAGATCGGGGGCGATGACGTGCAACATGGGCGAAAAGAACTCGAGCTGACCATCCCACTCCCGGTGGTTACCTCCCAAACCGTGAAGGAGGACGAGGTGCTCCCCCTTGCCGACTTCGGCATAGTTCATTTTGAACCCACGAATCTGGGCCTCGGGCATGAGCTAACTTCACGGGCCGACCTATAAGAGTCTTTCAACGCTGCAACTACGAATAACCACCGATTCGTCCGCATCCGGCCGGAATGCGTCGGGTCCGTCGTTCCGTAACCGACATAAGCTGCGTTCGTCCTGTCGGAGCGTCTTGCCAGCCGCGGGAAGCACTCAGTGGTGGAGATGGGGAGCGGGCGGGCAGCAATTTCCCTCCGAGCGGACCCACCGGGTCTTGAATTACCTGCAAGCGACCCTGGACCTGAAGGGCGGATTCCCCAAGACGGCCGACGCGAAGTTTGGTCCCCTCCCCCCATCCCGGATCGGTGCCTCCAAGCTCTCGGGGGCCTGCTCGATCAGCACCGAAGATGAGCGGCGTCGTTCCCATTCGTTCGGAAAGTCCTACCTAGACGTGTTAGCGGCCCGCCGGGGGCGCCCGGGACCCTTCACAGATGCCGTCCTCTTCCCCACCTCGACCGAAGAGGTGTTTCAAGCGCTCAAGGTGGCGCAGAAGGAGGACATCGCCATTGTTCCCTGGGGAGGGGGCACCTCAGTAGTAGGAGGGGTGACCCCTCTGACGGGGGACCACCAAGCGGTCGTTACCCTGTCGCTCGAGAAGATGGTCACGCCCCTTTCACTGGACATGGAGGATCATCTCGCGCGCTTCCAATGCGGTATTCTCGGCCCGGAGCTCGAACGCTACCTGAACTCCCACGGGGCCACGCTGGGCCACTTTCCCCAGTCCTTTGAGTTCTCCACCCTGGGGGGCTGGATCGCGACGCGCTCCTCGGGGCAGAGTTCTTCGCTCTATGGGGAGATCGCTAGCCGAGTGCGAGGGCTCAAGGTCGTGACCGCCCACGGGGTGCTCGCTTGGGAGCGGCCAGTCGAAGAGTCGACGGGCCCGGTCCCGGACTCGCTCTTTATCGGTTCCGAGGGCACCCTGGGGGTCCTTACCGAAGCCACGGTATCGACATCCCCACGACCCACCCATTCGCAGTATCACGTCGTCTTGTTGAAGGACTGGAAATCCGCGGTCGAGTTCCTTCGGGAGACGGCGCTCCAACCGATTCGCCCGGCAGTGATCCGGGTCTCGAACCCGGCCGAGACTTCCCTTTCCTTGGTGGGGAGGGATCCCCCCACCGGTCTGCGTCGGGCCCTCGAAAAGACCTACCTCGGGTATCACCAGCTCAAGGAAGGAAGTGCGTGCCTGGGGGTCATCGGGTTTGAGGGGAACCGAGCCTCCGTCGAGGCGGGCTGGAAGAGGACCTCGGAGACCCTCTCCCGGCATGGGGGCGGGGATGCGGGTAAGCGGGCGGGGGAATCGTGGAAGCAAGAACGATTCCTGACGCCCTACCTGCGCGACGAGCTCATGGACCATGGACTCTTCGTAGAGACGTTCGAAACGGGGGTTCGCTGGAGCCACATCCCCCGATTTTACGACACGCTCCAGCAGCGACTTGAGAAGGCGGCCGCAGGACTGGGGATTCGTCTCTTCCTCGGGGTCCACCTTTCCCACGCCATGCCCGAAGGGTCGTGCGTGTACATCACGGTCATATCCGTCCAAGCGGCCGATGTGTTCGATCAACCGTTCAAATCCCTCAAGGAAGCCGTCATGCGTTCGATCGTTGATTCCGGAGGGTCCATTAGCCATCACCACGGGGTCGGGGAGATGCACCGACCTTGGATCGCCGAGCGGACCCCGGAGCTGAGCCGAGAACTGCTCTGGGCAGCGAAGGAGCGGATCGACCCGAAGGGCCTCTTGAACCCGGGAAAGACGTTACCGGCGAGATCCCGCGCATGAACTCGCGGGCCGACCTTCTCCGTCGACTGACCACGGAACGCTTCGACCTGGTCACCGTGGGTGGGGGTATCACGGGATCTGCCATCGCTTCCCGGGCAGCCCGGTACGGACTCTCAGTGGCGCTCCTGGAGCGACATGACTTCGCGGCGGGCACCACGAGCGCGTCGTCCAAGATGCTCCATGGAGGGCTCCGCTACCTTGAACACCGTCAATTCGGATTGGTCAAGGAAGCCCTCCGGGAACGGGGACGACTGGTCCGCCGCCTGGGACCCACTCGTACCCGTGTCGTCCCCTTCATCCTTCCCCTGCGAGGTGCCGCCTCTGACCGATGGAAGATGCGGTTCGGGACATGGATGTACCAACGCCTTTCGGGCTCGCTCGCCCTGGGTCCCCGGAAGCTCCTGAGCCCGCAGGAGGTCGTGGACCGGGTACCCTCCATCAACACGGACGGACTTCGGGGGGGCGTGCTCTATTACGAGGGGATCGTGGACGACGTTCTCCTCGTGCTCCATTTGGTTCAGGAAGCCGTGAGCCACGGGGCCGTGGCGGTCAATCATGCCCCCGTGACCGGGCTGCACGTGACCGGTGGGAAAGCTTCCGGTGTCGAGTTCCACGACGAGATCGGGGGTAAGGACGGTACCGTCCAGTCCCACGGAGTCGTCAACGCCGCGGGCGTCTGGTCCCGAGGCTGGCCGGGGGAGCGGGAGACCCCCGGCTTGCGGCCGTCCAAAGGGGTCCACTTGGTCTTCCGGGGTTCGCGCTTTCCCCTCCAGGACGCCGTGGTGCTGGCCGCCCCGGATGGTCGGTGGGTCTTCGCCCTTCCCTACGGACGACTGACCATCGTCGGTACGACCGACACCGACTATACGGGCCCGCTGGATGAGGTCGTGCCGGAGACCGAGGATGTCCAGTACCTGCTGGAAACGGCAAACCGCGAGTTTCCCGGGGTTCACCTGACGGCCCGCGACATCGTCGACAACTTCGCCGGCTTGCGACCGTTGCTCGCCGGCAAAGGCGGCTCGACGGGGGACCTTTCTCGGGAGGACGCGGTGGTGGCGGATCCCAGCGGCCTCCTGACCACCGTCGGGGGCAAGCTTACGACCCATGCCGCCATGGCAGAACGGACCTTGAGGGTCTATCAGAACATCACGGGGATCCGGTTGACCGGGGACCCGGACACGGTCGATGGGACCACGCCCGCCGACCCCCCGTGGCCCGGAACGAGTTGGCTGGACGACGTGCCGACTTCGGGAAATAGTCAAGACCAACGACCGCAGGAACCGCTCTTGAAAGCCCTGAGCCGCCTGACCCCCGCGTCCTTGGAGGATGTCTTGGACCGCCGGATCCACTACCTTGAACGGCTCAGTCCCATCTTCCCGAAGGTTCTCGAACTGGTCGTCCAACAAGCGGCGGAGGACCTCGGCTGGTCCCCCGAAGAACGAGGACGCCAACTGGCGCAGTACCGAGCCCACCTCGACAAGCTGCATCGGGCGGCCCGGTCCTTGGGAGCCGGGACGGAGAAGGCGGCATGAGAGTCTGTGCGATCATCAATCCCAAAGCGGGACGGGGAAGGACGGGCGACACCCGCACGGACCTGAGGGCGCTCGTGGAACGGAGCTATCCCGGTGCGACCATCCTAGAGACCCAGGGCCCCGGAGACGAGGTGCGCTTGGGGAAACTCTGCGCGACCGACGGAACCGAGCTCCTCCTATCCATTGGCGGGGACGGAACGCTCAATGGCGTGCTCAATGGACTGCTTTCGGGAGGAACGAGGACCCTTGACGGGCCAATCCTAGCTCCGGTTCCGGCAGGTACAGGCGGGGATTTTGCCCGGGGACTCGGGTATCCCGCGGACCCAGAGGCCGTCCTTTCTGCGCTCCGCACCTACGAACCCTCCGCGGTGGACGCGGGCACGTTGGATTTTGCCGATGGAAGTCGCCGATATTGGATCAATCAGTCCTACGTAGGACTCGGGGCCCGTGTGGTCGACCGGGTCAACCGCTCGAATCGCCGATCGGGCCGCAGGGCGTACACCATGGCCTCCTTGTCCGAGGCGTTCCACGTCCGCTGTTCTTCGATCGCGTTGCGCCCGCCCCCCGAAGCGAACCCCGAGAGCCTCCTGAACCTAGTCGTGGCCAACGGGACGCATTCTGGCGGAGGCATGCTGACCGCACCCGGGGCGAGCCTCACCGATGGTCAGTTCGAGCTCATCGTGATCGGTCGGGCGGCGATCTCCGGGGCCTTTCCTCGGCTCAAGGTGCTCAAGAACCTGTCTCGCTTCAAGGATGGGAGCTACACGCAGCTCAAGGGGGTCGAACGCCGAAAAGTATCAACCCTCGAGGTCGAAGGGGACCCGACGGAACTCGTGGAAGCCGACGGGGAGATCGTGGGCCATCTCCCGGTTCGCTATGCGCTCCTGCCGCGCGCCATCCGGGTACTTCGTCCGCGAGCCCCCTGAAACGCTCTCGGGCCAGCCCGGTCGATTCGGAGACATCATTATATTGTAGAATAGGTATGTATACGCCGAGTCCTCGGGGAATCGAACATGGAAAACAACATGGAAGTCGTTCTGGGCGAAGGCACCAAGGTCAACATTCTCAATAATCTCCTCGAAGGGGGCCGATCCGCGCGGGAGCTTGCGGCGACCCTCAAGATCCGGGAGAGCGCGATCCGCATGCATCTCGAGCGGATGGTGGAGATGGGCCTCCTCACCTCGAAGTTTTCCCGGGAGGGTGTCGGCCGACCGAAGAAGAAGTTCACGCTCACTTCCGCGGGCCACGAACTCTTCACCAAGCGCTACGACATCGTCATGGACGCCATGGTGTCCTTGCTCGCGGAGAAGGAGGGGGACCGCTACGTGCGGGAACTCTTCGTCCAGATGGGAAGAAAGATGGCCGAGCAGATGGGCGAATCCGTCAAGCACTCCGAGGACAATGGCGGAGGTTCCTCCAAGCCCACGGCGCTCGTGGAACTCATGAACCAGATGGGGGAAAAGGCCGAGCTCGTGCGGACCCCCAAGGGACTCACTATCGTGAACCACAACTGCATCTACCGGTCCTACGCCATGAAGTATCCCAACCTCTTCTGCGAAGGCTATCACCGGGCCTTCATGGAGCGCCTGGCCGCCCCCTATCGGGTCGTCTGCCGGGAGTCGATGGCTCGCGGCGGGGCGAGTTGCGTCTTCAACGTGGAGCGCCTCGAGAAAAGCTAGAAGGCCCCCGGGCCGACAGCCGTTAAGTAGATTCGTGCCGTGATTCGCTCCCGTATGGGGAGCGTCACATCCGAAGGAGCCAAGGAGCGGGCCGCGCTCGCCGCAGTGGCGCTGGTCGAAGAAGGGACCACCATCGCGGTCGGAAGCGGTTCCACGGTGGACAAGGCCATCCGCGCACTTGGACGTCGGTTTGAGGGTTCCCTGCGGAAGCCGGCCGTGGTCGCCGCTTCCCGGCGCAGTGAGATGCTCGTCACGGAGGCGGGACTTCCGTTGCTGATGCTGGACAAGGTCACATCGTTTCCTTTGATGCTCGATGGAGCGGACGAAGTCGCCCCGGACCTAACGCTCATCAAGGGGGGAGGAGGGGCCCTCACCCGAGAGAAGCTGCTTGCGACCATGTCACAGAGCCTGGTCATCATGGTCGACTACACGAAGCTCGTGCAGCGCATCGGAGAGCACGCGTTGCTCCCGGTAGAGGTCGTCCCATTTGCCGCTCCCTATGTGGGTCGCAAGCTCCGCGAGCTCAATCTCGAACCCACCGTGCGGATATCGCCCGGTGGGGCGATCGTGCCGTATCTGACGGACAATCATTGCGAGATCTTGGACTGCCGGTTGCCCTCGAGGGTGTTCGACCCCCAGGAGCTCGAGGCGAACATCCTCAAGATCCGCGGGGTGCTCGACTGTGGGCTCTTCGTCCGGATGGCGAACCGGGTGTTCGTAGGGACCCGGGATGGACGGGTCGAAGAAATGCATCCCCCGACCAGTCCCCCTCGACTTCACCTGCCAGAAGAACTCCGGGAGGCGCTGTTGAGGAAGATGGCCCGAGGGCCCGTGACCCCCCCGGTCCCCGTTCGTCGCCGCCCCAAGTCTCGGAAAGCCACCCGACCGTCACCTCACCGCCGGCCAAAGGGAAAGAGATCCCGTTGATCTGAGAATAGCTCCGGGCGACGGCCTGCTCCTCTTGGAGAGAGGACGTCGTCCGCCTCCAACCGGCGTTCCCACGTTCCTGGGAGGGTCTCCCGGATATCGGGGATTAAGGACCGGCCTCAGGAGGCTCGGGAAGCGGAATCACCTCGGTCAGCCATACCACCAGGTCCCTCCCCGGTGAGAGGGTCGCCTGCGGGGACGTTCCCCGGTCGAATTCGAGTCGTAGGAATTGCTGCGAGACCTCCACCTGGAGTTCTACCTGGGTCCCGCCCAGCGTGGTGCCCGAAGCGATGACCTTGCCGTGGAGGCACTGACCCGTTCCGGGGTCCTCCAACCGGAAGGAGGCCGGATGGGCGGCTTTCCACCCGGTCTTCTCCCGCCAGACGTTGTATCCGAGGAAACGGGCCACGTTGACCGTCGTGGGCACTCGTAGAACCTGCTCGGTGGGACCGTACTGGGCTAGTTGGCCCTCCCACAGTACGGCCATCTCGTTCGACAAGAAGCTCCCTTCATCGAGGTCATGGGTCACGTGAAGGGCCGTGACGTGCCGATCCCGCAGGAGTTGCTTCAGTTCCGACAGGAAGTGCCGGCGGTTTTCCGGGTCGACGGAATTCAATGGTTCATCCAGAAGGACCAGGGCGGGTTCAGGGGCGAGGGCCCGGGCGATGGCGACCCGCTGGCGCTCTCCTCCCGAAAGATGGCCTGGTCGACGGCCCAGGATTTCCGAGAGCCCGTAGTTGGCCGCAAGTTCCGTCACCCGGCGTTGTCGTTCTGGGCGGGACACCCCACGTACCCACAAGCCGTAGCCGATGTTCTCGGCGGCGGTCATGTGCGGGAAGAGCGCCAGATCCTGGAAGACAAATCCTATTCCGCGTTTCTCCGGGGGAAGCCGGTTCGCCGACTCGCCCCGGATCCGGATGGTACCGGCATTCGCCCGCTCGAGCCCAGCGACCAGGCGAAGGAGGGTAGTCTTCCCGGCCCCGTTCGGACCGACGATCGAAAGGATGTGTTCCTCCTCGAGGGTGAGGGAAAGGGGTCCCAATCGGAAGTCCCCCATCGCATACTCAAGACCTGAGAGTTCGAGCGCCGCCAGCATCGATACTTACTCCAGGTCCCGCCGAGACGGCTGAATGACGGACAATATCACGAATACCCCGAGGCTCAAGAAGACCAGCAGTGCGGCCACCGCAAAGGCCGGCCCGTTCAGCCGGATCACTTGGAGCTCGTAGATCTCAACGGAGAGCGTCGCAAACTGGGGGATGTAGAGGAAGTTCGTGGCCGTGAATTCACCGAGCCCCACGGCCAGCGTGAGAAGGAGGGCCGCCTGGATCCCCGGACGGGCCAGGGGATAGCGGATGTCGGAGAACGCCTGGAATCGGGTCGACCCGAGCGTGCGGGCGGCCTCCACCAGAGAGGGCGGTTGAGAATGGAAGCTCACGCCGATGGCCTGGAGGCCGAAGGGGAGGGCGATGCTGGCCTGGCTGATCACGATCAGGACCCATACTAACGAGGTAGACCCCAGGCTCCCACCCCAAGCCACTTCGAGGCCCAGGGCCAGGATCACGGGTGAGATGAGAAGGGGAAAGAATCCCAGCGCCTCCCAGCCCCAGAAAGACTTCCCTTCAACGAACTGAAGAGGAAGGGCCAACGCAAAAACAATCCCGCCGGCGAGGATCGCAAAGAAGACCGTATTGAACAGGGTGGTCCCGAGCGAGACCTGTAGGAAGGACGTTACCCGACTGGAAGCAAGTATCTCCCAGCTCGACGTGGTCCACCGACCCAGGGCGTCCGTCAGCGACTGTTCGACCACCGAGAACAAGAGCAAGACCTCCAAGGCGGCAAAACCGGCCGTGAGAATACCCAGGAGGTAGGAGGTCCATCGGCTCCTAAGGACCGGGTTCGGGCGAGAGTTACCGCTTCCAGGGCCCCGTCCGACCAGGCGCGTGCCTCGAAGGAAGGTGAGATAGACGAGGATCGGGGCGGCTAACAAGACCACGGACCACAGGGCGAGGGCCGCCGCCGTGGGAGTCCCCTCGAACCCGATCAACTTGTCGGAGGCGTAGATCCAGTCTTCCATCGTGAAGAACGCGGGCCCGCCCAGAAGGAGCGGCGGGGCAAAGCTGAGGAAGGAGAGCAGGAACGTGAGCACCCCGCCGAGCCCGGCGCCGGTCAGGGCGGGCCGAAGTGCGACGGTAGTGAACGCTCGCGCCGCCGTAGCTCCTTGCACCCGGGCGGCTTCTTCGAGGTGCCTCGGAACTCCGTCCAGCGATGCGGCCGTGAATAATGCCACCGCCGGGGCGTTGAACATCACATTGACAAAGATGATCCCGGCCAGGCCATGGGAGAAGATCTGCGTCGCTGGAAAGGGACCCCCCAGGATCCCGTGTGTCCCGAACAGGCCGACGGTGCCAAAGACCATGACGAGGGAGGGAAGAAGAAAGGGCAGGAGCATGAGACCCCGCATCCGGTCCCAGAAGGCGGATCCGCTGCGGGAGAGATGGACCCCGATGACCAATCCGACCCCGAGTGCGATCCCTGCGCTCAAGAGGCCCTGCTCCAGTGAGTTGGCGAGGGCGGTGCGAGCGAGCTGGGGAGCGAGCCCAGGGCCCCAAAGCGTGCTCCAAATACCACGCAGTCCCCCAAGACGGACCCAGGCCATCTGGCCCAGATAGAATAGGGGAATTACCGAGAAGAAGAGCAGAAAGAGGAGAATCGGGATGCCCGAGATGACCCGTTCTATCCTTGGGCCGATCAACCAGCGGGTCCGCATGCTCCGGGTATGTGGCCGACGCTAGGCGACGCTCTGCCACTCCTCCAATAGCCCCGTCAGGTTCCCGGCGATCGCCCGTGGGGAGGTGTATCCGTTGAGGGGAATGACCCCGGTGACCGATGGGTTCGCCGCGAACACCGAGGGGATGGGCACGGATGAATTTGCCGGGTACATCCACTCGTTAAGCGGGATCTCGGACTGGACACCGGGAGAGAGCAACCAGTTGAGGAACTCCTCGTCCAGGGCCTGGTTGTGGATCCCCCCCTTGACGATGGCCGCCCCGTAGATGGACTTCCATGCGTACTGCTTCCCGCCGTAGTGGGAGAACGTCGTGTTCATCGAGAAGTTCGAGGGAAAGGTCGCATAGTACGCAGGGTCCGTGCCGAAGCTGACGAAGAGCGGGTAACCCGAGGGTCCGAACTCTCCGATCCCGGTGCTCCAGTCGCTCACGGCAGGGGGCAGGACGTTCTGAGTGGACTTCCAGAACGAGGTCCAGTTCTGGTGGAGAACGCTCGTGTAGAACTGGTACTCCCACAGGAGAAACTCCTTGCCCACGGGGTCCGTGGTGGGGTTCTCATAAAGGAAGGACTGAGCGAGCGTCTTGTTCTGGAGAAGCGTGTCAAAAACATCCCCGGTGGAGACTGCGTGCGCCGTGCGGTTGTCCACGGAGGTCATGTAGTCCAGACCGAGGTACTGCCACTCGTACGGGCTTGCGTAGTGTTCAGGACTGAGCTCATTCACCAGGGTAGAGTTGACCTCGGAAAGACCCGGGGGAGTGTAGGGGAGCAGATACCCCTCTAGGCCGAGCGCCTCCGCCGTCACCTCGTTGAGCCCCAGAGCAATGTCCGGCAGTTGGGAACTCGGTTCGGACTGGATCACGTTCGCGACGTCCTGCGTGAGATAATTGACCGTGACACAACTATGGGTCGCGTTCTCGAATCCTTGGAAGACCGCGGCCCGGGTGGCATTGGGATTCGACCCCGACCCCATGAAGCTGTCATAGGTGTCCACTACGATGGAATTGGTGCCCGTGCAATGTGGACGGGGGGTCAGGTAGACATACGCGCCATACGCTCCCGCGGCCACGAGCACTCCCACGATCAACAGGGTCCACAGAGGTATCCGACGCCGAGGGGGAGGAACGGAGGCCTGCTTCGGAGATTCGCCGAGAGAGTTCTTCTGGGGCCCGCTGTCGTCTTCCATCTGCTTCCTAGTCGCCGTGGAAGCTTGGTCTGAGATGGTGCCCAATGCATTCCCTTCGCCAGTATTACCCGGGTCAGGTTCCAAGGGTCGACGAGGTTTCCCCCGTCCTCTCAGCCTTAGCTCCCCTAGCTGAAAGGCTTGAGCCGAGCCCGGTATTTAACGGTGGCCTCAATGGACCGGTGAAAACCGACCACGATCCGTCGCCCATCCAGGGTCCCAAAGATGGAGAGCTTGGAGCGGCGCCCGAATCGGCATACCGGAGCGTCGCCGGTATCAAATAGCTTAAGTCGGCCCGGCGAATCCCACGCGAACATGGAAGGTCAGCGCGTCGAAGGCGAACCCCGTCCGAAGCGGGTCCCGGAAGAGTGGATACGGAGCCTCGGATTCCACAACAAGATCGGGTTCGAGATTGATCGGTCGGGAACCAAGATGGGCCAGTGCACCGTCCGCGGGAAGATCGAGGAGCATCATCTGAACATCAACAATGTGGTGCACGGGGGCGTCTACGCCACCATCCTCGACACGGCGATGGGAGGTGCCGTCGTGACCACGTTACACGAGAACGAGGTGACGGCCACCACCAGCATCTACGTGGAGTTCATCCGCTCGGCCCGCCTCGGACAAGAACTGATCGGCAAGGGAGTTCTCTCCCGTCGGGGCCACCATGTGGCATTCTGCGACGGAACCTTAACGGATCAGAACGGGACGTTGATGGGAAACGCCCGCGGGACCTGGTACATCTGGGAGATCAACTCGAAGAAGGCATAAATCGGGCACGGGCTTCCCTTCGGCACGGCGTAGGTTCTGTGAGGCCCCAGTCCATCCACAAATTCGCCCGGGTCACCGGGTGGGCATCCATCCTGATCGGCTTGGTGCTGCTCGCCTTCGTGGTCTCCCTGGCCGCCTCGGCCGCCGAGGTCAACTATCTGGGCACCCTCCCGACATCGTCGCGCACGGTCGGCGGGAACGAGTTGATGATCGGGGCGGTCTCGAGCGTCTCCAATCCGGGGCTCTATTCGCTACAAGGTTTCCGCGTGAACCTCCACCTGCTGACCTCGAGCGGGGTCCTAGTCGCCTTTGGCTCCTCGAACACCACCACGCTCCCGGCTCGGACGACCTCCCAGGTCCCCTTGCAGATCTCGGCCAATCTGAGCTCTCCGGCGGCCCGACAGCTGATCACCACGAACATGACCCTCATCGTCAATGGATGGGTCAACGCCACCTACGCCGCATTGTTCCCGGTGCACCTGTTCCTCTACGAAAACTACCCCTGGGGAGCGCCGTTCGATCAATTGAACTACACGTTCGGAACCCCCACCCCCAGCGGGAACACCACGGAGAACCTTCCCCTCACCCTCGGTTTTCGGAACTGGTTCCCCGTGCCCGACTACGGAACGTTTACCTTTTCCGTGATGTCACCGAATGGCACGAGCTGCGGGCAGGGGAAGCTCTCCATGTCGCTGCCCGTGTCCGAGGGTTCCTCCTACGAGGGAACCACCAACCTTCTCGTCAATGATGGATGCAACTACCACGGAGGCACGCTCGACGTGCATTACTCGGGCCTCCTTCTTTCCCTGGACCTACCCGTGGTGACCATTCCATGACCGATGGGTCCTCCCCGGTCACACCCCCGCGCCGGGACCGGCGGAAGTGGCCGCTCGTTGTCGTGGTACTGGTCGGGCTTTTCGTCCTCGTCGGAGTGTTTCCCGCTTGGGGAGTCCTCTACGAGAGCAACCACGGCATGTCTCTCGGGCCCTCGTTCGTCGAGATCCTCGCGTTCGGGGCGATCGTGGCGATCTTGACGGTCCTGGTCTGGGTCCTGCGGCCCACCCCCGCCTATGGATTCCTGAAGGTACTGAGCTCCCTGGCGAAGATCGGCATCTTCCTGTTCCTCGGGGCGATATTCACCGTATCCGACACGTTCACCTCCGGCGATGCGATCGTGACCGCCACCGTGGGCAGTGGAGAGATCTTCTACCTGCTGCTCATCGCCCCGGCGGTCGGTCTGGTGTCGGGGATCCTATTCATCGTCTTGGACCGTCAGTTCCCGGGGTACCGGGCCGAAAAGGAGCACGAGCGGTCATGATCCTCGTCATCGGTGTGGCGCATGTTCTCGACCTTCGGGAACGGCTGACGCGAGAGCTCAAGGACTTCGCTCCGTCCGCGGTCGCTATCGAGCTCGACCCCGACCGATTCCAGGCGCTGTTGGAGCGAGAACGGGACAAGGATCTTCATCGACCCCCGGCGTCTCGCTCCGGGGCCCCCATGATGATGCAAGTCTGGGCGAGGGTGCAGGACAGATTGGCCTCCGAGATGGGGGACATTCCCGGGTCCGAGATGCTCGCCGCCTATTCCGCCGCTCAGGACATGCACGTCCCGCTGTTCTTGGTGGACGATCCCATTCGGCAGGTGGCTCCCCGCCTGATGAACTCCCTCTCGGTCAAGGAACGGGTCCTGATGCTCATCTCGAGCGTGTTCGCCCTCATCACGCCGACCCGGGTGGTCGAGAAGGGGCTCAAGGAGTACTCTCAGGACCGGGAGAGCTACGTGCAGGCCATGCGCCAGCAGTTTCCCAACCTTGCCCGGGTGCTCATCGATGAGCGCAACCTCCACATGGCCCAGCGGCTTCAGGCCCTGTCGGGCAAGTATGAGAAGGTCGTGGCGGTGGTCGGGGATGCCCACGTCTCGGGCCTAGAAGGGTTGCTCCGGACCCAGACCGAGGTCACGGTCCGGCATCTCGTCGGGTCGGAATAATTCCCCGAGACGGGCACAGGCGCTGCCTTCCACACGGATAGAGCACCCCGACATCGTTGGATTCCAGACGGGCCCGTAGCTCACGGTCCAGCGTCACCACCCAGCCCTGGAGCTCTCGCCCCAGTGTCTCCATGGCGGCATCCCCTTCGAGATCCGTATCGTAGGTCTCATACTTCCGCGCGAGCGCCAACGCTCCCCGGGCGCCTTTCACCCTTCGCCGCTCCAACCGATGCAGCTCTCGGACCACGCTGGAGGGCACCATGATGCGGGCATCCTCCACCCAACGGCGTATCTCGGTCTCCAAGGGGAATCGGTGCTCGATGCC
>JAKAOF010000002.1:52791-116017 GCA_021823345.1 Thermoplasmata archaeon
GGGCGCCTTTCACCCTTCGCCGCTCCAACCGATGCAGCTCTCGGACCACGCTGGAGGGCACCATGATGCGGGCATCCTCCACCCAACGGCGTATCTCGGTCTCCAAGGGGAATCGGTGCTCGATGCCGAGTATGAGGGCATTGGCGTCAAGGATCACCGGGGTACCGGTGGTCCGACGGGCCGATTCGGTCATGGCCCCATCCTCGTACCGTCCTCCTCTGCGTGCCCACAAGTGGGGCAGATCAAGCCCTCCAACGGAGTGTTGCACACCGGGCAATTGCTCGGCACGGATTCATGGGACCCTTCCGCGGTCGATGAAGCTTCCGAGGAGGGCAGTTGATCGAGATAGTCTTCGAGCGCTTTTCGGTCGTCGGAGTCCGACGGGGGCGGGTCATTCGGAGGGGACCCCATGTCCGACGGAGGGATCTCCGCCTCTGGGACTGGGTCTTCCATGGCTTCGGAGGGCTCGGGCGCGGAGCTCGAGGGGTCGCCCCTCGACCCCCGGTTCCGGCGGGTACCGATGACGAAGGTCCCGGCGAGCAGGGCGAGCGCTATGACCACCACCACGATGAGAGAGAACCAAGGGAATCCGCCGCCGGTTCGGGCAAAGGAGAGTTGCACGACTTCGGGCTTTCCCAGTACCTTGACCGGCCCTGCCGAGGGAGTCACGGAGAAGCCCGAAGCGCTCGCCTCGAAGGAGTAGGAACCGTTGACCATCTCGAACGAGAGGGAGGAGTTCGACCCCGAGACGGTCGCGTTCGCCAGGGTCACCGACCAACTGGTCCCGGCCGGGAGACCCGACTCTTCGAACATCACGGAATACGTGGGGGGTCGAGGGGTGGAGTTCTTCGCATAGGTGAGGTTGAGGTACGACGCTCTCCCTTGGATGGAGACGGTTCCGCTGACGGGGTAGCTCGTGTAACCGGGGACGGTCGGGATGGAGTAAAAGTAAGTCCCGTTCGCCAACGTCACGGTAAGGTTCGTCCAGGTGCTGCGGGTAAGCCGACCGGAGATGTTGATCCCCCAGGTCGTGGAGGGAGATAGTCCGGCCTCATACACCGTCAGCGGGTACTGAGCGGGGTGGGTAAGGGAGAAGGTGATCGCTACCGTCCGGTTGTTCCCACTCACGATAACGTTCCCGATCGCGGGGATCGCAAGATACCCGCGGGGTGGCGAAACGTTGTACGGGTAGGTTCCATTAAGCACCGCCATCGAGATCGAGCCACCGGAACTCTCGAGATGCGCACCGGCCAGGGTCACCGACCACACCAAAGAGGCCGGAAGCCCCGTCCCTTGAAAATCCACCGCGTAGAGCCGGGGCAACTGGAATGGAGTGACGAGGGAGACCGACCCCGAACCATAATCGACCACATAGAGGAATCCTGAACTCGGAGAGTAGGCGAGACCGAGCGGTTCGCTCCCGACCGAGATGTTCCCCACGAACGCCCCCGAGCTGGCATTTAGGACCTGGATGAGGTCGGATTCGGGCTGAGCGACGTAGAGCGCCCCGGTCGAAGTGTCCGCGGCGAGTCGGGCCGGGTCCCCTGCTACGTGAAGCACCCGGTATGCGGTCATGGTCCCCGGCAGGAATTCGGAGATGCTGCCGGCTGCCGGGCTGCTCACGCAAAGCAGCGAGTCGAGCGGGTCGTAGGTGATGGAACTTGGCTCACCGGGAATGGGGATGGAGCCGAGAACGCTCCCGTTGGCACCGGAGAGCACGGAGATATTGTCCGAACCCTGGTTCGCCACGTAGACGCGACCGTCCGCCGGGTCGAATGCCATGCCAACGGGGTCGGTCCCTACGGGGACAGACCCTATCGGCTGGTGCGTGGCGAGGGCGATGACGGAAACGTTCCCGGCGAGGTATTGCGCCACGAACAGGAGATTGCTTTCGGGATCGACCGCGAGGGCGTCCGGGCCACCGTTCCCGAGCGGCAGGCTCCCCTGAAGGGTACCGGAAGTGGAATTGATGACCGAGACGTTTCCGGAACCATTGTTGGCCACATACACCATGTTCCGGGCCGGATCTACGACCACGGCGCTCGGGTCGATCCCGGCCGGAAATGTGAAGGAGACCGGGGGGGGAAGGGAGGACACGGCGACCACTTCCCCCCGGGTGGACAAGGTGGAGTAGACCTCGCCCAAGGAGTCGTCCACGGCGAGCGCGAGGGGACCGGCCCCCACGGGAACTTCCTTGGACGAACCCGGGATCAGGTTCAAAGCGCTTACCGAGTCGGACAGACTGTTCGCCGCCAACCAACGCCCCGTCAGGGGGTCGAGGGCGATCCCTTCGGGTTGTGTCCCGGTCGGGAGAACCGAGAGAATGCTTCGAGAGGAGACGTTCACGACGGCGACCGCGTTCGACCCGCTCTCGGAAATGACCGCCTGGGTCCCGTTCGAGGTGAGGGCAAGGTAGGAAGGATAGGTTCCCGGGGGGCCCAACGACAACGTGCCGATCGACGTACCGTTGGCGGTGAGGAACGAAGTGTTCCCCGAGATCTCATTGTCGATCAGGATCTCCCCGGTCTGAGGGATCACGGCGATCCCGATGGGGAAGTACCCTACCGAGACGTTGCGAACGACCGATTCGCCGGTCGCATTGATCAGCGTCACGTCGTTTGAGCCCCCGTTCGTGACGACCATCATCTTCGACACCGGGTCATAGGTGACCTCCTCCGGGTCCTTGCCCGTGGATAGGGTGCGAACTACCAGTCCGAGCGTGCGGTTCAATATGGCCACTCCAGACCCATTCGACTCGGTGACAAAGACATTTCCCGTAAGCGGGTCCGTCACCGCGGAGGAGGGCCCCTTTCCGACGTTATAACGAGCCTCCGAAAGGAGCGTGGTGGCATTGAGCGCCGTTACCGTGTTGCCGGACTGATCCGCGACCAGGACGGTTCCCGTCGCATTGTCGATCGAGGCGGCCTCAGGGCCCACCCCGGCTCCGACCGAACTGTCCATCCGGTCCGAGGTCATATTGAACGTGACAAGGTTGTTCGACTCGTAACCTGAGACCAGTATGCGGCCATCGAAGGGGTCGTAGACGGCCGCGTAGGGCTCAAGCAATTGCGGCAGGAGAACATTGCCCTTCCAAGACGTCCCGTTCAGCAGGGAAACCGTCGAGTTGACGGATCCCCCCTGTACGGACGGAACCTGAACTATCCGACCTCCCCCCTGCCAGTTACCGAGGCTGAGCACCTCCTTCAAGGCGGGCGGAGCCCGAACGGGTGACCACGACGGGCCGACCGCGAGGACCGCGATGAGTACCACCACGGCCAAGGGGGAACGCCAACGAGAACGGTTCGGGATTCCGCGTTGCACGCTGACGCTAGTCAGGCGGAGTTCATCTTTCTTTCTCCTCGGGCCCCTTCCCAAAGACTCGGATAGGAAGGGGGGGGAGGCGGTCCGCCTCCCCCATGCCAGTCTACTGTCCAGGCGGAGGGGCTCCCTGAGCTGGTCCGTACGAGGAACTGACGGGGTAGTTTCCGGGGGGTGGGGCCCCGGCGTTCGTCGGGGTCTTAGGCTTCTTGGCCTTGAAGTAGTACGCCAAGCCCCCGCCCACGGCGGCCACGACCACCACACCAACGACGACATAGATCAGCAAGTTGTTGTTGCCGTTGTTAGAGTTGTTCCCGTTGCCGTTCGAGGTCCCCGAGGTCACAGTGAGGATGGTGGCCCTGTTCACCGAGTGCTTGTTCGCGTCGGTGACGGTCACTGTCACGGTGTAATTGCCCGCGGTCGAGGGGGTGCACTGCAGGGAACTCGTGTTCGAGCTCGTGCAACCAGCAGGCAAGGTGGCGTAGCTGTACGTGTAGGGGGACTTCCCCCCGCTCACCGAGACCGTGAAGGTGGTCGAGCTCCCCGCGGCGACACTGGAGGGAGAGGCCGAGAAGGCGGTAATCTGAGGGTATCCGGCCGGAGCGGTCACCGTGAAGACGGCGGGGGCCGAGCTTGCGGCCGTCTTTCCGGTCGAGTCCGTAACGGTCACCGACACCGAATAGGTACCGGGCGTGGTGGTCACGCAACTGATGGTCGCTAGATTCTGGGACAGGCAGCTCGATGGGAGTCCCGTGTAGGCGAAGGAGTAGGGAGCGGTGCCGCCCGTGACCCCTACCGCGATGGTCACGGCTGATCCCGGAGCAACACTCGACGGGGTGGCGGTGAAGGAATTGATCACCGGTCCGCCCGCGGAGCCTCCGGCGGGATTGATGACCGACACGGTTCCCGCTGCGTTGTTGTTGGCCGAGTTGACCACGTAGATGTCGCCGTTGGTGCTGTCATACTCGATCGCATCCGGCTCCACGCCGACGGCGATGGTCCCGAGAATCGTGTTCGTTGAACCATCGATGACCGTCACCGAGTTGGTATTGTAATCCGTCGTGTAGAGGTAGCCGTTGGCGGGATCGAAGACGACCCCGTCGGCCCCCGCCTGGGTAGAGTAGCTGACGTTGGTCACGAGCTTGTTGGTCGACCCGCTGATCACATTGGTGACGTTCCCGCCGGCCACGTAGATGTCGCCGTTGGTGGAATCGTACGCACATCCCCCCTCAACACCCTGTGGGCTCGAGAGGTTGGTGATGAACGAATAGGTGGTGGCACTGTCAATGGCGATATCCGTAGCCACGCTCGGACCATAGGCGCTCTGATCGACCACGAAAAGTTCGCCATTGGCGGTGTCGATGCATTCGTGCATCGGAGTTTCCAAGCCGGCTGAATTCGCTGGCTCGGAGAAGAACTGTGTTCCGAGGGTGTTCGACGCGGTGTTGATCGTGTACATGCTCAGGTTGTCGTAGCTGACCATGAACAAGGTACCGGTCGTCGAGTCCAAGGCCAGGCTGCCGCTGCTTCCCGCGGAGCCCGAAAGGTTGACCGAGTTCGGGCCCACCGCGTTGGTCGCCGCGTTCACTACGAAGACTCTGAAGGCATCCTGGTCGACGACGTAGAGGTTGCCATTTGCACTATCGTAGGCCAGCGAGTCGGGAGCTGCACCACCGGAAGTGGTGAACACTGGAAGTGTAATCCAGCTCGACACGGTGTTGGAGGCCGGGTTGATGACGGTCACATTGCCCGGACGAGCCGTCGTAGCGGCCTCCCCGTTCGCAACGAAAATTTTGTTGTCGGCCTTGTCAAAGGTAACCCACCCCGGTCCCCAGCCCACCGGGATTGTGGCGACCACGGAACCGATCCCGTGGGGAGCCAAGGAAGCCGAGGTCACGGAACTTCCGATCGCCAAGTTGGCTTCCGAGGCCCTGGGCTGGACCATCGCCGCTCCGACCAGTCCCATGGACATAGCCAGCGTCAACACAATTGCGATCGTCCCGAGGGCAAGCTTTTGGCGGCTCATTTGCCATTCGACCATTTTTCCTCTATTCACTTCCGTTAGCGGTCCGCGTGCGTTGGACGCCGGCGAACCGAATTGGCAGTTGCATCTTAGTTTATATACAGTCGTATGATATTCTAAGGCATTCAGAGAACGCCCGCCTCAGAGGCTTCGGGGGTGGTCCCGGTCAAGGGGAGCCCGAAGGCTAGTCTCGGCCCCCCACCTTCGTTTGGGTCCGAACACCGCTCGGAGGCCCGGCTGGACGACCCTCAGGACCTGGTCTTGCTCCTCCTGGGCCTCGATCAACGGATCCGGCAACGCGCCACGCAGAAACTGATCAGCCAATTGACGTTCCTGTCCCAACCCACGGTCTCCCGGCTACTGGGGAGCCTCGTCCGGCGGGGGCTTGCGAAAGCCGTCCTGCCCATTCCTTGGGAGCGCAGGCACCCGGAGAAGTGCTACGAGCTTACCCCGACCGGCCTCGCCAAGTTTCGGGAGGTCTGGGACCGGTTGGGCAACGCACCGAGCTTCGATCCGTCCCTCGTGCTGCGTGACCTCGTAGAACTTAACCCGAGTGATCCGCCCCTCGACCTCCTCTATCTTTGCCTTCGGGGGATTCCCTTTGATGTCCAGAACCCCCAGTCCGGGCTGGCGGCCCTGAACGTACAGCGTCAGAAGGTAGGCCCTCTTCCTGCACTCTCCGAACAAGCCGTCTCGGTCAACAGCTCGCAGAACGCGCCTGCGTCCCAGGCACTGGTGGGTCGATTCGAGGAGCGTCGATTGATCCTCTCCGCCCTGCGGACCGCGTCGGAGCGCCAACCCCGGAACTCGGCGATATTGTTCATGGGCCCGGCGGGGATTGGAAAGACCACCCTGCTCCAGTTCGCCCGGGCGGCGGGCGAACGCCGGGGTTTCCGGTGCCGACAGGCGCAGGCCGTCCACCTGGAGAAGTTCCCGTTCTATCTCGTCGACGACCTCTCTCCGGACGGTCCGAGCTCCGCCGACCCCCCGGTCGAAGATGAACCGTCGAAGTGCGGGCACCAGCTCTCCCTCAGCGACCGCATGTCCCAGGCGTTCCGCCGTTTGGAGAAGGACACTGAAAAAGGTCCCATCCTGCTCATCGTCGACAGCGCGGAGAACTTGACCGTCGCCGGGCTGTCGATGCTCGAGTTCCTGCTCTTCAACATCGAGGACAAACACCTGCCGGTGGTAATCGTGCTGGCCGCCCAGACGGGGATCTCCACCAAACCCAGCCTTGCCCGAGTGTCGGAGCGGCTCCGACAGTTTGGTCGAGACCAAACGGGTCGACTCACGTTCTGGGAGGTTCCCCCGCTCACCCCAGGGGAATCCCGCGCGCTTGCGCTCCAGGGACTTGCCCCTCTCCCCGAGGACCGGGTCGAGTGGAGGGTCCTCGAATTCCTCCAGGAACGCTGTCAAGGCAATCCACTTTACATCCGGGAGTGGATCCGGGACCTACGCGAGGGACACGCTTCCGGGACCGCCCCCGGGAGCCAGCGGCTTCCGTGGCCGCCCCGAGTCCCGGTGAACCTCGTGCGGTTGGTGGAGTCGCAATTGTCCGCGGTCCCGCCTCACGTGCGGACGCTGCTCGAGATGGCGTCGATGTCGGGCCCCGTCATCGACGTTCCCCCGTTGGCCGCGCTCGCGCAGGAGAACGGTTGGGGATCCAAGGAAGAGGTGGGGAAGGCACTGGACGAGCTCTCCCGTCGCTCCGACCTCGTGTGCCATCTGTCCCGGTGGAACTTTGCCTTCGGACATCCCCTGGTGCAGGAGGTCTGCCTTGCCGGCAGTCTGCACCGCCGTGCCTGGTGGGATTTCCTGGGAGGATGGTGGGCTACGCACCGACCCGCGGAGGTCGGGCGGACGGCGAGATTCTACTACTGGGCGGGAAACAGCAAGGCGGGATTCCCATGGATCGCCAAGGCGGTCGAGCGGGCGCTCCGGTCCGAGGAGTGGGAGGCGGCGGCGGAATACGTGGCATGGATCGCCGAGCTCCTCGGAACGGGAGATGAACTGTTCGACAAGCGGGTGAAGTTTCAATTGGAGACCGTACGGGAGCTTCGGTGGGCCGGGGCCCTCCGCACCGCGGAGTCCCTGCTCCAAGACGTCACGAAGGAACCGCTTCCCGAGCGATACCGCTGGGAGGCCGAGGAGAACCTCATCGCTTGCCTCTCGGTGACCGACATCAAGGCCGCCCGGGCGCGACTCGAGAGCCTCCTGGGAGCCCCTCAGGGGAGTCCCCCCTTGGAGTGGCAGATTCCACTCAACATCCACCGATCATGGATCTCCCTCCGGGAAGGGAATGTCCGGGAGGGGCTCCGATGGGCCCAGAGATCCGTCCAGATGATCCGACGTTCGGACCCGTCCAGCGACTGGGGGGCCTATGCCGGGGTCGCCCAGGCAAGTGCCCTGCTCCTTCTCGGCCGATACAAGGAAGCGCTGGAGGTTTGCCGCCACTTCCGCGAGCCCAAGGACGTGAAGATGCGGCCAGCCCTGCGCGTCCAGGTGGAGAACCTCGAGGGGAGGATACGGATCGCCATGGGCAACCCCCGAGAGGCCCGAGAACACCTCCTACGGGCCTGGAAGGTCGCCCAAGAGGCGGGAAGGACCGTCTCACACGTCATGGTCCTAGCGAACCTTGCCCTTGCACAGATCGACCTCGAACTGTGGGAAGACGCCGAGGCCTCCATCCAGAACTGCCTCTCGATCTCCCGGCGCTACTCGCTGCCGCTCCCGCGAGCCTGGGCGTTGCTTCGGTCGGGCCAGCTACGGCTCCACCGGGAGGATCCGGCGGCCCGATCGGACCTCGTGGAGGCGCAGAAGGCATTCCATGCGCTCGGCATGCGAGGAGCGGACCTTCTATGCCGTACCTATCTCGGGATCCTGGACGCTCGGAACGCTCCCACCCGCGCGGGGATCCGAAGGCTCGAGACCTTCCGAAAGGACTTTGCGAGCGTTCCGGTGGAAGAGGTTCCACCGATCTCCTTGTTCATGGCCGGGCTCTGGGAACGGCTCTCAGAGCATCCCCGGGCCCTTGCCGAGATCCAGGCCGGGATCTCCGAGGCTCGCGCATCGGGGCGATTGCTCCACGAGGCGCACGCCCATGCGTGCCTCGCCCACTGGCATCGGCTCCATGGCTCAGCTAAGACGGCGGAGCTCGAACACCGGACCGCCCTGCGCCAATATCGACGGGCCGGCATCCGGGGAGTCCCCAGCGGGGATCGGTACCTCGGAGCACGATAGGACCCGCGCCCGTCGGGCGAGTTACCCGCCCTACCCTCTAGGAAGTTCCCAACCGGCTCAAGGGGAACCACAATCGAGAAACCTGAGTGACCCCCGACGTTCCATCCAGCTCGACCAGGACCCCGGGGGCACGTCCGAACATGCTGTACTCTATCGAGAACCAGTGGACCCGGAAGTGCCGCCCTTCCTGGACGACCTGGGCATACCGATACGAGGAGGCCAACCACCGGGAACGCTTCATGGCCGGCCCGTAGCTTTGTTGGATGGCATCCTCCGACGTGGCCACGGGCCCCGAGGGACGGTCGAAATTCGCGACGCCGATCCGCTTCTGGACGGTCGGTTTCCCGCGACCGACCGTGTACTGGGCAACCCGGGAACTCCAGGAATCCTTCGTCTCTCGCTCTTCCACCAGGAACCAGTGGAAGGGACTGGAGGTCGGGACCACCACGGTGAGCCCTAGCTCGCGCATCTTCACACCGGCGAGGTATCGTCCGATGCCTCTCAACGCAAGATAGGCCAGGTAGATGGAAAGCAGCACCCAACCGGTCAAGAGCCATGTCGCGAATGGGACGGTGTTGCGTTCATAGACCAGCAGGAAGAATGACGTGAGGCTGATGGCGAGCGTCACGCCATTCACCGCCCGGTCGGCGTCCAAGTGCAGTTCGACATCGGAAAAGGGGGCCAACGGTGGGACCGCAAAGTGGGTGAAGCCGTCGAGGACGATGTGGACAAGTCCCCCGATCTCCATGAAGAGCAGGAGGTACCACGCGTTCGCCCCAGGCACCAGCATCGGCCCAAGCAACGCGCCCGCCACTGCGAAGACGCTCACGCCCGCGATCGAATGCGTGATCCCGTGATGTCGGAGCAACGGAAATCGGCGAGCGAGTGGCATGAGGAGGATGTCCGAATCGGGCAGCCCACCCGCCAGGGAGCCCGCGGCGATGTAGACGGGGCTTTTTCCCAGGGTCAGACCAAAACTGATGAGATAGGCGATGATGACGTGGGTGAAGAGGTCCATCCGGAAAGCGGTCTAGATCAAGCTCGTGTCGATGACCTCGACACTCTCGACGTTCGGGACCTTCTTGAGGGATTCCTCGACCTGGTCCGCCACGCCGCCCATGTCCTCGACCTGGATGGCGAGGATGAGGGCCTTGAGCCCGTAGGCAATGTCCTGGATCTGCATCCCGCGGAGCTTGGCCACGGCGGGCAGCGCCGCCCGGGCACCTTCGGACATGGCCTTCATGTCGACTTCAACGCCCGTGGGCATCAACCGGTAGACGATTCCTACTTGTCCCATGTGCTTCCCCGAGATCTACGGACCGATGAATCCGCACGCCGAGCAGGTGTATTCGACGGATTGGTCCCGACACCGCGAGCAGCGGCCGACCGTGGTCCCGCCACACTTGGGACAGGGAAAGGAAACGACGCCGCGTCCGACGAGGGGTGTGCCGCAGGAGGTGCAAGTATTGGGTTCTGTCGCGTTCATTTGGTGCGCTTACGCTTCGGGCCCCCCACCACGAAGAGTGATATAAAGATGGCCAAAACAACGAGCGACGCTCCGATGAGATAGTAGTAGGTGTAGTCCACTGGGGGCGCCGTCACGTAGAAGGTGGACGAGACGGACGCGTCCCCATTGGAGAAGGTCAGCAGACCGTAGGCCCCTTCCAGGGTCAACGTGAAGGTGTGGGAGCCCGAGGAGAGGCCGGCGGTCGTGTAGTTGTACTGGAAACTGTACGACCCGTTCGCCGCGATGGACGGTAAGGTGACCACGGCCACCTGCGTCCCATCCAGACTGACCTGGATGAGCGCTCCCCGAACGGTGTAATAATTGTGGTTGTCGATGCTCGCCGACACGACATACGGGATCACCACGAGAAACGCAGCGCCGGCGGAGATGGTCGTGTTGTTCTTGCCGTAGACGCTTGTCACGGTGACGGAAAGTGTGTAGCTTCCCGTGTTGTTCGGAGCGGTAAGGTTCAACGTGGTCTCTCCGTTCCGGAGGGAGCCCGTGGAGGGCGAGACCGAGCCGCCGGTGGTGTTCGCCCCGATGATAGAGGCATTGAAGGTGTAGTTCCCGACAAAGGTGCCGTTCTGAAGCTGGGCTGGGCCCCCGGTCGCCGAAATGGTGAACGTATACTTGGCGCCGAGCGCCGCCACGGAAGTACCGGTCACATTGGCCTTGAGGGGGGGGTACGTAGCAGCGGCGGGCTGAACAACGGATCCGCTGGCGAGAGGGACCATGGTGAGCAACAGTAGCGCGATCAGGCCAAGGGAGAGGGCGGGGAACCTCATCGCCGCACCCATCTCCGGGTCTTCCACCACCGGCGTCCCAAGGCGTACGCGACGATGGCCACCGCCGGTGCGACGGTAGCGAGGATCGTGAGATACGTCATGTAGTCCGGGGTCGGAGAACCGATGCTCGGACCGGTGACCACTAGGGGTCCCGGGATCGTGAGCGAGGTCTGAGGCAGCTGGATCGTCAGGGTCCGGGTGAGTCCGGGGGAGGACTTGTCAATGGCCAGCACCGTGATGCTGGTCGGCGGAGGGACGCCGGCAAGGAACGAAGTGAGCGTCACGGTACCCGTGGTCGCGGGGTTGTTCGGCGTCAGGGCGGCGAAGCTCTGGGGCATGGACCAGGACCAACCGCTCTGGTTGAGGGCCTCGCCGTTCAGCACCGAGACCGCGACGTTCTCGACACTATTCCCCGTGGCGCTGATGGAGAAGGAGAGGATGATCGTGTGATTCCCCACTACGTCCCCGGATGGGGTCGACTTGAGCAATAACTCGTGGAGGGGGGCAATGTTCACCGTGAGGCTGGCCGAGGAGGAGGCCGTCGTGGTGTTGGACAACATCGCCTCGAACGTCGCGGCGTTCGTAGTGGTCAGCGTCCCGTTGGTGATGTGGACGAAGGCATCCACGCTCGCGGACGTGCCCGGGAGGAGCGAGACGTTGGACGGGTAGAAGGTGAAGTTCCACGTCACCGGGGCTCCCTGGAACTTGAGCGGTTCGAGGCTGTTCCCGGTGTTCTTCACCACGAAGGAGACGGCCACCGTCGCATTCTCCGAGGTATCCACGCTGGTGGACCCCGAGATCGTCATGGAGGAGGTCCGCACCCACTGCGGGTCGAGGCTGAGCGAATTGGCCGAGTTCGACCCGGCGTTGATCACGGTCGTGTTGGCGAGCAGCGTCACGTTGGCCCCGTGGAACTGGCTGTTCGTCGAAGCTTCGAAGTGCCACGTCCCCGCCGGAAGGTAAAGGGCCGTCTGAGCGTTGGTCGAAACTCCAGAGAAGTAGATGGCATCCGCCGTCCCGTTGCGAGACACGTTGAGGTCGAGGGTCGACGGCGCCGCCAGCCCGGAGGGAAGGGTATAGCTCAGGGTGTTCTGCCAACCGGGGAGAAGCTGGAGGGAAAGGGGATTCCCTGACGCACTGTAGGGGAGGACGGCCGTGGAGAAGTTGACGTCCCAATAACCTCCGATGTTCTCCTCCGCGTAGACCACATACGTTCCCGGAAGCACGTTCGCGGTGAAGCGTCCAGCAGAGATCGGGACCTTGGTCTCTTGGGACAGATTGCCTCCGACCGGCACCAGGTACGCGGTACCAGAGGCGGACGACAACTGTCCGCCCAAGTACGTCGCACCCTCAACGGTCGTGAACGAATTGATCGTGCGTAGGGATACGGAGCACGTCGAGATCGAGGCGTTCAGGTTGCAGTAGGTGGGATCAGGCTTGCTGACAAAGGTGGTGTAGTGGACCACACCCGACACGTTGACGAGGTCGGTCGAGTTCACCGACACCGCATAGGTGCCATTCGGCAGGGGGATCGTGACCGTACCCTCGGTGGTCGTCGAAACGGGTACCGTGGCCCCATAGGCACTTGCGCTCGTGTCGCGGATGGTCGCGTTGATCGGCACATCCTGGGTCCGGCCGTAGGAGGAACTGAAGGAAAGGGTGACGTTCTGCGCCTTCTCGAGTTTCAGGGTCGGCAAGGCGCCTCCGCTCTGCGCGAGCGTGACGTTACCGAGGAAGGTGTAGGACTGCGTCCCGTTGTAGGCCACGACCCACACCGTGTAGCTCCCTGGAGGAGCATGGAAGGGGGCCGAAGCATTGGTGTAGTTCGCTCCCGAGACGGAGAAGTTCCCGATGAGGGGGGCAAAGAAGTGTACCTGGGAGGTTGCGATGAGGCTGGCATTGGCGGGCCCCGGAAGTGTGATCGACCCGTTGTACGGCTGCTGCGAGAGGAGCGTGATGGGTGGCAGGGTCAGGGGCCCGGAACCGACCGGTACATCGGCAGCGATCGTGCCCACCTGCGCCCAGATACTTCCCGAGCTGCTGGTGTTGGCCGTGACGAGGTAGGGACCGGGAGAAAGGTTGGCCTGCACGAGGTAGGTCCCGTTGTTCAGCTGACCCGTCGCCTGGGTGGTGTTCGCCGGAGGAGACTCCGCGTGGAACGTGACAATGGGTGCGCTGGTGCAGCCGCTGCACAAGACCCGTACGGTGACGGGGATGGGCACCGAGGTCATCGCCAGGTGCGCCGAGGAAAGGAGTGCCGTCTCCGAGGAGTAGGTGAGGCTCTGGGGGAGTACAAATCCGTAGTGCGTGGCGCTCACAGTGAAGGTCCCGGAGACCTTCGGGAGCACGACGCTCGCAAACCCGGTCGCGTTCGTGACCCCGAGGAGCGTGTTCCCTCCAAAGCTCACGGTCACGATCGAATCTGGAAGCGGGACGAAGCTCCCGGAGTAGGAGGTATACCCCACCAACGGGTTGTACGAGACCGAGGAAGTGAGCGAGAGGTCAAAGGTCGTCGAAGTGCCCAACCCCACGGTGCCGACGGCCGCGGCGGTAGGCACGGGTCCCGCCGCCGCGTAGGTCGCGAGCACGGTGTAGGTGTCCGGGGGCAGGAGAAGTTGGTACTTTCCGCTCGCGTTGGTGGCACCGTTCAAGACGTTCCCGCCGGAGGAACGGAGCGAGAGGAAGACACTGCTCTGGGGAGCGCCGGTCGAAGCCGTGAAAACGGTTCCCTTCAGGTCGACCGCGGTCTTGAGATCATACGTCCCGGACATCGTGGCCGTACCGTTGATGACCTCGATGTTCGAGAGCGAGGTGACCCAGCTCCCGTTGAGCGCTCCGAGAGCGTAGACCGACCAGATGCCGGGGGCCAGCCGGGCGACCACGGCCCCGTTCGCGCCGGTATAGCCAACGACGGAGTAGTTGCTCTGAGTTCCCAGCGGGCTGAACCGGACCGGGAGGTTAGGGACCGGAAGGTTGTTGTAAAGATAGGTCAACGTCGTGATCGTGGGACGACTGACGGTAAAGTTGAGCGAGACGTTCTGACCCTCGCTCAGCAGCGACACCGCGGCCGGAGCGGAGGAAAGCCCCCCGGAGCTCGTGGCCCGAACGGTATAGTTCCCCGGCATGAGCATGGAAAAGTTGTAGCGTCCGTTCACGCTCGTGTTCGTGATTTGCGTCGGATAGCTTGCGGAGGAGAGGGTCAGTGCGGCGTTCGATACCGCGCCGCCACTTGCAGAGGACACGGTCCCCTGGATGTGAGTGACCTTGATCGGGATCTCTTGGGTGGCCTGCTGGCCACTTGATAGCGTGACCGTCCCCACGTTGAAACTCGTGTGGGGGGCGATGGACACGGTGATGTCGTAGCTGCCCGGAGGGAGGTTGGAGGCGAGGTAGGTCCCGGTGACATCGGTGGTCACCGTCGTGGAGTAGGTGGCGCCGTTGGTGAGGGTGACCGTGGCGCCGGGCAGAACCACATCCTTCGGGTCAAAGGCGGTGGAATTCGCGACGTTCCAGAAGACCCGGCCGCTGACGGAGGCCTCGCGCACCTTGATCGGGACAAAGAGGGTTGGGGCGCCATACACGAGACCGAGCGCAGGGGATACCGTGAGGTTCATCGTGTCGATCACGGTGCCGGTCTGCTGGAGACCAGAGACGGCCCCGTAGCTCACCACGAGGGAGTCGTTCCCGGGAGGAGCGACCAGGTGGAAGGCCCCGTACTTGTCCGTCGAGGCGACCATGTGAGGGATCCCCCACTGGTCGAGGACCGTGACGTTCACATCCGAGATGGGCTGTCCGTTGGGCAGTGCCACATACCCCGAAACGTTCGCGCCCGGGTAGTAGCGGAGGATGGTCTCCCCACCGTCCTGCATGTAGATGCTGCCCTGCCCCGTCGACCCGGTCGGAACATACGCGGTACCCGTGTTCGACTTCTGGTACTGGATCGCCTGGGCGTAGTTGATCGGGTTGAAGCAACCCGCGGTGACGTTCTTGGAAGGACAGTAGTACGAGGTCTCGTACTCCATCATGAAGTGCTGCATCATCCAGCCGGGGTCAAGCGGGGAGGTCGATCCCGTGGAGCTGCCCCCGGGACCGCCGACACCCGGGATGTACTGGGAGGAGCCCGTCTGGGTACCGTTGTACCCCGCGATGATGCGGTAGATCATCGAGCGATAGAAGGCCGGGTTGTAGTTGATCGAGGCGCTCACCACGGAAACTCCGGGGGGAACGCTGCCGAGCGGGTAGGTGTTCCCGTCAGAGCCGGTGACGTTGACCGAGAAGTAGTAGGTGGGGATCCCGCCGGCGCTGATGACCCCGTCCGTGAGGTCCACTGGCGCATAGTAGATCCCGGTGTTGGAACCGGAGGTGGGGAACAGCCGGATGTCCGCCATCGCATAGCCGATGGACCATCCCGTGTAGGTCTGGAGGGTCTGGTAGACGTTCACGACCTGGCTCTCGTCCAGCGCGCTCGAGATGTACTGGGCAACGGTAAAGTAGAGCGCATTCTCGGCGCCGCCGGTCCCCTCGATGTTGTTCGCGTTCACCGGTCCGTAGATCTGCGGGTTGTTGATGACCGTCTGAATGTCCTGCGAAGTGTTGACGAGGTAGTTGTGCAGGGTGGTCAAGTTGAGACCATCGGCCTTCAGCTGGGCGTTGAGCGTGGCGGGAAGGTAGGGATTCTTGCTCTCCTGTTGCTCGGCGTAGAGGAGCGTGGTCGCCATCACGGCGATGGCTTGGGACTCGTTCTGGGCAAGCAGGAAGTGACCGGAGGGGACGATCCCATCCTGGAAGTTGTCCGCCACCGTCGGGTGAGAGCCCTCGTCAAGGGCTTGGAAACCGTAATCCCACCAACTCACGAAAGCCGGACGATCTTGCGGAATGAGATTCGTATCCTGCGTAGCTAACCAATTGTAGCCGTTCTCATCGTACTGGTTCGGAGTGTCCGTATCGATCCCGGCGGCGCCAAGGTAGGCGCTTGGGCCCAGGCTCGAGCGGAACTCGGCAGGGAGGGTGTTGTAGATTTGGCTCTCGTAGTTCGACTTGACGTTCCCGGGGATCCCCGCATCGACGGCGTACCACACGTTCGGGAACACGACCCCGAGCGCGATGACGAGGATCAACAGGTGCCGGACCTTGAACCCCCGCTTGAAGGCGAACCATGTACCTCCACTCCCCGAGAGCGAGGACATGGTGTGACGCATGTCCGAATACCCCATCCGGTCCAGGGCCACTAAGAGCACCTCGGCCGGGAGCAACGCGAACAGTGGCGTTCCGATCAGGAAGAACTTCGCCGCGGAGACCGGGAGATAGATACCGACGATCCCGAGGATCACCATGAAGGTGTGCTCGCGTCGGAACTTGAAACGGTAAAGGTACAGGATGAACAGCGCAAGACCGATCACCGCCAAGAAGAACGTGATCGGACCATAGGACACGATGAGACTATCGAAGCTCGGGGCCTGCGCCTCGGCAACGGTCGAGTAGATGAGGGTCTTGACGAAGTACCCTTGACCGGTGATGACCGCCGTGAAATCCGCCTTGCTGTAGAGATAGAGGGCCCCGGCCGCGCCCCCGATCGAGCCCAACATGACGAGCAGCGAAGCGAGCCACGGCGTGTCCCGCAGCATCATGAATGGCAGCAGGGCCAGGAGCGCCCCGAAGAAGATGATCATCGGCAGCCCGAACCAGTAGACGAAGTCGCCCTGCACGTAGTAGTAGGGCATGGCCATCAGGAATCCGATGGTACCGGCGATGAGGGTGACCACGTAGGCCCCAAAGCTGTCGTGGCGCCGGATCCGTTCCACCAGGAGTGTGACCGTGAGGAACACCACGATGATGGCCACCACGTAGGTGTACCCTTGCCAGGCAAGCATGGTGGCGCCGAAGGAGACCCCCGTGAAGACCGCCCAATTGAAGCTGTTCCGTTCCACCCGGATGAAGTTCTTCGTCCCGTTCCATATCGAGCGGGGGGAACCGTAGTTCTCGACCCAGCGACGGGTGCCGGAGAGCTTGACCGAGTGGATGTAGACGGCGAGCGTGATGAAAACAAAGAATGCGTAGAAGGACAGGTAGTTCGCGTACGTCGCGACCGTGCTTTCGATACTACCCACGAAGAGCGGGTAGATGAGGGCGGCCACCAGCCCCATCCGGCGGGAGCTGACCTCCTTGCCGATGAGGTAGACGGGGAACACCCCGAGGGCGGCCCAGAAGGGGGGCTGCATCTCGAGGAACCACATTCCGGCGAGGACGGCGTCCCCCCCGAAGAGCGGGGCGAAGATGATGCCCAGGATGGCGTTCATCCAGTCAAAGAGCGGTTCCCGAGGATTGTGGAGCCCGAGCGGGTAGTTGAGCAGGGGGTCGTTGACGAGGTTGGTATGGTTCTGGATGATCCAGGTGGTGACGCGCGAGTGGTAGAAAGAATCCGAGCCGCCTGCGAAGCAGTAGGCGATGTTGCACTGCCCGATCAACTGGTACGCGTAGAGCGTACGGATGAGGAAAGCAATGAGAGCCGCTACGGAGAGCAGGAAGACTGCCGTCCCGTGGCGTTGCCACCAGCCATATGGCTCACTGTCACCCATGGTTCCCGCCACGGAGAAACCTTAGGCTATTTATAGTTTGGACACAAATCGGTAAAACACCCGACCGTCCCCGGTGTCATAGGTCTCGAACTCGACCGGATCGCCGACGCGGAGATCTTCATACTTCCGTCCTCGGATACGAGAGAAGATTCGGACGCCGGAGTTCCCCAGCTCGACCATACCGACCACGGCGCCGGCATCCCCCTCCATCCCCATCGGCAGCCCGAGGACGAGGGCACTGAAGGCATACAACTTGCCCTCCTTCGGGAGGTCGACCCAGACCAGTCGGTTCCCGTGGCAAAGGGGGCAGGTGACCCGGGGGGGCCAGTGGACGGACGAGTCCGCTTCGCATTTGGTGGTGGTAAGCCGTCCTGCCCTCAAATGGGCGAAGAAGGGGGCGATCCGGGTCTGCTTCTCGTCCTCGAGCGGATAGAAGTCCAGGAGGTACGGCTTGGAGGGGGCGCTCAACTTTCCCTCCGATACAGGGTCAAGGTGTGGACGTTAGCGCTTCCGGAGAGGTTGTGGGTCAAAGCCTGGGACGCCCCCTTCACCAGACGAGCGGCGGGAACGGTGGACTGGAACTGTCCGAGAACCTCCACGGCTTGCCCGATGCCGGTGGCTCCGAGCGGGTGTCCGCACCCCAAGAGTCCCCCGCGAGGGTTGACCACCACGGACCCCCCCAGGTCACTCTGGCCCTCGGCCGCGAACTTTCCTCCCGCCCCTTTCGGGCAGAAGCCGAGGTCCTCATATTCCACGATCTCGGAGATCGTGAAACAATCGTGGACCTCCGCGAGCGGGATGTGAGCCGCATCCGTGCGGCCCCGGGCATACAGGTCTTGGGCGGCCCGGCGAAGCCCGGTCCACTCGGTGAGGGAGGCCATGTTGGCCAGATTATGGAAATCCGTGTACTGCGAAGTGGCGGCGACCCACGCCGGAGTGTCGGTGTACTTGGAGGCCAATTCCTCTCCCACGAGCAGGACCGCTCCGGCCCCATCGGTCATGGACGAGCAGTCGCCGATTCGAAGTGGGGGAGAGACCATGGGTCCCGTCAACAGCTTCTCCTTGGCGAAGGTCTTGGCATAGAACTGGGCCTTTGGGTTCGAATTGGCGAACCGATGGTTCTTCACGGAGACGGTGGCCATCTGCTCCGCAGTAGTACCGTACTCCATCATGTGGCGTTGTGCGACCATGGCGAAAAAGGGGGGAGCCGTGCCTCCATGCACTCCGTCCCAGGCCCGGTCGAGCACGTTCGCCATGCTGGTGGTCGCCTCCGCCATCGAAGGGAGGTTCATCTTCTCGACTCCGACCGCCAAGGCGACGTCCGAAAGTCCGGAAGCGATGGCGACGTAGGCGTCCTGAATGGCCGTCTGTCCGGAAGCGCACGCCAGTTCCACCCGGCGGACGAAACGCGACGGGCGGACCCCCAACAACTCGGCGGCCATGGGTGCAACGTGCGACTGGAATGCCAGCCGTTCCGGTTGGGCCGCTCCGACAAAGAGACTGTCGACGTCCTTGGCGTCGAGATTACGCGCGTTGGCGAAGAGCTCTTGCCCCGCTTCCTGAAGTAGTTCCCCCCAGGTTGCCGGGCGAATTCCCCAGGTGGACAACCCCCCTGCGACCAACGCCACTTTTCGCATGCTCGCTCCCAGTTCGGCGAACCCCGGACCAGTAATTATCTTTGGCGGAGGGACCTCGTTCCGAAGCGCGAGGCACCACTGCTTAGGCGGACTGACGAATCAGTTCGGCCACCACGTCGCCGGCACCGGAAGTACTGACCTTCCCCCCCTGGTCGTAGGTCTTGGCTTTGCCGGAGGAGAGCGCCTTCGCCACGGCGGCTTCGATCCGGGCCGCTTCGCGCCCGAGTCGGGGATCGGCGTGTTTCTCGCCTAACCAGTCGAACATCATCCGCGTCGCCTCGAACGTGGCGAACGGGTTCACCTCGTTCTTCCCCGCATGCTTGGGAGCGGAACCGTGGACCGGTTCGAACATGCCCCGTTGGTCTCCCACGTTCCCGCCGGCGGCGAAGCCCATGCCGCCCTGGATGACAGAGGCCAGGTCCGTTACGATGTCCCCAAACATATTGGTGGTCACGACGACGTTGTAATGTTCGGGGGAACGAACGACCCACTGGGCAAAGGCATCGACGTACGCGTAATCCGGTTCAAGGTCAGGAAACTCCTGGGCGACCCGCCGGAAGGTTTCCCGGAAAAATTGGCAGCCGCGGAGCACATTGGACTTGTCCACGCAGGTCACACGCTTGACCCCGTCCTCCGGGGCTCCCCGAGACCGACGACGGGCAAACTCCATCGCCCGGCGAATGATGCGCTCGGCACCCTTTTCGGTGATGATGCGCGTATCGACGGCGACCTCGGTGCGTCCCCCCCGGGTCAGTTCTCCATGGGCAGGGGTGTAGAGACCCTCGGTGTTTTCCCGGAAGATCACCATATCCACGTTCTCGGGCTTCCAGACCTCCTTGAACTCGTCCCCGATCTTGTGGACGACCCCAGGGTACAGCCGGCAGGGGCGCACGTTGGCATACAGGTCGAGGCCAAACCGCAGTCCCAGGACGAGCTCGTACCCTGCGATGTTGCCGTCCGGACGGACCACTCCGGGCCAGCCGACCGCTCCCAGAAGGATCGCATCCGCCTTCTCGACCTTTTCGCGTCCGCCGGGCTCCCATTCGGAACCATGGTCCCGATAGTACACCGCCCCGCCATCGACGTGGGTGAGGTTGAACTTCAGGCTCGAACCCTCTTGGATCGCTTCGATTACCTTCTGGCCCTCTCGGATCACTTCGCGTCCGGTGCCGTCCCCTGGAAGGAGGACCACATCATACCTATCCTTGACCATATGCGGTACCCGCTACGGCCGATGCTTGTGCGCATATAGGCTGTATCTGCGCTGTTGCACCATTGGGACGGCCGAGAACGCCCGCTACGGACTACTTCCCCGGAGGTTGATCCAGTCGATCGAACCGCGCCGGAACCGGGAGTAGACGGCGCGGGAGAGCGTGGGAGAAAAAGGATGGAGGCTCCCGCAGAGTACCTCCCTCATGTTCGGCACGAGCGGCCCGAACCGGTGTGTGGAAAGGAGCTTGAAATCCGCCCACGCGGCCCCGGTAGGATCCTCGACCCCCCGAGTCCGCATGAGGGCGGAGAAGTAGAGCCCCAAGAGGCAGGTCAGGGCCTCCTTTCGATCTCCCGTTCCTCCCAGCTCGTCGATCTCCTTGGCGAGCTCGAGATACCCGCGAGATAGTCCAATGGGGGAAGGAGCCCCGGGGTCGTAGCGGATCTCGGTGAGCGGCTCCGGTAGCTGGACCATCGTTTTTCCCAGTGCCATGAACGTGTAGTAGAGCTGCGTATCCGGGATCTCCGGGACCCCGGAAGCGTGCTTGCGCGCATGGGCCACCAGCCGAGGCATCACGTCCTCAAGGTCCCGACGTCGTAGCGCCATGCTGGAGCAGTTGAAGTCCGGGATGTGCGGGCCGACCGTGTGCTCCGAAGTCTCGATGTTGAACCGACGGTGCCCGTGGTGGACCATGCTGAGGTCTCGGTGGGTTGTGAACTCGAGGGCCAGTCGCTTCAGTTTCCCGGGAAGAAATCGGTCGTCATCTTCCAGTAGACATACTACCTCCCCTGTCGCCGCGGCCAATCCGGCCGCATACTTCGGGCCGATCTCAGTATCCGTACAGAAGATGACCGAGACGCCCTTCGACACGAGCCACGTATCGACCGCGGGTTCCCGGGCATTCTTCGCTACCACGACCTGCGCCGGATAATCTTGGTCCAAGATCGACTCGACTGCGCCCTTCAGCCAGCCACGAGGTTTCCACTCGATGACCACGACGCTGATACGAAGAGGATTCTGAGGGACTTCCGTCATCTGCCGCCCGTCCCCTAACTGCCAGGATTAGAAAAAGAATCTCACCGCGGGGTATGCTGCGTGAAGACGAGCATGTCCATCTGGCGAAGACAGGGGGCTAACGACGGACCTCTTCCCAGGTCGGGCATCGACCCACTGGAGCTTCGTGGAGCGCACAGAATTCCTGTTCGATCCCGAGCTCCGCCGGGATGGCGGGAGGGACGAAGGCCGATGGAGGAACGGTCTCCCGTTCGACGAGGTACTCTCCCTGAGCTTCCCGCAAGCCCACGAGGATGATGTCGGTCTGGAACACCCAGGCAAAGGCGCGTGCCTGGGCGCGACCATAGTCGGTCAAGGGGTAGGTCTTGAATTCGAAGTATCTCGCCCGGGTCTCCTGCGGTCGGCGGTACTCGAGGTCAGGCTGAGCCGCCAGGTAGAGTCCCTCACTCAATCTCCGAAAAGCGGTCCGCGGCTTTCTACCCCGCACCCCCGCCTGAAGAAGGGCGGAGAACATCTTGACCGCCGCTTGGACCCGTTGCGGAGAGTAGACCCCCTCTTCGCGAAGTCCGGTGGCAATGTTCTGGGAAAAGCGGCGCGAGAGCTCCTTCGTGGTCTTGGAATTGCGGTAGAGGTAGGTTGCCATCGTGTACTCTTCCTCAAAGACCTTGCCGAAGACCCGCTGTTCGTCGGTCCCCTCGGGGGCGACCGACATGAGCTTGGCCACTTCGGAGCTCGTGACGACCCGAACCTTCACCGGAGGCGCTAACCCGGCGGAGGCACATGGAGGGGCGGACTGATGAGACCCCATACCGGGAGGAGGTCCGTGCTCCGGGGCCGGAGACGGATCACCCATAGCAGAGTTCCCAGGGTTCGCGCGCGCTCTTGCGAGGCGCTCCGAACGACACCGCCGGGCGAACTTGAGAAGAGAGGGTGTTCGGTGCCAGGCGCTTCACGGCGTGGCGATCTCTCGTCGGACCTTCTCAACCAGTCCGCCCGAGTCCAGTATCTCGAGAATGTGCGAAGGAAGCGGGGGGAAGCGAAGCTCCTTCGAGCGGGAAAGGTTCCGGATGTACCCCTCGGAAAGGTGGATCTCGGCCTGGTCGCCGTCGGAGAAGAGCTCCCGAACGCTCGAAACCTCGATGGCCGGCAACCCCAGATTGATCGAGTTCCGGTAGAAGATCCGGGCAAAGGAGTTCGCCACGACCGCACCTAGACCGACGGCCTGCAACGCGGCGGGGGCGTGTTCTCGAGAGGACCCGCAGCCAAAGTTCTCTCCGGCGACCAGGATGTCGCCCGGTCGGGCCGCCTTGGAGAACTCCGGAACGAGGTCCTCCATCACGTGCTTTCGGAGTTCTTTCGGGTCGATGATGGTGAGATACTTCCCGGCGATGAGCTGGTCCGTGTCGACCTGGTCCCCGACGACCCAGACCTTTCCGGAGATGAGGGTCTTCACAGGACCTCCCGAGGGTCAGCGATCTCGCCCCGGATCGCGCTCAGGGCCACGGCGGCGGGCGACATGAGGTAGACCCGTCCCTTGGTGGAGCCCATCCGGCCCGGGAAGTTGCGGTTCGAGCTCGATGCGCACACCTCTTCGGCCGCGAGGATGCCCATGTTGCCTCCAAAGCATGCCGAACAACTGGAGTTCGTGAAGACCGCCCCTCCAGCCGTGAACAGATCGATCAGGCCCTCCTTCAGACACTCCCGGTAGATCCGTGTCGACGCGGGCGACACGATGAACCGGACCCCCGGAGCGACCTTCTCTCCCTTGAATATCTTCGCGGCCTCCCGGAGATCGTCCATCCTAGCATTCGTGCAGGAACCCAGGAAGGCCTGGTTGATCTTGACGTGCTCCTTCGCGACCGCGGAAATGGGTCGCACGTTGTCGGGCGAATGTGGGCACGCCACCTGAGGCTCCATCCCATCGAGGTTGATGTGGAGCACCCGTTCGTACGTTGCGCCCTCGTCCGGCAAGAGCGGGTGCATCTCGTGCTTGGCGATCCCCCGCAGGAACTCCTGCGTGGTCGCATCCGGAAGGAACATCCCGGCCTTGGCCCCCATCTCCGTGGTCATGTTCGAGATGGTGAACCGCTCGGACATGGAGAGCCGGGCCGCGGTGCTTCCATGGAATTCGATGGCCTTGTAACGAGCCCCGTCCGTCTTGACCTCTGAAAGGACCCGGAGGACGATGTCCTTCGCGTACACTCCCTTTCCAAGCCGGCCCTCCAAGTTGATCTTGAGCGACGGCGGTACCTTGAGCCATATCTTGCCCGTGGCGAGCACGGCCGCGAACTCGGTCGGTCCGATGCCTACGGCCATGGCCCCCATGGCGCCGAGCATATTGGTGTGGGAATCGGTTCCCACGGCAACGTCTCCCGGGACCACCCAGCCATCCTCGGCCAGTACTTGGTGGCAGATCCCGTGGTTCCCCACGTCGTAAAAGTGGGGGAGCTTGTAGGTCTGGGAGAACTCTCGGAGCATCTGGTGAAGACGCGCTGCGCCCTCGGTCGAAGCAGGGACCCAATGATCGATGGCGATGACCACCCGGTCGGGATCCCAGACCTTCTTGGCGCCCATCTGGACGAAGGGTGCGATCGCCTGCGCTCCCTGCTCGTGGGCCATGGCAAGGTCCACTTTCCCCACGACGATCTGCCCGGGGACGGGGTCCGGGGTGCCGGATGCCCGGGTCAGGATCTTCTGGACCAGCGTTTGCTCGCTCATGGGGACTTCGGGCGTTCGATGCCCACTTGTCCGGCCAATGTCCAGAACTCGGATTCTTTGAGGCCCGGTTGCTCGAACTCGTTCTGGTAGTCCGCGACCATACGATTCCGCAACTCCTTCCCCTTGTGTTCTTCGGTGGTCTTCACCAACTCGGTGAGGCGCGCCACTTGGTCATCCGTGGGACTGATCCCGCTTTCCTTCAACTTCTCCTGGATGGCTGCACGTCCCGTGTGCTTTCCGAGGATGAAACGCCGTTTCCTTCCCAGGACTTCTGGCTGGAGGGGCTCGTAGGTGAGCGAGTTCCGGAGCACACCGTGCGTGTGGATCCCCGCCTCGTGCGAGAACGCGTTGTATCCGACGAGGGCCTTGTTGGGTGGCAACGGGACACCGGACAGTCGCTCGACCAGGCGCGAAAGCTCGTAGAGCTTCTCGGTCTTGATCCCGGTCTTGATGCCATAGAGGATCTCGAGGGACATGACGACCTCCTCGAACGAGGTGTTCCCGGCCCGCTCCCCCAGGCCATTCACGCAGACATGGGGGGCATTGACTCCCTCTTCCATGGCCGCGATCGTGTTGGCCGTGGCCATCCCAAAATCATTGTGGCAGTGGACGGACCAGTCCTTGGGGTGCACGCGAGCGGAGAACTCTCGAAGGAACCAGCGGAAGGTGATGGGGGACATGACCCCGACGGTGTCGCTGACCACGAGGCGGTCCGCACCGGCGTCGAGGGCCGCCAAGTAGAGCTTTTCTACGAAATCCATGGGTGCGCGTGTCGTATCCTCCGTGACGAATGCCACATGGAGCCCGGCCTCGTGCGCGCGGCGCACGGAGTCGACCGTGGCCTTCACCACTTCGTCCTGGGACATCCTCAGCTTGTAGCGAAGATGTACCTCGGAGGCGGCCACGAAGATCGCGGCATGCGTCGCCCCGGTGCGGATGATGGCCTCCACGTCTCCGGGCACGGTCCGCCCGGCGGCCAAGATGTGCGCCTTGATCCCGGCGTGGGCGATCCGGTGCACCATCGCTTCTTCGTCCTTGCTGACGACGGGAATACCCGCGTTGATGACCTCGACGCCGACCTCGGCCAGCTTCTCGGCGATCGCCAGCTTTTCCTCGGCGGAAAAGTGGACGCCGGGCATTTGCTCACCGTCGCGAAGCGTCTCGTCCCAGAACGTGATGTGGGCCGGGATGTGCCGCCGAGTCGCCGTCTCTTTGTGGTAATTTTCCGTCAGGGGAGGCTCCGCCATAAGTACCCTACCATGACGGAGTATCGCGGATTAAAAAGGGTTCTGCCATTCACTGACCCACAATCGAGCCAACGGGCCGGGATGGTCCTGCGACCCGGTGTTCCCTTATATATGGGTCGCCCTACGAACCCCGAACATGGACGGGTCCGAGAACCTCGGAGAGGACATCGTCACGGTTCCCGGGTACATGTCCGCCGGCCGCCACTCTGCGGTGAAGGTCTGTCACTGGACGGCCAACTCGTTGACGGAAGGCCGCGGGTGCTACAAGGCGCGGTTCTACGGCATCGAGAGCCATCGTTGCCTTCAGATGAGCCCGGCCGCCGACTCCTGCAACCTTCACTGCCGATTCTGCTGGCGGGACCAGAGCTGGGAGTACGATGATTCTCCCCCCGACTTCGACGAACCCGAGCTCGTGCTCACCCGTTCCCTCGAGGCCCAGCGCCGTCTGATCAGCGGCTATGGCGGCGATCCCCGGGTGGACGCTCAACGACTCGAGGAAGCCCACGATCCTCGCCACGTGGCCATCTCACTTACCGGTGAACCCACGCTCTATCCCAAGCTGGCCGAGTACATCTCCCTCTGTCACCAGCGAGGAATGACCACGTTCCTCGTGACGAACGGGACGCATCCGGACGCGGTCCGCGCGTTGAACCCGCTTCCGACCCAGCTCTACGTATCCGTCACCGCCCCCAACCGGGAGGTCTTTTTCCGACTCACCCATCCGCCCGGAGAAGACGCCTGGGACCGGCTTCAGGAGACCTTGGGGATCGTGGCGGGCCTCAACACCCGACGGGTCCTTCGGCACACCCTGGTCAAGGGGTGGAACATGGGCTGGGAAGAGCAGTACGCCCGGCTGGATGCGTCCGCCCGGCCGGACTTCATCGAGGTCAAAGGATATGCGTTCATGGGACGATCGCGGCACCGGCTTACGCGGGACAGCGTTCCGACGATGGATGAGATTCGGCGGTTCGCCGAACGTCTGTCGCGACTCGTGGGTCTCCCGATAGTGGACGAATCCCCCGAGGCGTCCGTGGTACTGCTCGCCCGGGGGGAACGGCCGCGATACCTCCCCACAGCTCCCCGGAGCGGATCGAACGACTGATGTTGGGGACGAAACCCTTCGTCCTGGACGAAGCGGCGCGACGGGCCGCCGAAGCGGTTCGCGGGCTGAGCACGCCACTGTGCGCCGAGTGTTCGGGTCGCTTCTTTGGCAAGATCGGTCACGGGCTCACCAACTCTGAGCGTTGGGATGCGATCATGCGTGAGCTCGACCCGCAGGGGGCCGCGCGCTCGAACGGAGAGGGCTGCGGTCTCTGCTCCGGAGCGTTTGGACGGATCGGAGATTGGGTCGATCGGGCCCGACGGAGCGTGGCAGATTATGAATGGGCGAGTTTCCTGTGCGGGTCCCGCTGGGCCCCGGAAACGCTTGCCCTGGAGGAGGCCCTGTGGGGCGAAGTGGCTACTTCTTGGGGAGAGAGCATCCGGACTGCGTTCAATCGGGAGTTCGGAAAGGCACTCGGGGTCGCGACCGGGGCGGTCGCCCGGCAGGAGAATCCCGACGTGCTCTTCGTGGCCGACATCTCGGTGGGCCAGATCGAACTCACGATCGCCTCGCTCCACTTCCTTGGAAGGTACCGAAAGCTTGACCGGACGATCCCCCAGACCCGCTGGCCCTGTCGGGAATGCCGCGGCCGCGGTTGCCGGCGTTGCAACGGGACCGGCAAGATGTACGAGACGAGCGTGGAAGAGCTCATTGCGGGCCCCCTGAACCAATCCCTCCGAGGAACGGGTCACCGCTTCCACGGCATGGGACGGGAGGATATCGATGCCCGCATGCTTGGCCGAGGACGCCCCTTCGTGGCCGAGATCTTGTCCCCCCATGTGCGCACGATGGATGCGACCGCCGCGGAGAAGGAGATCAACGCCTCGGCCGGCGGGCGCGTCGAGGTTCTCGAGCTCACCCCCTGTGCCCCGCTGGACGTCCGGCGGGTCAAGGAAGAAAAGCATGACAAGAGCTATCGTGTCGTGGTCCGAGGGAGCCCAGGGGAGGAAAAGATTAAAGAGGCGGTGAACATGCTCTCCGGACGCGAGCTGGTCCAACGGACCCCGGTGCGGGTAGCCCACCGGAGGGCCGATCTGATGCGGCATCGCAGCATCAAGGAGATGAAAATGACGCAGATGGGAGAGGGAACGTTCACCCTGGAGATCCGAGCCGAGGCAGGGACCTACATCAAGGAGTTCGTCACGGGGGACAACGGTCGTACCCAGCCGAACCTTTCCGAGGTGCTAGGGATCCCCCTGAGCGTGGTGGAACTCGATGTGACAGCGATCCACGATGAGAAGGAGGACGGAACATGGTGAAGAGTTCGAAGGGGTTTAACAGCCGAACGCGCGGGATTCTGACGAAGAAGGTCCGTGAGAAGGGGATGCCTCCTCCGAGCCACTTCATGCGGGAGTTCGCACAAGGGAGCAAGGTGATCATCCGCTTGGAAGCCGCCGACCAGAAGGGGATGCCACACCCGCGTTACCAGGGCAAGGTCGGTGTCGTCATCGGACACCGGGGCCGGGCCTATGAGGTGGAGTTCTACGACGGTGGGAAGCGCAAACTGGTGATCTCCCACCCCACGCACCTTGTCCCCGCGGATGGCGTTCAATGACGGACCCCGTCCCGCTGTTCAAGGTCAAGGAGATGCTTACCGAGGTCTCGACGGAGCGGACGCTCCAGCGGGAGGGTGTCTCCGCGCTGCAGCACGCCGAGGGTGCACAGAAGATCGAGCCCCCGGCCTCCAAGTCGCTCTTCGAGGCGTTGAAGGCCCTTCCGTTCCTGAACGACAACCTCACGGTGAAGATCGTCGACATCCTTCCCGAGACCCCGGAGGAGGTTTGGCTCCTCTTCCCGAAGGACAGCCTGCCGCTCGACGAGACCCAGGTTCGAACAGTACTCGACACGATCGCAAAACATCGGTGAAACGGTGCAACCGGGGGGATTTAGATGGAGAAACGCGCCTACGTCCTCGATTTTCTACCCTCGGGTTGGCCCTCCGACCGGAACTTTAGCCGCGAGCCCGTAGCGATCGGCCTCGGGGAAGAGGAGTTCAAGATCCTCGAGATCTTGATCAAGCCCAACGACAAAGTGAATCCGGGGGACCGCTTGGTCCTCCCCCCGAACGAGAACCCGACTCCCGCGGTGGACCACGTGAAACGCCGTCTTTCCTATCCCGACATCACGACGGCGGCGAAGTCCGAGCTCCCTAATGCCATCGAGACCATCGTGCTGGCGAACCCGGCCAAGTTCCTCCGCTTCTTCAACGAGGCCCAGGCCATCACCCGCCGTTTCCACATGCTGGAGCTCCTGCCCGGAATCGGGAAGAAGTCGATGGATGCCATCGTCCGAGAGCGGGTGAAGGCGCCCTTCGCAAGCTTCGAGGACCTCGAGCAGCGGGTCAGCATCCGGCACCCTCAGAAGCTCATCGCCGCCCGGATCGAGAAGGAACTTTCCGGTGAAGAGGAGAAGTACCGAGTCTTCGTCCCCCGTTAGGTCCCGGTCCGCTCCGCATCCTTCGGCCCTTCCTCAGGACATCGAGGGTGCCCTACGGGCGATGGACCTCACGCCGTCCCGGCGATGGGGTCAGAATTTTCTGGTGAGCGAGGCGGAAGCGCAGGCGGAGGCCGCGCTTGTCGACCTCCCCCCGGAGAGTTCGGTCGTGGAGATCGGCGGGGGACTCGGTATCCTTTCCAAGGCGTTACTGGATCGCGGCTTCCGTCCGCTGAGCATCGTCGAGATCGACCCGAAGCTCGCGTCGCTCCTTGAACACAACCTCAAGCAGCGGGCCACGCTGATCCGGGGAGATGCCCTCACGGTACCCCTGCCGCCCGCGCAAGCCTACGTCGGGAACCTGCCGTTCTCGGTGGCCGTCCCCCTCCTGCTCCGGCTTCTCGAGGTGGGCATCGAGCACGGGGTGTTCCTCGTCCAACGGGAGGTCGCCGAACGATTGGCCGCCGAACCCGGAGGACGGGATTTCGGGCCGCTCACCATTCGGGGCCGTCTTGAAGGAGAGTTCCGCATCGCCCGGATCGTCCCGCGGGCGGTCTTCTTTCCGTCCCCCAAAGTGGACGGTGCGGTCGTGGTCTACCGCCGCAGTCCCATCGAGCCAGCACCCCTCGATGCCGCGCTCACGATGCAGCTCGTCCATCGCGTGTTCAACTGGAGGCGCAAGCAACTCCAACGTACCTTGCCGTCGGTCCTGGAGGAGTGGGGATTCGCCCCTGAGTCGTTGTCCCGGATCCTCGAGGAAGCCCAGATCCCCTCCGGATGGGAGCAGATGCGGCCCGAAGAGCTGACCCCGGAAACCTGGGTGCGAATGGCCAATGGTTTTGTCCGGATGCGGCCGCGAAGGACAAAGTCGGGCCCGCGCGTTGGGCAAGCCTAAAAACCCTCTTAGTATGGGGAAGCTCGGGAGGGACCTCACATGCCAGAAGGAGTCGTGTACATCGATGGTGAATTCGTCAGCCCGAACGATGCAAAAATCTCGGTCTTCGACCATGGCCTGCTCTATGGAGACGGGGTCTTCGAGGGGATCCGGTTCTACAACGGCCGGATCTTCAAGCTCGCAGAACATGTCGACCGGCTCTTCGCCTCGGCGGAGAAGATCGGTCTCACCGTCCCCTGTTCCAAGGAAGAGTTCGCTCAGCTCGTGCTGAAGACGACTGCGAAGAGCGGTCTGCATGACGGCTATCTCCGCCCCCTTGTCACGAGGGGATCCGGGGATCTCGGTCTCGACCCCCGTAAGTCAAAAAAGTCCTCGATCGTGATCATCTGCTCGACGATCAACCTCTACGGCAGCAAGCACGAGACGGGCCTGAACGCGATCGTGGCCTCCGTTCGCCGGACGCCACCGTCCTCGCTTAACCCGAACATCAAGTCGCTGAACTACCTCAACAACATCCTCGCGAAGAGCGAGGCGAACGTGAAGGGAGCTGACGAGGCGATCATCCTCGACCAGGAAGGATACGTGGCGGAGGCCTCCGCCGACAACATCTTCGCGGTCAAGGGAGGGGTCGTCTACACTCCCCCGACCGTCACGAACCTGGTCGGGATCACGCGGGGAACCATCCTCGACATCTCCAAGGGCACCTACGAGACCCGGGTGGAACGGTTCAAGGTGGATTTCCTCCTTAAGGCCGATGAGGTATTCATCACCGGGACCGGAGGAGAGGTCGCTGGGGTCGTCGAGATCGATGGCCAGAAGATCGGAGTGGGCGTCCCGGGTCCGGTGACGAAGGACCTGCAGAAGAAGTACTTCGCCTTGGTGCGCAGCACCGGGGTCCCGATCCCTTCCGCGGGGAACAACGGCCACTAGGGCGCCACGGCGTACGGGCTGAGTCGGCCCAGGCCATTCCCGTTCCCGAGGGGAATAAATAGCCCTGCGACCCTCGTTCGGTCGTGACCAAGGAGGCCGAACTCTACGAGGCCCTTCCGAACGGGAAGGTGCGGTGCACCGCCTGCGCTCGGTACTGTGTCGTGCCGGCGGGCTCGCACGGGTTCTGTTACGTTCGCGAGAACGTCGACGGACGGCTCTACCTATCGGTCTACGGCCTGGCGGCGGCGGTCCAGGTCGATCCCATCGAAAAGAAGCCCTTGACGCACTTCATGCCCGGTCGCAGGGTCTTCGGGATCGGGACCGTGGGTTGCAACTGGCGCTGCCAATACTGCCAGAACTTCGAGGTGAGCCAGGAACGGGAGGCGTGGGGTCGCACGCTGACTCCCCAGCAGGCGGTCGAGTGGGCCCTCCGACAGCACTGCCAGGGCATCACGTTCACCTACAACGAGCCCACCATCTTCATCGAGTATGCCCGCGACATCATCGAGGAGGCCCATGCGCACGGCCTCTTCGCGAACTTCGTGACGAACGGGTACATGACCCCCGAGGCCACCCGGTTCCTCCGAGGAAAGCTCGATGCCGTCTCGATCGACTTCAAGGGAAGCGGGGAGTCCGACTTCATGCGAAAGTACATCGCGGTGAAGGATCGGAAACCGATCCTACGGACCATGAAAGAGCTCGCCGAAGGAGGGACCCACGTAGAGGTGACCAATCTCATCGTCCCCCGGGTAGGGGACCACGACGGACCTTTGCGTTCCCTGGCACGCGAGATCCGGGAAAACCTCGGGCCAGAAACTCCCCTCCATCTCCTCCAGTGGCACCCGGACTATCAGATGATGGACCTGCCGGTCACGCCGGTGGCCACGCTAGAGCGGTTGCACGGGATCGCCCGGTCCGAGGGACTGGAATACGTTTACCTGGGGAACATTTGGGGACACCCCCTTGAGAACACCTATTGTCCCAAATGCGGCGACATGGCCGTCAAGCGAAATGGGTTCTACATCGAACAGTGGCGCCTGGCTCCCGGGAACCGGTGCTCCCAGTGCGGACATCGCATCCCGATCGTTGGCGAATTACTGCCCGACTATGAACCCACCCATGTAACGGCACTCTAAGCCGGCGTAGGGAACGCATCGTTGATCGAACCCACGGAAAGATGGTCACGTCCCATCTTCAGAATCCGCCCCGGGGAATTGTGCTCAAGTCGCGGCATCTTAAGGGCGAACGCCCGACTTCCTTCGCCCTTCTTCTCCACTCAGACCCATTTTCGAATAGGATCTTCAATCTAGGAGAGCCACTAAGAGATTGCCGTGGCGCTTCAGCGCTTAAATCAACCCCGGGCATAACTATTGGAGAGGAAGAGATGCCCGAGCCGAGCCCCTACGAGGTCTTGGGGGTATCCCGTGACGCGTCTCCTCGTCAAATCAAGGCGGCCTACTGGAAATTGGCCCGCCGACTGCATCCAGACAAGAATGACGGGTCCCGTGAGTCAACGATGGCCTTCGAAGACTTGCAGGTCGCCTACGATACGCTCCGAGACCCCGAGAGGCGTCAACTGTACGATATGCAGCACCCCGTCCGAGAGCCCCCACCTCCTACCCCATCACGAAGTCGACCCAAGGTCGCAGAACCGCAAGGGTCCCGGGACGAAACGGACACCCCCCGATTCCCGGCGGGATGGATGATCCAAGACCCCAACGACTCGTGGGACGCCCCGAACAAGGCCCACAAACGACCCATGTCCCATTCCGACCTGACCCGTATGCGACGGTGCAGTGAGGCATTGCCACTGGTACCTGGAGAGAAGATCCTCGCCTGCTGGCGGGCCACCTATGAGAAACGCGGACCCGGCGTAGCGAGGTTCCAAGGTTTCCTCTTCCTGACCAACCAGCGCGTGATGTTCTCTCACTGGGTCGGGATTGGGAACCTTGGGGCGGCCGAACTGATCCCGAGAGCTACGCTGCGACTGGACCGACCACAGTTCATCCCGTACACGGCGAAATACCTGGGTTGGGTCGGATACGACCTCATCCGCCTTTCCTACGACAACGTCGCCGATGTCCTGTTCAAGTTCCGGCAGGTTACGGAAGAGTTGATGGCGAAAAAGGAATCCTCGAAAGGGTCGTCCACGCTTCCTTCCGAGAACGAAGCAATGGGGAACCAAGACGAGGATAGCCCGTTACCCGACCCGGATCATGACGGGGGCCTTCGGTCCTGCCCGCATTGCAACGCCTTGATCGAGGAAGGGACGTCGACCTGCCGCCGGTGTGGAAACCTCCTCGACGGGTAATCGCGGACCCCCCGGTAATATCGACGATTGTTGCCCCTCGATGAAAGGTTCGAACGTCGGAGAAGTGTCCCAATACCGCTCTTCAGAGGAACCCACACGCTCTACGAACGAAGTCGAGTCCACCGAGGCCTGGAAGTGCGGCCCGTCCCATCGCGACGGTCACTCTGAGGACCCGGTTCCGGCCGGGAGTTTGGCGACATCCGTGGACGCCCCCCATCCCCGGTACAGGAGGTCACGCGCAATGGCCAGACGAGCGAGCTCCTGCGGGGCCTCCGGGCGAGAGGACAGCCACAATCTCACTCCGCTGGACACGGCCTTCTTGATCAGGGAACTTTCGCAGGTTACGGACGTGGCGGAGACTCCCACCTCGATCGGGACCTCATGCTTTGCCAAGATGTTCCAGGGCAAGTGGAGGATTCCCGCGTCGAGGTCTTCCAGATGGCCTAGGTACACCGGCCGATGGTGTTCCTTCGCGGAGATGAGGAGTTCTTCCAACGCCGAAGGCTGCGAAAATCCCGCAGGTCCGGGGCGTAGGATGAGGTAATCACAACTCGCCCAAGGAAGCTCTGCTTCGGCGAGTTCCGGGAGATCGCCCTCGAGTCCCCACGCGACGAAGGAGGAAGAACGGGAGGAGCGAGCATCGCTCGCATGCTCGGAAGCGTGCCGAGCACGAACTCCACCCAACAGGTGTAGTCCCAGTTTCTCGGCTTCGCCAAGCCACTCCCGTTGAACGGCGGGGGAGTCGAACGTCGGCACGTGAATATGGATTTCCCCCGAAGGAAGGAAGTTGTCGGGTTGTGCGGGCAGTTTCCCGGCCTGGGCGGCCTCTACCTCGCCCGAGTTCTCCCGTAACTCGGGTCGAATGTAGGGAAGCCCGATCAACGAGTAGAGCGTCGCCTCGTCCGGAGTGGGCACCGTGGTCCCATCTCGCGTCACCCCATACTCGTTGATGCTCAGGCCCCGTTGCAGGGCCATCGACCGGGTCCGGACGTTGTGGTCCTTGGATCCGGTGAAGTACTGGAGCGCCGCCGCATAGGACTCGGGAGAGACCACTCGAAGGTCGACCTGCACCCCGGATTTGAGGACCACGGTGGCCCGAGTCTCTCCGCTCATCCGGATGTTCTCGATAATGGGAAGTTGCACGAAGGCGGCGATCAGCTCAGCGGCGTGCGCGGAAGTGGCCAGGATATCGAGATCCCCCACGGACTCCCGTCGTCGCCGAAGGCTGCCCGCGTAGGTCAGACGTTCATGCGGGACCGGTATCTGTTGGATGGATCGCAGGAGGTCATCCGCGATGCTCTGGGCCACCGGTAGGCTCAGCCGACCCCGCGAGGGAAGGGATACGGCTGCAGCGCGAAACTGTGCGATGCGCTTCGGTCCGAACCCCTTGAGACCTGTGAGACGTTCCGCATCGATCGCCTTAACCAGTTCTTCCGGGCTCGTCACCCCGAGCTCCATCATGAGACGCCGGGTCGTCTTGGGCCCGAGCCCTTCGAGGTGCATCAAGCGGATGACCCCGGGAGGATGGCCCAATTGGAGCCGCTCCAGGTACGCCACCTTGCCGGTGTCGAGATACTCCTCGATCTTCTTTCCGATCGCGGGACCGACCCCCGGGAGAGCGTGCAGGCGGCCCTCACGGCGGAGGATGCTAAGGTCATCGGGAGCCTGTTCCAAGGTCCGCGCGGCGCGCCGATATGCCTCGGGCTTGAAGCGCTCCCCCTCCAGGTCGAGCAGGTCCGCGATCTCGAAGAATATCCGGGAGATTTCCTCGTTGACCATCGAGAGGGGACTACGGACAGGTCAGCTAAAAAGGTCCGCCTCGGGGTCGCGGGCGCTGTTCGCCCCATGGATAAGGTCAATTGCCCCCGGAGGTGCTTCCGATGTCGATGAAAGAGACCGCTCGAGACGGTTTTCTTGAGTCCGACGGGTATCGGATCTTCTATCGCGAATTCGGAGAAGACACTCGCGGGACCCTTCTCTGTGTGCACGGGGGTCCGGGAATGACCCACGACTACATCCTGCCCCTCTCCGACCTGATGCGGGACGGGTACCGCGTCGTTTTCTACGATGCGCTCGGCTGCGGGCGTTCTGAGCTTCCGAAGGATCCATCGAAGTTCAATCTTGAGCACGACCTGAGGGTGCTCGATGACGTTCGACGGTTTCTCGGCCCAGGTGACGTCCATCTGATGGGCTCCAGCTATGGCGGGCTCCTGGTCCTGAAGTACGCCACCCGCTGGAGCGACCGCATCCGCAGCGTCACGAGCACCGGCGGACTGAGCGACGTTCCCTTTGCGGTCGCCGAGATGAACCGATTGAAATCGCTCCTCCCAAAGAAGGTCCGAGCGGTCATGGAGGACTGCGAAGGGCGAGGAGCATTCTCCGACCCGACCTACTTGGCCACGGTGCTCGAATTCTATCGGCGGCACCTGTGCCGACTGGACCCGTGGCCCCCGGAGGTCGCCTACTCGATGGACCACATCAGCCAGCCCGTCTATCTGACCATGAACGGCCCGAACGAGTTCACCATCGTCGGGAACATTCGGGACATTGACTTTACGGACGAACTCCACCAGATCAACGTACCCACCCTGCTGATCCACGGGAAGTACGACGAGGTCACCCCGGCCGTCGGCGAGCGTATCCACGAGCAGATCCCGGGCTCCCGCCTCGTCATTCTGCCGAGGAGTTCCCACATGGGGTTCTGGGAAGAACGGGAACGGTACATGGACCTCGTGCGAACCCACCTCAAGTCATCGTCCGAGGTTCCGGCGGGAACAAAGCCCCGATGATGAACGCGGCCCCCCCCACTGACGCCAAGGCTCCCGTTCCGCCACCCCCGAAGGAGGACCTTCGCACCAAGGTCCCTCGATGGCTGATTCGAGCGATCGCGGTCTATACCGCGATCGCGATTCCGATCATTGTCCTCGCGGTGATGGTGGGATCCCATGATCCGGCGGCGAAGGCCATCATCCTGATGGGACTTGGATTGGTGGTGATCTGGTGTCTTGGGTGCGGCAGCATCATGCTCCGCTATGCGGAGAACTTCCGAGGGTGGATCGCCCGATGGAACCTACGATGGGAGTGGAAGTTCGTGGGAGGGGCGACCGTGTTCGCCCTTGCCGAGGAGGTTGTGACGACCTCCTTGACGAATGTCGTGCCCCCGTTCTTCGGGGTGACCAGTGCCCAGGCGCACATCACTGCGTCGAGCAACTATCTCATCGTCATCTGCTTTTCCTCGGTGGTGGTGTTCGTACCCGAGTTTGTGGGGTGGGTCCTCCTCCTGCGCCGGCTAACGTTCACCCCGAACGAGGTGTTCCTGCTCTACGGCTTTCTGGGAACTACGATGGAGGCTTCGATCAACCCGACGGCGTTGTTCGCCGGCTTCTGGTTCTTTGTCTATGGTCTCATGGTCTATCTGCCAGCCTATGCCCTTCCTACGCGACCGAACGCCGTCCGCCCACGGTGGTGGCACTATGTGTTGTCCTACATAGTTCCGCTCGCCTGTGCGCTACCCGTGGTGGCGGCGGACACCTTATTGGCACGGGCACTGGGAATCACGCTTTGGCACTGAAACCAGGGCGTGGTGGGCGAGCCACCTCCACGGAGGTAGCCCCGAGCGGATTCGAACCGCTGTCACAGGCTCCAAAGGCCCGTATGCTTGGCCACTACACCACGGGGCTGCGGCGCACCCTTAAATCTCTCAGGTTTATATCCACCGCCTGTGAAGGGGGGGGACCATGACGCTCAGGCAACCTATTGTTTCAGTCATGGGCCATGTCGACCATGGCAAGACCACCCTTTTAGATCTCATCACGGCCTCTAAGAAGGCCGAACGCGAAGCCGGGGGCATTACCCAGCAGATCCAGGCCGTCGAAGTTCCCCTGAGCAACCTGGAGAAGCTCTGCAAGGGTCTCATCAAGCCGGGCCAGTTCTCCGTCCCGGGCCTGCTTTTCATCGACACCCCGGGACATCGGGCCTTTGTTTCGATGCGACGGCGGGGCGGGTCCCTCGCCGATGTCGCGGTGCTCGTGGTCGCGATCAATGAAGGGTTCATGCCGCAGACGAAGGAGGTGCTCCAGATCCTTCGCCACGAGCGGACCCCGTTCGTCGTAGCCGTGAACAAGCTGGACATGATCCCGGGGTATCGACCTCTCCCCAAGAACCAGCCGTTGGCCAAATCGATCGAAACGTTGCCCGCCGATGCCCAGAAATACCTTGACGAACGCATCTACGCCATCGCCGAGGACCTCTACAAGGCGGGGTTCTCCGCGGACCGCTACGACAAGGTCACCGACTATGCGCACAACGTTGCCCTCGTACCCGTCAGCGCCAAGACCGGGGCCGGAGTTCCGGACCTCGTCGCCCTCCTCGTAGGACTTTCCCAGAAGTTCCTCTCGACTGACCTCAAGGAAAGTGAGGGACGAGGAGAGGCCACCGTCCTCGAATGCAGCGAGGAAAAGGGGCTGGGGGCCGTCGCCAGCGTGATCCTCTACGAAGGGTCGATCGGAGAAGGCGACACGATCGCCGTCTCAGGTCAGGAGACGCCGTTCCTCTCGAAGGTCCGCGCGCTTTACCATCATGGGAAGGGGACCGGCGACAAGCTTCAGGAGATCAAGCAGGCGAAAGCCGCGGCCGGGCTGGTGCTGTCCGCCCCGGACATGGACCGGGCGCTCCCCGGCGGGATCGTCCGAGTAGTACCTCCCGGGGTCGAGCCCGCCCGGGCGCTCGAAGAGCTGGGGCTCGAGACCACCCCGGCCCGCTCGGTCGTCGACAACGGAATCTGGCTCAAGTCCGACACGCTGGGGAGCCTGGACGCGCTCTTCTTCGAATGCCAGGAGGCCCGCATTTCGGTCAAGGGGTTAGAAGTGGGCACCGTGACCAAACGGGAGGTCACCATCATGAGCGCGGTCCGGGACCCGACCTGCCGGGCCATCCTCGTCTTCAACAATGCCATTACCCCGGATGCCGAAACGGCGGCCGAAGCGTCCGGAGTCCGGATCTTTTCCGACGAGGTCATCTTCCGGCTCATCGACAAGTACCGTGAGTGGCGGGAAGAGTCCAAGCTAGCCGTCGAGCGAGAGCGCCGAAGAGAGATCCCTCACCCCGCCAAGATCCAAGTGATGCCCGGGCACGTGTTCCGTTCCTCGAAGCCCGCGATCGTGGGCATCCGGGTGATGATCGGCATCATCCGGCCCCAGACCCGTCTGGTCAATGCGGCAGGAGTCGAAGTGGGACTGCTCAAGGGCATCCAGGAGAGCAACCACGCGGTTCCCGAGGCAGGCGAGGGGGCGGAGGTCGCGGCCGCCATCGACGGCGCGATCGTGGGTCGAACTCTGTCCGAAGGAGAAGTGCTCTATGTGTGTTTGAGCGAAGGGGCGGTCCGGGAGCTCAAGAACGTCGAGCTCAGTGCCACCGAGCGGCAGGCCCTCCAGGAGTACATCGGTATCCAGAAGTCCAAGACCGGGAACCGCTTCTGGGGGCTCTGATCAATCCTCGCGTGTGGGCTCGCTGTCGGATTTCTCGGGGGGCGGACCGTAGAGGTTGCCCCGTAGGAAGATCCCGAGGAAGCTAGCGAGCGTCCCGCCGGCCAGGAGCACTACGGCCCCGGCGAGTATCACCACCTCCTCCCAGTCGGGAAGCCCCCGAGAGGATTGGGTGGTCAAAGCGGCGGACATCGTCACGGTCGTGCTCTGGTTTCCCGACTCGTGCACCACGGCATAGATCGGCAGATGCGGATTCTTCGCAAACAGGGAAAGGTCCGTGGAGGCGGTCGTGTTCTGTGAGAGGACGCACGAGGGCGGGATCTTGGATGCGAACGGGCAAGAGGAGAGCCAAGCTTCGACGGGATAGCTCGAGTGCAGCTGGACCTCGAGGGAGATGTAGGCTCCCGAGACGCCACTTACGTTCGCAACCGTGAACGAGCCGCTGGAATTGGCCGGCAGGGTGATCGTGCTACTCTGGTCGGTCACCACCTGGACCGAAACCGGATAGCTCAACACCCCCAGGACCGTGAGCGAGACACCCAAGGCGGCGAGTCCCGCTCCGAGGAGAAAGAGCCCCCACCTCATGACGAGGCTGAGAGGCCGGAGGTTCTGATAAAGCTAGCTTCGTTGGAGGCTTAGCCGCCGCAGCCGCATCCGCCGCTGCCACAGCCGCAACCGCCTTCGCTGCCGCAAGATTCGCCTTCGGCCGCCTTGGGCAGGTTCGGGCTGTCGATCTTGAATCCGGACTCTTGTCCCTCGGTCACGTACTGGATGTTCGCCCCGTTGAGGTATTCCACCGAGTAGGGGTCGAGGAGCAGATTGATGCCGTCCACGCTGTAGGTCTTGTCGCCGTTCTTCGGGGTATCGAGCGCCATCCCGATCTGCGCTCCGCCTCCGCCGCAACAGCCGCCACCGATCTGGACGAAGACCCGTATGGAGAGTCCCGGCCGCTGGGTCTTGAGAACCTCCCGAATCTGGCTTTGCGCTTCGGTAGAGATTTCGATCTTGAAGGGCGATATCTCCGTCGTTGGTGCTTCTGTAACTGCGGCCATTATCCTATCCTCTTGAACTCCTTTCCTCTATATATCTCCTTAGCCGAAGCTCTTGCCACAAGAGCACACCTCGTGGGCGTTCGGATTCCGAATCTTGAACCCGGATTCTTCCAAGGAGAGGGCAAAGTCCACGGTAGCGTGGTTGAGGAGCGGAGCGCTGATCGGGTCCACGATGACCGTGAGCCCGTCCTTCCGGGCGGCGATGATGTCGCCCTGTTTCACCTCATCGAAGTCCATCTTGTAGGTGAACCCGGAGCAACCACCCCCCTGGACCCCGATCCGGAAGGCCCGGCCCTGCTTCCCGGATTGGTCCCGGATCTTGAGCAACTGCTCGGCCGCCCGGTCGGTCACTTCGAGACGCACATCCTCGGGAAGAGGAGGCGCGGTGCCGAGCTTGACGAGACTACCGGTCATGGACTTGCTCAAGGGTACCATCGGGGGACCCTTATTTAAGCTATTTGTCAGGCTTTTTGTGGCGGAACTGACGGGGCTGGGGTCGCCGGGCTTCGGGGATCGGTGTCGACCTTGAGGAGGTCCTCCAGCAGCGCTCCCTGGGCGCTCCCGAACTCGAGGGGACGAAGGGAAGAGCCTTCCCGGAACTCGACCGCGGAGAACCAGGGGCGGCCCACCGGGGGATCCTTGAGAGAAATTTCGAAGAAGAAGCAGTAGTCCCAGTGCATCTCGCCCGGGAACCGACGGCTGGGGCTGAAGTAGCTTTTCAGCCGGTGGTTGGTCACCGCATACTGGGGAAGTCCCAACTGTTCCACCATGACCCGGCCCAGCGCCTCTTCCGGAGCCTCCCCCTCGAAGTGGTAGGTGCTCGGAAATCGCCACCGCCGGTACTCTTCCGAGAGCGAGACCGGATCGTAGATCCGCCAGTTCGGCGCCCATTCTCCGAGCCAGCGGGGATGGTCCAGGGGCTTGACGAGGAGGAGTTTGCTCCCCTCCCGTATGATGGCGAACGACGAGATGCAAAAACCCCCTTTCATCACGTAGTGTTGGTCGGTCGGGCCGAGGAATGCGAACGAATGGGCCATAGACTTCCTAGGGCGCACCCCTACTTTAGAGAGGGTAAGCTCGGGACGGAACGGGGATTTTTCGAGGAAAAGACCAAAAAAAGGGGAGACGGGCCGGAGCGCGGGGAAGGGGATTTGAACCCCTGAGGTGCAAGCACCACAGGATTAGCAATCCTGCGCCTTACCAGGCTGGGCCATCCCCGCAGCCGGGCCACCGAGAGGAAGACGCGGAGATAAAGGCTGTTCAAACGATTTATATGCCTCCCCCTATCCGAGGCGGGGGAATGATGAGCACCTGTCTCACTGAACCGATGAAGAGACCATACGACATTCTGACCCCCAGGGGGGGCTGAAGCATGGCCGCACCGAAGGTCTCCCCGTGGCCGATCGTCGCCATTTCCATCATTGTGGTATTAGGAGGGGTCGGGGCGGGGGTCTTCATGTATGAAGAGTTCAACAAGCCGTTGCCCGCCCCGTCCCCACGTCTCGTCGAGGAGGGGGACAACGTCACGGTCAACTACATCGGGTCGTTCGGCAGCGGTTTTGACCAGGGCAAGGTCTTCGATACCTCGTACCTTTCCGTGGCCACCGACAACGCGACCTACCCCAAGGCCATCAGTTTCCAGTTCCGGGGCGCTGCCGGGTACACCCCGCTCAAGGCCCACGTAGGACCCACCACCGAAGGGGCGTACACCTCGCTCATCACCGGGTTCTGGAAGGGAATGGTCGGCATGTCCCCGAACCAGTCCAAGACCGTGGTGATCCCCCCCTCGCAGGGGTATGGGCCCGCCAACCCCGCCAATCTCCTGACCCTCCCGCTCACCCAAGAGATGCCCATGGTGACCACGTACACGGCGTCTGAGTTCGGGAAGAACTTCTCGGGCATCGCCGCACAGAACGGGGCGGTCTTCACCGACCCCCACTATGGCTGGCAGGACACGGTGCTCAGTGAGAACTCCACGAGCGTCACCGTAGAGGCCCTCCCTTATGTCGGAGAGATCGTGAAGCCCTACGGATGGCCGGTCCTCGTGACGCAGGTGAGCTCGACCACGGCCGCTTCGGGAACCATCACTCTGCAAAATGAACTGACCCCCCAGGACGTGGGCATGTACAAGGGGACCTACCTCCCCAACGGCAAGACCTTCTACCTGAGCGATGTCAGCACTAATGCGAGCACCTACACCATCGATTTCAACCAAGAGGTCCAGGGAAACACCCTGATCTTCGTGATATCGGTCTACAGTATCGTCCTACCCACGTCGACGGCGTGAGTCCTTCTCGTCCGCAGTGGATGCGGCCGGGACCTCATCGGGTTCCCCGAGGCCGATCTCTACCTTGCCGTTCTTGAGCAGGGCGCTCAGGAGCTCATCTGCGGCCCGTTCGCGGGCCCCCTCGTTGAAGCTGGAGCGTTGATGGGATCCGTGCTCCGCGATGCGAGCGCGTGCCTCTGAAACCCGCTTACGGGACTCCCGCTGGAGGTCGAGGACGGTCCGGCCCATCTCCTGCATCTGCTGGGCGATGCCCCGGGCCTTGTCGAGCATATCGGTCCGGATCTTGCCCTTGGACCGGATCTCGTTCAGGACATGGCCGACCTCCCCCAGGGAGCTCTGGATCTTGGCCATGGCGGCATCCCGCTCGCCGTGGAAGGAGTCGAGCCGCTCGTTGGCCTGCTGGAGCTTCTTCCGAAGCTCGAGGATCTCATCCTTAACGGTGGACGCTTCGGATTCCGTCTTCATCCAGTCGGCCTCCACCTTCTCCCGCTCCAAGAGCTGGGATCTCATGTGACGGATCCGGTCGATGAGGGCGTTCTCCTCTTTGAGGGTCATTACCCGGGTCTGTTGCTCTCGCTCGAGGCGGGCGATATCGGCGGCCACGCTCCGAGCGTTGGGCCCCTTGTCCCGGGTGTTCTCGCCCTTGGTCTTGTGGAGCGAGTGGGTGAGTTCCTCGAGGCGGTCGAAGAGCCGCTTGCGCTCCTCGCGTAGGTGCTTCTGCTGGTCGCCCAAGCTGCGGAAGCTGTCGTGGGCGTTCTGCACCTCCGTATTGAGTTCCTGACGGCGCTTTTGGAGCGTAAGGATCTCTTCCGAGAGCCGATCGACCAGGTTCAGCGAGTCGCTCCGCTGACGGCGGAGGGCCTCGAACTTGTCTTCCGCAGCGAAGCGCTTCTCGCGAGATTCCTTCTCGGCCTGAAGGTCATCGTCAGAAAGAAGATGGTCGACTCGTGGCATGTACGGATGAAAGCCATAGCGAAGGTCGGTACTAAAGTCCTTCGCCCTTCCTGTTCGCCTTGAAACCCCCCTTTTGTGCCCGCGGAGCCCCGATTCTTCGCCGTGAGTGTCCGGGGAAGAGGCGGCCGGCTCGTGCTTGCTGCGCCATCCCCCCCACCCCCCCAATGGATTTATACGATGAATAGACATTTCCCCCACAGGTAATTGCCCATGCTCACCGAAGGAACGAACGCCCCGGACTTCCACGGGGTCGACCAGCAAGGACGGACGATCGGGCTATCGGACCTCAAGGGGAAGTGGGTGGCCCTCTACTTCTATCCCAAGGACGATACGCCAGGATGCACGGCCGAGGCCTGTGCGTTCCGGGACAACATGGAGAGCCTAACGGCGCTCGGCCTAGAGGTGGTGGGGGTGTCCACACAGGACGCCGAGTCCCATGACCAGTTCGCGAAGAAGCACCACTTGTCGTTCCGGCTCATCGCGGACCCGGACAAGAAGATCACGACGGCCTTCGATTCGGTCGGGATGTTCGGGATGGCGAAACGCGTCACCTTCCTGCTCGATCCGGCCGGCGTCATCCGGGACGTATATCAGTCGGGGACCCGACCCACAAGCCATGTGGCCCACGTCCAGGAAGCGTTCGGCCGCTTGAAGGCCAAGTAGACCGATTTACCCGCTTAGACGAGCGGGGTGCTGTACTGCAGGAGGATGCTCACCGTCACCCCGGAGCCCGCCTGCGTCAAGCAGGCGACGCTGTAGGCTCCGGAGTGGGCCGGGAAAGTGCCGCTGCCCGAGGTGACGGTCACTTCGGCGGGGCCGTTCTCCCAGGCGAGGTTCTGCCCCTGGCCCACGACCAACCACACCGAGGCGCTCGAGTTCCACTGGATGCTCACGGTGGCCGTGGGCAAGGTGAAGTTCAGGTACTGGATGATCTGGCCGGGCTGTTCGCACGTGATCACGTACGTTTGTGCGTGGGATTCGATGGGCACGAACAGGAGAACAATGACCAACATGGAAATCACGACCACGACGCCGATGGCGATCCAGGAGCCCTTCACGCGGCCTCCCCCGGTGGTGCCTCGTCGGTCGCCCGCTTCCGCTTTCTATAGAGCACGAACCCGACCCCCGCCAACACCACGATCACGACCACCCCGAGCACCAGATATAGGGCCCATGGGGGCAGGTTACTTGAGCTATTGTTCGCCGCCTGCGAGTGGAAGGTGACGATCAGGCGTCCCACAGCGCCATTAATGGTGATGGTGAAGTTCGCCGGCGTGACCGAGTACCCTGACAGATTCCTCACTCCGCCCGAATACGTTCCATTCGGCAGGGTGAAGTTGACCTCGGTCAGGGCGGAGTGGTTCTGCGACCCGTTCAGGGTCACGTACCACGTCGTGCCGGCCGAAAGTCCCACCTCGGAAATGGAGACCAGATAGACCGAGCGATAGTGCGCCGTCTCGTTGATGGGACCATGCATAATGGTCGAGTAGGTTGGCAGGGGCCCGCTGTAGCTACCCGATCCCGACCCGACCCACCCCAAGAACTCGTGACCTGAAAGCACCTGGGCAGAAAGGTCAACCTTTGTCCCGTTGGCATACCAGCCGCTCCCCGGGCTCACGCTCTGATTGGGAGCCCCGACCACCAGCATTGAAAGCTCGAAGTAGGTCCGGAACCCGACCGAGACGTTCTGGGACCCATTCGAGACGCTAAGATTCCCCGAGGCCGGGCTCGGTACGTACCGAGTTCCCGGCTGGCTCGCGGTGGAGGCGGTGATCGAGTACGAATAGTTGCCCCGAGGCTCTTGGAAGAGGACCGTGGCCGAGAAGGACTGCTGGAGCACGCCGTTCAGGGTGACCGACCAGGGAATCCCCGAGGGAAGGCCCGACTCGAGGAACGTCAGTGAGTAGGTCACCGCACTGAACGAGACGTTCACCGTTGCCGGGTGACCCCGGACGGTCACGGCACCGGCGGCCGGGCTTCCGGCGTAGCCCAGCACCGTGGGCACGGAATAGCGGTACGTCCCGTTGGGCATCTGGAAGGACACCTTGCTCGAATTGCTCGACTGGGCCGACCCCGCCAAGGAGACCGTCCATGGAAGGGAAGCCGGCAGACCGCTCTCTTGGAACGTGACCAGGAACCGGGGGGGAGGTAGCGGGTGGAGAATCGTGATCGTGCCAGAAAGGGTGTTGGTCACATAGACCGAGCCCGAGGCCGGGTCCACGGCCACCTGGGAAGGGTTGACCCCGGCGGGGATCGTAGAGACCACTTGCCCGCTCAAGGGATCGATAACGGAGATGTTGTTGGACCCGGAATTCGCAACGTAGAGGTACCCGTTGAGCCCGTCGACGGCGATCCCCTCGGGGGAGGAGCCGACCGATATGGAACCGACCACCGAGTCCGTGGTGCCGTTGATGACGCTTACATTGTTGGAACCGGAGTTCGTCACGTACACCAACCCATTGTCGGGGTCGATGGCCACGCCCGAAGGGGTGCCGCCCACGGGGATGCCCGCGTGGAACGTGTTGGAGCCCCCGTCGATGACCGTCGTCTCGTTTGAGTTCCAGTTCGTGATGTAGACGAGGTCCGTCACGTTGTCGACGGCGATGGAGCTTGGGCCGAACGACGTACTGATCGACCGCACGGTCGTCTGGGTGACGGGATTGATCACCGTCAAGTTATTCGACCCGGCATTGGCCACGTAGAGGAGGCCGTTCGCGGAATCATACGCGACGCTGCGCGGGCCAAGCCCCACGGGGATCGTGGAATTGATCTTCCCGGTGGTCCCGTTCACCTCGAGCAGGAAGTTTCCGCTGGTCAAGACCCCGTAGTGGGTCACAAAGAGATCTCCCAGACGTGGAACGTAGGTGAGCCCATAGGGTTGGGCCCCGATGGGGTCCCATCCCATGGAAAAATTGGTGACCACCTGCGAGGTACTCCGGTTGATCTCGGCGATGGCGTTTGCATCGGTTTCGGAGGCAAAGATCATCCCGGTCTGCGGGTTCTCCGAGAGACCATAGGGTTGGACCCCGAGGGGGATGGACCGGGAGGCCCGGTTCTGTTGGTCGGCGATGACGCTCACGTTATCCGAGGCATAGTTGGTCACGAAGATGGCGTGGTCGACCGGGTCGTAGGCCGCGTCCTGCGGGAACTGACCCACCGTGATCGTGCGCGTGATCGAATTGGTCGACCCGTTGATCACCGTGACGTTGACCAGGCCCACATTGGTGACATAGATGTCGTGATTCCCCGAATCGTAGACCACGCCCGTCGGGTAGGCATTCAGGCCGTAGCCGATGACCAGGGTATCCATCAACCGGTTCGAGGTTGCGTTGATGATGCTCACGGTGTTGTTGTAGTTGTCCGTCACGTAGAGCTCTCGGTTGGATGAGTCGTACGCGATATCGTAAGGGTAGGTGGCCATTCCGATGTGCACGGACGTGATGTTGGCTCCCGATGCCGCATCGACCACGGAGATATTGCCCAGATAGAGTTCGGAGAGGTAGAGGTTGCCGTTGTCGGGATCGTAGGCAATCGCGTACGGGTCCTGAAACCCGGAGATCGAGCGAACCACAACGTTGGTGGAACCATTGATCTCGGTGATGTTACCCGAGTACCAATTCGTCACGAAGAGATGCCCATTGGCCGTGTCGAGCGCGATTCCGCTCGGGAGGTTCCCCACGGGGATCGTCATCACCACTCGAGCCATGGTCCCGTTGATGACCCCCAATTCCGAGAGGGAGGGAAGGGCGACATAGACGAGCGAGTTCAAGGGATCGCTGCAAATAACGCCCGGAACTCCTGGAAGTGCGATCGTACCCACCACCCGACCCGTCGACGCGTCGATCGAGGTCACGAAGTCATTCCCGCCGTCGGCCACGTACACGAGTCCGTCCGAAGAGTCGTAGGCAACCTGGTTCGGCTTGATGCCATTCTCAGGCAAGTAATTCCCTTGCACCAGCGTGTTGTTGAGGAGGTCGAGCGTCTCCTCCGGGGTCGACACCCCGCTCGATCTGAAGTGAGGCGAAGCAGGCGAGGGAGACACCGCTGGGGACGATGCACGATGCCCCAGGCCATTCTCCTCCAAGTTGACAGGAGCAACGTTCCCAACATGCCTGTCGGCAGGGAACAGCGTAGGATAGAGCGCAGAAGTGCCGAGGAGCACCAACAAAGTGCCCACGATGGCGACCGAGTCCCAGCGCTTGACTTTTCGATACACTTTTGAGTCCACTCTCCGGGCCCAAAGACAGCTACCGAGACCGGAGGTTTAAGCGTTTCAGGTAGGGCGCAGGGCGGTTGTGGGTACCGGCCTTGGGGGGGGAGGGCTCCGTTCGAGCCAACGCTGTACGGGCAGGAACAACACCGCGAAGAGGACGCATCCCCCTGCTAGGATCGCCCACATCCAGTAGAGCGACTGCGAGAAGTAACCGAGCATGAACGTCCCGACAAACGGGCTGAAGGGTAGGATCACCCCCGAGAACAAGGCACTGACGCCGAAGTACTCCCCTCGTCGGTCCTCCGGGGCGATCTTGGAAAGGATGACCTGGGAATAGGGGGTGGTGAAATTCTCCCCCGAGGTCAACAGCACCACATTGGCGGCGAGGACCAGGGGGTTGCCCGTCATCCAAAAGACCACATCGGAGACGGCGTAGAGGAGCAAGCCGAGGGAAAATGCGATGCCGGCCCCCACTCGTTTCGAAACCCGGTTCACCAAGAATTGCAAGGACACTACGGTCACGCAGTTGACGGCGTAAAGGACGGTCACGAGATAGATCGGGGTTCCGAAGTGACCGTTGAGATAGAGGGGCATCATGGGGGTCTCCCACTGGTTGGCCACGAGAGCGGCCAAGGGGAGCAACACGGCGACCGCCAGGAGACGTTTGTCTCGAAACGCGCGCAGCAAGTGTCTCTGCGGCTGCGGGAGGGTCGACTTCTCCGGGGAGGTGAGCGACTCGGGGATCCACCCCCAGAATAGGATCACTTCCACCACTGCGCCGAGCACCGGTGCGAGGAAGAAGAGGCCGGGCCAGAATTCCGAGGAGAACCCGGCGAGCACCAACCCCGCCCCGATCCCGGCATTTCCCGCCACCCGTTGGAGACTGAAGTAGTCCAGACGCTGCTCCACGGACGAGACGTCCGTCACGACGGCGCTGATCCCCACAAACTCGAGGCTGTTCAAGACGTTGACCGACACCAGGGCAATGACGATGATGGCGATCGACCAACCGTAGGTGACCGAGACGAACAGAAGACCGTAGCCCGCGATCATGGCGAGAATCGTACCCAAGAGCAGGGGGCGCCGACCGGCCCGGTCCGCGAACCGCCCACCAAAGATGCTGAACGGAGAAGAGGCGGCCCCTGAGAGCAAGAAGATGATGGCGATGTCCTCGTCGCTCAAGTGACGGACCGTGGCGAAGTAAAGGGCAAGAAGGATCCAAAGCGGGTAGCGGGAAAACCCGCTGACCACGTTGGTCAGGGCGATGGTCTTGATCGTGCGGGTGAAGCGCATGGGTGGACCGTGGGTGGGAGCGAAGTTATGACGGCATCGGATAAGCACGACCAAGCCCGGCGAGCGGACGGTGCATTCGTTCCGGATCCTCTGACCCGCGCATCCGTTGAGGTCGACTCACGGGACCCGGCGCAATCTGCCGACGAGTGCGACTCGGCCTAGGAATGTGCGGATTCTGGCGGATCGCCCGCGGTGTGGGGAGGTTCTTTCGGCTCCGGCAGGTAGAGACGCCGGGGGGGGCCTGGAGAAGGGGGTCGCCATCGGTTCTTGGGACCCGACCACAAGAGGTAGAGCAACCCGAGCGACATCAGGAAGAGAAGGCCCAGGGCATTCGAGGTTGGATTGCCGACGCCATTCCCGATCCAGGGCAAGGAATGGATCACGACACCCGCACGATTCCCCCCCGGGGGAGGGGGAGCTGGAACGCGCACGATGCCGCCCGCGCTGACCCACAGCCCCAGAAGGTCCCGTACCCGGACCGACACATGGTAGATCCCCGGGTGAAGATACTCCTCGTGGGTCGAGAGTGGGCCCGTGGCGTTCACTCCGTTCCCGAAGTCCCACTGGGCTCTAGAGTCATTGAGATCCGAGTTCGCAGCCCCGACCGCCGCAAAGGAGACCACTTCAGGGGCCCCACCGGTGCTCGCGTTGATCGAAAGTGTGACCACGTCCTTGGGATCGATGCGGATAGGGACGGATCTTGCCACCGTGAGACCGTTGCTGTCTGAAGTGCTTGCCCGGATGTAGAATACCCCGACCGAGGTCACGTTGTAGGTGTGGTCCGCCGGGTTCCCGGTGCTCGAGGTACCATCTCCCCAGGACCATTGGATAGGTGAATAGTGCCCGTTGCCCCCAAAAACCGAAGCCGTTGCGTTGACACTGAACGGAGCGTCGCCCAAGGTACCGTTGAGTGCCACCGACAAGTTGAGTCCCAACACGGAGATCGACGTCGAGGCGGAGGTCAAGTTTCCACCGGAGTCGGAAACCTGAACCACAAGGACGTAATTCCCGGGGTGAGCGTATGAATGGGTTATCTCGAGTCCGTTGGCCACCGACCCATCACCGAGGGTCCAGGTTACCGAAGTGTAGACCCCGGTGCCCCCCTCGATCGAGGCAAAGGCAGTGACCGGGAGTGGGGCGGTCCCGCCGGTGACGTTGGTGCTCGCTCTCACCGATAGCGGAGCGCTCGTCCCCCCGCTCACGTTCACATACGTGCTGGCCGTCCCCGTTCTTCCGGAGGCATCCGTCACCGTCACGGTCACCTGGTAACTCCCCGCCACCGTGTAATTGTGGCTCGAGAGCATCCCGCTACCGTTCGAGCCATCCCCGAAGTTCCAGATGGCCGTGAACGGAGACGTCCCAGAGATCGCCTTCGCCGCGAACGTGGCCGAGAACGGAGCCGTTCCTGACGAGGGGGAAGCCGTCACGTGTACTGCCAGGGGTGGCAACGATGCGAGCACCGTGATTGCCACGGACTTCGTCGCCTTCGTTCCGGTAGCGTCGGTCACGCTGAGGGTGGCCGAGTAGTTCCCCATTGCCGAATAACGGTGGGACGCCGTGGAACCGGACCCGTTCGATCCATCGCCGAAGCTCCAGGCATAGGCGTACGGGGGAGACCCGCCGATACCCGCACCCGTGAAGTCGACCGAGAGCGGGGCGACCCCGGAAGTAGGGCTGGCACTTGCGGTTGCCGAAAGTGCGGCCGGCGGTAGTGCCGCGATCTGGAGGGCCGCGGTCGAGCTCGCTCCTGTCGAGTCGGTGACGGTGACGACCGCGGTGTAGGAGCCGGCAACGGTATAGGTGTGGGAAGGGTCTTGAGAGGTGGATACCGTACCCCCGTCCCCGAAATTCCAGGAGTACGAATACGGAGCGCGCCCGCCCAGGGCCGAGCCATTGAGATCGACGAAGAGGGGGACATACCCAGTCAACGGACCTCCGGTGGCCTGCGCCTGAACGGAGGGTGGGACGACGTTCACGATATTGGCCCGTAGGTTTTCGTGGCCCGGACCGCAGTAGATCGTGCAATAGATCTCGTTCCCCGTGGAAGGGGTGCTGGGCGCGACGAACGAGGCACTCGCCCAAGAACCGACCGGGGCAGCGATGTTGAGCAACAGAGCACCACCAACGAGCAGGCCCACCCCATGTTGGCCCGTGCCATCGAACGAGGGATCCGGAGGAAGACTGGTCGCATTCACATGGATCGTGAAGCCCTCGAAGAGGTCCCAAGAGCTCGACTCGTTCGTTCCATCGACCGTGTTGATGATCCAAAAGCCATAATCATACCCCGTGATGTTGAACCACTGGGAGCCAGCGCCGTTGGACGAGGCGGCGGGGCCGAGCCAACCCCCGGGACACGCCAGAGACCCTGGAAGGTGGCACCGGACCGTACCGGGGACCAGCGAACCGAACCCCGAGAAGACCACCACGACCACCAAGGCCCACGTGAGCGTGACGCGAGTGAATTCTCCGAGATGCGCGGGCCCGACCGGACGGCGGTCCCGCGGCTCCCTACGAAGAAGGGCGGGTCCCGGACCGGCGCGAGCACGTTGCAAAGAAGTTCCCCGGTTCAACGAATTAGACGTTCCACCCCTATTAAAGACCATTCGATCAATTCCGACCAGGAACGTACCACGAACCGAACCGCGGGCCGCATCCGGACGATCCCCCCAAGGACACACCAAGTTCGACTCTTGCGGGAAAGCCGAGTGGACTACCTGTCGCAAGCATCACCGGGTCGGTAAGTTTTTGTAGTCGTAACCTCTTTAAAGGATGGGATGCGGGAACGAATCTTCGGCTCCCGGCATGCCGGTGGGGTAACGAGCAGGGCAACCGGCATGCACGGGCGATGGGTGCCCACAGCATCCTTGCTGTTCGTTCTGCTGAGCCTTACGCTCCTCCCCTCTGCTTCGGCGGGGGTGTCCGTGTCCGGCCACGGACCGAACGCTACCCACCCTGGCGGGTCGTCGCCCGGGGTCCGAAACCCGAACCTCACATGTGCCGGTGCCACCACCGACAGCAGTTACGACCCCGGGTGTCCGGTCTCCACACCTTCCACCTCGGCGCACCCCGCCGAGTCCGGCGCCGTGGTCGCCACGATTCCGGTCGGTTGCGGCCCCTATGGGGACACCTACGATAGCGGGAAACAGGAAATCTTCGTGGTGAACTCTTGCGGGAGTTCTGTCACGGTCATTTCTGCGGTCACGGAATCGGTGGTTGCGACGATTGCGTTGCCCGCCGGCAGCAATCCCGAGGGCGACACCTACGATAGCCAGAACGGTTACATCTATACTGCGAACACGGGCGGGGGAACGGTGTCCGTGATCTCGGACGCCACCAATACCGTGGTCAGGACCATCGCCGTACCGAACCCAGTGTATCCGTGGGGGATCGCCTACGACAGCCGCAACGGGTACGTCTATGCCGCCAATGACGGGGGAGGGGACGATGTGTGGGTGATCTCGGGCATCTCAGTGATCAAGACCATCGGGGTTGGAAGTAGCCCGGACGGAGTTACTTACGATGGGGAGAACGGGAATGTCTACACTGCCAACAGCGGCAGTCAGACCCTGACCGTGATCTCGGGGGCCACCAACACGGTCATCGGTACCGTGACGGAATCTGGGAGCTGGTACCCCTATTGGGTAGCCTACGGGGCCAAGAGCGGCAACGTCTATGTGGCGAGCTACGGGACCCGGGACATCTACGTGATCTCCGGTTACACGAACGCCTTGGTTGCGGCGATCCCCGTGCCCTCCACCAATATCGAGATGTCCTACGACAGCGGGAACAACGATGCCTACGCGACGCCGTGCGGAGGCAATCAGGTCTACGTGGTCAACGGATCGAGCAATACGTATCTTACGTCGATCACGGTCGGCAACAATCCATGCGCGGTGGTCTATGACACGGCGAATGGGAACGTCTATGTGACGGATGCCGGATCGAACACGGTCAGCGTGATCTCAACCTCGAACCCTCAGGTCACCGTCCCCGCAGCGTCCAAGCCCAATGTGGACCTCAGCCAGAGCGTGACCTTCTCTACCACCTCGTTGGGGGGGGTGCCTCCTTACACATACACCTGGTACGGGCTACCTCCGGGTTGCCCCTCGGTGAGTGCCACTTCCATCACCTGCACGCCGACCGGGGCCGGATCCTTCACCGTATCCGTGACCATCAAGGACAGTACGGGCTACACCACCTCCAGTGGGATCCTTCCCTTCAACGTGTACACTGACCCTCAGGTGGCCGGTCCGATCGCTTCCCAAAAGTCGGTCGACGCCAACCAGACCTTGACCTTCAACGCCTCCGCCAAAGGGGGCACGGGCAACTACACTTCCTTCGTTTGGACCGAGTCCTCGACGAACCTCGGCTGCACGCTGACCAGTGCTCAGTCGATCGTATGTACCCCCGTGAAGAACGGCACGTACACGACAAGCGTTGTCGTGACGGATTCGAACGGCTGCTCATCGGGAACTCCGGGGGGGTGTACCGCCGCGCCGAACAGCTCCGCCGTGCTCGCCGTGTATGCCGATCCCACGGTCGGACCCCCCACGATATCTCCCGGGGTCGTGGATGCCTACCAATGGGTGAACCTCACGAGCTCGACTCCCGTCGGGGGTTTGCCACCGTACAATTTCACATGGAACGGTCTTCCGTCGAATTGCGCAAGCTCCGGGACGCTCAAGGACGTCTGTGTCCCGCAAAGCGGTGGCACCTTCAACGTCAGTGTGACCGTGACGGATTCGAACGGCTACTCCATCACCAGTCCCCGAGTAAAACTTCTCGTGAACAACTCGCTTTCCTTGGTCCTTTCGGCGAGCGCACGCACCCTGGACATCGGTCAGAACGTCACGTTCACCGCGACGGGCTCGTACGGTTCTCTTCCCTACACCTATACCTGGGCCTACGCCTCCGGCATGGGGTGCACTCCTTCGAAGAGCCCCACGCTCCGTTGTGCTCCCACTCAACAGGGGTACTCCACCATCGGAGTCACGCTGACGGATGCCACGGGAAAGAACGTTTCCAACATCCTGGTCGAAACGGTCAACACTCACCCGACCATCACCCTCCAAGGGGTGAACTCGACCGACCTCAAACAAACCCTCAAGTTCACCACGGTCGAGTACGGGGGAACCTCGCCGGACACCTATCAGTGGAGCGCGGCACCTGCGCTCGGCTGCATCACCTCGGCCGCGGGGACCAAGGAGACCTGCACCCCCACGGCGATCGGGATCTACGCCCTATCGGTCACGATGCAGGACGCGGTGGGGGTTGTCGACACTTCTACGCTTTCCGTGACCGTCAACTCGGCGCCGAGTGTGATCCTCTCCGGTCCCACCGTGACGGACGTGAACCAGTCCTTCACGCTGACCACGTTGGTCCACAATGGCACGGCGCCGTACAACTACATCTGGTCCACGGGCAAGGGATTCACGTGTGCCGCCTCCAACAGCACGAACATGTTCTGCCAGCCGATGAACCCTGGCCGGTACCAGGTCGGCGTGCGGCTCATCGATTCGGCGGGACTCTCCAGCGTCTCGAACCTCACGGTACAGGTCAACACCGACCCTCGAGCCATCTTGTTGGGAAAGAACGCCACGATGGAGCAGAGCACTTGGCTCCTGAATGCGAAGGTGGTCGGCGGGACAGGTCCCTACACTTACAGCTGGGCGTTCCCGGCGGCGATGGGATGTGCCTCCACCAACACGGCACTCCTCAACTGCACCCCGGCTCTGGCCGGGAACTATACCGTATCAGTATCCATCGTGGATGCCGTGGGAGTCTCCTCTACGACGTCCTTGCTGGTGCACGTGACGACGCCCCCGCTCCCGGTCTCCCAACCGTCGGAGCTCACCTGGTGGATCCCTTCGCTTATCGCCATCCTCCTAGTGGTCGTCTTCTTCATACTGACCGCTCGAAGATTGCGAAAATCGCACTCGGAGAAGAAGGCGGAGGAGGAGGGGTCTGCGGCCCCGGTTGCTTCGGCACCCGCGGCCACGCCATCGGAACCGGTTTCGGACGCCCCCGCGGCGGTGATGGCCGAACCCGTGATCCCGGTGTCGGAGCCCGAACCCGTCTATGTGGCACCTGAGCCCGAGTATGTGGCCACCGAGCCGTATGCTCAGGGTCCGCAGGACTACGTTGGGGCCAGTGACATGGCCATGCCGGAAGAGCCCTACCTTCCCCCCGCGGCCGACCTCCCGGGGTGCCCGGAGTGCGGGTCGCCGGTCGTCCCCGGAGAGCAATGCCAAGTTTGCGGGAGCCCCACGGGCCTCCCACCGTTCCCCGAGGAGCCCCAGCCGACCAACGACGAGATGGCACTGCGAGATTACCTGGACAACTACCATGCCGGTCCCCCTGCCCCCAGCCCGGAGTCTACCTACTCCGCTACGGAGAACCAGGAGAAAGGGATCCAGACGTGTCCAAAGTGCGGGTTCCCGCTCCCGGGACCGGGGGCACCCTGCTCGATCTGCTCGCTCGAAGGACAAACCAAGAAGCCTTGATTCGAACTGTCGGGGTTTGGGGTACATTTCGTACGGTGGACTCCCAGTCCGTGTGAAAACCGGGCCGAGACCGGTCAAGGTCCAACGAAAGCGTCTGACCGCCCAGGAAGGGATTTCTACCCTCAGGGGGTGGGTTTCTCCGATAGCGTGGGCCCGACCCCATCATGCTCAGCGAGGTCGAGTACTGGCATCGAGAATGTGGTTCTAGGGCTTCCCCCCTTCGGAACGAAACCGCAAGGCGAAGGTAGGCGGAAACCAAGCCGAAAGACCCCTCGCAAAACGACCCGTCAAAAAATGGTTAAATAGGCAACCTAACATTGTATGACATGGGGTGACATTGTGGACAGGGCTATGCAACGCATCTTGGGCGTTGCGGTTCTCCTCATAGGTTCCCTCAGTGTCGTTGTATCGCTCTATCCGGCGGTCTCATCTCCGGTCAACGTCGTGGGCCTACCCCCCACGAACGCGAGTCCCGCCACGAACGTTCACCCAAGCGTAGCACAGACTTCTGCGACGGGGACCTCGCTGTCTTCACCGATGGGTAAATTCGTCCTACCTCAGTCGCTCTGCACGAGTGGGCTCTCCGGCACGTGCCCGCATCTTGTTCCCTCCATCAGTGTGAGCCCGTCCGAGATTTGTGTCGAGGGCGGAACCGGGTGTGGGCCGATCCCCATTGACGCCCGGGTGACCCTGAACGTGACGGCCGAAGGTTCCGCACTCGGGTATCCTCCGAACGTCCAAGTGGTCTTTGTGATCGAGACCACCCCATACGACGGCGGATACGATCCGGGGTCCCAAGACTATGGAGGCTCCTCCCCGGGAAGCTTCAACTCTGGAGGTCCGGACGACCCATGCCACGGACCCTGCATGGAATCGAACGCCGACCCGTTCTTCTTCAATAACGCTGGGACCATCGCCGCCAACATCGCGGCCAAGTACGGGGCGAGCGTGAACTCCTGCTCGTCCACCAGCACCCAGAACTCCGTGTGCTTTGCCTTGGTCGATTACTTCGCCACCTGCACGAACTCCCCCCCCGCCGCCTGTGCCGGGGGAGCCCACAACGATGCCGACGGAAGTGAGTATAACGTGGACATCTCGAGCTTTGTACCGGCCTCGACCTTCGGGTCCATGGTCGGCAGCATGCTGAGCGCCGGTAGCCTGCTGGGGGGCCAGTTCAACAACCCGAACTGCTATGACGGCAATGGCGCTTGGCTCTACTGCGACTCGGACCTATCGGACAACTTCCTGAGTTCCTCGTCGATAACGGCCCTCTACGGGGCGCTCGGAGGGAGCGGGCTGGGTTGGAACAAGACCCAGGACCACGCCATCGTGCTCATGACCTCCACGATCCCCCGGTCCCCCTCCTTCCAGGTGCAGTACGCTCCCACCTACTCCGACTGGTGGAACCAGGGGCCCAGTTCCGTGTGCGAGCCATCCTACAACTATCCGGGCGGAGGTTCTTCGCCCGCGTGTGTCGGTTGGACCCTGCCCGGTCCAGGGGGAGTGGGTTCGATCGCCCAGATGGCCAAGAGCCAGAACGTCACGATCAACGTAATCGACATCCCGAACGGGATAACGGAGGTGAATTCGGGAGATTACAATCTCTCCACCCCGGTACTCGCCAGTGAGGCCACGAACGATACGCAAGAGATCCTCGCCGCCGGTTGCGACATGGCGGTAGCGACCGGAGGGATGTGGGAGGGGCCTGCGGGCTACCATTGTTCCGCCGCACCCAAAGGCAGCGGAGGTCAGGGAAACCTGACCATCAGTTGTGTCTCCCCGGTTGTCGGATGTATCCCGCTAGGACAGAACAACAACCCGTCGGTCACGTGGATGTCGAATCCGGCCCTCGGCTGGGCACTTTCCAACATCAATTTCCCCTTCATCAAGTCCTCGCTCGCCGCGCGGAACACGAACTCCGGGATCTTCGAGTTCATTCCGAACGGGAACTTCTCCATCGATTTCGCGCCCTATGGCGGCTCGATCGGTTCCCCGTCGTGGTCGGTCCAGTGCCACAGCTTGGTGAACCCGAACCCCCCGTGCGTGGCCACCCCGTTCGCTACCGGGCTGCCGAACGGGGGAGTGAGCTGGGCCTGGCCGTACAAGTTCATGTACCTCAATGACAGCTGGGTCGAGTCCTTCAATCTCGTGGCCCTGCCCACGTTCCCACCGACGTTGTTGAACAGTCCGGTTCCCGTGGACGCATGTGTCAACGCCCCCAATCCCTGGACCGCCTGCGGAGGCTACGTGGCGGGAGGCATTGCGGACGTCAATTACACGAACTACCAGGGGACGGCCCGAGTCCAGCAATCGTTCCCCCCCGGGATGGTCATGGTGGTGGGAATCTTGATCGCTCCACCTCCACCACCGCCTCCACCCCCTCCGCCGCCGCCGCCCCCGCCTCCTCCGATGCCCATCATCAACCCCGTCGGGATCGTCACGGGCAATCCGCTCAACATACCGATATCTAGCCCGGCGATCCAATCCGTCACCGTCAGTGTGTCTCAACCCTCTCTGGCGGGACTCACGCTCACCACCCCACTCGGCACGAGCATCCCGGGCGCGGCGGGATTCGTCGGGGTGTTCACCTCCCTCGGCGTCATGAACCGTCAGCGCCAGAAGAAGATGGTGGCCATGGGGATGGGCCAGCGGGCCAAGCGGCCCGCCACCCCGAAGGCCGGTGAGACGAACTCCATCGGCGCCATGGAATAGATGCGCTCAAGGGGTCGCCCCTCTCTGCGCAGGTTCCACCCGTTACTCGCGAACGGTCAGCGCTCGTCCGTTTCGGACTCTTCCTCCTCCTTGAAGGGGAGGAAGCCGAGGTACGCAGGAGCGGCAGGACCCGAGCGTTCCTTCTTCTCGCGTTCGGACTTCACCCGTGCGGCCTTGCGACGCCGGAGGACAATCCATACGGCCAAGAGGGCAATGATGGCCGCCGCGGCGGCGGCGATCACCCAAAGGTAGAGGTCCGCGGAATAGGGGGAAGCCGGATGCCCCGTTACGGTGGACAGCACGTTGAGGGAGACCGCTCCCTGCACGCCGGATGATGTGGCCGTGATGGTATCGTTCCCGCTCGTGCTGCCGATATGCAGGGAAACGTTGAGGACCCCGCTCGAGGGGACGGTGACCCCTTGGGGAGGGAAGTCGTGGAGACTATCGGTGAGGTTCAGCGGGGCCACTCCCACCGGATTCCCGTAGGCATCGGTGGCGACGATGTGGAGCACGACCGTTCCCCCTTCCTTGACCGAACCGACGGAGAGGGTCAACCGCAGGTTCGAGAGCGTGGATGCCTGCACGGAAATGCTCGTGAGGGCACCGCTCAGTCCCGGGGCTTCGGCGAAGACCGAGTAGTTGCCATTACGGTCGATCTGGAGCGTGGTACGGGCAGTTCCGTTCACGACCGTAACGTTGGTGAGGCCACTGACCCCGTTGGAGCCCACCGTGACGGTTCCGTTCCACCAGGGGGTCAGGGAACCCGTCGCGTTCACCGCCTGGAGCGAGACGTTGAATGGGCTCCCTGCCTTGGTGGTGCTGGGAACAGAAAGCCGGAGCCCAGCGGAAGGAGCGTGGACGACCAGCGGAAGTTGGGTGCACACTCCCCATTGACACGCAGATACCACGTCGTTCGGGTTCGGGACCCATACCGTTACCATCTCCCGCCCCACCCCTTGAACCAGGCTGATCTGCTTGGGGGTGAGCGAACCTCCCTTATCGGACAAGGAAATGTTGAGATTGAGACCTCCCTCGGGCCCCGCTCCCTTGGCCAGGGAGGCCGAGAGGTTGAAAGGAACTCCAGCGACAATGGGACCCGCCGAAGACGCACTCAGGTTCCAACCCACGTATCGGACCAAGCTCGTGGACTCGTAGTCCGTGAAGCGAGGGTTGCCGAAGACGTTCAGGTTCAGGCCCCCGAACAAGATGACCCCATGGAGAGAACTATCCCACGAGCAGGCGCTTCCCGACACGGGCCCAGGGGGTGTGTCCGCGGGCAGGATCTGCTGCCAACCCCCAACGGGAGACCACTCCCACGTAGTGTTGCTTGAACCAACCAGGCCCGATCCGCCGATGTAGTCCACGTACCCATTGATGGGATTGTAGTAGCTACATCCCAGCGCGGGAGTGGGTGTCGGGAAGGTCGAGGTTCCGAGGGAAGTATTGGTCAACTCCTTCCAAGCCCCGCTGGTCGTGCTATAGGTCCAGGTGTCGAGATACTCGATGGTCTGTTTGTTCAACTCGCCGATGCCCCCCGCAAGAAGTAAGGTCGAACTGATCCCGGAATAGTCGAACATCGCCCCGACCCGGCCCCCGGGATATGTCGGTGGCGTGACATTCGTCCATCCCGCGGAGGGGGAGTAGGACCAGAGATCCGAGTAGTACACTTCTTTCGAGGAGAGGGACCCCACGTTGCCGGTCGCATTGGCCCCCCCGAAGAGGTATACCTCATCCGTTCCGGGCAACTGCGCCAAGCTGGGCAAGATCCGGGCCGCCGGTTGAATGGTGGTCGGGACCAAGGTCCAGTTCAGTGTCGTGATGTTGAACGTCCATGTTTGGGAGTAGGGTGTCGTAAGGTTGGCCCCCCCGAAAAGGAGGAACTCGCTGGCGGGCGGAGGCAAGAACACCATCGCCGCTCCCGCGCGGGCGGTAGGAGAGTTTGCGGGATGCAGTTCCGTCCAGGTACCCGTCGGAGAAAGCTCCCACGTGGCATTGCTCAAAATAGAGCTGGACCCATTCCCAGAGACGATACCCCCCCCAAAGAGCAAGAAGATGCCGAGCGCGGGATCGTACGCGGAGGCTCCGGTCGACAGCGGAGGAGGCGTGTCGAACGCATTCGTCAAGTTGGTCCAGACGCTCGCGTACGAGGTCGCCGAACTCGATACTGCGGGGGAGCCCACCGATCGGGGGGACGATACCGATTGCGCTGCGTCGACAACTGGGGAGGGGGTCGAAGGATGGGACAGGTATTGCCCGCCGGCGGGTATCGAGAAGACCACGAGCAAAACCGACAGCAGGAGTAACCCCCCCGGCTTCTTCGTCATTTACCAGTACTCCAAAGACCCGCCCATCTATAAAAGAAGCCTGAAAGCTAGATTCCACCGACCAGAGCGCCCGTGATGAATGGACTAGCCGGGTACGAAGGAGGAAGGGCGTTCCCCGCCCCCCCTTCTCCGCGGAAACCTTGTCCGTAGCGCGCTCTTCTTTAGCACGGGTTGTATCACCTTGTAAGATGCCAAGACGCAGGGCGATCTGGGCCAGCATCTCCCTTGCCTTGATCCTAGCCGTCCCCGGCTCGGCGGGCACGACCTGGAACGAAACCCCGGGGGTCCATCATGTCGGGGAGCATGGGCGGACGAGTGGAGGGCTCACCGGGCTCCCGCGAAATCCGCTCGGGCCGAACGTTACTGGGATGGTCTGCAGCTGGGGCCATCCCCTCAACTCTTCCCCGCAGTTGGTACCGTCGATCTGTGTCTCTCCCCCCACGCTCTGCGAACCGGCGTACTGTGGGCCGAACATGACCTCAGTCGCCACCGTCACCCTGATCGTGAACGCCTCGGCGAACTCTTCGTACTCTGGAATCGTGGCATCGGGCGCCAACGAGGATACCTTCCAGTTTATCCCGACGATAGGCGTCGAAATGGGTCCTGGAGGGGTCACTTACTACTGCTTCCACAACGGGAGCAATATCGAGGTGCTATGCCAGCAGGCTCCCCAATACCCCGTTGGTTATGGGATCGGCTGGGCATGGCCCTATGCAGTAATGTATCCCAATGACACGTGGAGTGTGACTTTCAACGTCTCCGTGTCATCCACGTTCCCAACCACTCAGCTTGGCAAGTGGATCCCCATCGACTGGTGTTCACTTAGTCAATACTCGACCTGTCAGGGGGGGCCTCCGACGTACTCTGAGGTGAGATACACCGACTTCGAGGGACATGGGGAGAACACCTCTTTCCCACCGGCACTAGTCCAAGTGGGTGCTTCGGTGCCCAGATATGCGGTCACGTTCTTAGAGAATGGGCTTCCCGCAGGGACGCCGTGGAGCCTATACTTCAACGAAGCCGCCATTGCAAACTCTTCGACCACGACGGAGATCGTCGTAAATGCTACGGACGGAAATTATGTCTACACGGTCAGTCCCTCGAAGCGCTATGTTCCGAACCTGCCAGATGGCAACGTATCCGTGCAGGGTTCGCCCGTGAAAGTGAGAGTGCAGTTTAGTTCAACGGCCAACGGCACGTACCCCGTCAGCTTCACCGAAGTGGGCCTACCTAACGGCACGGCATGGCCCATTACGGTGGGCCGTGTGGCCATGACGTCCACGAATGCTTCCCACTTATTCTACCTCCCCAACGGGACGTTTTCTTGGGGGGTAGGAGGTGTTGTGGGATTCATTCCCTCGGTTGCGTGGGGCGAGGTATCCATCAATGGCAGCGCAGTTACTCAGTTGGTCTCGTTTCAGCCGATTCCTTCCACCAACTCCACCGTGATCTTCCAGGAGCACGGCCTACCGACCGGTACGCAATGGTCGATCTGTCTCTGTCCACCCAGCAGTGGCCCCCCACCCCCGCCGGGAAACCCATTATCTCCACCCCCTCCCGATTACGGCTTTACGACAACTTCCGTCGCTTCGGAGATAGAGTTTTCCTTGGTAAACTACACCTACTATATCGAGGCAAGTACGTTCTCGCCCTTCTTTACTAGCTTGGTGTACAATCAAACGTTGCAGGTCACCGGTTCACCGGTGTTCGAGGTTGTCAACTTCGCCCAAATCTACTCCGTTACCTGGACATCGCGCGGCCTGCCCGTTGGAACGTACTGGTCTGTCCAGTCAAGAGGGACGATACAAGGGTCGGATGCACCACAGAACGCGACCGCCCCAGGTCTACTGAACGGAACGTTCGCTTACCAAGTGCTCCCGGCAGAAGGTTACCTCCCAGAGACCCCAAACGGAACCGTCTTGATCGAGGGAAACAATGTTACCGTGATCGCTACATTCTACCGAACGGCCCCGGGGATGTACTCGGCAGTGTTTGAATATTTCGGACTGCCGTCAGACTCCGATTGGAGTATTGCGATCAGCTCTAGGCTCCTTGAGGGGTCCTTCACTTCAGGGTTGATAGCCACTAATCTCTCCAACGGAACCTACACCTACTACGTCGGCACGTCCGGGATGGAATTCCCGGACGGTTACGTAGGGACGGTAACCATCTTCGGACAGAACGTATTCACCTATGTCGGCTTCTCGCCTGCGATGATAGGATCGTACTTGGTAAATTTCAACTTGACACGGTCCCAATGGGGGCATCTCTGGCAAATCTCCGTTGGGAACACCACGATCAGCTCGAGGCTCCCCTCCATCGGGATCTTTGAGCCGAACGGCACACTCCGCTACACTGCGACCTACCTAAACTCATCGCGACCCGCCCAAGAGAGTGGCGAATTCACTGTCAACGGAAACAATGTGACCGTCCCGCTCTTCCTCACCCCGCCCGCTCGGCTCTACGCCGTCAACATCTCTGAGATCGGGTTACCTACGGAAGACATCTGGTCCGTTCGCGAGAACGGGAGCCTGTTCTCATCCGACACCAGCTACGTGGACATCGATCTAGCCAATGGAAGCTACACATTCTCCGTGATCGCCCCGTCGGGGTACGACGCGTCCTGGACCAGTGACTCGCTCAATCTGAACGGACAGGGAGAGCAGCTCCAGATTCACTTTGCGAAGTCCCCGGGCGCACCCAACTCCCTTCTCGGTCTCCCGACCCAAGTGGCGTACTTCCTTCTCGGCGTCGTCGTCACGCTCATCGCCGCGATGGGGATCCTCCTTCCCAAGGCCCGACGCGCCCGACGGAAGTCCCGTTCCCGCAAGAGCCCCCGCGGCCGGGACCCCCGTCCCAAGACCCCCCGAGCGGGACTCCCGGACCCGCCGAAGGGGCACACGTGGCAGATCGTCCGAGAACCGCTCACGGACAGCCCCGCAGAAGAGGAATTGGAATAGTTCCCCGAACGCATCCTGGGATGCGTCCACACGCGCAACGCAAACCGGCTAAGAAAATTCGGAGGCCCCTCGCTCAGAGGGATTGGGTATTCACACGCAGTTCCTGCTTAACGGTGAGTGAGCCTCAGACAGCCTCGATCGTTAGTGGTCTCGGGCTGAAACGGTCGCCCGAGGGCTTCCGTCGTACACCCAGACTCTATCAAACCCGACTTCCACGGATGATCTCGAAGGTGTCTATTTTTGAGGGGGGTTTCGGGCTTAGATGCTTTCAGCCCTTATCCCGTAGCGCGTGGCTGCCCTGCGATACCCTGCCGGATAACAGGTAAACTAGAGGCGCCGATTCCCCGTTCCTCTCGTACTGTGGGAACCTTCCCCTCAGACACCAAAACACCACTGCCAAAAAGCAACACACCTGTCTCACGACGGTGTGAACCCAGCTCACGATCCCTTTTAATGGGCGAACAACCCCACCCTTGGTAGCTGCTGCACCACCAGGATAG
>JAKAOF010000015.1 GCA_021823345.1 Thermoplasmata archaeon
TAGAGGGTCGGGGCCGGCGAGCATCGGATCGCCCGCCGGGCGACCGCAAGTTCCCCGGGCTGGGGACGATAGGCGGAGCCTTCCTTGAGGGCGGGATTCTCGCCGAGCTTGGGAGCTCGAAGAAAGGCGTGCGAGTAGCGTTGGTCAATGAACACGATCGACCGCTCCCCTGCGCGCTCCACCTCCGGAACGTACGGCTGGAGCAGGAGCTGGCCAACCCCCTCGAGCCCGCGCATCCGACGGAGCTCGGAGCGGACCTTCTCCCGATGAAGGAGGTGGGTCTGGTACGCTCCCGCGGAGACCGCGGGCTTCACTACAGCCCGGTCCCACGACCGTTTCTCCAGGGTGGGAACGATCTCATCCGGGCCGCCTAGGAGGGCGGTCGGTATGATCGGGACCCCATGTTTCTCGAGGTCAAGAAGGTACGACTTGTGGCAGTTCCACCGGATGACCGTGGCCGGGTTCCACAGGGTCGAGCGATCGTCCACCCTCCGGATCCACTTCAGGAAGGCCGGGCGATCGAGATAGTAGCTCCACGTGGATCGGATCAGCACGGCATCGAAGTCTTCCCAACGGATGCCCGGCGCATCCCACACGGCGGGAACCCCCCGGATGCCGAGCGCGCTCAGGGCCGGGAGGAGGTGGCGATCATCCGTGGTCAGGTCGGGAAAGTCCTTGGAGGTGGCGATCGCCACGCGACGGTCGGAACGGACCGGCGGTCTCGGCATCCCCCTCCGAGACGGTCCGGCACCATATATCCCCGCTGTCGGGGGAGGTGTAAAATATCCAGTGAACGATACGTACGGCATGAGCAACCAAGCGATCGCGCCTCCAGGGAGGCTGTCGTGCGCATGCTGCAATTGTCCGCAAGGCTGCTGCCCTTGCTGTGCGTGCTGCTCGACCGGACAGGCTTGTTGCGCTTCGTGCCCACCCAGCACCCCGGCGTAACGGAAACGGACAGTTCCCATAGGAATACGGGCCCGAGCCGACACGGGAGATCGTACTACCGCTTCCTTCGTCGTGGGCTCTCGTACGGACCATCCCTTCCGTCCCCCTCGGCGTGAATTTTACGTTTCCGAGCGGTACGTTGCGATTAATGGGCGCCCCCTCCGAGGAGGTGAAATTGCTCCGCGAGGCGCAAGAAGGCGATTTCTCCCCGAGCCTCCCTCGGAGAGTGAGTTGAAATACTCCCCGAGTCTCTCCGAGAACGGTGACAACCATGGGAACGCGAGTGGGCAAGGAGCAGATCAAGCGCGAGAACGGCTATCTCTACTACCTCGGAAAGGACGGATTCATCTGGAAGTCCCCGATGAAGACGAACAAGAAGGGGAAGAAGGCGAAGGTCGGAACAGAGAAGATCTCCAGGGAGTCTGGCACGATGTACTACCTCGACAAGGCGGGGTACGTCTGCAAGGCTAAGATGAAAAACGCCTGAACAGGCGCCCTAAAATGGTGGGGGGGATTTACCCCCCCCACCCAACCCCTTTTCTTTCTGAGATTTTTCTGGAGATCCCGCACGGGCTGACGGCGGCAAGATCCTAACGGTGTTGACGAAGCAGGCGAAGCCGTCTTGCGGCGTGAACGTGCATGACCGAATCGGGCTTGTCGCCTGGGCGTACACCGGTGGCAGAATGGACATGCGGGCTCGCCGGGATTCGACCGTACACCGATGAAGCAAAGTGCCCGTTTGTGGTCATTTAGCCTCCAAACACAGAGTCGAGCGTACGCACGGCGCGAGCGCGGTCGTCGTGATCCAGACACAAGTAGTGGCGGGTCTGGTCGATGGACTCGTAGCCCATGAGGAGGGAGATTGTCTCGATGGGAACTCCTTAGTCATGGAGGGATCGACCGAAGGCGCGCCGAAGGGCGTGATGTGCGTTACCGGGGGGGAGTGTGGCACCGGCCTTGACATACAATCAGCGATGGGTGCCGTCCGCCCGGGTCTTCTTCCGACCGAGGAGGGGATAGTTGGGAGGGAGTGGACTACGTTCCCGGAGAACACCCGGTAGCACTCACCGATAGAGAAAGGACGTCTCGACCGAGCGGGACTTCCCCCCCAAGCGCCCCTTCCCGATGAATCGAATTGGGTTGGACTTGCCACCATCGACTGTGAGACCGAGCGCTTCAGATCTTCGAGAGCCCTTAGTGAGGTCGAGTGCGATGAGGAGGAGTTCTGATGGCCCCTTGGACCGGGCGACCCGAAGAACAGCAGTGACTTGCTCTCGAGTGAGGAAGGCGAGGCCTCGTACCGGGGAGATGGGGGCAGAGAGGGCCGAGCGGTGCTCCAGTATCCAATTCCCCTGCAAGCTGAGAAACAGACGTAGGAACGTGTGCTTCTCAGCGTAAGACCGAGGGGAGTGGCCCGGTCGGATCTACCCCTCCGCCGCAGGGGCCCACGCAGCAGAGCGGCGATTTGTGTCTCCCCAAAACGAGCGGGGGAAACAATCTCCCCGACCGAGTCCAGATACTCCCCGGCGTGGAGCAGTGTTGACCTCTGATTTCGGAGGTAATGGGGGAGTGATGTTGCCACGGAGCGATTGTTGAGCAATGTAGTCCCCAACCGCACAGTTCCCGTCCGCAAAGGGTGGGGCACATCAATGAGGCTCGGTTTGAGCAGGCGAACGAAAGGGTACGGCGTTCTTCTCGATCTGACCTCGATACTCAGAGATCAAGTACTGGAGAACTGCATCCATAGCACATACAGACTTGTCAACGACGTTGAAGCTCAACGTTGATTTCATCGAGGTTAAACCATGTCGGGCCCCTCTTCACCCTGAGTCGAGTTGTCTCGCGCAATATTAGCCATTAGACTACTCGCCCAGCCGCACACCACGTATTCGCTCTTAGTCGAATGGCTATGGCCGCGTTGGAGATAACCTCCCCACTCTTCACTATTGGCAGAATGGCTACCTCCCTGTCTGGTAAATACGCATTACCCATTATGATAAAGTTGCTCGAAAGTGGTAGCCTGATGAAGTCAGATATGTTCGATATCGTCAAGTCGAATCATACTCTTGACAAGCTATTGAACTCCCTTGAGGATGAAGGGTTTGTGACGATGTCCGAGACCGTTATAGGAAGACGGGTCTACAGCGTATCTCTCACTCCAAAGGGCAAGACTGTAGCCGACCAGCTCAAGGGGGCCCAGGATGCCGCCCACGGCACCACCCCCGCTCCTGCCGATGCCGGCGCCGTCATCCATGAACGCTTCCGCAACTTCCGTGCCCTCTACCACTTCAGCATAACTGGAGATACGATCCGCATCGCGGATGCCGGAGTAAAAGGGAAGCGCATCGCAGACGTCCAGGTGAAGGTCGTGGGGAAGAACCTCAAGCTCTATTGCGATCAGGACCGGAGCTTCGACTGCGAGCATATCGACTTCATCTGGGTCGACCGGAGTCTGCGTCAGAGGATCCTTGAGCGGGTCGATAAGGATGGCCTGAAGGTATGGACGAGGGAGGGGCCATAGCAATGGGCACAGGAGTAATCAATGTGGGATTACCAGGAAAGCCCAGGAGTGTGGAAGTGGATCCCCCCCATTGTCACTGGCACATAGAGAGACATCACTTCTCTACGCCTGACTTCTACCACTATGACGATAGGAATAAGACCTGGGAAATCGTTAGAGTGATTGATAAGAGAAAGTACGCATGAGTCTAAAGTTCAAGTTGGTCAAGGAAGACCAAGAAGAGGGTAATTACCACCGTGTTGTAGATTTCAAAGCGGGATCTGGCGGGTGGACACCATTCCTTCCCGCGTGGAGGCATGACCGCCAGTTTTCGGAGGACACCTATGGTGGACACGAACCCATTGCCGAGACCTACGTGAAACTCACCCTGGACAAGCTTCGGGAAATAGATAGCGAAGGAGCGCTTCAGAGGCAGTACATCCTCGAACATCTTAAACCGGTCGACGGAGTCCTGAGCCTCCCCTTGATACGACTCTGCATGAAGGAAGGACAGACCGTTTCCAGTGAAGACATTCGCTATCTGAGTTGTCTGTTTCCTCCTCCCCCTTACTTAGCGGCCACCATACCTTTTCTGTTCTACTACAAAGAGAAGATGAACGAACAGGGAAAGCCCGTTCCTAACCTAAGAGAGGCAGCACTCGAACCGGTTCCCTCGTCTTTCTACTTGGACTTCGTAGAGAAATTCATGGACCAGGTGGGTAGTTCCTACACGGGTGACCTCGCAATGGTTGTGCCACCATTGTTCAAAGCGAGCGAGGTCCCCAGGTTGCTGAAGGCCTACAGAGACCACGGAGCACCCCTGGGTATCTTGGATTCCTTTGGCTCTTCAACCTATGAGCTCTATCCAGTACTTCGAGCGTTGAGAGGAACGGGAGCCAAGGGCAAGTCCTACTCATTTCCCGAGCTATACGGAGAGGATCATGCGTTCTATGCCTTCGATACCAAACCCTACGTAGGTATGAAACCGGAGGTGGCGGCAACTCATTTGATTCAAACCATGGGGGGTTACAGTAGCTTTGGGCCGAGAAGGTCGGTCAAGTCGTTCCCTTTCAAGAAGCCGGGCGTTCCACCACAGCCCCAGAAGCCGCCTCGCGTATTGGTGCCTAACGAGATATCGTATTCACGAGCGGACGTTGAGGGTGCGACCGACCCTATCACAAGGTGGGCCGAGAGTGTTGCTCCTCAGGTTCGCAAACCGTGGCTAGACTACTACCTGCGGTCAAGGTTCGCTGCTGAGGGAGAGGTCAAGATCGCGATGAACATGAGGGAGTGGGCTATCGAGGGACACCTTTCGCAACGGCTCAACAAGAAGGGGCTCATCTCTAAGGAATTGGCAAGGGTTCGGAAGGGAAATCGCCGGTTACTGGGACCTTGATTTGGGGAGGAGGGTCAGGCGACCCCCCTTCTTAGAAACGGTCATCACGTTCCCCTTGTCCGAGGTAACAACGGCAAACGCCCCTTCTTTTATGGCCCCCTCTCGAATGGTGTAGTGTTCGAGGCGGTCGGACTGGATATCCTTTGGTGACATCTCGGACTGGCTTGCGAATTCAGGATAAAGCTTGTAGACGAGGTAGAGGATATCACGCCGAGTGAAGCCTTGTTCCTTGAATATTTTCCACATGTCATCGGAGAGCTTGACTACCCCCGTGAACTCAGGATCCTTGCGTAGAGAAGACGCGGTGTCCCTTCCGGCGGAACTCAGCGCCATCCTTGTCGTCTCAAGAAGGCTCATGTCTCTCAATCGTAGCAGAATGTCATCGGCGGAACCGCTGTAAGGACCCTTCTTGTAGGGTTCAAACGACTCAGCAAGAGCATCTAGTTCCGGCGCTCCAGACCGGGTCAATAGAAAGAGCGCCTTCTCGAAGTAAATTCGGTCAGTCTCGTAGGCTGCAGGCATAGAGGCGAGGGTGAGCAAAATGGCCTTTTCCTCGTCGCTCAGATCTTGTGGGCTGACTGCAGTTTGCCTCGTTGCGGACACTTCATCACCTCTAACAATTCCTCAATACCTAATGACGCCCAGTGATTTGAAGGCGACGGTGCATACGCTGACTGAGCGACAGTCTATTGTGTTGCCCGTGACGAGACCTTGGCGCGTTTCTTCTCCATTCTCAGATTAGTAATGAGAAAACTTCGAAGGTGGCACAGTTGTAATCACACCGGGATGAGCGGGAGCGCAAGGGATGGAAGACCAAGAAACCCCCGCATATTCCGTGCGCTTTGGCCTCGGCATATGCCCAACTGCGCACCTCCATGTCGCCTTCTTTGGTTTAAAGGTTATCGATGGCCCATTCAGTCTAAGCGGAAACAGCGCAATGAATGGGTGAACGGAGCTGGCCATGCCGGGGAAGGTTGTTGGCAGGCATGAGACGTCGGCCCGTACCTGTCCCCTCCATTCGAAGGATGACGTTGCACAAAGCAAGGCCAGTTTCAGCGCGTTGAACGATGGCGCTCACTTCCTGTTGCTCCCAGGTTGCGGGGGACATGACGTTAGTCTCCCCGGAGGTGCCGGGTAGCAGTGAGGGCACTCCTTGCGCCTGCATGCCTTACGGAAGGCGTGGTCGCGCCAGTCCTCATCTTCGGCACGGTGCCCCTTGAACCCGATACGTCCGCAGTCCGGCTTAGGGTTCCCCATTGTGAGGGAGTTGGAAGGTGAGCGGGTGAGTCTCGTCCTCCGCCCGCGACGGCTACCGGGGGGGACACTGGTTGCGTACCTTCCTTTTGCGTCAGCCCCCGGATCCAGTTACGGGGGATTTCCTTGGAGTGTGGGCACGGGTAACGTCCCTCGCTTCCCCCTGCGTCGCCAGGATGCGCAACTTTGCAGCGGTGGGCTATGAGGGGGCGACGCGGGGCGCGCCCACGGAGACAGCTCAGAAGTGCTACGGCGTAAACATGGATGACATAGTTGATGTCGAAAACGGGCGTGTCGGGTTTCAGTTCTTCGCCCTGAAAATGGGGTAGCGGGCTCGCCGGGATTCGAACCCGGGTCGATGGCTCCGAAGGCCATCAGGATGGTCCAGACTACCCCACGAGCCCGCCGTCCGGAGAGCGGGGGGGTCTAAAACTTCTCCTCGGGGTTCTCGTCGCCGTACGTCTGCAGGCTCGTCTGCGATTGGGGGAAGAGGGTGAGGATCGATGCCTCGAGGATCTGGACGCGTTGCTTGATGTAATCGCCCACCCCATTCTGGGTGGCGAGCCCCTTTGATAGCGCCAGATACTTCGTCACGGCCCCCTCGTAAACGGTGGGGCTGAGCTCTCCCCCGCACGTCCCGGCCTCGACCGCGGCGACGCAGGTACCGCTCAAGGGGGGACGGCGATAGGATTCCCCGCACTTTCGGCAGCGGAAGCGCTGGGTGGCGTAGCTCTTCATGTTGCCCATGATGTCGGGAAGGAAGTGGTGGTTGAGGACCATCGCGACCGCCTCCCCGAGGTCCACGGCCGAGATCTTGGAGACCACCGACATGGACTGGGAGACGACGTTCGCCATTCCCTCGCTCTCCCGATAGGCGGAACGGGTAGGTCCGATGCCGAGGTCGGTGGTATCGTGCGTGAAACCGTACCCGGAGAAGTGCCGGCTGGGGTCCTTGAGTCGCTTCCCGGCGGTCTCCATGATCCCTTCCAGGTCCTTCGGACGGACCCGGCGTTCGGCCGCCTCGTAGAACTCGACCGGGTACACGGATAGGACGTCCACGTTCTGGGCCTCCTTGTCCACCTCGCTCAGGTCCAACCGGGTGGTCAGAACGAGGGGCTTGTCCATCAACCCGCCCCGTGTCTCGGGGAGGTACGCGAAGGAGAAGTTGAGCAGTCCATCCAAGAGCAGGGTGACCGAGTCCTCGTCCCCGTCACAGTTCCGGCGCTTCGACGCGTGGAAGGCGGGATGGGCAAGGCATCCCTCCACCTCGGTGAATCCGATGAGCCTCCCCAGTACGGCCCCCGAAGTATGGGGGGCGAGGGCCATCACCTCATGTCCGACGAGGTCGACCGGGGTCTTCGCCTTGTAGTAAGGTTCCATCGCGTAGAACCTCACCAGTTCATCGTCCAGGTAATGCGACAGCCGCAGGAGGTACTCTCCGCAACCGGAGGAAACGATCAGGTCCTGGGGCCGGAGCTCGAGGATCTGTTCCGGATCGGTGACGGGGGCACCGGTGATGTCAACGTCGTACCCCAGCTTTCGGGCCTGCTCCACCGTGAGCTGGATCTCGGCCGGGCGGAAGTGGGTGATCGGGATGTCGGTGAGATCGAACCGGGTGGTCCCGTCCTGGTAGACGAAGACCTCGTGCTGGGCGCGAAGGATCCCCTTCTCCACCGGCTCCGGCGTCTTGGTCTTCGAGATCAGCCCCCGGACCCCCTTGACCAACGGAGGCTCCGTGAGCCGCAGCCGCGCACAGGCGTTCGTGAAGTGTTCCCCCACGGGCAGGTCCACCTGGGCATTCTTTCCCACCGGCAGGGTGTGGGTGCCACAGGTGCACAGGTTCCACGGGGTCTGCCGTCCGCAGGAGGGACACTTGCGGACCCCGATCGACACGTTGGCGAAGCCGCCTCCCTCGGCGGACATGAGGCTGTTGAGGGACCGCTGGGGCCCGCCCGCCATCTCGACGGGAAACAGCGCGTGCACGGGAGGCTTCATCGCTCGGAGACGGGCTTTCTCGGGGCGACCCACCCGGGCCCCCACTCGGGACGGGCCCCGGGGTTTGATCCGGATCCCAGCGACCCGCGAGACCTCGGCGATTGCATCGGGCGAGTTTCCTTCGATGACCTCGCGGCGAGCGAGCCGCCCGTCCTGGTCGTTCAGGCCGAGGCAATGGAGCAACGCCGGCGAGAGCAGAGGGTCGACATGGATCTTCCCCTCGTGCATCGTGTGCAGTACCCCGAGGGTCACCAAGAGGTCCTTGACCGGACGCTCATCCGGAAGGATGAGCGTGCCCGCGCTCACGGTACCCTTCAGAAGCACTTCGTCCGCCAAGAACCCGGCCTGGGCGGTCTTGAGGTCGTGCCAGAAGAGGTTGAACCGAGGGTGGAGCGGGACCATGTGCACCCGCGAATCCTCGAGCGCCTCTTCCCAGCTCGGAGCCACCGCCCGGCGGGTCACCGGCACGCCCTTCCGGCGGAGTTCTTCCAGGTGCCAGGGGAGGGAATATGCGCCCGGCACGAGCTGGTAGTTGTTCTCGAGGAACTCCCCATAGGAGATCAGGATCTCCCCGAGGTCCACGATCCGGTCGATGAAGGGCAGAACGGTACGTGCCCGGTCGGAATCGTGGACGGCCACGAGGTCTCCGTTCTTCAGGAGGACCACCGGTCCGTCGATGGTATCGCAGGAGGTGATCGCCGCCGCCTTGCCCGGATATTCGAGCTTGAGCTGGGTGCCGATGGCCACGAAGTCCTCCAGGATGACCATCGTCGCGGGATTCAACGAGGCCGCGGCGAGCCCGCTCGTGCGGGAGCGGCCGTAGGTGAGGCGGAAGGCGCCCTTCTTGTTGTGCGGATAGGCGAGGATCGGCCGTCCCCCGACCGACTCGGCGAGGTACTTCGGTACCGGTCCTTCCTCGGCCGAGGGGTTCTTCCGGCCCACCTGCTTCAGGAAATCCCAACCGTCGATCCCGAGCTTCTCGACGACGGAGCTCAGTTTGCGCGCCTTCTGACAGATCCCTTCGGCGATGACCAGGCACGCGCCCCCGCGGATCCCGGAGGTGTCCACGCGCCGGACGTTCCGGAACGCGGTGACCTCCTCATCCCCTTCGGTGGACTCCCCGTTGATGCACACCGGGATGCTCCGTACGGCGAGCTCGATCTCCTCGGCCGAGGGGGAGTATTGGAGATGCTGGAGGTGCTTGTAGAGCGGAAGCTCCTCCTTGTACCGGCCGATCTCCTCGGGCGTGGCCACGTAGGGAGCGATGTTCAGCTGCCGGCGCACCACGTCGGCCATGAGCACGGAGATGGCCTGGGCGGTGCCCCCTGCGGCCCGAATGGGACCGGCGTAATAGAGGTCGACGTACGCTCCGGCCGGGTCTTCCCGGATCTTCGCCTGTACGAGGCCTTCGAGGGGAGCGACCAGGATACCTTCCGTGAGGATGGCGAGCCCCGTGCGCAGGGCCACGTCCAGGCGCGTTTCACGGTCCCCCCGCGACGTGTCCATGGCGAGCTCCTGGGCGATGGTCAGGGCGACCATGTCCCGGGAGATGTCCCGGGCAGAAAGTTCGCGGATCCGATCGGCCACCCCGTCGACATGCCACTTCGCCAGCAGCTTTTCCACCCGCGAGGCCAGGTCGTTTGCCAGGGGGATCTCCACATGGACCTCCGGGTCCAATCCTCTCCGGCGAGCCGTCTCGGCGATGCCGTAGGCGCGCTTGACCTCCGATTCCAGAGAGTCAAAGTACGCCTTCACGATTTGAGTCCATGCGACTGGTTAAAATAAAGGGTGCGCATTCAAACGGCCGAATTGCCATGGAAACGTACTCTGCGGTGGACGACATTCTCCTCGGTGACCTGCGCAAGGCGGGCCACCGTCGGATCGCACTTCAGGTGCCCGCCGGTCTCCTCCCCAGCGCCTCCGCGCTCGCCCGTCGGATCGAGGAGGCCACGGGGGCTACCGTCGTCATACCGACCCGGGCCTGCTTTGGAGCGTGCGACCCGCCTGGCCCCGAGGAGTCCCTGGGATCCGATGCCATCGTGACCCTCGGGCATGCCCCGATCCTGAACATGCGCCGGCCGATGAAGGAGTACTTCGTGGAGATGCGCTCCCCCGAGCCGGACCTCGAGCCGCTCATTGAACGCGTCCTCAAGGCCGATCTGCCCCACCGACTGGGACTGGTCGCCTCGGTCCAGCACCTGTCGCTCCTCGGCCCGTTCTCCCGGGAGCTCGCACGGCACGGGTTCACGACCGAGGTGGGGACCGGGGGACGACGGCTCGCCTACCCGGGTCAAGCCCTGGGGTGCAACTACACTTCCGCGACCTCTATCGAAAAAGAGGTCGGGGGCTTCCTCTTCATCGGGAGCGGGAGGTTCCACCCGCTGGGCCTCGCCCTGTCGGTGGAGAAGCCGGTCTGGAGCCTCGACCCCCTGGGAGGGGCCCTGGAGGGGCCCTACCACCGGGAAAAGATGTTGTCCCGACGGTTGCTCCTCATCGAATCCGCGATGGATGCGAAGAAGTGGGGAGTGCTCGTGAGCGCATTTCCTGGACAGAGTCGCGTTCCGCTCGCGCAACGACTGGTCGCCAAGGCGCTGAAGCATGGCAAGGATGCGGTGGTCCTCACCTTCGACCGCCTGGACGCTCGCGACCTGCTCGGTCGAGGACTGGAGGCGTACGTCATGACCGCCTGCCCCCGGATCGCCCTTGATGATGCGTCCCAGTACGACCGTCCCATGCTCACCCCGCCGGAGTTCCTCTCGGCCATCGGGGACCGCCCCTTGCTCCCCTACCGGTTCGATACGTTCGTATGAGGCCCTCGGTCGTTCTCGCGCTCGGACTCCTCCTGCTCGCCTCCGGGGTCGGACTGCTGGCGGTCGGGTTCATGACCGGGGGGGCCCACTTCGCGCTCATCGTCATCATCCCGGTCATCTACGGGAGCTCCCTCTACGTGGCCGCCGGCGGTGCGTTGCTCGTCTTCGGGATATTCCTGACGTTCCTGGGGGGAGCCGCCACGGCCGGATACACGGGGGATGACGGGCCGTTGCCCTCTTCGGCCAGCTCGGCCGGAGGGTCGAAGACCTCCTACGGAGGGTTCCTCCTGATCGGTCCCGTCCCGATCGTGTTCGGCAACCGGGGATCCTGGCTGCCGTATCTCCTCGTCATGGGACTCATCACCGTGCTTGCGGTGATCCTCGTCGTCCTGCTCTACTGAGAGATTTGAAAACGGGAGACCCCATTTGGACCGGGATTCGATGAACGCTTCCCCCGGCCCTTCTCCAAATTCCGTCCCGGACGGGAGTACTCCCCTCGCCCCGGGGCGTCGGAACTCTTCCATGGCGGCCTTGGCGCTCTACTCGCTCTTGGCCAGCAACCGGGGGAGCCTCTTCACGGTCTACTTCGCGCTCTTTCTGGTGACCGAAAAGGGCGCGTCGTTACCCTTCGCCCTGGCGGTCCTTTCGATCGCCTACGTGGGGGCGAGCCTGCTCTTTCCCGTCATGGGCCGATGGTCGGACAGGGTGGGCCGGCGCAAACCCTTCGTGGTGGCCTCGGAGGGGTTGGCGCTTCCGTTCCTGCTGGCGGTGCCGTTCATGCCCGGGTACTGGGCGGCGGGCCTCGTGTTCATTGCCGCCGAGTGGATCCTCTCCCTCGGCTCTCCGGCGATAAATGCCTACGTGATCGATTCCACCCTGCGCGGGACGCGCGGGCGATGGTACGGCCTCCTGGGAGCGACGAACTCCCTCGGAGCGGCGATCGGATTCCCCATCGCGGGATTCCTCATCGGGGTCTATGGGTTCAATGCGCTCTTCCTCGTGGCCGGGACGGTGATGGTCCTGGCGTTCCTGACGGTGCTCCTGCTGCTCCCGGATATCCGAGCACCGGTGGCGCCCCCGTCCCGACCGCTCCGCGAGATGCGGAGCCTCGGCGTGTTCTCCTTCGCCGTGTCGGTGCGCGCGATCGGGTGGGGCGCGGTCGTCTCCTTCTACGGCGCCTTTGCCTTCCTCCTCGGAGCATCGGCGTTCGACATCAGCCTCATCGCACTGTCCGGGTGGGCGGTGGGCGCCCTCATCTCGGTCCCGGCGGGACGCCTGGTGGACCGACTGGGGGAGATCCGGGCCATGCTCCTCGGGGCGCTCGTGAGCCTCGGGGCCATGTTCATCTTCCTCTTCACGACGTTCTGGCCCGAGCTCTTTCCCGCCCAGATCGTGTACCGGGTGGGTTTCGCCTTCATGAACCCCGCCATGCTGGCCTGGGTCGGCAACCTCGCGCCAGAGGGGCGGAGGGCCGAATACCTCGGATTCTTCTCGATGGTCAATTCCACCATGTGGAGCTCGGGTCCGCTGGTAGGGGCCCTCGTCCTGGCCAGCGGCGGCCCCCAGAGCCTCTTCCTGATGGCCACCCTGGCGACGGTCGTCTCGGTCGTGGCCATCCCGGTGCTCTACCGGAGCGAGATCTTCCGCCCGGGGCGCGGGTCGGCCCGGCCGGACCCTCCCGCGTCCACGACCTGAACTCGATCACGGGAGCCCACGTCGCCGACTCGGGTTCGGAAGCGTTATTCCGACTGACGCGTGGACGGGAATGTGTCCCTCGCCACCTACTGCCCTTCGAGCGTGAACTGCGGGGCGATCGTTCCCGCGTTCCTCCTCATCGGGGACCTCTTGGTCTTCCTCTTGCTGGTGATCGACCTGCGCCTTCTCCAGCCGAGACGATACACCGTCCTGTTCTGGGCCTCCCCGTTGCTCTACGGCTATCTTCTCCTCAGCCTGGTCGGGGGCGTCTTCCTGGAGGCCCTCAACGGGACGTTCACTTCCGTCCTTTATCTGGCGGCCTCCGTCGCCGCCATCCTGCTCGGTCTCTTGGCGGGAGTCGGAGCCGGACGGGTGATCGGCCGGCGGATGCGGATCGGGAAGTACGCCGACGGCAAGAAGTGGTTCCAGGGGGGCCGCCGACTCGTGGCCCTCCTGTGGGTGTGCCTCCTTCCCCGGGCCGTGGTCTCCGGCGTGGACCTGCTCAACCTCGCCTCGGTGTCCGGCGTGAACGCCTTCGTGACCACCCCGCCGTTCCTCCTCCTCGACGTGCTCAGCGGGGCGCTCGCCGTACTGGTCGCCGCCCTCACCGTGACGTGGAAGTCCCGGGTGAGCGTGCGCTTCTTCGAGATGCACTGAAGCGCTCGCCCCTCACCGTCCCGGACGGAGCCGCGGCGAGATCAGCTCTTGGCCGCGGAAACCTGAGTAGCGTGGAGTTCAAAGGTCGACCACTTGTGGCAGAGCGGGCAGGCCATGTACCGGCCCGTACCCAGCCGGAGCGCGGTCACGGAAGCCCCGGGGATGTAGTCGTAGTCGAAGGTCTCCCCGCACTTCGGGCAGTGGAGACGGGACCGGGACACCATCCCTGCCCTCCCCATCGACTTGTTGCGCAGGTAGACCCAGACGTAGAAGACCACCAGCAACACGATCAGCACTCCGGCGACAGCGAGCGATGCCCATCCGACCCCTAACATGTTCTCACTCTCTCCTCGGTCCGGGCGGGATCTGGGAAGGGTCCTTCGACGTTCGGTGGACCAACCGGGACCCCAGGCCCTGAACACTGTGAAGGAGCGTGACCAACGGATCCTCGGCCAGCGGGACATGGCCCCCGCCCCGGGGAAGTTCCGCCGGAAGGACCTTGGGTTGCACCTGGGCGACCTTGAGGTAGAGTTCCAGGTCGGGGATCGCCTCCGCCGCCTTCCTACGGATGCCCCAGAGCATCTTCCGCTGGTAGGTGGGGTTCGGGAACGAGGAGGCCAGGGTCGCCCCGGGACGGGAGCTTCTCCCCTCTTCCGCTTGGAGCAGGAGCGACAGAAAATCTCTCTCGCGCCGGCTGAACATCTGTGTCCTCCGACGGACCTATAGGCCGGGAGATATTTATGTGTTACTATTTTTGGTAACGCTCCTAAGGGTCTCCACCAAGGGGGCGGAAGCCCCTCCGGGACGCCCTATGGGAACTCACTTCTCCGAGGCGGGCCAGCCTTCGCTCTCCGCGGGGATGAGCGAGCGCAGGAACTTCTCCCGGAGGTCGTCGGATAGCGGCTTCTTCTGCAGGGTCCGGTAGTCATAGGCCACCTGGACGGAGCGGGCGCGCATGAGGATCGTTCCCGTGGGTGCGTCCGAGAAACGATAGATGAGCTCCCAGCTGGTGCGCCCCACCCGGGAGGGGGCCACCTCGACGAGCACCTGGTGCTGGAACCGTACGGGAACGAGATAGCGGGCGCTCGACTCGGCGAGGATGAAGTCGATCTTCATCGGGTCCTCGAGCCCCGAGGCCTGCATGTAGTGGTGGAGACGCGCGGTCTCCATCCAGGTGAAGACGACCGCGTTGTTGACGTGCCCGGCGAGGTCCAGGTCCCGGAAGGTCACCTCGATCCGTTCCGAAAAGTCCCATCGCTTCCGCGCTTCCGTATGCTCGGTCATGTTCGAATGGTCGGGCCTTCCTCCCTACGGACCCAAGTGATTTCAGGGAAGAAACTATCGACGTGGGGGAGCAACAGGGGCCTGGGACACAAGCGGCCTCGGGAACTGGGTGCAGAGCCTCTCGCTGCCGAGCCCGCTGATGAAGAGCCTCTCCTTCCGGTTGTTCAGGTACTTCTGGGTCCAATCGGTGGGCCCCCCATCGGCGAGACTTATCCATTCGTCCCCCGGAGCCCGGGCGGAGATGAGGAAGCGGAATTCCCGATAATAGCCCGGAACGTCCGTGTGGTCCGTCATCCATGTCCACTCCACTTTCCCCAGGTCGAAGGAGGCCGCCTGGAGGGCGGCCTGGCGGATCGGTTCCCGCGGCACCTGCGGGTCGGCGAGGTCACGAAGGGTGACCTGGAGGTCCACCGCGGGCCCCAGGTACGCACGCAGGCTTGGGAGGTAGAAGCGAAGGTGGGTCGTGAGTGCTTCCCGCTCGAACCGTAGGTCCCCGGTATCCCGCCCTGCGCTGCAGAGCGCGAAGAGACGGAAATGCGAAAGTTGTGTAGGGTCGTCATAGTGCTGGGCGCGCACGACGCGCTGGGAAGCGGCCAGATGGACGGGCTTTTCCCGACCTTCCGCGGTCCGGCCCACCTTGCGGCGCCGGAGGGCGCACTCGAGCGCCAGGGTGTTCGTCACGTCGGAGACCACGTCGAGGTTCCGAGAGGCCGACACCACCCAGTCCTGGCTCACGGGGCCGAGGGCGGAGACGCTCCCCGAGGGGACGACGGGGGACAGGTCGAGCGCTTCGAACTCTGCGGGGAGATGGGACCACGCCACGGACTCCCATGCGTGGAACTTCTGGGCTTCGAGGGGCGAGGGACGCACGAACCGCCCCTGCTCGTACTCCCGCAGGATCTGTCGGGGCGAGCGGGCCTTGGCGCGACGGCGATGCACCTCGAGGAGCACGGACTGCAGGTCGCTCGCGGGGATCTTCTCGGCGAGGGCCGTTATGAGGCCGGGGAGACCGACCTCGCGCTCGATGCGGGAAGTGATGTCGTGCATGTCTTCCCTCGAGGGCATGGGCCACCATAACCCCTCGCGGGCGAGCCTATTGACCCCGTAGGACGGGGTTCCCGAGAGTTTTGTGGGCACTACGTCGGCTTGAAATAACCCCCTCCGCTGAGAGGGCCATGGCCAACAAGAGCTCCACTTCCGAGACCCCGATCGAGAACCAGGTGGCCTCGCACGTGTTGCGAAACACCCTGCGAGTGAAACGTGGCGAGAACGTGGCGATCGAGACCTGGCCCCACACCATGGCGTACGCGACGGCCTTTGTCTTCGAAGCGCGGCGGCTGGGAGCGCATCCCCTCCTCCTCGTGGAGGACGAGGCCACCTTCTGGAAGAGCGCGGATGAACTGCCGGCGCAGGCGTTGGGCGTGGTGGGAAGCCACGAATGGGCGCTCCTTTCCAAGACCCACGCCTACGTCTTCTTGCAAGGTCCGGCGGATCGAACCCAGTTCCGGTCCCTCTCCGACAAGAAGCGGATGGCGCTCACGGCCTACAATCATGAGTGGTACGCTCGTGCGGAGAAGGCGCACCTTCGGGGCGCTCGGATGTTCCTCGCCTCGGTCGGGGAGAACCAAGCCAAGAACTTCGGGGTGGACGAAGCCGGGTGGCGCACGGAACTCACGGAAGCCACGCTGGTCGACCCCAAGGGGATGGTCCGCGAGGGTCGGCGGATCGCGGAAGCCTTCCGGCGAGGAAAGAAGGTGACCATCGACCATCCGAATGGAACGCACCTCGAACTGCGTCTCAAAGGACGAAGACCGGACGTGGACGACGGTGTGGTCGGTCCCGAGGATATCGCCGCCGGCCACAACATGACCCCGGTCCCCTCCGGGGTGGCCTCGGTCACCGTGGATGAGACGTTCGCGGAGGGGTTGGTGCGGGCGAACCGCCCGAGCTATCTTCAGGGCCTTCCCGCCGAGGGAGGCGAATGGACCTTCCGCGGGGGCCGGCTCGTGGACTTCCGCTACGGAAGCGGCGGGGAACAGTTCTCGAAGCCGTTCGCCGCGGCACCCAAGGGCCGGGACCAGCCGGCCTTCCTGTCCATCGGGCTCAACCCCCGATTGCACCACGCTCCCCAGATGGAGGACCAGGAGCGGGGAGTGGTCTGTGTCGCGGTCGGGGGCAACCACTGGCAGGGCGGGGCGAACAAGTGTCCGTTCCTGTCGTGGCTAGCGATCGGCGAGTGCAACGTCCGGGTGGACGGCAAACCGCTCCTCCGGGCGGGCGAGATCGCCTAGGTTCCGACGGCTCACCCGTCAGTGCCGGGGGCTTCGCCCATCGGCGATGGCGTTCACGAGCGTGAGGGCCCGGACGGTCTCGCGGACATCATGCACCCGGACGATGTCGGCGCCATGCAGCGCCGCGACCACGGCGGACCCGAGGGACGCCTCGAGCCGGTCGGTAACGACGGCTCCTCCCGACAGGTGTCCAAGGAAGGATTTGCGGGAGGTTCCGACCAGGACCGGGTAGCCCAGCGCTCGGAATTCCCCCAGGTGACTGAGGAGGTCCACGTTGCCCTCCACCGATTTTCCGAACCCGATGCCGGGGTCCACGATGAGATGGTCGGCGGAGATCTTGTCCGCCCGCGCTAACTCCGTCCGCTCCTTGAGGAAACGGAAGACCTCCCCGCGCAGGTCGGCATAGCGCGTGAGCATTTGCATCGTGGACGGTTCTCCCCGCATGTGCATCACGGCCACCCCCGCCCCCGCCCGCTGGACCACCTTGCGCATGGCCGAAGACCGCAGGCCTCCCACGTCGTTGACGAGCGACGCCCCGGAACGCAGGGCCTTTTCGGCGATTCGGGGCCGTCGGGTGTCGATCGAGACCGGGACGGAGAGCCCCTCGGCGATCTCCTTCACCACGGGGAGGACCCTCCGCTCCTCCTCCTCCGCGCTGACCCAGGATGCTCCGGGGCGGGTCGATTCCCCCCCGATGTCCACGAGGTCGGCACCCTCCTTCACCATCCGGCGGGCGCGGGCGACGGCCCGATCCGTGGAGAAGAAGTCCCCCCCGTCGGAGAACGAATCCGGAGTGACGTTGAGCACGCCCATGACCAATGCCCGTCCCCCCACCCGGAGCTCCCGACCCCCGGCGAGCGCGACCACGCGTTCCTCCGCGGCGACGTAGTTCTGGACGACCTCTCGGATCTCCTGGATGGACCGATCCGTACGCGTTCTACGGCCCGAACGACGCAAGGGAAGAAGAGCCCCGGGGTCCACCCAGGCGAACAGGCAGGGCTCGTTGGAGCGCATCGGGTCGAGGACCCAGGTGGACCCGCACAGTTTCTCCTTCCGGAGCGCCCGGTGAAGGTCGTGCGCGGTCCGGGCATCCACGGGCCCAAAACTGACCAGCACCCCGCCGCCCGGTGCGTTGTGAGGTCCCGCGGGGTGGGTGCCCTCCGGACGAGCCGGAAGATACCGTTCGACGTCCTCTCCCGAGCGGACCTCGATCACCCGCGCGAGCGGGGTGGGTTTCACTCGGTCGTCCACCATGTCCGGCCCTCCGGATCCGTGCGGAGCGTCCCGGCCGAGCCGGCGACGGGCAGGGGGCCGTCCACGATCGCGATCCGTCGGCGACCATCCCCCAGGGTGACCACGGCCAGACGATGCGGGGCGACAAAGCCCGCCGGGGGAACCGATAGCTCCGTGGCCACGAGGATCTTAGCGCGCTCGGTGGAGGTATCCGCCACGGGGCCGCTCCCTTCAGGCCGGGGGGGCCTTGACCATGGCCGCCCCCCGGGTGAGCATGGCGACCGGGTCCTTGGTCAATGCCTTGGGGTCGAGCGAAACGAGGACGGATCCGCGGGAAGATTGGGCGACCTCCCGGGCCACGTCGAGCAACCGCCGTACATTCTTCGGGCCGTTCGCCTCGACCAGCGTCTCGATCGAGGAGAGCACCACCTTGTACCCCGTGCCCCGGCTGAGGTGCTTCTCGATGAGGTATCCGATCTTGTCGAGGTCCCCGGGAGGCACGACGTCCTCGGCCTCCACCCGGGAGATCCGGACCGTCTCCACCCCGCCGAGGCCCAGCTCCTGAAGGGCATAGTCGGAGCTGAAGGCGAGCAGGAGGAGCAGCCGGTCGGGCGGGATCTCCGCGTTCCGGGCCATCTGCAGGAGGTCCTTCTCCATCGAGGTTTCCAAGAACACGAGGGGTTCGAAGAGCGGCCAGGGCGGGAAGGGAGCGGGAGGACCCCGGGGAGCCGCGGCGGCGGCCGGAACGGCGGCCGGAGCGGCGGCCCCTACGGGAGCCGCCGTGAACGTCGGCGTGCCCGAAGGCACGACCGAGCCCGCCGGAGAGGGAATGGCATGGTAGGCGGCCAACGCCTGTCGCTCCGCGGCGAGCTTGTGGATCAAGTGGCGGGCCGGGATCCCGACCGCGACCCCGAGAAGGACCGCAAGCACGATGATGATGAAGATCATCGTGACGGGGTCCGTGTAGTTCATCAACCACAGCAAGAGCCCGATCACGATGCCGAGGACCACCGCGCTCGATACCGGTCCGGATACGGTCTCCGCCACGGTCCTATCGGCCTCCTGGAGGATCCTGCGAGGGGGGGAACCCCCGGCTGAGCGCCGCCCGTTGTTCCCTCGCGACACGCAACTTCTTGCGGATCCGCAGGAAGTCCCGGGCGAGGTAGAAGATCTCGACGAGCCCGACGATCATGAGCAAGAGCACGAGGATGGTAAGGGGGTTGTAGGGCGAGACGATCTTGATGAGGAAAGGTACCCCGGACCCCAGTTGGGTGTTGTTGGCCGAATAGAAGACGATGGAACCCGAGTAGACCCCGGACAGGATGAGCCCGTAGTCGCTGAAGTTCGAATCCGTAAAGTTGGTGGACCCCGAGAGGTTGGTCGCGGTGCACGCCGACGGCAGTGACTGGATCCAGGTGAACATGATGAACCCATAGAGCAGGATATCGAAGGTCACCTTGCCGATCGGGAACGCCCCGGAACAATGCCAAGAGATATCGATGGTCGCGAGGCCCGCGGTGCTCATGGAGACGGCCGAGCCGAGGTTGTCGCTGCTGGGCGTGATGGACTGGTTCGAAGGAACGTTGGTCGCGCCCATCGGGTTGATGATGTAGGCGCACACGTAGAAGGAACCCTGAGAGATCGCGTTCGAGCCGCAGTCCCAGGCGGTCTTGGCGGGGTGTGCGGTCGCCGCCCCCGTAGCGGCGGGGGTCCCGATGTTCCGCACGGACCCCCCACCAACGATTCCTGTAAAGGAAAGGACGCCTGCCACCAGCAGGACCGCAAGGCAGGTCCAGAATCTCATCTGGGAAGTTCATGGACGCCTGGCCTATAAAAGTGACGTGGCGGGGTTTCGCCGGTCTCCATCGCCCTACTGGCGCGCTCAACCGTGGTGTCGGAGCAAGGTCACAAAGTTGTGGGAGCCCATCCCTCCCACGGACTGCGCGAGGGCGAGGCGGCGCCGACCGGCCTGTAGCTTGCCCGCCTCCCCTTCCAATTGGAGACTGAGTTCGGCGATCTGCGCAAGACCCGATGCCCCCACCGGATGTCCCCGGCCCAGGATGCCACCCGAGGGATTGACGGCGACGATCCCTGACGGCGAGCCATGACCCTTCTCCATCCACGCAAGCGCCTCTCCAGGTCCACAGATCCCCACGTCTTCGAGATCGATCAGCTCGAACGGTGCGAAGGCATCATGCACCTCCGCCACGTCGACCTCCTTTCGAGTGATCCCCGCCGCCTCGTACGCCCGCCGGGCGGCCAGCCGGGTGGCTCGGAACCCCGTCAGGGTCTCCCGCATCACCACGTCGCTTACGTCCGTGCCCTGCCCGCACCCGATGACCTCCACCGGGGACGCCCCACGGCTGAGGAGGGCCGCGGACGCCCCGTCGCTGACGGCGGCAACATGCAGAAGACGCAACGGGGATGCGATCATGCGGCTCGAATTGACCTCGTCGCGGCTCACGGGCTTTTGAAGGTGGGCGTAGGGGTTCTTCGACGCCGCTTCCCGGTTCAGCACGGTGACAAGGGACACGTCCTCGATCCGCACCTTGAACTGGTCCAGGTAGGATTGGCTGACCAGGGCCGCCATCGAGGGCATGGTCCCTCCGTGCAGGACCTCGAGCGTGGACAGGGAATGGGCCAGGGTGGTCGTCACTTCCGTGAGCGGTGCGGAGGTCATCTTCTCCCCGGCCACGACCAGGACGGACCCGAAGGACCCCGAGGCGACGGCGTGGACGGCCGACTGGAACGCCGCCGCCCCCGAGGCCGAGGCGGCGTCGATGTGGAACCCCGGGATCCCGGAGAGCTCGAGCGCATCGGCCAACTTGGGGATCAGATTCTCGACCCCCGCGAGCGGCCCAGGGGCCATGCACCCGACGAAGAGGGCTTCGGGGACGGCCCCCGACGGAGCCCGTTCCAGTGCCTCCCGGCCCGCCTGCGCGAGGAGCTCCACCAGCCCTTCGGTCCGCTTGCCGAACGGGGTCCGTCCCACGGCCGGAACGAAGACGCTCATTGTGAGATCTCGAGCACCATGTGGAGGAAAGCGAGGAGCGGCATGCCGTCCTTCCAGCGGAGCACCTGATTTCCCTGGCTGGTCGCGTCGATCTCGGGAGTATGGTTGGCGATGAGGCGGGCGACCCCCTTGGTGTCGCCGTTCGAGGCCCGGAAGAGCCGCCAGGGGTCCTCGGCCCGCATCCCCATGAGGCGGTACGCGTAGAGCAGCACCTGGCCGGCCCGGAAGGTCTGGCGGGTCAGTTGCTCGTACTGTTCCATGTTCCGACCTCGGGAGGCCGTAAAGTGGATCGTCTCCTCCCCCGAGCATTTCACCTCGATCGGGAGGGCGACCCCGTCCCGGAGGGCGAGGAGATCGAAACCGTGCGAACCTGCCGTCCGGATCACGAGAAAGGGACGTTCCTCCAACTGGTCCAGGGAATGGAGGGTCTCGACCGTGGTCGCGATACGACGGTACCGGTTGAGGAGCGTGCGATCCCCCGCCATGATCCCCTTGAGCTCCCGCTCGTAGGAGGAATAGCCAGACCCCATGCGATGCCGAGAAGGACCCAACAGTAGATATAGGCTCGGAGGTTGTCAAGGTCAGTGGCGATGGGGGTGGCGACGGGCCGCAGTCCCGACCTCGAGCTGGCGGACGACGAGGTGCCCGTGGCCCGCAAGGTTCTCGACCTGCTCGAATCCTCGCGGAGGCACCAGGAGTCCCGCGGCACCCGGAACGCCCGACCCTCCTTCCGGCTCTCGGAACTTCGCATGGGGTTGCTGCAGGAGAAGGCCTTCACCGATCCCCTGCGGTTGCTCCAACGCCTGAAGCGGGTGGGCCTCCTCGAGGAGGTGGCCGCGACCCGGGAAGACCGCACCTACGTCCCCACGAGCGAGGAGCACCTCCTCGGCTTCCTCCGTTCGACCTTGGAAGCGCCCGAGCAGGGGAGCGACCTCCCCATGTCCGGTCCCGCGAACGAGGGAATCGAGCTCCGGGAGATGGACACCGAGTACTTCCTCTACCTCAAGGACCTCCTGAACGACCGGCTGACGGAGACGCTCAAGTTCGCCCGGGATTTCTCGCTCGCCGAGCTTGCCAAGCACACGAAGGAGCTCTTCGGAGAAGAGCTCTACGTCGACATCCTCATCGGACTGCTGCATCAGTACGCCCTCTGTGACGTTCCGCTCCTCGCTCCGACCGGCCGGTCCACGGGGACGAGCGGGTTCTCGCTCGCGCTCTTCGGTCCCCCGGGCACCGGGAAGACCTTCGCCATCGACGACATGATCCGGGGGAACCCCAAGGCCGGGATCCCGCCCCATGGGCTCCCGGGACGCAACCGGTACTGCGGGGGCATCACCCCCGCCCAGTTCCTCCGGGTGGGGTCCTACTACCGGGGCCGGACGTTCAACTTCATCGTGCCGGAGTTCAATGACTGGTTCAAGTACCGGGGGATGGTCGAGCCCCTGAAGCTCGTGATGGAGCAACGTCCGGTGAAGTGGGAGACGACGCTCGGCACCATCGGTCCCTACATCTTCTCCTCGTACTTTTCCGTGAACTACAACGTCCGGGTCGAAGGGCAGAGCGACTATTGGACGACCATCGCGGATCCCAACTTCGCGGCCCTCGAGGACCGGATGCTGCTGCGATTCCACCGCATGACCAAGGCCCGGTTCCGGGCGGTCGAGTCGAGCGCGGAGCGGCTCGAGCTCGGAGAGATCGACTTCTCCCGCGCCCAGCAGATCCGGGACCACCTGACCCTGGTCCATGCCATCGAGACGGGCCATCCGCTCGCCCGGAAGTGGCGGAAGAAGGGGGTGGCGCTCACCCGGAACCTCTACGGATCGCTGCGGACGGTGTCGGAGAAGGCGCTCGAACGGACGAACTCTCCGCGCTTCTCGCCACGGCTCAAGAGCCGGGCCGCCCGGCTGGCGGCCGCGGGAGCCATCGTGGGGTACTTTACGGATGAGTCCCGGGAGGTCATCCCGGTGGGAAAGAAGGAGGAAGAGCTCGCACGGCTCTTCTACGAGGAGGAAATTGCCGCGAGGGAAGGCAAAGGCTTCAGCCGATACTGAGCGCCCGAGGAAGGCCCGGCGGATGGCCCCGTCCCTCGGGGACTACGAGCTCGCCTCTCCCGAGGTGATCGAGGCGCTCGCGCTGCGCGCCCTCTATTCCTCCGGCGGCTCGATCGACACTCAGCGACGGCTCCACGATGAGGTCGTCGAGCAGTTGCGGGGGGAGGAGAAGAAGTATCGGGTGAGCGAGGAGCGGATGCGCTCCGTGCTGCTCTCCTCCAAGCGGATCGCCGTGGACGTGCGGTATGCCTCCCGGCCCGCCCGGTCTCCCCTGCGGACCTGCCCGGTGTGCCACAAACCCATCCAGGAGATCTACAACGAGACGCTCGACGGGGGACGCGTGATCGCCGGATTCAAATGCCGGCACTGTTCATTCTGGACGCCCCTCAAACGACGGGTACCTGCCCGATACAACTTCCGGGCCACGCGATAGGGAACCCGGCGATACCGGACCCACTACCCGTTGACCATTCGCTGGAACTTGAGCACCAGGGGTTTCGGGATCAGGTAGGCGAACCGGAAGCTCATCACTCGAACTGCGAGCACCGAGAGGAACATCTTGGGGACCTCCGTGCCGGGGTTGAGCCGGCTGTTCTCCACGTGGTTCCAGGTGACCGGGACCTCCCGGAGGTGGTAGCCCTTCTTGCGCAGATGGAAGAGCAGGCCCGCATCGAACGCCCAATTGGTGATCGACACCGACTGGAGCGAACAGCGGAGGACGGAACGGCGGAAGAACTTGGCACCGCATTGCGTGTCCTTGACCGGCAGCAGCAAGAGGCTTCGGGTCAGGGCGTTCCAGATGCGGCCCATCACGACCCGGGAAACGGGCTGTTGGACGATGATGTTGCTCCCGCGTACCCAACGGGAGGCGATGACGGCGTCGCAGGTGGGCAACGTATGGACCATCTGAACGAGATCGGAACCGAGCACCGGTCCATCGGCATCGACGTACCCCACGTATTCGTAGCGTGCGCCGTCCACCCCTACCTTGATCGCTCCCCCCTTGCCCAGTCGCTGAGGGAACTCGAGGACCCGCACTCCGCGGTGCGAGAACTGGCGGGCGACCTCCGCGGTGCGATCTTTCACCCCGTCCACGACCACGATGACCTCGTAGGGACGGGGTTCCTGCTCGAGCACCGAGAGGTACTTCTCAAGGGTCTGAGGGAGACGCATTTCCTCGTTATAGGCGGGGATAACGATCGAGACCCCGGCCATGTCGGTCGGGCCCTCCGGGATGTCGGAAAGGTAGTTACGCGGTAATTCAAAGGATACGGGGCGGTGAATTGCGAAATGCTCGGCGTTTGCTTCCATCACCATGTGGATTTACGGCGCAGCTTGTCAGCCTATGACACCCCCCACTGACTGCCTGCTCCTGCCATGCCGAAGTAATGCCTCGTGTATTTTTACACCTGGGATGAGGTAATAAACTTTTGCTTTGAAGTGGAAATGCATTGGTGCCGGGGGCGCTTTTCGGTCCCATGCCGTCGCAAGCGGGTCCGACTCCCCAAGTGTTAAGCGGCAAAGTGGTGTTCTCGCTCACCCGAACCCCGGAATTCATGGAAAACGCCCCCAAGTCATCGCATTCTACCTCTCCCCGAGTGTCCGTGATCGTGACTGCGCACGATCGCCAGTCCTATCTCCATAGTGCGTTGGTCTCCCTCGACCAGCAGAGCCTGCCCCGGGAGGAGTTCGAAGTCGTGCTGGTTTCGAATATCGAGGAAGCCTACTTGCGACCCCTCCTCCCAAATCTTCCTCTCCGCATGGTTCTCGAGAAACGACTCGGACTCGGACAGAAGATAGCTACAGCCCTCCCGTTGTGTCGAGCCCCCATCATATGCTTCTTGGAGGATGATGACGCGTACGCACCAGAGAAGCTGTCGACCGTCCTCGATGAGTTCAGGAACGACCCCCAGCTCGGTTTCTATCACAACCACTATAATCTTGCAGATGGGGACGGGCGGCAGCTCCCGGCATCCATATTCCGGGCTCGTACGGACCGGATCCTACGAGCCGCAGGGCAGGTACGCCTAGGTGGACATGATCGATGGGCATTTCTTCCACGCTTGGAGGGGATATACCCCGAGTTCAGCAACAGCTGCATATCGATCCGCAGGGACATGTTGGAAGAACATCTTGACTGGCTGGCCCAAGCGGACCTCGCCACAGACCAGTTTCTATTGTTGCTCGCCCTGCGTAACCCTTGGAACATCACGATCGATGCACGTCGGTTGACAACCGTCCGACTCCATGGAGCGAACACTTCCCGGATTTCTCGGGAGTCCCGGAACCAGGCATCGGGTGGGACCCGGGATCTTTCTGAAAGAAATTATCACGCACTCTCCGGACTCGCCGGTCGGCTCAAGGAAGGACAACCCCCCGAGTATTCTAGAATCGTGGACTCGGTGATCGCTGTGGAAACAGCCCTCCTCGACCTACGAAGGAGGGCCGACCGTGGGCAGTACACCCGAGACCTCCGCTCGCTGATGGAACTCCGGACCACCTATCCCATAAAGACCCGAGAGCCCCTCATAGGGCTCACGTTGCTGGGAGTCGTACTTCCTTCCGCGGCTCAGAAGCTCTATCGCTCTCTTGCGGGTCAGATTTCCTGACGCCCGCCTGGTCTCCGCGCCAGCTGAGCCAAGGTGCCCATGGTCCCTCGCCAGGATTCCTCTACCGGCTCGGAATGCACTTCATGGATCTTCCCTTCCTTGGTGAGCGCCTCGAATCCGCGGGGGTGTGCATCCATCCGAAGAAGACGGTGCAATGCCTCCGGAAAATCGTCAATCGGAGAGACCAAGAGTCGCTCCGAAGGAGGCTGACCGACGGCCGCCTGAGGGGTCGCTACCACGGTGAGTCCGTGCGCCAGATAGTCGATCACCTTGGAACTGACCCCGCCTTCTACCGGGATGGGCGCGATGCCCACGTGCGCTGCATAGAGCAACAAGCTCAGATCATCCACCATGCCCAGCACTTTGACATTTGGCCTTGCCCCTCCCCCGAGGCGGTCACTTCCCGGTCCCGCAAGCAGCACCACCACCTTTGGGAACAGTTTCTCCAGGGTGGGTGCCACCTGGTCGAGGATGTACCGCCCGGCTTGTGCATTGGGGGGATAGAAACAGTCTCCGGTGAATACCAACAGCAGGGAGTCCTCAATCCCCCACTCCCGCAACTGGGTTCGTAGGTGAGCCTCCTCGAAAGGCGTACGTACGGCAAGGTGATGTGCGACCAGCACCGGTACCTTGCTGGAACGTGGTGCGAGTAATGAAGCGATGGCGGTTTGCATCGCTTCGGTGCGCACGACAATGACGTCGCTGGTGCGAAAGGTCAACCAATCCAGCAGGCCTCGGACTAGTCGGACTGAGAGGCTTCCGGATCCGGTAGACTGGGCAAAGGAGGCCGCATATCTCCCGGGAAGGTCACTACATAAGAACACCAAGGGAATCCGCCGAATCTTGGCGATCAGAAGAGGGATGACGAACAGGTATACGTCCGCCACAATCACGAGCGCTCGTCGATCGGGGGGAAGCAATTTTCGTGAGCGGAACAGGGCACCAAGCTGGTATCGCAGGGAGGACAGGATGTCCTCACCGAGGGGAGAAAAGCGCGCGGGAGTCAGCGCGCCGGCGCCCGGTGCGATCGTAACCAAGGAAAAGCGGTCGCGGGACTCGAGGATGAATTGCCGGACGTAGACGGCCTCTCCGTGGTACTTGTTCCTTGTGTCCCGGTGATAGAATAGGAGGATACGAACAGGGGTGCGGAGCTTTTCCCCAGGATCGTCGTGCAAGGTATCAACCGGACCTTCCCTGGTGGCGAGTGGAGGCTCGCCCAAACGGGTACGCAACCAACGCAGGTGATCGCGGAACGTGGCTCATGTCGGAACGGTCCTAATCTCGGTCCTTGGCGTTCCCTTCCGGGCTATAAGACCGATCTTCCGACGGCAGATTACCGTGACCTCTTCCTGGTGTCGAGTAGCGAAGTCCGTGAAGGCGTTGTTCCAGTCCATATCGTCACACGCGATCAGGCTCCCGGGTCCGGACCTCTCCCACGCCCAGTTCAGTTCGAGGGTGATGTGCTCGTACGTATGAAGCGAGTCATGCAAGAACAGATCCGGCTTCACCTGAAGCTTCGGTAGAATCTCTTGGGCCGGACCCAGCTGGAGGTCCCAACGACCCTTCAACGCGGCAGGAACTAGCCACCCGGGATCGCTTCCCAACTTGGTGTAGACGCGGTCCCTGACCCCACCCGTTGGGTAGGAGTACCCCTTGGGGTCGCGGTTCGGAAGGTCGATTGAAACCAGTTTCCCCCGGTTGTTCGCCTCGAGCGCGCTGAGGATGAAATAGGAGGATACCCCCTGTGCCACGCCCGTTTCCACGACTAAATCCACCGGGGCATTCCGGATCAACACGTAGAGGAGGGCCTCCTTGATCCCGGGCCATCCGCCGGTCGAGCACTGATCAATCTCCTGACTTGAGAAACCCGACTTGAGTCGCTCCACGATGTCCCTTCGGATGTCCAGGAGACGACGAATGTCGCCCTCCGAAGGAAGGGTGTCGAAGAGACGGCGAGAGGAATGCAACGCGAACATGAGGAAGGAGAACTCCTCCGGGTCCTTGGTCACGTATTCCCCAAACCCCGGAAGCTTCATGGACAGCGACTTGGGGTGGGCTCTCCTCCGATTCCACCACCACCACCATTCCGCGCGCCAGAGGGAAGGGACCACTTCCCGGAGGTTGCGGTGCACACCCCAGGGTCCCGGGTCTAGTTCGGCGTGCTTCAAGCTGGACCTTCCCTCACCTTCCATGCTCCAATGCCTCCGGGGCTATATCCCCCTCAAAAGAAAATGATGTGGGTGCATGTCGCTCCAGATATGAGCTGGCAACACAGGCGGTCACGTTCGCTCAGAGAAATAAAGATTGTTGTCGCCCACCCCTCGGTTCAGACCGCGATTGGGAACAGCGGTGGTGGGGCGGGGCCCGTGCCTTCTCACCTCGCGTGGTCACGAAAGGCTTTTCCGTGAGGATCTCAAACCTGACGGGGGGGCCGGCGGGTCAAACCTGCGATACGACTCCAATTGTTGGTCCTGAATATGTACCGGATTTGACTACTTTCCTAGGTCGCGAGCAGGTCATAGGAATCAATTTAACTTGGACATGGATGCCACGCGCCCAGAGCAGTTTGCCGTGCCCGAAGTAGAAACTCGAGAGATCGCCGCCCGTCCACACTTTCTGGGGGCCCTTCGATGCAAGCGACAACTTGCAAGGGTCCGCTCATACTGCGCTATCCGGTGGGCCAGCATACGATTTCGGCGCCTGTTCCTGCCGCTGACGGCCTTGGGCCTCATCGTTCGACTTGTTCTGGCTCCCCTCACCGGCGAGCCGGACCTCGTGAACTTCTCTGCCATCGGACTCACGATGGCCTATGGAGGGGGTCCGTACACCTATCCATCAATCTACCCACCTTTGTGGGTCTACCTGTTGAACTTGAACACCCGGTTGGCGGGCGTATTTTACCCGCTGAACCTCGTTCTCCAAACCCGGCCAGGCCTTCTTATCATGAACGCCCAGGTTGGGTACATCCAGTCACCCTACCTGGCCGCCCCGGCTTTTGCCGTGGCGGAAAAGCTACCCCTTATCCTGTTCGATCTCCTCACCGCAATACTCCTCTACTGGATCGTGGAGGAATTCGTCGGATCCAAGGAGGCCGCCACACGGGCGTTCCTCCTATGGTGGCTGAACCCACTCGTCATCATCGTGAGTTCGGTGCACGGAGACTACGATGTACTTCCCGTGTTCTTCGTGATGGCCTCCTACTTTCTGTTGAGTCACCAACGTTACCCTGCTGCCGGAGCCGCACTGGCCATCGGGATCTTCCTCAAGGTGTTCCCGGTGGTCCTCCTCCCGGTCTTCGCGGTCTCCCTGTGGTATCAGTCCCGACGCAAGCTTGGAAATTTTGTAAGGGATTTGTTGCAGTTCATCATGGGATCCGCGCTGGTCACGGCAATAGCGGTGCTCCCGGGAAACGTCATCCAGAGCTACTTTGTTCAACGCCTTGGCGGGGCCTACTACGCGGGGGGGACGGCTTTCGGAGGATTCGGGGTCTGGGGATTCCTCGACCTGCCACAACTATCACCCATAGCGAATTGGTTCGAGCTGAACACGAGTTCAGTTCAGTCGTTTGTGACGTTCCTGGCGGTGGGCATTGCGCTCTTGCTCGCGTGGTTGTACTATCGGTGGAAACCCGAGAGCCTGCTCAGTTGGGAGGGGATCTGGATATGCACCCTTTGCGTCTCCGCCGTCTGCATTCCACTAGCATTCCTTCAACCCCAGTATGTCCTCTGGTTGCTTCCCTGGATTATCTTGCTTGCGGTGGTCTACGGTCAAGGGCGAATACCATTGGTCGTGCTCACGGTCACCACCGTGGGAGCCTACCTCTTCGGGTTGGGAGGACCTACGTTCTATTTTGAACCATCCGCACTATTTTTTGGAACACCCTCGCTGGACTGGATCCTTACCCAACTGCCCTACTGGTATGCCCGGTCCGCCCTGGTCCTTGCTGTCACGGCGGTTCCGGCTTCGCTGGCCACGTACCACCTCTGGGGACAAGGGGCAATACAACTTTGGCGTTTGCGAAAGTGGCGTCGTTTGGAGACCTTGGCAAAATGAGGCTCTTCTCGATGTCGAAACCCCGGTTTGTCGAGGTTGCCGTGTCCGTGTTCTTGATCGTGATCCTCGTGTCCGAAGCTACGATCTATCTGGCCCCAATTCACAACACCCTCTCCGTGAACAGCACGGTGTCGATCGCGACGACCCCCGAGGGGTATTACATTAATTCCTCCTTTCAGGTCCCTTTCAGTGCGAGCTTTGTACAGAGCTACCTCTGGGAACCAAGTGGAGTGCCGAGCTGGCATCTTTATGTCTATCTTGACCCCGCATATCCTTCGTACACCTCGATTGCCGAAGTGGTCGGGATCGATGATCATTTTTCGACGGTAGCGGCGTACCGTCATGCGGACAGCGAGATCACGGTGGTCAATACCTCCCAGCTCGTGAATCTCCTCGAAGCCCCGCCACTTCCGGACGATGTCCTGGTGATGGCGACGGGTGCGATCCCCGACCTAGTGGCACAACCTAACACCAACCTGCTGGCGAACTGGATCACCTCCGGAGGAAGCGTCCTTTGGATCGGCTATACCATCGGCTACCTGGTCAGCTCCCTCCCCAACTCGCTCTCGTCGACCATTCCGACCAACGACTCGGGATGGTTTGGAACTGCACGATTCGTCCCTTACAGCTTCACGATGGGGGGTGGGCCGTCCAGCACTTCCCCGACCTATCTACGGCGTGCCACGTTTTCGACGACCCCCTCCATCTTCACGACTTCGTCCGCCCTCGGAACCGCCGTGGGCATAGACTATCCCTACACCATCTTTCCAGCGCTCTGGAACGTGTCGAAGCTTGCCGGTGCCGGGGACTTGGCCATCGGTAACACGTGGGCTAATTGGACGAACGTCGCATGGATGCACGTCGGCAAGGGGATCTTGGTCGACTTTGCCGGACCACTCGAGGATGTGACCCCGCTATCTATCTGGCTGGCGAATCTTCTCCAGAGCGGATTCTTGACCGAACACCCTATGGTGCTGCAGAGCCATTCCTTCCCCCAGGTCCAGGGAAGCGACTTCACAACCCGCGAGTACATCCCCTACTCCGCCATCCCAGGACCTACTACCGGTACCCTGTGCGTGTTGACCTTGCAAACCGATCCCTATCAGCCGTACGGCAACTCCACCTGCGCCGCCGCTTGAAGGACGGGGCCCGACGCTTCGGCACGTGCGGAACTCCGGGATGGCCCAGCGGCGAACGGGACGCCCGTACCGTCGATTAATAGCCTTCGTTCCCTGTGAGGGAAAGCGTGAAGGGAGTGTCGGCCGACCAGCCGGTAGCCCGTGGGCGACCGTCCCGCACGGTGCTCACCTATTGGCCGGGGGGGACCCTCGAACCCGTCCACCTTCAGAAGGACCCGGGCGGGATCCCGATCGCCATTGCGGAGGAACACCATCGATCGATGCTCTTGGTTCGCACCTCCCGGGTCCCCCAGATCCCGAACGTCGAGGTCATTGAGGAATGCGGTGAGGGAGGGCCCGACATGCGGCGCGACCTTCGCCGTGCCCTTGCCGTGCTCCGGAATCCCGAAATCACCGATGTACTGGTGATCAAAGGATGGAAACGGCAGATGCTCGTGACGGCGATCGAACGGCTCCGACACTGGGGCCGTCCGAGGCCGCGCTGGATCCTCAAAATGGATTGGGGTGGACCGTTCTCCGATCGACTGACAAAGTACACGACCCCACCCTACCTCATCCTTGCAAGCTGGCTATACGACCAAATCGTGGTCGAAACGAGTTGTGCGGAGGCGATTGCCCGCGATTGGGTGGTGGGGCCCGCACGGCTGTCCATGGTGCCGGACGGCTATTCGCCGCATTTTCATCACCCCACCGGCTACCGCGCAACGCCTCGATCCCCCATCGTCCTGTCCGTCTGCCGAATTGCGCCGATCAAGCGGCTCGAGATCCTCATCGAGGCCTTTGCTCAGGCGACCACCGACCACCCGGATTGGCAGTTACGTCTTGTGGGACCTACGGAAGACCCCGATTACCGGGAGCGCCTCCAACGACTCATCGATTCGCTACGACTGGGTAAACGGGTCGCCCTGGTCGGAGAGGTCGACGATGTACGGGAGGAATACACGAGGGCATCCGTGTTCTGTTCGACCTCCGAACGAGAGAGCTTCGGGATCTCCCGCATCGAGGCCATGATCAACGGACTTCCCGTGATCACCACCCCCGCTGGATGCCCCGAGGACCTCAAAGCCATGGGCATGGTCGTCGTCCCGGACGTCAGCGTTTCCACCTTTGTGGAGGCCCTGCGCAAGTTGGTGTCGGATGGGTCCCTCCGCGAACGATTGGGGGAGCAGGGTCTTCAGGGGGTGTTGAGTTGGAACCAGATTGTCCGCGCCCTGGTCGAACCTCGATAGATCCCAAGATCGGTGCCTCTTTGAGCTTGTGTTCTGTGCGAATCTGTCGGGGGCACGCAGGGTCGGGCGCCCTTGGCCCGCAGAATGGAGCGATGCGCTCATGATTCTCGAAGGCGAGGTTTATTAGGGTGGCCCCGACTCACCGACGTCCGAGGAGACCTCGTACTTGAAACTCACATCACGAGTCCAGGAACTGTTCCGCGCGAGGTCGAAGACCGACCCAACGACTCCGTCGCAGAAATCACGATTCTTGCGCAGGCTGACCGTACCCCACTGGCACTGGGCCCTGCTTGTCACGGTACTGTCGGTCTATGTCGCCGGATGGTCCTTTCTGTCGATCTCCCGGATGTACTCCTTCCAGACCCAAGTCTACGACCTCGGGATCGAGATGTCGATCATCTGGATCCCGTATCACACACAAGGAGCTTGGAACCTGCTCAGTTACATCGGGTATGTACTTGGGAACGGGACCGCCCTTCTCTTCTTCCCGTTCGCGATCTACCCGGACTACACCGCACTGCTGGTCCTTCAGTCCTTCTTCATCGGTGCCCCGGCGCTCGTGCTTTACGCCATCGGGAAGGAACGGGTGGGCGATCGGAACGTCGCCCTCGGCTTGGCCGCCTCATATTTTGTCAGTTTCGATGTCAGCGGGATGAACTGGTATGATTTCCATCTCGAATCGATCTTTCCCCTCCTCTTCGTCCTTGGATACTACCTCTTCCTCAAGGACGCGTACTGGGCCTCCGCCGTGTTGTTTGTGCTGTCGGGGCTTGTTCGAGTCCCCTACATGGTCTTCCCCTTGATGCTGGCCGTCGTCCTGCTCTTCCAGCACTTCACGGGTCACGAGGACTGGATTCCCCTTTCGTCCCCGTCGAGAAGGAAGTTCGTCTGGGGCCTGCTCTTTGTGTGTCTTGCGTACTTTGCTGCGTTGGAGGTACTCAACACCTTCGCCACCGCGGGGGTGACGGCGAATGCGGCCCTGGTCCACCAAGGGTCATTCCTTTCGGATTTTGATCTGAAGCTCATGACCTTCGCTCTTTTGGCGCTCCCGTTCGTGCTACTGCTCCCCTTGGTTCGGTGGTGGTTGCTCTTCCTCCTGCCGTATGCCTACCTCGTGTTCTTCGTGGGGTGGTTCCATTACTACTACCCGTACGTTCTCACCGACCAGTATTTTGCCATCGTGGTCCCGTTCGTGTACTTGGGGGCCGTGGACGCATTACGGGAGGCCCGTAAGATCGCCCGTGGGCCAACGAATTCGATTATCCCCTCGAACACCTCCCGGTACCGCGGGTCCCGATTCCGGCTCCCGTATCATCGGCTGGGACACCGAGGCCCCCTGATCCTCAGTATGACCATACTGGTGATCACAATCCTGATGGGCACGTACCTGTTGCCCTACGGCCCCTGGAATGCGGAGAGCCCCGCAAACTACGACATGTCAGACGCTACGATGTACAACCACACGTTCTACAATGAGTATCTCCGCGTGATCTCCTACGTTCCCGCCGACAACGGTTATGTCGTGTTCCAGGAGAACCTGCCGCAATTGCTTCCCCGTCCCCTACCGTACAGCCAGCCCATGGCGCCTCCCAACTCGATCCTAGGCTCCAACTTCACCCAAGGTCACTACCCGGTATGGAATGCTCTCGCCAAGAAGTGGGAGCTTGCCATCATCGATTATGTGGTCGGGGAGCCGCAGTCCACCCCCTTCTTTTTCTGGGGAGCTCCCAGTGTCATGACCATCTCCGAGCAGCTCTACTCGCTCGGGCAGCTGGGGATCGTGTCCGAGGCGTCCGGGATGTACGTTCTTGAGCGGGGATATCAGGGATCCTTGGATTACTACGTGCCCTGGGACCAGAGCCTGTCCACGTCCTCGACGGAGTTCAGTGTTTTTCCCGATGGAGCCCACGGCCCTTCCGGCTCGTTGATCGGTCCGGAGACCGGCCAGTCGACAAATTTGATGTGGGCCCTTTACTATCCATTCCTCGTCCCTGGCACCTACCATGTGACCTTCACCATGAAGACCACCAGCCTGGACCCATCCAACAACCTGCTTATCTCAAATCCGCTCGGAAAAGGATTGACCGTCACGAGCGCTCAGTTCGCTCATCCAAATACTTGGACCCCCGTTTCTCTCCAGCTCAACGTCACCGGATTCTACGGGCTCAATACCTGGGGTTTCTATTGCAACCAATGGAACGGCACCATCTCGCTCTCCGGGATGTCCATACAGGAGATCTCACCTCCAGGACCGACCGTAGCTCCCTAAGCGTCAACGACCCCCGCCGGCCCGGTCTCACGGGGTCCGAGCTTGTCCTGACAGCACGGGGACCTCGACTTCGGATTCCATGAACCGGTGGAAGGCCTCCTGTATCGGAGAAGCGACCTCTGCGAGGCTCACGCGAGCGCCGAGCTCGCGCTCCATCGAGGTCATGATCTTCCCTTCGAAACCACACGGGTGGATCTTCTCGAACCAGGAGAGGTCGGTGGAGACGTTCAGGGCGAACCCGTGGTAGGTCACCCAGTCCTTTACGGCGATGCCGACGGAGGCGATCTTGCGGTCCGCGACCCAGACCC
>JAKAOF010000056.1 GCA_021823345.1 Thermoplasmata archaeon
GCGGCGTGATCTTCGGCACGGTACGGGGCTTTTGTCCGATATGAGCCCGCCGACCCGGAACGGAGGACCGGTCCCTTCAGTATATATCCGTCGCAACTCTCCCGGGAATCGCAACCCATGACCGCCCCCGCAACCTCGCAGGTGCCGGTACCGAAGAAACTGCCGAACCTGATGACCGCCACGTTCCTCGGTCCCAACGAGGAATTCGTCTGGGAGGCCCGTCCTTCCGGCTGGCTCTACTTTCCGCTACCGATCCTCGTGCTCTTCCTCGTGCTCGTCTACAACCTCTTCGTCTGGAATTCGCTCGGAGCGGCCACGGGTTCGAAGTTCGCCGGGTTCCTTCCTACCCCTCCCTCCTCCCTCCAGAGCTTGGTGGGGGCCACCAGCATCTATTCCTGGCAGGTGATCGTCGGATTGGTCCTGCTCCTCATCGCCATCATCTTCCTCGCCGAGCGGTGGTTCCGTCGGGCCACCACGGTATTCGCCCTCACGAACACCCGGTTCATCCGCCAGAAGGGGATCCTCTCGAAGGACTTTGATGAGATCCAGCTCCGCCAGGTCCGGGGCATCGAGGTCAAGCAGTCCGTCGGTCAGCGGATCCTTCGCTACGGCACCATCCAATTGAGCGCCGAAGAGGGGAGCGGCAATTCCCTCGGCAATGAGGTCTGGAAGGGATTCCCCACCCCCGAGAAGTTCCAGCGCCAGATCGAATCCTACCAAGAGATCTTAGGTGGGGTCACCAAGCCCACGAACGTAGCCCCCCGGAAGAAGTAGGCCCCGTCGATGGGAGACGATTTTGACGTCATCATCGTCGGCGCGGGACTCTCCGGGAGCACCGCCGCCCTTCGCCTCGCCCAGGGTAAGGCGAACGTGCTCCTCATCGAGCGGGGAGATGAACCGGGCGCGAAGAACCTCTCGGGAGGCATCCTCTGGGGACATGACCTCGATCCCCTGATCCCCAAGTGGCGCGAGGAGATGCCCCTCGAGCGGCACATCGTCTCCAAGCGGCTCGGGTTCCTCACGAAGGACCGGGCCCTCTCCTTCGAATACGAGGACGCCGGATGGTCGCAGCCTCCCTACAACGCCCACAGCGTCCTCCGTGCCCGGACCGACTCCTGGCTGGCGAAGAAGGCCGAAGAGGCCGGCGCCACCGTCATCAGCCAGGTCCCGGTGGAGAAGCTCAACATCGAGAACGGACGGGTGCACGGCGTCGTGCAGGGGGGCGAGGTGGTCGGGGCCCCGGTGACGATCATCTGCGATGGAACGAACTCCCGTACCACGCTCGGCACCTTCATCCGCCCGAGGAAGCGCCTCGATGAGCACCACACGGAGCTCGGCATCAAGGAGGTCTTCAAGCTCTCCCGGGAGACGATCGACGGGCGGTTCCACGTCGCTCCCGGGTGCGGGCGGGCACAGGAGTGGGTCATGGCGAACCTCCCGAAAGGCGTCATGGCCGGCGCGTTCCTCTACACCAACTCCGATACCCTGTCCCTCGGCATCATCGTCAACATCGCATCGCTCCAGGGAAAGAAATTGGCGTCCCACGAGATCATCGAGCGCTTCAAGTCCCATCCCGCGATCGCCCCCTACCTCGCCGGAGCGGAGCTTGTCGAATACGGCGCCAAGCTGATCGCGGACGGCGAGGCGAGCGCCCCGGCGCTGCGCTGGGGAGACGGGTTCATGGTCGCCGGAGATGCCGCGGGGTTCGTCTTCTCGAACGGGATGCTCATCCAGGGAATGAACTATGCGATCCGCAGTGGCATCCTCGCGGCGGAGACCGCGCTCGAGGCGGTCCAGAAGAAGGATCCTTCCTCCTCCACGCTGGGCGCCTATGGCCAGCGTCTCGAAGCGTCCCACATCCTCGGAGATTTCCGGAAGTTCCGCAAGGTCGGGAAGGTCAAGTGGAACCCCCGCATCTACTCGGACTACCCCGGCCTCATGATGGAGGTCTTCCACGACATGATGACCGAGAAGAGCCAGCCCAAGGCCCACTCGGGCGCCATCGCCAAGAACGTCATGAAGCGGGGCAAGGTGGGCCGGATCCGAATGCTCCGCGACATGTACGCCGCCTACAAGGAACTTTGAGCGCCGGCCGGGGGATGGACGCTCCCTCGTGGGCGGAAGCCGTCTCCCGGATGCGCTCCTGCACCCGCTGTTCCCTCGCCGAGGGCCGCCGGAACGTGGTGGTTTACCGAGGGAGCCCATCGCCCTGGGTGGTGTTCCTCGGGGAAGCCCCGGGGGCCAAGGAGGATGAGCTGGGTCGACCGTTTGTCGGGCGGGCCGGCCGTCTCCTCGATGCGGCGATCGAGACCCTCGCGATCCCGGAGGATTCCTACGGGATCACCAACGTCATCATGTGCCGACCACCGGGCAATGTCTTCGACCCCGAGGCGGCCCGAGCGTGCCGACCCTGGCTCGACCTCAAGCTCGAGCTCCTTTCCCCGAAGATCGTGGTGACCCTCGGGAGCTCGGCCTTGCACGCGCTCGATCCCGCGGCCGGCCCCCTCGCCCGTCTGTCCGGAGAAACGAGGGAATGGTCGGGGGGGACCTTGTTCCCGCTGCTCCACCCCGCCGCCACCTTCCACCGCCGGGCGTATCGGGAGCAATGGGACCGCGACGTGGCGCGTTTGAAGGACCTCTTGCCGCAATGGATCCCCGCGGGGACCAAGGGGGAACCCGCCGGAGCCCTGCTCACCCCGGTCTAGCGCCCCTCGGCGCGGCGAAAAGACTGGTTGCATTCAAATACGTACTCCTCTCTTCCTCTTTCATCGTGGAAGAAGAGCGAGCCCCAGGGCCCAACGATTCCCCGGAAGAACCCACCGCAGATTCCCCCAAGGAAGGCGACTCGCCCCCCGCTGAGGTTGAGACCACCGTCGATGGGGGCGAAGGAGTCGGACGCTTCCCCCTGCCCCGCCGGGACAAGGGCCAGATCTACGCGATCGCGAACCAGCTCCTCGGGGCGGGTCGGATCCGGGTGGTCTGCGAGGACAATGTCTCGAGGATGGGACGGATCACGGGTCGCCTCAAGAAGAAGATGTGGATCCGCGAAGGGGACCTCTTGGTCGTCAGTCCCTGGACCTTCCAGGGAGACAAGGCGGACATCATGTTCCGGTACACTCGCACGCAGGCCTCTTACCTGAGCCGTCGCAAGCTCCTGCCTCAGACGGTGGACCTCTTTGGACAAGCCCCCGAAGGACCTCCCGCGGGCACCCCCCCGCCGGCGACATGACGGCCTACTCCCTCACGGACGTGGGGGTGCTCGAGGCGAATGCGGTGGCGCGGGGCGTCACGATCGACACCTTGATGGACCATGCCGGCCGGGTCGTGGCCGAGGAGGCCGCCAAGCACGCAAAGTCCCCTCCCGACGGGCGCATCGCCATCGTTTGCGGGGGCGGGAACAACGGCGGCGATGGCTTCGCCACCGCCTTCTACCTGCGCGGGAAGGGATTCTCGGTCGACCTGTGGCTCATCGTCCATAAGCGGAACATCCGCACGCGTTCGGCCCGCCGACGCTTCGAGATGATCGTCGATTTCCCGGGCATCCACATCGGGGTCCCTGACGCCGAGCGGCTCAAGGAGCACGACCTCATCGTGGACGCCATGATCGGGACCGGCGGAAAGGACGAGCTCAAGGAACCTTATCGGTCGGCCGTCACGGCGATCGAAGAGTCCGGGGTCGATGTCCTCGCGGTCGACCTTCCTACGGGGGTCGGTACCGCGACCCCGCTCCATCCCAAGTGGACCGTCGCCCTCGAGGTCCCGAAGGAGGGCATGACCTTGGACACGGCCGGCGAGGTCACCGTACGTTCCATCGGTTTCCCCCGGGAAGCGCTCGAGGAGACGGGCCCGGGAGAGTACCTCTTCTTCCCCCGACCGGGCCTCTCGACATCGAAGGGGGACAGCGGGCGGCTCGTGGTGGTGGGTGGCGGTCCGTACACCGGCGCTCCGGCCCTCGCCGCGCTCGCGGCACTCTCGGCCGGCGTGGACATGGTCAACATCATCGCCCCGGAGCCCGCCGCGTCCGTGATCCGCGGATTCTCCCCGGACCTCATCGTCCGGAGCGTGGGGAAGGACGGGGTGTTCTCCGCCAACGACGCCGAGGAGCTCTGGAAGACCGTCGAGAGCCTTCACCCGGATGCCCTCCTGGTGGGGAACGGAGCGGGGTACGAGCACGGAACGGTCCAGGCCTTCTCCTCCCTCCTGGGACATGCCCTGCCGCGCATCCCCGTGGTCCTCGATGCGGACGGGACCCGGCTGGCCGCCACGCGGGAGAGCCGCCCCCTCTTCGGGACCATCCATGAGAAACTGCTCCTGACCCCGAACCGGCGGGAGCTCTACCGGATCCTCGGCTACGATGTTTCGGTCAAGCGGAACGAGCGCCGGGAGCAGATCCAGAAGCTCTCCGCCCAGCTCGGCGCCACCATCCTCTACAAGGGGGACGTGGACCTCATCACCGATGGTCGGGCCTACCGGGAGAACGTCATGCACCACCCCTCGCTCGTCGTGGGCGGGGCCGGGGACGTCCTGTCGGGGATCGTCGCCTCGCTCATGGCCCGCCGTCTCAGCGCGTTCCAGGCCTCCCGGCTCGGAGCGTTCTGGATCGGTCATGCCTCCGTGAGGCTCTTCCAACGCCGGAGCTACGGGGTCCGCGCGACGGATGTCATCGAGGAGATTCCTCCGACCCTGAAGGAGGGTCTGGCGTGGGCGGAGGGCTATCAGACGGGGAAGCTTCCTCCGTTTTCGAGCCTTTCGTTCTCCTCTTCCGAATCCGAGCCCGAAGATGCCGGAAGCCCCACGGGGCCATCTGAGGAATGACGATGATGGCAATGATCGTGACGGCGAGATAGGCCCAGCTCTGCGACGGAACGCACTGCGTGGGACTGATACAGGACTGGCCCTCGATCCAGAGCTTGAGGGCCCCGAACCACGGGATCATCCCGCGGGCGACTCCGACCACCCACTCAGGCTTGACGAGGCAGGAAGGATAGCAGGCCAACTGATCATAGAGCCCCGTCCGGGTGCCGGGAGCGATGTTGTTGTCGCCCATGGTGATGTACCCGGAGTAGGGCTCCTGCAGGTAGAGCGAGGAGAGGCTGATGTTGACCCATACGTTCTGCCATCCCACGTTCTTGAGGATCAGCATCCCCCGCTCGGTCTGCCACGGGCTCGAGAGGCATCCCTGCTGACCGACCGGGCTCACCACGGCGTACTGCTGGGGGCAGGCGAGGGGGAAGACCGAAGGGATGGAGAACCCGCTCGCCGTGTAGTTGAGATAGACGATCGCCCGGTGGATGATCGGCACGTTGTTGATGACGTTCCCCGCGGCATCATGCGCGGTATAGAGCAGCACATTGCCGTACTCCCCGTAACTCGTGAACCCGCTCACCTCGGAGTCCACGTAGGTGGGGATGGTCGTGGGGTCCGAGACCGACTTCACGAGGACGATGTCCCCGGTGTTGATGTCGCCGACGACGTCGTTCGTGCCATGTTGCATGCTGCCCGACTCCACGACGACCATGGGCGGCCAGGTCTCGGTATAGGCGTAGAGCGAGCCCACCACGATGAGGATCACCAGCACGGCCAGCACCGGTTCGAAGAGCGGAGAATGCATGAACCGCCGGAGCGGAGAACGCTGCTTCGACTCGAGCTGACTGCGGTAGACCCCGTCGGACCTGGTCATCTGGTGCGCTTTCGTCAATTCCCAGGCAGCCCCATCCGTTCCAGGAGCCGCTGGTACTCCTCTTCGGAGACCCATTCCACTTTGAGGTACTCTTGGAGGAACGGGGTGGTCGCTCCCAGCCGACGTGCCTCATCGATCACGAACTGGTACGCCTCCACTTCCGTGGGCCGGTCCACGTAGCTATAGTCCCCGCCCCACAGGGGCATGCCCCGGTGGCGTTGGGTGATGTGGCAGAGCTCGTGGAGGATGTCGAGGTAGAGCAGGATCTCCGCGCTCTCCGTCACGTGAGAGAGGCCGACCACGATGACGTCCTTCGAACCCGAGAACACGGGCTTCCACTCTCCCCGCGCCCGCAACCCTCCGATCTCCGCCGGGTCCGTGGGGGCGACGTACATCCAGATGTCGGCGCTGACGACCTCGATCTCCGTTCGAACGAGGAATTCCTTTCCCCGGGGGTCCTTGGCAGCGATGAGCGCGAAGGCCGGCATCTGGTCCAATGTGGGGAAAACCTCCAGCAACGGGAGGCGGCCGGGCCCCACTTTGCGATTGACGCTGAAACCCTTCGGAGGTTGGTTTCCCGCCCTTCTTCCTTTCGGCACAGCTATCGGTAGTCCGGGATGTCTAAATATCTTTGGAATCTCCGAAGCCGACGGGACGCCTGGTTCGCCACCCACCGCGCTTCCCGCCGCTCCGATCGGGGGGAACTCGCTCGGGAAGGCCGTGACATCCGCGCGCGGAGGATTCTCCTCGAAAGACCCGGTCTTCGGGGGTGCTTCGGACCCGAGGGGGTGGAGATGGCGCCCGTTCCGTTCCGGAGGTCATGGACGGCGGGCTCGGGATACCCGAGCCACTGGAGGGACTTGAACCCTCGGCCTGCTGATTACGAATCAGCTGCTCTGCCAACTGAGCTACAGTGGCACCTGTCCACTCCCCAACGTCGGGGCATATTAAGTCAAGCGGGGAGGGTGGTGGGACCAAGGTCCGGCCCGAGACTCTGGCGAGCGTGAGCGTTCCCTACGTGCACGCTTCCCAGCGGTTGGCCCGAAAACCGGGTCCTCACCCCGCTACGAAAGCCTTAAAGTTCCTCCCAGTTCCAACCTCCCCGGTGCTGTAGCCGATGGCGAAGAGAAACATCGAGGCCGAGCCGCTGAAGTTTGGATACATCGAAGAACGACCCGTGGAACTGGTGGAACGCAAGGGGATCGGCCACCCGGACAGCATCTGTGATGGTATTTCCGAATCCGTGAGCCGCGCACTTTCCCGGATGTACAAGGAAAAGTTCGGACGGATCCTGCACCACAACACGGATGAGACCCACATCATCGGGGGAGAGGCCGCGCCCGCCTTCGGCGGGGGCCAGGTCATCGCCCCGGCCACCGTCGTGCTCGTCGGTCGGGCCACCACGAAGGTCGATGGGGAAGTGCTCCCGTATGAACAGGTTTCCATCCGCGCTGCGAAGGAGTATCTCCAGAGCGTGGTTTCCCACGTGAACGTCGAGAAGGACCTCAAGTTCGAGTGCCGTCTCGGTCAGGGATCCGTCGATCTTCGCGGGGTGTTCTCGGGAGAGGGCATCCTGGCCAACGACACTTCCTTCGGTTGCGGATTCGCGCCCCTTTCGGAGACGGAGAACTTGGTGCTGCAGACCGAGAAGTTCCTTACCACCCAGTACAAGAAGCAGCTGCACGCACTCGGAGAGGACGTCAAGGTCATGGGATGCCGCCGGGACAACACGATCACCCTGACCATCGCCGCTGCCCTCGTGGGGAAGGAGATCAAGAACGCCTCCGAGTACGAGAACGTGCGCAAGGACATCGAGAGCAAGGTGCTGGACAACGCAGCCAAGCTGGCGAAGCGAAAGGTCGTCGTCCATGTCAACACCGGTGATGACGTGAAGCGGGGAGTGTACTACCTCACCGTCACGGGACTTTCCATGGAGAACGGGGACGACGGTTCCACGGGGCGGGGCAACCGCGCCAATGGACTCATCACCCCCTATCGACCCATGAGCCTCGAGGCGGCGAGCGGGAAGAACCCCGTCAACCACGTCGGGAAGATCTACAACGTGCTGGCCAACCAGATCTCCGCGGACATCGTGAAGGAGGCGGGAGGCAATGTGCGCGAGGTCCACACTCGGATCCTCTCGCAGATCGGCAAGCCCGTGGACCAGCCCCAGATCGCCACCCTGAGCAT
>JAKAOF010000016.1:0-6535 GCA_021823345.1 Thermoplasmata archaeon
TACATGGTGGTTCTCGCTTTCGACCTCGACAAGTACGAGCCGAGCATCGACCTTCCGCTTTCCTATCGCGCATTGGCCGCCACGGTCCTCGGTGCGGTGGGGGGGTTCTTCTATCTGCGTCCGGTTTTCAACACCTGGATCGCTCCGATCCCGCTCGCACTCATCATCACCGCCATGCTCTTGATGGCCGACGTGGGGGGAGCGCTCCTGGTCGAGCTCTATCTCTACCCCGGAAAGTTGACCGGCAGCTATCATCCAGAGAAGAACGTCCTCGGGATGATCCCTCCCTGGAGCAACCTGCCGACGTTCCATGACTTCCGGCGCATGGACGCCACGTACTGGCTGACCTTCGTCTCGGTGATCTCCGCCTTCGTGGCCGGGATCATCGGCTTCTTCGCGCTCTTTGCGAACCTCTGGCTCTCCCTCTACGGGGGTTCCCCCGGGGTCTCCCCGGCGTTCGCGAGCTACCTTGCCCACTTCGGCATGGACGTCGCCGCCTTCGCCGGCAACGCCATGGGAGCGCACTCGCACCTCATCGGGTATGCCCTCATCCTCGGGATCGTGGGGGTGGTGGCGCACCGGTTCGGGGTGATGGAGGGCACGCGGGCGCAACGGACGCTGACCCGGATCGGGGTCTGGGTCGCCATCGTGGGCATGATCGGGGTCGCCGTGGAACAGACGGCCGAAGCCTTCGTGGCCTGGGTCCCGCCCATCCTCTTCTCGAACACCGCCAGCAATGGCGTCCTCAATGGATGGGCGAGCGATGACACCACCATGCTCGTCTCGGCCCTTGGGGCCATGCTCCTCCTGGTCCCGCTCTCCCTCACGTACATGAAGGGAAGATCGGTCTGGCGCGACCCGATCCGGGCGGCCATCCTCGGGACCGGGATCCTCACGTTCCTCGCGAACGCCGTCATGGGATTCTACATCGAATCGAACGAGAGCATCTACGCGGCCCCAGGAGCGACGGGCGACGCCGTCTTCGCCGCCGTCCAGCCCTTCTTCGCCATCTTCATCCTTCCCCTGGTGGTCCTCGGCTTCCTGGCCCTCGACTTCTGCCAGGAATCCTCGCGGGTCCGGACCCTCCTGGCCACGCTCGGCGGGCTCGGGGCTACGCTCGGGACGCTCGGGATGTTCATCTATACCTTCTACGAGCCGAGTACCGGGACGTTGGGGTACTGGTTCTACGTCGCGGGACTTCTCACCGTGGCCCTCTTCATCCTGGTGACGACCTTCACGGTCCTCCGGGGTCGGGACACACGGATCCCGTCATCGGAGACGAACTACCCGTTGTTCACCAAGGAGCGGCCAGCGATCTCCCCTGCCGAAGCGTAAGGGGCGTTCCCCGCACCGGGTCCGCCCTTCCCCGAAGGCACGCGGAGTACTACGTCTGTCGCAGGGCCTGCTTCAGGTCGGCGATGATATCCAGGCAATGCTCGGTACCGATGGAGAGGCGGACCATCCGGTCGTCGATGCCGAGCTCGTTCCGCTCCGTGGGGTCGAGGTCCGAGTGGGTCATGCTGGCGGGGTGTTCCGCGAGCGTCGTCGTGCTTCCGAGGCTCACGGCGAGCTTCGCGAGCCGCAAGTGGTTGAGGAAGCGGAAGGCGGCGGGCTTTCCTCCCTTGAGGTAGAAGGAGATCATGGACCCGGGTTGGAGGCACTGCCGGTCGTAGATCTTGCGCTGCAAGGTCCCCTTCGGGAGCAGGCCGGGGTACAGCACCTCGGTTACCTCGTCCTGACGCGAGAGCCAACGGGCCACGGACTCCGCCGACTTGAGTTGGGCGGTCATCCGCATCTGGAGGGTGTCGAGGCTCCGGAGCAGGAGGTATCCGTCGAACGGGGAGGGGATGGTACCGAATATGGTCCGGCCCACCTTGATCCGGTCCTCGATGAGCTTCCGGCTCCCGAGGACCGCTCCGGCCAAGACGTCACTGTGTCCGCCGATGAACTTCGTGGCGGAGTAGATCACGAGGTCGGCCCCGAGCTGGGCCGGGTGCTGCCACATCGGACCGAGGAAGGTGTTGTCGACGCCCAGGTAGACCGTGTGCTTCCGCCCGCGGGAGAACCGGTCGATCGCGGAGCGGGCCGCACCGATGTCCGTGAGCACGCAGGTGGGGTTGGCCGGAGTCTCGAGGAAGATCATCGCATCCCCGCCGGCAGGGCCGACCTCCCGTTCGAGGAGGGCGAGGATCTGGGTCGCATCCGACCCCGCCCGGAAGGGAACGGTTCGGATGCCGAACTTGGGGAGGAAATGATTGAACAGGAAGTCTGTGCCGCCGTAGACGGGAGTGCTGTAGGCCACGACCCCTCCTTTTTCGAGGAGGGAGAGGATGGAGGTGGTGATCGCGGCCATTCCGCTCGAGAAGACGGCGCATCGCTCGGCCCCGGGTTCGAACAGGACCAGGCGGTCCTCGAGGATCTCGAGGTTCGGATTGTTGAGGCGGGTATAGATGAGGCTGGGAGTGCGCGGTTTGGGTCCCTTGAGATGGTACGCGGCGCGGAAGGCGCGCTCCCCGTCCTCGGCGGTCCGGAACACGAACGTGGAAGAAAGGAATATCGGGGGGACCAGGGCACCCTCGGACAACTGTGGGGAGTACCCGAAGGTGGAGACCAAGCTCTCCGGGCGACAATCTTGCGGCGCATGACGCCCTCGAACCCTCTTCCCCTTCGCCATCTCGCTCCCCTCAGGTGCGGTGGGAGGGAAAGAACGGGCCACTTCAGGATGTCGGAAGCTCCCGGTTCCCGGACCGGTCCGTGGATTTCACCAGCGCCGAATGGTCAAAGGGGGGAAGTCCGAGCGCGCGTCGGAAGTTGTTGACCGACTCGGGCGCGAACCCCTGGAAGTGATTGTTGAAGAACACGTAGGCCGAGCGGAGGCGATCGCTCACGTTTCGGAGCCGGTCGGCCCACAGCCGGATCTCCGGTCCACGGTCCACGCGCACCTCCCCGTGCGTCTCCGCCGGTATGCTCACGTGGTCGCCGATGAATCGCAGGTAGACAAAATCCGTGGTCAGTTCTGGGGGAACGTCCAGGTAGGTAAGGTAGGACCAACCGAGGGCGACGTTCCGATCGGTCAGCGCTTTCAAGGTCCGATCCCGGACGGCGCCGGTGAACCACCCCGGGTCCCGCAACTCCACCGCATAGCGGATCGAAGAGTCCAGCGCGCCCAGCACCTGGTCCAAGAAGTCCGATGCCTTTCCAGGCTTGAACCAGGGAGGGAACTGGAGGAGCACGGCGGCGAGCTTGGGTCCCAAGAGCCGGGCGTTCTCCAGGAACTTCGAGATGGCATCCGGGTCCGGGGGTTGCCGCGGGTCCAGGAGGTCGCGGGGGAACTTGAGGGTGAAGCGGAACGGCTCGGGGGTCGCCGCTGCCCAACGTCGCACCAGGTAGGCCCCCGGGTCGCGATAGTAGGAGGAATCCACTTCGACGCAGTCAAAGATGCGGGCGTAGAGCGAAAGCCGATCGCCCGGCTTGGTCTTCGCAGGATAGACCCGCCCCCACCAGGCGTCGGAGGTCCAGGAAGAGCAGCCGGTCCGGACCTCGTCCATCGCTCCCCTCCTTCAGACAGGCACGTTCTTGCCGTGCAGGACGATGGAGCCGATGATGAGCACGAGGGCCAAGGAGACGACGGCCATCCACCCAAGGGGCGGAAGGTAGGGCAGGGTGACGTAGCTGTAGAGCGCCAGGGGAGCGATCGACACGAGGAGGCCGGGGACGACCACCAGCGTCGTCCACCATGCCCCGCTGTAGAGCGAGGCGATGGGGACGCCCGTCTGCTTCGCCCGCTCCAACAGCACCCCGATCTCGAGGAAGGCGGCCGCTACCACCGCCGGTAGCTCGACCACGGCGAAGAGCACGAACGAGGGAAAATCGTACACCCGGGAGGAGACCAGCACGGCCACGACGGCGAAGGCCATGAGATAGACGAACGCGATGAGGCCGGTCTTGGAGAAGATGAGAGTCCGCTGGGAAAGCGGAAGGGTCCGGGTCATGGAGAACCCGATGACCTCGGTCGCGAAGAACACCGGTCCAAAGAAGGTGGCCAGCAAGACCGCGACGGTCACCCCGGCAAACGCGTAGCGCTGGGCGAGGAACGGGGCGGGCGAGCCCAAGTAGGTGAAGAGCCCCAGCACGAAGGCATCCAAGAGCGGGAGCAGGAGCAGGAAGGCGTAGGCCGGGGTCCGGGAGGCGATCCGAAGGTCCTTCTTGAGGACCGCCACGGCCGGAGTGGTGAGGGTCAGTTCCGTCCCCGCGTTTCGCTTGGCGGGAGAGAGGGTGGAGATGCGGCTGAGCGCCAGCGGCGCTCCGTGGATCCACTGGATGGAAAAGACCACGAGCACGAAATAGATGATGGCCAGGAGCACCGGGACGGCGATCGCGGGGAGCCCGGTCCCGGGAGTGCCTGAGAGCGAGGCCGAGAGGAAACCGTACGGGAAGGGGAAGAGCGCAAAGACCGACTGGAGCGCCGTGGGGTCGTTCGCCTGCCAGTCGCCGAGCGTGGTGATGATCTGGACGGAGAAGGTGATGAAGATCGTGATCACGAGGCTCGGGATCGTCCAGAGGACGAGATAGATCCACCGCACGACCAGGCTGCTCCAACTCCCCCCGCTCGCGCCGCTCACGCTCCGAGAGAAGAACCGAGCGGTGAGGAGCGAAAGGGCGAGCGCGAGCACTTCCGTGGCGATCACTCCCGGCACGATGGCGAGGCCCGCCCCGACGGAGTTGAGGGAGTATCCCACCACGAGCGGGAAGAAGAGGAGGGCGGTGATGAGGGGGGCATCGAACAGCCGCATGAAGGCGAGGAAGCTCACCCAGGATGCGTCCTCCTCCGAGAGGGGAAGGACGAGAAGGGCGGTCGTGGCCTGTGAGCTCACGAAGGGCAGCGCCACTTGGAGCCCGGTGATCCACACGAGCGAGAAGAGCACCACGAGGACCAGGGAGATGATCGCCCCGTCGAAGTAGACCGTGGAGAGGGAGGTGTCGAAGTAGGACCGGCCGAACCGGAGTGCGACGGCGGAGGCGAGGAAGGTCAGCAGGAAGAGTACCGCCACGGTGATCTTAGACTGCAGCACGCGGCGCTGGGCGAGCTGGGGTCCCTCGGACTGCTTCTTGCGGTCCCCGGAAAAGAACACGTTCCCGCTCTTCAAGGCGTAGATGGCCTGGAAGGTCACCTCCCGATAGAGCACGTTCGCCAGGCGAAGACGTTCCTTCCAGTCCAAGGTCATGCCGCCTCGAGTCGGTCCACGATCTGGGAGAGTTGCTCCCGATCGGTGGTGAGTTCGAGGAAGATGTCTTCCAATGTGGCGTCCGGGAGACGGACCTGCGACCGGAGTTCCTGGAGCGTTCCCTCCCCCTTGAGGACCCCCCGGTCGAGGACCCCCACCCGTTGGCAGAGCTTCTCGGCCACTTCCATGGTGTGGGTGGAGAAGAGGATGGAGCGCTTGCCACCGCGGACGTACGCGCCCAGTAGGTCCTTCATGATCCGGACGGAACGGGGGTCCAGGCTGTTGAAGGGTTCGTCCAGGATGAGCAACCGGGGCTGATGCAGGAGGGAACTCACGAGGAGCACCTTCTGGCGGGTCCCGTTCGAGAGCGTGGAGATGGCGCGGTCCATCTCCCCCTCGATCTGGAGGGCGCTCGCGAAGTCCACGAGACGCTCCCGGAATCCCTCCAGTCGCCGCACGCTCGCCACGAACTCGAGGTATTCTCGAGGGGTAAGCGCATCATAGAGGATCGACACCTCCGGAACGTAGCCGGTGAGGGCCCGCGTGAGGATCCCGTTCGTCACCGGGTCCTTGCCGAAGACATGAACCGTCCCCTTCCGGGGGGTAAGGAGCCCCATGATGGCCTTGATGGCCGACGTCTTCCCCGCCCCGTTGCTGCCGATGAGCCCGTAGATCTCCCCTTCCCGTACGGAGATCGAGAGGTCCCCGACAGCCACCACCTCCCCATAGGCGACCTGCAGGTGGTCTACCCGCAGGGGTTGGGCCGGTGCCGTGGCTTCAGGCTCGGTCATGGTATCCTCTCAAAAGCCCCCGAGGGAGATAACGACTGCACCTGAAAGGTGCGGTCCTCCTCCGGGGGGGAGGGACGTCCGTTCTGGGGCTCTCCGGGAGCCGCCGCGGGGTCGTGGGGAACGAAGGGCCCGACCTCAGGCCTTCATGACCTTGAGGAAGCCCCCCGACTCGTAGACGGCGAGCTTGCGCTTCTTGAGCGACTTCTCGAAGTCTTCCCAGCTGATCGTGGTGATGCGGGCATTCTTTCCCCGCGTGAACTGGATCCCCTCGGTCCCCTTGACCAATCCGGGCTTGAGGCTCTTCTTCTCGGCGATCTTCCTCGCTTCGGCGAGGGTGATCTTCTCCATCGACATGGAGCCCATCACAATATGGCGGAGATATAACTCCTACTTCGAACGCGTGGGAGGGAAGAGGATCACATCCTTGACGGAGGAGAGCCCCAGCATCGCCATCACCAGCCGGTCGACCCCCATGCCGAGCCCCCCGGCGGGCGGCATCCCGTACCGGAGGGCTTCCAC
>JAKAOF010000016.1:6635-34086 GCA_021823345.1 Thermoplasmata archaeon
TGACGGACGTCCGTGTAGTCCGCGTAGGCCCAGTAGAGCTCCATCATGGTGAACTCGGGGGAGTGCTCCGCATCGAGGTCCTCGTTCCGGAAGACCTTCCCGATCTCGAAGACCCGTTCAAAGCCTCCGACCAGCAACCGTTTCAAGGGCAGCTCGAGGGCGACGCGCATCCGGAAGTCCTCCTCAAGGAACCGGTAATGGGTGACGAAGGGGTGGGCCTGGCCCCCGGAGGCGACCCGGGACAGGACCGGCGTCTCGACCTCGAGGAAGCCCAACGAGCCGAGGTACCGGCGCATCTCGGAGACGATCGTGGAACGGGCCTCGAAGCCCTTGAGCACGCGCGGTGAGGTGAGCAGGTCCACGTAGCGCTGCCGGAGCCGGGCCTCGGGGTCCTGCAGCCCGTGCCACTTCTCCGGGAGCGGGCGCAGGGCCTTGGCCAAGAGCTCGATGGAGTTGACGAGGAGCGAGGGCTCCCCGCTCTTTGTGCGCGAGGCGAACCCGTCGATCCCCACGATATCCCCGGCATCCAGGGCCGAGGTGAGGCGGTCATACACGTCGGCCCCGAGATGGTCGGACTGGAAGTGGACCTGGAGTTCCCCGCTCCCATCCCGCATCGGAGCGAAGGTGTTCTTCCCGACCCGACGCAGGAGCACGAGCCGCCCGGCGACGCGGAAATGCTGGGCCTTGGAGACCTCGGTAGGGGAGAGAGGCTCGGAGGCCTCCCGGACCCGGGCGAGCGGGTCCCTCGGTGCGAACGAGTACGGGTACCTCAGGTGCCCGGCGGCGACCCACTCATCGAGCTTTCGCTTACGCTGTTGGACGAGGTCACTCTCCATGGAAGCCCGTGGGGGCGGGGGAGGCTCGGCGGGTTAAAAGCCTCTTCCGGGGCGGTGCCCCCACCTATCCGGCGCCGACCGTCTGGTCTCCTTGTCCGCCGCCCTGGCCCATCCCGCCACGCCGCTCGAAGTGCGGGATGATCACGGCGAGCACGATGAAGATCACGAAGGCGAACACGATCAGCACCGCGGCGATCGACGAGACGAAGTCCATGGGCGGGGGGGCGTAGAACAGGCTGTCCCCCCAGAACTGCACCGGCTTCGGACCCACGATGATGAACACCACCCACGTGGTCGCGACGAGGAGGACCGTCGTGAGGTTCTCCCCGGCGTTGTACGGATAGTTGTCCACCACGTGCTTGTAGACCCCGGTCAGGTAGGCGAGGATCACGAGGATCGTGATCACGAGGGTCCACAGCAGGAAGACTCCAAGCCCGATGTAGAGCGCGGCGAAGACCACGAGGGCCAGGATGAAAAGCGTGTTGTCCATCTTTTCGTCCTACGCCCTCGTCCCGTAGCTCTGGATGAAGTTCTGGGCCCACTCCAGCGTCTCGGGGGTGATCGACGACTTGGTCTTGCCCACGGCTTCGAGCAGGTTCGCCATCCGCAGTCCGATGACCTTCCGCTGGGCGGCATTCCCCTTTTCCAGGAAGTCCCGGAGCTGGGAGGTCGCCGGGGAGGACCGCCCTTCGAACCGGTCGGCGGCGGCGGCTTCGTTGCGCAGCTGTTCGCGCAGGGCGATGAGCTTGGCCTCGTCCACGATGCTCGCGATGTCGGCTCCCGAGTACCCTTCCGTCCCGAGGGAGAGGAGGTCGTAGTCGACCTCTCCATCCACGGGCACGCCCTTGAGCTGGATCCGGAAGATGTCGGACCGGGCCTTGAGGTCGGGTGGGGGCACGTAGAAGATCTTGTCGAACCGTCCCGGACGCAGCAGGGCCGGATCGAGGATCTGGGGCCGGTTCGTCGTGGCCACGATGATGACCCGGTCCTTCGGCTTGATCCCGTCCATCTCAGTCAGGAACTGGCTGACGGCCCGGGACACTTCCGGGGTCTTCATCGAGTCCTTGCTCGCCAGCGCATCGATTTCATCGAAGAAGACGATGCTCGGGGAGTTCTCACGAGCCCGGTAGAGGACGTCTCGGATCGCGGCCTCGCTTTGACCGGCGAGGGCGCTCACGAGTTCCGGCCCGTTCACGATCTGGATCGGAACGTTGAGCTCGTTCGAGGCGGCCCGCATGATATGGGTCTTCCCGCAACCCGGAGGTCCGAACAGGAGGATCCCTCGGCCCGTCTTGAGCTTGTACTCCTCCATGAGTTCGGGCTTCGTGAGGGGCAGCTCCACGTACTCGCGCAGGGCGCGCTTGACGTCCTCGAGCCCTCCGACATCGTCCCACTTGACGATGACCTTGCGCTCGGCACGCTGTACCTGGTGCATCTTCCGCTCGAAGTCGAGTTTCATCCGCTCGTACTCCTCGATCATCCGCAGGCTGATCGAGGGCTTGATGCGCGGCAAGATCATCCGGAAGTCCTCCATCGCGATGAGCGAGGGGGCGTGGGTCATCATCGACCGCTTCATCGCCATCGTGGCCGCCTCACGGACGAGGTTCGCCAGGTCGGCGCCGCTGAACCGCTCCGTCTTCTTGGCGACCTCGTTGAGCTCGATGTCGGGGGCGACCGGCTTGCCGAAGAGGTGCACCTTGATGATGTCCATCCGCTCGTTGAAGTCCGGCGGCGGAACATAGATGATCTTGTCCAGCCGGCCCGGACGCATCATGGCCGGGTCGATCATCTCGGGTTTGTTCGTCGTAGCCACGACGATGACCCCCGAGGACTTCTCGAGACCGTCCATGTCCGACAGCATGATGGACAGCAGACGCGGTGAAACATCATCCGCACTGTAGAGGTCACGGCGCTTGGCCAGGGCATCGATTTCATCCATGAACAGGATGCACGGCGACCGCTCCTTGGCCGTCTTGAAGAGCTCGGCGACCTTGTTCTCCGACTCTCCGTACCACTTGCTCATCAGGTCCGAGCACTTGACGGAGATCATCTCCACCCCGAGCTCGTTGGCCAGGGCCTTCATGAGCATGGTCTTCCCGCAGCCGGGCGGGCCGAACAGGAGGATCCCCTTGGGAGGTTCGAGGCCGAAGCGGCTCGTGACGTCCTTCCGCATCAGCGGGATGATCATCGACTCCTTGATGTCGGCCTTGACATCGGAAAGTCCACCGACCATCTCGAAGGTGGTCTTCGAGAGTCCCTTCATCTCGCTGACCCGGGTACCGACCGCTGCCCCACCGATCTTGCTGGTGAAGTAGCCTTGGAAGTCCTCGCGGATGATCATCGCGCCCGCGGTGATGGCCAGGGTGGCCGGGATGATGAGCACGAGCAGGATGGCGCCGAGGCCCAGGTCCCCGAACGCGCTCAGGGCGGCCAGGCTACCGAGCGCGATGGCGGCACCCCCGATTCCCGAGTTGGTGATCCAGCGCTCGAGGGTCATCTTCGTCCGGTCTGTGATGATCTCCCGGGCGAGGTAACATGCGATGCACCAGGTCACGATGCCGACCAGGCTCCAGATCATGGCGGAGAGCCCTTGGCTCCCCAGGTCGAGCACGGTGAGGTTAGGGGACGTGAGCGAGCTGAGGGCCGCCCCGAAGCTGAGCGGGGACCAGGTCCAGAGCGTCGGGTTGAGGGCGGCGATGTGCCCGTTCACCAGGGTCGGACCGCCGGAACTCGAAGGCCCGACGAGCCAGCCCAAGAGCGGGATGTTCCCCAAGGTGACGAAGAGGGCGACGAAGATCCCACCGGCCACGGCCACTCCGATCCCGAGCAGGAGGGAGAACACCATGGCAAGGAAGATGGGGGTCACAAAGGAAAGTCCATAGGGGGCGAGTCCGATGACGAACATGGCCCCTACCCCGAGCCGCCAGTCGAACAGCGAGGCCCCGAGCAGTGGGACCAGCGGGATCAGGATGATGAGCGCAAGTTCGGGGGATTGGTACCCGATCTCGGCTAAGAAGAGTATCCCTAGGATCAATAAAGCGAGATGTGGATATTTACTCGAGGTCAGGGCAAGGACGACCGCGAACACCACCACGATCCACCAAGGATAGAACGGCAGGAAGACGAGGATGAGGATCGAGAGGATGAAGAACGAGCCCACCACGAGCCAGTGGGGGTCCTTGAGCGACTCCTTGAAGAATTTCCGGAGCTTGTCCGGGTAGGAGTAGGTAAAGAAGAGCACGAGACCGCCGACGATCGCGAGGAAGACCCCGAGCCCGCCGTAGAGCGGTGCGATCCCGAACCAGTTGGGCTGCATGTGGGCCGGGTCGATGGCGTAGGCCGCCGGGCCGGTGTAGCCGTTGGCGTTCGCACTGTTCGCCGCGTCCCAGTCCGCGTCCAGGGTCGTGTAGGTCGCGTTGCTGCCGGGTTGGTTGCCGTTGACCACGTTGAAGGTGAGCGTGATGGTGTCGCCGACCCGGTAGATGTTGGCGATGTCTCCCTTGAACGTACCGAACGTGTGGTTCGCGAGTTCGCCGGGACTGCCTGGTTGACTGCCGCCGGCATAATTGATGGAGGCATACTCGATCTCCGTTACTCCAGCACTCGAATTGTAGGTGATCTGACTGATCTGATCATTAATGATGATGGACTGACCCGGACTAGCGGCGGACAGGTTGACCAGAAGGTCGGCCGGGTTCCCCGTGAGCTGGGCCCCGTCGTTCGCGAGGAAGTTGGCGCCCGTCTGGGTGCCGGCCACGAAATTGTAACCGACGACGACCAGCAGTCCCGCGATGATGAGGGCAAAGCCGACGCTGAAGAAAGTGAACTCTTCCTTGGAAAGGCCCCCGATGAACCCCTTCTTGGCGGGCGGTTTGCGGGCGGGAGGTCCGCCACGGGGCGGAATGGCCGGCGGGGCGCCCCCGGGTCCTCGGACCGCGGGAACTCCCGGACGACCACCCGGAGGGAGACCCGCCGGAGCGGGGCCACCCGGGCGAAGTGGAACGGGACGGTACGGTCCGCCCGCAGGGCCGGCACGTGGGGGGACGTATCCGGTCTGCCCGGCGGGGGCGTTCAGGGGGTAAAATCCCCCGTACATCTGCGCGTACGGGTTGGCCGGCGGAGGAGCGCCCCGGGGGGGGATCGGCGCCTGGGGAGGGCGCATGGGGCGTGGTTGCCACCCTTGGGGGGGAGGTCGAGCAGCGGCAGGGTGGGGCGGCGGTGGGCTGGGTTGTTGCGGCCTCTTCTTCGGATCCTGCGGCGGCGGTGCTGCGCTCATTGGTTCTTTTCCCCCATTTTCTCCGGATGCTTCATGAACTTGCCTCTTACAGCGTGATACGCTTCTCCTCGGCTTCGGCCCGCTTCCGGATCTCGACCCACACGAAGTATATCGGGATCACCGATACACCTGCCAGGGCGACCCCCGCGATCACCGCTCCGCCGAACACGGGGTTGCTCTCGGAATACACCGGGCTCACCGTGTGATGGGAATTGAAGAAGAACGTCAGGGTCTTGTTGGAAGTGGCGGTAAGGTCGTAGTGCAGGGACTGCAACTGGCTGCTCCACGTGACGTTGATATTGTAGAACTGGTTCATGTTGAGGAAGAGCGGAGTGCTGGTGCCCTGGATGGAAGGATAGGCGAAACCCAACTGGTTGGTGGTCGTGTTGTCCCAGAAGGTGGCGTTGTTGATCTCCACCGTAGCCCCCTGGATGTAGGAGCTCGTGCCGAGGTCGTAGGCGACCACGTAGAAGTAGGTCTTCCCATCGATGATCGTCGGCGCTCCCTGCTTTACCGTGAAAGAGTAGGTCTTCGAGGTGATGAGGCAATTGAGGTCGTCCGCCGCGGTGATGTGGAACGCGACCACGGACCCGGGAGCGAACCCCCCGAAGGTCGGGTTCCCGAGCGCCTGGGAGAAGTTGTCCCCCGTGAACTGGCTCGTTGCGTTGAACCGGTGGAACGACATGTAGTCCTCGGCGCCGGTCTTCCCATTCACCGTCGTGTTGTAGTAGATGTAAGCGTAATTGATGGAAGTATTCGCCAAGTTGCTCGTGATGCTGACGTTCACGGGTTGCCAGGCGCTGATGGCCGGGTCGGTGCCATTGGCGATCGCCGGGTACGGTTGGGTGCCCATCGTGAGGAAGTGGGAGAACGTCTGGTTCGAGTTACACCATGTTCCCCCGTTGGTCACCGGGTAACTGTACGAGGGGCTCTTGATGTTGTTCACGGCCCCGCCGGACCACAGGGTCCAGGCGTGGATGTAGAACTGGATGCTGGTGTGGTTCCCCACGGAATAGTACGGTCCGATGGAAATGGAATCCGTGGTGGAGTTCCCGGGACTGAAGGCTCCTCCGCCGCCCGCTGTGCTCGAGTTGCCGGTGATCGGATCGGTATAGGTGACGTTGTAGAGGATGTTCGCTCCGCCGATCGGCACCGAGCCGCCGGCCACCGAGGTCATGGTGAACGTCACGGGCTGGAAGGGACCCGGATAGACTCCGGCAAAGATGTTGGGGAACGCGGTGAGCTGGATGTCCGAAAGGAAGGACGAGGAGGGCCACCCCCCACCCACCAGATAGTCCCAGGTGGGTTGAGGCTTCTTGCTGGACCAGCTCGGAGTGGGACCCGCCGGGCACGGGGAGTAGATCGCGCTTCCGCCCGTGGGAGCGACGGTGAGGTTGAAGTAAACGTTGGAACCGTCCGGGAAATACTTGTCGTTGTCCAGCAGCCCGGAAGCCTGGGTGCCGTTGGTGATGGGGAGGTTCCAGACCGCGGGTGCGTTCGGAGGGGTCGACGGCATGGATTGATTGTTCCAGCCTGTTGCCCAGACCGTGAGGAGCGCCTGGGCGATGGTGACCCCGTGGGAAATCGCATACTGAGTAAGGGATACGGTCACGCCGAGCTGGGCATCAAACTGGGATACGGTGACCGGGGGCCGGTTGGCGAGACCGATCGTCGGGGACGAGGGATTGAACGTAACGACAAAGTCTTGGTTCCAAGTGTTGTTGTTGGTCACGTTGCCGCACCAGCCGGTCGGGGTGTCGTGCGGGACGGCTGCGGCGATCTCTGGAGAACCCACCGTGGGGGTCGACAGCGACGTGACCCCGGACATGGCGCTGGGGGTCGCGGTGCGGGAAGCGGTAGAGTATCCCACCGTACCCACGAACATGAGGGCCACCACGGAGAACACCAAGACGGCCCAGGACAAGCGGTGGAACTTCGTCATAACGTGATGCGCTTCTCCTCCTCCTCCGCCCGGGCCCGGATCTCCTTCCAGATGAGATAGATCGGGAATATCAGAGCCGTTGCGACCGCCATTCCCACTCCGGCCTCGATGTAGAGCCCTGTCGGGGACACAGATTTGGCGAAGGTGGGGGGAGGCGGAGGTACGTTCAGTGAGAACAGGATCACGTCCCCTTTCTGCAGGACATAGTAATTGGTTCCCGCCAGGAGCCGTTTCGTGACGTTCATCGTGTGCGTGAGGTAGATGAATACCTTGAGGGAATCCGTTCCGCCGATGGTCCCGGAGACGTTGAAGCCGTCCCACTGCACGGTGACGGCGTAGGTGGTGTTGTCCGGGAGGGGCTTCGGGGTGTTGTTTCCTGTGTCGTTAGGGTAGGCGAGCCCGGAGAAGGTCTTGGTCTTGATGAAGATCGTTCCTCCGTCGCCGTCGATGGTAACGTTAGCACCGGTGACCTGGTGGCCCGTAGCGTTGTTGTAGACATCCACGTAGAAGATCCCCTCGCCGGCGGCCGGGGTTGTGATGACCGGCACGTCGTACCGATACTCGTGGGACACGATCACGTCCGCCCCCCGGTCCCACGCCTTCACCTCAAAGGTCAGCTGGGCCCCTGGGGCGAGCGCCGGCAGCGTGTGGTAGTAGGTTGTGAGGGTGGTGTGGTTCATCGCGTAACCACCGGTGGGGCACTGACCATCTTCGGGGAAGCACGCCTCCCAGTAGAGATTGGCCCCACCGATAGCCACGAGCGGATTGATCGAAGTGATGGTCACATTGATGCCTTCCCCGATCTGAACGACGGGAATGGATCCGTTGGGCATGGCTCCCTTGGCCGTCTCGTTCCCGATTTCGGGAGGAGCGGTGGTCAGGTTGAGATTGTTCGAGAAGTTCGTCCCCTGAGGGAACAGACCGAACTGACTGACGACCTCGGTGTAGTTCTGTGATTGGATCATGTCGGCCCCTTGGTCGTAGGCCACCACGTACCACTCGAGCGAATAATTGGCGGCAGGGAAGAATGCGCCCGGTAAGGTCACGGTCGCATTACCAGCCGGCCATCCGGCCCTCCCGGTGACGAACCCTGACTCCCAGTTCTTCCATAGTGAACCTGTGGAATTGTAGGCGGAGGCATAGAGCGTGGCGCTCTGAATGAGACCGCCGCTATACATTTCCCATGAACCGTTCACCGACAGGTTGACGACGATGCTCGTTCCCACCGTGGGTTGGCCCGAGGGGTTGATGGCGATGTTGATATTGCACGAGAAGGCCGTCGCCGTGTAGTTCCCGGTCTGGTTGACGGGGCAGTTGGGATTCGAGAGCGAACCCGGAGTGTTGGGGTAGCAGGGAAGCTGAGAGTTACCAGCGTAGCTGCATCCGGGGCCCGGAGTGGGCGACCAGTACCAGGACCCGCGCACATAGTAGTTGAACAGACCGAAGTTGTTGGATGTGCTGTTGATGGCGGGCCTCCCGGTCGCACTGTCATAGTGGACGGAAGTGACATTCCACTGGATGAAGGACCCAGCGCGGAAGTTCGCGGAGGTACCTCCCCCGATCGCCGTGGCAGTGCCCATGATCTCCAGGGTGTAGATGTACTTCGTTGTCAGGGTGCAGTTGTACCAGGAGGTCTCGTCCAGGCAGGAAGTGGCCTTCGAATCTCCTCCGGGGGTGTGCGGATAGACCATCTCTTGGATCGTCTTCGTCGCATTCACTTGGGTATTCGGGGCCCAGGGGTCTCCGGCATTCGCGTGCCAGACCGTTCCGTCGCACGTGCAGAACCAGTGCACGCCGTTCCACTGAACGTCCGTGACGCTGAGGTAGAGGTAGGCGTTCGTCGAGTTGTACTCATTGGTGGAGCCGGTCCCTCCCCACCCCTTGATCAAATCGTATTGGGAATAAACGTCAAAGAAGATGTTGTCGCCGGATTTGGGATAACCCCGATAGTTTGCGGCGGTGGAAGGCGGAGACATGGGCACAACGTTGTCAGGCCCCGACTGGGTCTGATTGATCGCGACGCAGATGGTGGCGTTGATCGCCCAGCAAGGAAGGTTCACCGTAGTGTTGGTGGCGGCTGGAGTAGCGGGTATGCTCTGAGCCGAGGGAAGCGTCGCTTTGAGGATGGCCGCAGGAGTGGAGGGGGCAGATGTGCCGATGTGGAATCCCGACCCGACGGCACCACCACTGATGAGAAGCACGAGAAGAGGCAGCAGGGCGAAGTGTTTCATCCCCAAGGCCTTCGTCGTGACACGCGGGAGCATATGGAGCTTTGCCCTCGCGCGCCCCGGAATGCGCCCCCAACCACTCGCAGGTGCATCGGAGATCGCTGTGCGGCTCACGCCATCACCGCCTGAATTCTACACTGTTGCGGCAGGACTTGCTTCCTGTCGCTGAGGCGCCGGGCTATGCCAAAGCCTCGCTTGCTCTCCCACGCCATGGGCACAGACAGCATGACATACAGTTAAAAAAGGTTGCGTAGCACGTGCTTTCCGGTGAAGAATCTGAAAGTCTTGGGCCGTCGCCCGAAGGTGGAGGAAGGTCCTCGCGGCACTCTCAAATACTAAACAGGAATGCTGCCATGGCAATGCATAGCCCTCTCCCCGCGGTCGCCACCGTGATGGTGATGGTTCTGGGGGGGCTCCTAATTCCTTCGGCCCTCGCCAGCCCCCAGACTCACTCGTCGATCCAATCCCCCAGTATCTCTTCGGATGTTTTCCAATCGATCGGCAATGCGCTTCCCCCGGTGGGGGCTCGATTGCTGGGCCCGATCAGTACCACTCAGAACCTCGAAGTCTCCCTCACGCTCGCGTCGCGGGATCCATCCGGACTTGCCAGTGTCACGAGCAAGGAGCTCGCTGCGAAGGGATCCGGGCTCATCCAACCCCTGTCGTCGAGCGAGTACTCAACTTACTATAGTCCAGACCCCACCCAAGTTCGTGCGTTGGTCAGCTACCTCAACTCCGATGGACTGACCACCTCGCAATTGGGGTCCATGCTCACTGTGAGTGGACCTGCCGTCGCCATCGAGCGGGCCTTCGGCGTACAGCTGAACATGTACCGCTACGCGGGGATCACTGCGTGGGCTCCCGCAGCACCGATCCAGTTGCCCGCCGGGCTGGCAGCGACGGTCTCGGGAGAGACCGGTTTCAACACCTTCGTGAAACCCGTGACCAACCTCATGTCCCCGATCGGCAAAGGACCGATCGTGGTCCCCCACGCCGGAACAATCTCGGTGTCCCTCACCCCCCCGTACTTCAATATGGTCTATAGTGGGACGACCTACATCACCCCCCCAGCGGGGATGAACCTCACCTACGTTGCGACCGCTACACTCCCCACCGGGGACACCTGTGCGCCCTGTACCTTCAAGTGGTCATTCGTGAACCCGCTCCTAATCAACATCGTCGACAACACCACGAGCGCGACGGACACTGTACATTACACGTACACTGAGCCGGCGAACCAATTCACGAACCCCATGCAGATCTCCGTTAACGTGACGGACACGCAGAAGAACACGGGATCCGCGGCGGACGCGGTGATCCCGACCATGTCCCCGACCTGGATGCAACAGGTGTACGGAGAGTCGGCGCTTTTCGCGAAGGGCTTCGAAGGCCAGGGAATGACGATCGGCCTCGACGAGATGTGCGACCCCTCCTTTGACAGCGGGACGGCCAATTACAACGCCGCCGTGGACAATTTCTCGACGGCAATGTCTCTCCCCGCACCGAACATAAAATACGTTGGTCCGGGAACGACCTGTGCCTCTACCTCAGGGGTTGCCGGTTGGTCCGAAGAGACCGTTCTCGACATGGACTGGGCGCATGCCATGGCTCCCGATGCCACCGAAGAAGTGTATTTCGGGGCGAGCAGTCAGGGCGTCGACATCGCAGGTGGCGATTCCATCTGGGCCAATGCATCGAGTGGCGTCTTCGTGGCCTCGAACAGTTGGGGGCTGAATGAGGAGTATGCTCAGATCTCTGGGGTGGGAGGCTCCGGGCCCTACGACTCATACTGGAATCAAGCCGCTTCGCAGGGAGTGAGCCTCTTCTCGTCCTCGGGAGATTGTGGCGGCACCGCCAACAGTTCTACGGTGGAACCCTCCAGTGGCGTCAACGTGAGCTATCCTTCCTCCATCCCCACGGGCATCGGCGTGGGAGGCACCATCGTGACCACCACGAGCTCCGGCAACTGGAGCGGGGAGTATGTCTGGAACAGCACCGCCTACACCCCGGGACAGGCTTGTAACAACGGGTGGGGAACGGGCGGTGGCTGGAGCCGGTTCTACTCCACCCCAGGCTATCAACAGAACATGAGCGGCGCCGGCTGGGCCCCTCCCGCCCCGCCGAAGTGGCCGCTCTCTGGACCTCGCGGGATCCCGGACGTTGCCATGGATGCGGCCACGTGGGTGGATATCGAATACCCCGGGTACGGCTGGATGCCGACCGGGGGGACGAGCCTCGCGTCGCCCATGTTCGCGTCCCTCATGTCAGTCGTGCTTCAGGCCATGAACCGGGGCTACCAGAACACTCCTCCGGGATTCCTGAACGTGCCCATCTATGCGATTGGAAAGTCACCCGCCTACGGTTCCTCCTTCCACGACATCACGCTCGGCAACAATCGTGACCCGCAAGGGTACTCCGCCACGACCGGATGGGATCCCTGTACCGGCTGGGGGAGCCCCGATGCGGTGAACCTCCTCGGGGGCATGCGAACCGTCCTTCCGCTGAAGTACAACATCTCGGGCTTCGTCCTGAACCGGTCGACCGGCCTCGGGATCCCCGGTGTGAACATCACGGCGAGCCAGGGGGCCGGGACCGCCGTCACGGCGGCGAATGGATCGTACTCCGTGTTCCTTCCCAACGGGACGTACACCCTGACTGCAAGCAAGACGGGCTTCAACCCCAACACGCTCGGGATCGCCGTGAACGGGTCGGCGATGGTCGACCAGAACATCACCCTCGCCTGGATCGCCCAGTACGGTCTCGCGATGCAGGTCTCCGGCACGATGGTCTCCGAGACGCACATGGCACTGCAGGGGGGCATCATCCGGGTCTCTGGTAGCGGCCTGAGCGCGTCGGCAGCCAGTGGTCCCGGTGGTCACTTCACCCTGTACCTCGCCAACGGTTCGTACTCACTTACGGCGTACTACACGGTAGCGTACCCTTCCATCAATCCGGCCTACAACGTCACGACGATGACCTTCACCGTCTCCGGGCCCACGAACCTCCTGGTCACGATGTACTTCACCCGCGACACCCTGACCGGGTATGTGCTCGACCGGGCGACCACGGTGCCGTTGGCGGGCGCGACCGTGTCGGGGTTCGATCTGGTCAGCTCGAACGCGACCACCGCGTCGAACGGAGAATTCCACCTTCACCTTCCCACCGGGACCGCCACGATCAATGCGGCCCTCAGCACGTACCTCCCCACCACCGCCACCGTCTTTGTCGACTGGAGGAACACCTCCGCCATCACGATCGACCTCACCAAGTCGCAGGCGGTCAACACCCAGATCCTGCTTTCACTACGCGTGGCTGCGCCGCTCAACGCCACGGGGGGGATCCCCACGGTAGTCGGAAACTCTTCCACCACCGTCGACCTCTGGACCAACAATTCGACCACCGGAGCTCCTCAAGGTGGCGTGTCGATCCTGCTTGTCGACACCTTGGGAGGGAGCTTCTCGCACCAGTCCCTCCTCATCCCGTCTTCCGGGGCGGCGACGGTGACGTTCAAGGCACCGTACATCACGCGCACCACCTTAGACGACATCGTGGCCAGCGTGACCACTCCGGGCCTCGTGGGTACCAACAGCACGGACATCTGGGTCACCACCTCCACGTCCGTCTGCCGGACCTCCTGCGCCTACCCGATCTCGGGAACCATCCTGGCGGCAAGTGGGGCGCGGCTATCGGGCGTCACCATCACGATACTCTCCTCGCTCGGCTCGCAGCTTGCCCAGGTCACGTCCGGAACTGGCGGCTCCTTCCACTTCTATGAACAGAACGGAAGCTACGAGATCGAAGCCTCGCTCTCGGGCTACCAGTCCACGAAGCAGCCCTTCTCGGTCCGGGGAGGCCCGGAGTCGCTGGGAAGCATCATCCTGCAACCGAACCCCACGAGCATCGGCACGGGGAAGTTCCTCTTCAACCCCTACATGGGCGTGGCCTTCGTTGCGGCAGCCGCGATCTTAGTCGTGGGAGTCCTCTTCCTCATGCGCCGGCTCCACCGGTTGCCACCCCCCGAGAAGGGTGAGGAGCAAGCCCCGGCTCCGGCGGCTCCCATCGATGCCGAGGCCGAGATATTCCCCCCTTCCCCCGAGACTCCGGTCGCCCCGCTACCTCCCGCTCCTCCCACCCCAGACTCTTCGCCCCCCGGGCTCCCGCCCGCGGCGCCGGGAGTCCCGGAGGAGCCGAAGTCCGCATGAGCGCGTTGCAACGAATCCTGAGAGCGTCCACGACTGAATGTCTGATCCTGACCCTGGTGGTGCTGACGATGATCAGCCCAACCACGCTTGCCTCCCCTGTCTCTTCTCATGAGGTGGCGAAATCGCTCACCCCGGCGGAAGTGGCCCACGTAAAGGCCGCCATGGGGGCCACGATCGCACAAGTGCTCTCGGACCACCCCCTCGCCACCCCGGCCCCCACGACCAACACGGCAGGTGTGGGCGCCTTCACCACGGACCCGGCGGTCATCAACAACACCGGGATCGCCACGAACATCACCCTCCCTTCTGGCTTCACACCGCCTTCGAGCGGATGCGTGGGAGGCTCGTTCAACGGGACCACCGTTCGAGTCTGCGCGCTCCTTGGTGTCGAGGAGCCCACCAACGCCTCCTCCCTTGCGTTCATCGGAGCGGCCTTCATGGTCGTCACGATCAGTGGCATCACCGCCCAGGGAGCCATCGCCGTCGCCCGGCTCCCGAACGGGACGTTCATCGCGAACCCCAGCCAGAGCGCGATCCTAGGCTACGGCCAGACCTACGAGTTTTCCATCCTTCACAGCACGGGAGACTGGTGGAACTTCCAGTATGCCACGTCCACCTCCTCCACCCCGCTCACGGGTTCGGCCAAGTGGGAGAACGGGACATACAAGCTGAACGTGACCGAGGCGCTCGGCATCCACTACAACGGCACGTATTCGGGCTACCCGATGCAGGTCTTGGCCGAGTTGAACACTTCGTACAGCGTTCCGCTCGTCAAGGTCCCCACCGCGATCGCCATCGCGCCGGGAGCATCCGGACGCATCTCCCTCAACCCGGTCTCCGGGAACGCCCTCACCTTCAATCTGAGCGACCCGATGGGAATCCAGGGACACGACCAGATATCGTCCCTCGCCGCGGATCAGCTGCAGGAAGCGGACTCCCAGCCCTTCCCCGGACAGGCGGTCGCGCTCTGGGGCTCGGCCCAACCTCTCGGGATCTTCAGCCAACAGGCGGTCGCCTACGTTTCCGAGGGCGCCGTCGCAGGCGCCACAGGGATCGCGACCAACATCACGATCCCGACCACTTCCGGAGTGACCCTCGTGGCCCAACAAGGAGAGCTCATCGGCGTGCAGATCCCCGTCAACTACACCGATGAGGTGGGTGTGGGGGTCTACCTCTTCCTTGAAGCGGGCACCCTGACCGCTGCTCCGTACTACTTCGTCCGTTCGGTCTCGGGAGAGTCGATGTACGTATCGAGCTCCTTGCGCGCCGCCCCGGGCTCCTCGGTCACGCTCTCCGCCAAGAGCTCCACCGCCGGCGTCTGGACGTTCGACATGGGGAGCAGCCTCATCCAGAACGTTTCCTCGGGACCGGGGAACGGAACGGCGGCCCTGGGTGTCGCACAAGCGCTCGCCTTCACGGGGAACGCCAACGCGAGCTCGACCGTGTTCGGCATCTCTTCCCTCCCCCTCCTCGGGATCTACGGGAACGGGACGGTCCAAAGCGTCGTCGTTCCGAGCGCCATCGAGTTCACGGTGGGAGGACACTCCTGGGGAGTGCCCGACTTCACCGGAGCCTGGTCCTGGAGCGCGGTCGGGGTCGCCGGGTTCCTCACCAACTCCGCCCTTCCACGGGGAGAAGTGGAGTTCGGTGCGGTCTCGCCCAACGGCCAGGTGAATGGAGGACTCCTCTGGAACAGCACCTTCCAGGTCCGTGTCGCTGCCACCCCCTCCAAGGTCAACCCCGGGGAGAACGCGACCATCACCGCCAACGTCACGGGGGACTTTGCCGTCCCGCAACCGGCATCGGGGATCCAGGTGAGCGCGCTCGCGGGCCCGGCCCCGGGAACGACCCTCACGTTCACCCTCAGCAAGTCGGACGCGTTCTATGCGAACTTCTCGGCGATCTACGCGGGTCCCTCACTCCCTTCGACGGCGTGGGAGAACCTGACCATCAACGTGACAGTGGGCCAATACCCCACGAGCGCCACCATTCCCCAGTGGGGTCACGGCCGGGGCAACACCACGGTGACCGTCTTCCCCACCCAGCTCGAGGTCGCCGCCCACGCCTCCGCCTCCTCGGTCGCGGCGGGTACCAACGTCACGGTCTTCACCTGGGTCAATGACTCGAGCGGTCCCATCACCGGGGCCAGCCTCTCCGCCCTCGTGACCCCGGCGGTCGCGGGCTACACCCCATCGTTCAAGAGCCTGGGAAAGGGCGAGTACACGTTCGCCTTCCCCTCGTCCGCCGCGCTCGGCGTCACCACCACGTACAACTTCGAGATCTTTGCGAACAAGACCGGATCCGTGGGGGCGTCGACCAGCGTCTCCGTGACCGTCACTCCCCTCCCGGTCCTCTCGGTCTCGATCTCCCTCAAGGACTCGAGCGGTAACGCGATCTCGGCGAGCGGGATCACGGCCGGCAGCACCTTCACGATGGTTGTGACGGTGACGGGCAACGGAAGCGCCGTGAGCGGCGTCACGGTGACCCTGGGGAGCTCTCCGCTGTGGCCCGGCGGCCTCGCGACCGGCGTCACGGATTCGAGCGGCCAGTACGGTCAGACCCTGATCGCCCCGAAGGTCAACGCGACCACCACCTTTACGATCTCCGCCTCGGCGAGCCTCGCGAACTACCGGCCGGGAAGCTCGAACGCGACCCTGCAGGTGAGCCAGCCCGCGGCCCCGGCCGCGAGCGGACTTCCGACCACGGACATCATCCTCATCGTCGTGGTCGTGGCGGTCGTCGCCGTGGCGGCCGGTGTGATGATGATGATGCGCAAGAAGAAGTCCTCCGGCACATCGAACGCGTCCCCCCCCGAGTACGCCGGTTCGGAGGCGCCCCCGGCGCCCGAGTACCTCGAGGAGCCCCCGGCCCAAGGATAGCGCCGATCTCCCGTCCGGGCCTATCGCCCGCGGAAGCGCAGCGACTCTAGGACCGCGTCCTCGAGGACGTCCGTCAGGGCGAGCTGCGTGCTCGCGGCGACCCCCTGGCCCAACCCGAACAGCCAACGCGGAAGGAAGGGGACCCGCGGGGTCACCAGGACGGTCTTCCCCGAGGGGACACCGGTCATGCGGGAGAGTTCCTCCCGGGCGTCCTCCCCGTCCCCGAGGGCATCGATGAGCCCCAGGCCGAGCGCCTGCCGCCCGCTCCAGAACTCTCCGGTCGCCAGTTCCCGGATCCGGGCGACCGGGGCCTTGCGCTCCCGGGCCACGAGCTCGATGAACGAGTCGTACCCGACCTGCGCCACCGCCATGATCTTGGAGCGCTCTTCCTCCGTCAGCGGGCGGAGCCCCTGGTAGGCGTCCTTGTGCTTTCCGAGGTGCAGGAGTTCCACCTCCACTCCCAGCCGGGAAAGGAGGGTGGCCACGGAGATGTGCGGGATGAATATCCCGATCGATCCCACGTCGGACTCATCGTGGGCGAAGACCTTGCGAGCCCCGAGGACCGCCATGTAGCCGCCGGAGGCCGCCATCGAGCCGATGGTCGCGACCACGGGCTTGACCGCGGCCACGCGCTTCACCGCCCGGTAAAGATCGGAGGAGGCGACGGCGTCCCCCCCTCCGCTCGAGATGTCGAAAAGGAGGCCGGCGAACTTCTTCCGGAGCCGTACCTGCTCGAGCAGCCCGAGGTACGGTTCGACCGACCGCTCGCGGATCGTGCCGCGGAAGCGAACCTGTGCAAGCACCCGACCGACCATGGGGGAGGAAAGCCGGTCCGGGCTTATAATGGATAGGACCGTTACAGCGGTTCGAAGTGGGCCGTGAAGTGGCGGAGGCTCTCCGTCGCGGAGACCATCCGGCACCCGCGGAGCGAGGCCCGGCGCTCCCAGACCCGCTTCACCGTCTCGGCAACGTAGGAGAGATGGCTCGCGGTGTATACCCGCCGAGGAATGGCCAGCCGGACCAGCTCGAGGCGTTCCCGGAGGTCCTTGCCTTCCCCGAACATGACCCCGCCGATCTCGACCGTGCGCACCCCCCCTTCCCGGTAGAGCTCGATGGAGAGCGTCTGGCCCGGGAGGTTCTCGCGGGAGAGATGCGGCAGAAAGGCCCCGGCGTCCAGGTAGATGCCGTGTCCGCCCGGGGGATGCATGAACGGGATGTCCGCGGTCTCGAGCAGGTGGCCCAGGTACGCCACTTGGGCCGTCCGGTGCTCGAGATAGTCGAGTCCCATCGCCTCTTCGAGCCCCACGGCCATGGCCTCGAGGTCCCGGCGGGCGAGACCCCCATAGGTGGGAAATCCTTCGTAGACGATGAGGAGCTCGCGCATTCGCTCGAACAGTTTCTCATCACGGGTCGCCACGAACCCGCCGATGTTCACCAAGCCATCCTTCTTGGCGCTCATGGTGGCGCCATCGGCCAGGGCAAAGATCTCCTTGCCGATCTCCCGGATGCTGTGCTCCGACATCCCGGCCTCGCGGGTCCGGATGAAGTAGGCGTTCTCGGCCCACCGGCACATGTCGAGATAGAGCGGCACGCCCACCTTTCGGCAGAGTGCGGAGACCTCCCGCAGGTTCTCCAGGGAGGCCGGCTGGCCCCCGCCGGTGTTGTTGGTGAGCGTCATCATCACGAGCGGGACCTTGCCCTTCTGGTCGCGGAGGATCTTCTCGAGGAGCGCCGTGTCCATGTTCCCCTTGAACGGATGCTCGGACCGGGAGTCGTAGGCCTCCCGCACCACCGCGTTCATGGGCACCGCCCCGTTCCGGCGCACGTGCTCCTGGGTGGTGTCGAAGTGCATGTTGTTCGGGATGATGTCGCCCCGCTTGACCATGCTCGAGAAGAAGATGTTCTCGGCCGCCCGGCCCTGGTGGGTCGGGAGCAGATAGGGGAACCCCGTGATCCCCCGCACCGTTTCCTCGAACCGCCGGAAATTGCGGCTCCCGGCGTAGCTCTCGTCCCCGAGCATGAGGGCCGACCACTGCCGGTCGCTCATGGCGGAGGTCCCCGAATCGGTGAGCAGGTCGATGTAGATCTCGTCCGAAGAGAGATTGAAGAGGTTAAAATGGGCCCGGCGGAGGGCGGCCTCCCGCTCGGGAGCCGGGAGCAGATGGATGGCCTCGACGACCTTGATCCGGAAGGGCTCGACCGGGGGCAAAGAGGGGAGTTCCTCCATGCCTACGGCCAAGTCGTGAGTCTATTTATCTTGGGCAGGATTGGTCCGAGAGGTGTGCTACGCAGGCACACTTATCTACGCATTCGGCCCCTTATAATCTGCGATGGTCTCTCCCCGGCGGAAAAATCGAATGAAGTTCCCCCTTTTCATGTCCCTGGGCCTCTTGACCCTGGTGACCCTACTGGGGCCGGGACTCGCCGGGTTGGGTCCCCTCCATCCCCTGACCTCCGCCCTACGATCGACCGGGACCAGCGGGGTCCCCTCCCCCCGGGCCGTCCTCTACCCCGTCACCTTCACGGAAAAGGGGCTCCCGGCAGGCAATTCCTGGGAGGTCGAGTTCAATGGGATCAATAAGACCGCCACCACCACCTCGATCGTGTTCAGCGGGTCGAACGGTACCCATGCCTACAACATCTACGGCGTCCCCGGGTGGCATCAGTCCTCGCTTTCGTACTTCGGCAACATCACGGTCACCGGGAACCCCTACTCCGTCCCGACCCTCCAGTTCGCCCGCGTCACGTACTCGGTGATCTTCAACGAGAGCGGGCTCGCCCCCGGGACCAACTGGTCGGTAACGTACAACGGGTCCATCGGTTACTCCACCAATTCCACGGTCGGCTTTGCGATCTGCAACGGGACCTTCACCTTCTCCGTGACCCAGGTCCCGAGCTACTTCGTCGCGCCCTCGAGCGGGTACCAGAACATCAGCGGAGGTTCCGTGACCAAACCGATCCATTTCAACCTGCTCCTGCCCTCCACGTACAACGTGACCTTCTCCGAGAACGGCCTCGCCGCCGGGATCGTATGGGGGGTCGTCCTTGGGAACAGTTCGCTCGCCACCATCTCGAGCTCGGTGTCGACTCGGATGATCAACGGCACCTATCAGTACACCATCTCCGTTCCCCACGGCTACACGGTCTCGCCCGCCAGCGGAACCTTCACCGTCCAAGGCTCGGGACAGCTCATCGTGGTGAACTTCTCGCAGGTCACGCTGCCCCCGGGGGTCTACATCCTGTCCTTCTCGGAGTCCGGCCTCCCCAATGGGACGGTCTGGCAGGTCTCCATCGCTTCCACGACGATGAGCTCCTCGGTGCCGGAGATCCAGTTCCAGGAGCGCAACGGGACCTACGACTATACCGTGGGGTTGGAGTACGGGTACAACGCGACCCCGGTGGAAGGGAATGCCTCGGTCCAAGGCCAACCGGCGACCATCTTCATCATCTTCACGGTCTACAACCCCAACGCCACCCACCCCGCTCAGAACCCGTCGGCCCCGCCTTCCCTCCTCGGTCTGCCCGTGGAGGAAGCGTATCTCCTGATCGCGGTGCTGATCGTGCTCGTACTGGCGGCGGTGCTCTATGCCGCCCGCTCGGGACCGAGGGAGGAGGAGGTACCTCCCGCCCGTGCTCCCCCTCCCCGGCCCGTTCCCGCTCCCACCCCGGAGCCCGAGGTGCCCGCGGCCCCGGCCCCTCCCGAGATCGGGCACTCGACCGGAGTGCCCGTCAGCGTGGTCGAGGCGAGCGAAGTACCGACCCCGGCGGAAACCCCGCTATCCACGACCTGCCCGGTCTGCCGTGTGCCCCTTTCGGAAGATAACAAGTGCAACATCTGCGGAGTGCTCTGGACCGAACGGGACCTCCGGGAAGCCCAGGGCATCGGGCGCCCGCTCCTTCCCACCGAGACCGGCACCGCCTCCTTCGAACCGGAGACGGCGGTCCACCATACGGAGACCGATGCGGACTGGGAACAGCAGATGGGCGCGCTCCAAGAGCAGGCCACCCCTCCACCGGCTCCCCCGCCGGCGCCCCCCGAACCGGCCCCCGAGCCCCAGAAGCCCGTCGCAGCGCCCTTCCTGCTCGCCTTGCGGACAGGCCGGACCCGCAAGCCGAAGAAGAAGAAGGGGTCCCGGACCGAATCGACCTCTTCGAACTCATCGGGTCCGTCGTACGTCGGGTTCCTACCCCTGGCCAATCAGAAGAACTCCGGGGACGAGGAGGAAGAGCAGAACCAGTAGGCCCCCCGCTGCGTATCGAACGGGAGGGGGTTATGCGGCGCCGGTACTGGCTTGGCGCCGGGCCTTTCGTCGTTCCCGAGAGGATCCTCCGCGCGCCATGCTCTCGGCGGCGGACATCGAGGGGCCCTTCGGCTCGGCCGGGCGGGCCTCCCCCATCTCCATCTCGACCACTCGGTCGCTCCCGAAGCGGACCAGGAGCTCGAAGGCCAGACGGCGGGGGTCGGTGACCACCACGTACCCCTTGAGCACGTTCGCCAGGGTCCGTGCGGCCTTCTCGTAGGCCGGATTGTCCGACTTGAGCAGAACGAGCGTGCTCACCAGCGTCTGAACGGTGGAGAGCTCCCGGGCGTGCGCCAGGGCGTAGGCGAGGGCCTTGTCGAGGTTGCCGCTGCGCACCGCCCCTCCCGGCTCGGTGTAGGACTCCGGCAGGCCGTCCGTGATGAGGTAGAGCTCCTTGCGCGAGGCCCGGGAGGACTTGAGCAGTTGATACGCGATCTGGAGCGCCGCGCCCGTGTTCGTGAAGGACCCCGGTTCGGCTTCCCAAAGCTCGACCAGGTCCAACGCCCGGGCGTTGCTGTCGAAGGCCACGATGTCGATGATACTGTCGGGATACCGCCGATGGATCGCCATGTAGAGTGCGAGGAGGGCCTTCTTCGCCGCCGTGATCTTGCCGCCCTCGGCCATCGATCCGGACACGTCGAGCAGGAGCACGGCGTGGACGCTCTCGGATCGGATCTCGCGGTAGACGTAGGACTCCTCCTCCAACAGGTGACGAGAACCCCGAAGTCGGCTCTGGAGCAGCGAGCCCGGGAGGTCCATGCGGGAGAGTTCGATAAGCTCCCGCATCCTTCCCCGCTCGTAGAGGCCCGTGGAGGCCTGACCCCGGAGCGAGAGCCGTAGCCCTTCCGGGAGCGCCTTTTCCTCCTCCTCCAGCATGAGCCGGGCAAAGCGTTCCACGAGACCATAGGTGACGGCCAAGTGCCCGCTCCGCTCCGACACCCAGCCCCGCTCGGAGAGCTCGTCCCGCAACTTCCGCTCGACCTGCTGGCGCTCTTCGTCCTGGGCCCGCCGCTCCGACAGGGATTTGGCGTCGGCGCCCTCCTGAGCAAGCTGGTCCCGCTGCCGGCGGAAGCGGTCCTCCTCGCCCCGGTCCTTCTTCTCGAGCTCGCGTTCCCGGGATGCGAGGTTCTTCTGCGCGGAATCCTTGAGGGCGGCCATCTGGCCCGGGGTCAACTCCCCGAACAGGTCCCCCGTCATGTCGGGGGTCAGGGAGCGTCCCAAGAATGCGAGGCGGGCCAGGGTCAGGGGACGACCTTTCGGCTTGCTGGCGGGGGCGGGATGCTTTCCCTTCTTGCCCCGTCCAAAGAGATTGCGCAAAGCGGCCGCGATGCGCGCGAAGAACTCCCGCAACCGCTGCCATAAGGTCTTCTTCACCGTGAGCGATGCTTTGAGCGCGTCCGAGGGAAGGAGCAATGCGGACCGGACCGCATCGAGCAGGTTGGCATCTCCGATCAGATCGGCCTGGGAGAACTCCCGCGCACGTTGCAGGGAATCCCGCAGGCGGTCCATCTCCTCCTTGAGGAGTTTCCTCGAACGGACTCGAACGCCCTCCATGTCGCTCATCCGCTTCTCGTAGTCCTGAGTGAGGCGGGAGATCGACCGGGAGGCCTGCCGACGGAGCCGTTCCCGGAAGGAGGCGATCCGACGGCTGAGGTCCCCACCTCGGGCCTCTTCGCGCTTCAGGAGCTCGAGGGCGCCCTCGATCCCGCGCTCCGCCAGCGCCCGCACGACCTCCGCGCGGGGCAAGAGGGAAAGGAAGTCCTCGTCCGTCGGTTCTTCCGGGACCGACGTACAATCGGGCAGCTGGACCGCCCCATCCATCGACATCGCGGGTTGCGAGAAGTGCCCGCCATATATCCCTGCGCCCCCCCGTCAATCACGGGGTCCCCGAGGGAGCGTGCCCCATGGGCCCTTGGCAAGTGTTATAATGGCTCAGGGAGTGATGGCGGTACCATGCGCAGACCGACCGCGACCTGCCCGGTCTCCTTCCCCCGGACTGCGCTGGGCTCGCCAGTATCTGTTCTCCATGAGATCTCCGGGTAAGGTTGCCACGACGTCCCGTCTTGGCCCCTCTCCCGTCCGTCGCGGCCTCACCCTCCTTCTCACCGCGTTGCTGACGGTCGTGCTCCTCCAGACCGGGGTGGCCTCCGCCACCACGACCCACGCTCCTGCGAGCGCCCCGCTTCCGAAGGCCGCGGGCGCGGTGCCTTCCGCCCCCCGGACGCAGGGTTCTCCGTGCAACTCGCTCAAACCCACGACCCCCCAGCCGGTCCTCTTGCCGGCGGTGTGCGTGAGCCCCACCACCCTCTGTCAGCCCGGAACGCTCCCCTGCAGCTCCTTGCCCGCCCAGGCCCAGGTCCACCTGTGGGTGAACGCGAGCACCAACACGAGCGTCCTCCCGTGGGTGCAGGTGGTGTTCGTCGTCGAGACCACGCTCTACGACGGGGTGTATGATCCCTCGGCGGGAGATTATGGATCGGGGACGAACGGTGCCGATCCCTGCAAGGGGCCCTGCGAGGAGTCCGACGGGGTGCCGTTCATCATCAACAACATCGGACAGATCGCCCAAGGCATCTCCCAAAAGAACACGGGAACCACCTCCTCGAACCACGTGACGTTCTCGATGGTCGATTACTTCTCCAATTACGACCCCTCCGACCCGGGGGCGGACGATCACGATGACGGCGACGGTTCGGAGTACAACGTCGATGTATCGACGTTCGAGCCCGCGACCCCGTTCGCCTCCACGGTCACCACGATGGCGACTGCCAACCCCTCGACGCTCTTCGGTGGGGGTTGCCCGGGCCAAGGCTGGAACTCGGCCACCCACCTCTACTGCGACTCGGACTTCTCGGACAATTTCTTGAGCTCCTCGATGATCACCGCGCTCTACGGCGCGCTGCACGGTTCGGGCCTCGGCTGGGTCAACAACGCGAGCACCTACCACGTCGTCGTCTGGGTCGGATCCACCCTCCCCAAGGACCCGAGCTACAAGGGATTCTGGTGCGCCACCTACAACGACGCGGCCAACTCGTGCCCCGATCCGACCACCACTACGGAACCCTCCTACAAATTCTCCAGCGGGCTCACCTCCCCCGCGGGGCTCACCCTCGCCAACATCACGGCGCTCGCCCAGCAAGAACACGTGATCATTGATGCGATCGACCTGCCGGACGGGATGGATGAACTGGCCTCCAAGGACCTCGTCAATTCGACCGCCAAGACCACCTACGCCCAGGCGGACGTGAAGGATGTGCTCTCCGCCGGTTGTTACCTCGCCCAACAAACAGGAGGGAGTTGGGAAGGGCCGACCCCGAAGAATTCCGGCATCGGATTCACCTGCGCGGCCGCTCCCTCCGGTAGTGGCGGGGCCGGGAACCTCACGAACACGTTCCGGACGAGCTCCAACGGCAATTACGCCTGGGCGAACAATCCGTCGCTCGCTTGGGCGCTGACGAACATCAATTTCCCTCCCTTCAAGTTCTCCTATAACGTCACAGGGACCATGCGGGAGGGGTCCTTCCTCTTCATCCCCGCAGAGAACTTCAGCATGGGGCCCGGAGGATTCCGGTACTCCTGCTGGCACAACGGGCTCAACATCACCTCCGCCTGCCAGGGAGCCTGGAGCCACTCGATCGGACGCGGCCACGGTTGGTCATGGCCGCTGGCGGACATGTACCCCGGCGACATCTGGAGCGTGGTCTTCAATGTCTCGGTCAATTCGAACTTCCCGGCCGCCCTCGTCAACGTCTCGACCCCGATCGACCTCTGCCTGAACTCGACGCAGTGGAGCGGTTGTGCGGGTACCGGAGGACCGCCGTACAGCACCGTGACCTACAACAACTTCACCGGAGCGATGGTCCAGCAGTCCTTCCCGCCCGCGTCCGTGACGATCGCCCCGTACAATCCCGGACCGCGCCTCTCCGCGGTCCTCGTGTCGCCGAGCAGCGACCAGTTGAACATCAGCGCCTCGCAGACCTTCTCCGCCACCCCCTCCTGCACCGGAGGAGGTTGCCCCGCGGGGACCTCCTTCACCTGGTCCCTGAACAACTCGGCGTTAGGCTCGCTCAGTGCGACCTCGGGCGCGTCCGTCACGTTCACGGCCGGTCCCACGGCGGGTGTCGTCACGCTCTTTGCCAACGGGACGCTCTATTCGCTCACCATCCAGAGCTCCCCCGTGTTCATCACCGTCCTCCCGCAGCTCGCCTCCGTGGCGATCGCGCCCACGTCCGCCACGATCCTCAACAACACGCAGCTCAATGTCAGCGCGGTACCCACCTGCCGTGGCGGGACGTGCCCCGTGGGGCTTACCTATGCCTGGAGCCTGAACAACACGCTCGGGAGCCTCTCCGCCTCCACGGGTCAGAACGTCGTGTTCACGGCGGGCTCCAAGACCGGCAACGTGTCCGTCTCGCTGACGGCGGTCTTCAATGGAGCCACCGCGGTCGGTGCGCCGAGCATCATCACGATCTCGAGCACCCCACCGCCGCCGTTGTCCGGGGTCCGCGTGAGCCCGACCTCGGCGACGATCCCGGCGGGCTCGCAGACGAGCTTCTCGGCGACCCCCATCTGCACCGGCACCTGTACCGGCGGGGCGATCTATCGGTGGACCCTGACCAACACTTCGGCCGGAACGCTCAACTCGAGCCTCGGAAGCACTGTCACCTTCCTCGCGAACAACCAGGGCGGCAACACGAGCCTCCAGGTCAACGTCACCCTCAATGGTCAGTCCCGCTCGAGCGGGCTCATCCCCATCACCGTGACCGCTCCCCCGCCGGACCTGTTGACCTCCGTCGTGGTGAGCCCGATCAGCGCGAGCGTGCCCGTCGGGAAGACCGTCACGTTCACGGCCAGCCCCACCTGCACGAGCACCTGTCCCACGAACATCACGTACCTCTGGGTGCTTTCCTCGTATGCGGCCGGGACCATCGGGGCGGCGACGGGGCCCACGGTCATTTTCACCGCCGGCGCCGTTGCCGGAGCCGACTCGATCTATGCGAACGCCACCCTCGGGGGCCAGACCAAGACGAGCGGGACGGTCCCCATCTCGGTAACGGCGGTGACCCCCCCGAGCCTCCAGTCGGTCAGCATTGCACCGGGGGCGGTGTCGGTCGCTGCTGGCGCCGTGCAACAGTTCACGGCGTCGCTCTCCTGTAATGGTCCGTGCCCTTCGGGAGCCATCTACGCGTGGAGCCTGAGCAACTGGCTCGGTACCCTCGACACGTATTCCGGCCCTGCCGTGAATTTCACGGCGGGCAGCTTTTCCGGCAACATCAGCCTCTTCGTGAACGTCTCCCTGAACGGGGCGCTCCGGGGAACGTACGCGGCGATCCTGGTCAACGCCCCTCCGCCCCCGCCGCAGCCGGCGCTTGTTTCCCTGGCGTTGAGTCCCGTGAACGTCACCCTCCGCCTGGGCCAAAGCCAGGTCTTCACCGTCACGCCCGCGTGCACGGGCGCTCCCTGCCCCTCCAATCTCACCTTCCTCTGGCGGCTCGGTTCCAACCTGGGTACGCTGGGGTCCGGAACGACGGCCCAAAATACCTACACGGCTGGGACCTCGACCGGCACGGTGGTCCTCACCGTCACCGTGGTCCTGGGGAACCGGACCGTCAATGCCTCGACCACCATCACGATCGCCGGTTCTTCCCACACGACGACCGGCGCGAACGGGAACAACTTGACCCTCTACCTCATCATCGCCGGGGCGGTCGCCGCGGCGGCCGTGGTGGCGCTCGCGGCGGTGATGCTCCGGAAACGCCGGCGTTCCTCTGCCGAGCCACCTCCCTCCCCTTCGGGGACGGAGGATCCCTGGGCCCAGCATTTTCAGAATTCCGGCGAGAGCCCCACTCCCCCAGAGCAGTGATCTCTGGAGTGACGAACGTCCTGAAGGTCCGATGAGCGAGGGCCCATATCGGTTGGGATCGTAACGGGAACTTGGAAGGACCCCGACGGCGCGTCGTCCGTCGAAGGACGACGGAAGAATTACACCTCCTCTTGGCCCAAGCGGCCCAGGACGTGCTGCGGCACTACCCCGAAGCGAGGGACGCCAACTGGGACGTGCGTCTTTCCAGCTCGCGTCGACTGGCCGGATACTTCCGGGAGCCTTCCCGGCCCGGTCGTCCCGCGCTCGTGTACATCTCCCGCAGCGTGGTGGGGGGCGACCCTTCGGAGCTAAGGAAGACCCTGGCCCACGAGATGGGCCACCTGCTCCAGTACCTGGATGACGAACTCCCAGGGGGCGAGAAGGCGTGCGATCTCCTCTGGCTATCCCGGTGCGGTGCGGACTTCCCGCGTCCACCCACGTACCTTTCGATCGGAAGACTTCGATGGGTATGGGTTCCTTTCGCGCCGAGGGGCCAGACACTGGCCCAGGAGGCGTGGCGAAGACGCGGGGAGGGGCTCCGCAACTACATCGCCTGGTGGGAGTCCGCCATGAAGGACGGACCGGGACGCGGTGACCTCCGTGGGGACGGTCCGCCCCCGCTCGAGTTCGACTGAGGCGTGCCGAACCGTTCTCACCTTCTAAGTCGGTCTCGGATGCCCCGCGCGAACCGCCGTAGTCCCGAGGGGCTGTTGCCGAGCCAGAGTGCCGGCTCGATCATCTCCACCTCCATGACCCGAGGGGGGCCATCGCCATCGGGGACCAGGTCGACCCTCGCATAGAGGGTCGGGGCCGGCGAGCATCGGATCGCCCGCCGGGCGACCGCAAGTTCCCCGGGCTGGGGACGATAGGCGGAGCCTTCCTTGAGGGCGGGATTCTCGCCGAGCTTGGGAGCTCGAAGAAAGG
>JAKAOF010000003.1:0-96599 GCA_021823345.1 Thermoplasmata archaeon
GTGATCGTGGCCGTCAACACGCAACGAGAGGACCCGATCTTTCAGGATTGTGACGTAGGCATCGTGGGAGCGTGGGAGACGATTCTTCCCCGCCTACTCACCGAACTCGACACCCGGATGGCTCAAGAGAGCGCCTCCAAGCGGCCTCTCCAAGCCCAACCCACCGAGATATAGATCGTTCGAAAAGATCCCGTAGAATTCTAAAAGAGTTGGAGCACCCCCGGCGGGTGGCCGGGGGTGCGGTCGGTTTTCGTTGCTCGGTTTAGACGTACTGACTGCAGGAGTAGCAGTAGTAGCGGTTGTACTGAGGAACGAAGGTCGCCGGGCGGCCGCACTTCGCGCAGTTCGGGGCAGCCTGAGGGGCGGGGGCCGGTGGGGGGGCTGCGGCCGGGGGAGGCGCCTGGGCCGGCGGCGGGGCCGCGGCGGGCGGAGGAGCCGCTCCGGGCTGGGCGTAGCCGTAGTTGCCACCGTATCCGGGGGCGGGAGCGCCGTAGGCTACGGGTTGCGCCACCTGGGCCGGCTGGTTCATCGCGGCGATTGCGTTGTCATACTTGAGGTAGGCGACGAGCAGCAGAATCCCGACGAGCAGACCGCCGAGGATGAAACCGAGTATCATCCAGATGAGGGTCTTGCTCTTGGCTTCCTGAAGCCGGCCCTGGTCCACCAGGGACCGGATCGAGCCCATGGCCATGAAGATGACGATGTCGATGACCCCGAAGACCAGGATGATCAGCGGCCAGATCAGGAACCAGATGAGTGCGCCAGAACAGTAGTTATACGCCCCATACGCAAGCGTGCTGCAGGCAGCGTACGCCCAGTAGCTCACGAGCAAGTATGCGACACCGGCCAGTGCCATCAAGGCACCGAAGATGATCGCGAGAATCCTCACGATCCCCAGCATGCTCTTGATGTCGGATATGGCCTGCATCGCCTGCGGATTGTACATCTGTGGCGGCCCCTGGGAATATGGTTGTGGTTGCATTGGCGCTCAGGGCCGGGCGAAGTGTCTCTGGGATATTAAGCTTGGGTTTCGTCTTCCGAGGGCATTTTCGGCGGTGGAACAAGGTACGGAAGGGAGGTTCCGAATCGGGCAAGACGTAATACGAGTGCCCTCCTCAGGGAATGCGAGGAGGACCATCATGAGCGGCAAGGAATTGCGCTTGCGGAGGATGTTCCCGACCGAGAACGGCCGTCTCTTTTCCGTCCCCTTGGACCACAGTCTCACGATGGGGCCGATCGCCGGACTGGAACGGTTGACACCCCTCGTACAGCAGCTTCAAGAAGGCGGGGTGACGGCGCTCATTGTGCACAAAGGAGCGGTTCGGAGCATCCGGAACGCCCTACTTCCCGGTACGCTGCTGGGCATCCACCTAGCCGCCTCCACCACCCTGTCCGGCGACTCCTCGCATAAGCATCGAGCGGGATCGGTGGCCGAGGCCGTTCGTCTCGGAGCGGACTTCATCAGTACCCAGGTGAACTTTGGCGTCCCCGGGGAAGGGGCGATGTTACAGGATCTGGGAGGCCTCGCTGAGGAGACAGCGGCCCTTGGGATGCCCCTCCTCGTGATGGCGTACGTTAAGGCGAAGGGTCGAGAGTACGAACCCGAGGCGATCGCGCACGCGTGCCGGGCCGCCGCGGACCTCGGGGCCGATGTCGTGAAGACCTCCTTTACCGGAAAGGACACCTTTGGACGAGTGATCCGCGCGGTCGATGTCCCAGTGCTGGTCGGAGGGGGTCAGAAACTGGAGAGCGAGGAGGACCTGATGCGGCTGGTCCAGGACTCGCTCGCCACCGGTGCCCGAGGCATCTGCATCGGGCGGAACCTCTTCCAGACCGAGAACGTCCCGAACACCTGCAAGCGGGTCGCGGAGCTCCTTCATACCTTCTCCACCAGGACGACGGTCGAGTGACCGGAGCGGCAGCCTTGTCGATCGACCGGGTGATCCTCGAAGTGCCGAGCAAGGCCGAGTCAAAAGGGCTGGTCGATTATGCGTTCCGCCGCGGCTTCCACCGCTTTCTCCTCAAAGGGAACCTCTCCATTGAGATGCCGAACGGGGCCGAGGTGACGCTCCGGCAGGGCAACTTTCTTTCCACCATCTCCGGAAAGGAACTGGGGTTGATCCAGAAGGTCGCCACGCCCGAGGAACTGGAGGAGGTAGGCGTCCTCGTAGCCAATGGGGGGCTGACGCTGGTGGATTTCGAGGGGGACAGCATCATCCCGCTCGAGAACCTGATCGCCCGCGGTGGACGGCGAGGGACCATCTGGGTGACCACCAAGGACCCGCGCAGGATTCCTGCGACCCTTGGGGCCCTCGAGTCGGGGGCTGACGGGGTCGTGATCCCGGTCGAGACCATCCCGGAGGTGACCCAGGTGGAAAGCCAGCTCGAGGCACGGACTCCGGACCTCCCGTGGGCCGAGGCCACTTTGGAGCGGGTCGGTCCTGGGGGCATTGGAGAGCGGGTCATCGTGGACACGACGTCGATGCTGGGGCCGCACGAGGGGCTCCTGGTCGGCAGCGCCGGGGGGTACCTCTTCCACGTGGTGAGCGAGACCCAAGGCTCGGTCTACACGCGCCCGCGGCCGTTCCGGGTGAACGCCGGGGCGCTCCACTCCTACACGCTCCTCGCTTCCGGGGAAACGCGCTATCTTTCCGAACTGGAGCCGGGAGATTCCGTGGTGGTGGCAACGCCCCAGCGATCTGCCCGGACCGTACGGGTGGGCCGGCTCAAGATCGAGCGAAGGCCGATGACATTGATCGAGGGAGTCGTCGACGGATCGCGCTTTACGGTGTTCGTGCAAGAGGCGGAGACCGTCCGGCTGAGCGGCGCTCAGGCACCGGTCGCGGTCACCGAACTACATCCCGGCATGAAGCTCTGGGGCGTCCGCCTGCCGACCGCGCGCCACTTCGGGAAGGCCGTCGAAGAAACGATCGTCGAGCGATGAGTTCACACCCTGGAACCCCGGGTCCTTCGAAACCCCAGGTGGTCGCCACGCTGTCCGGGCGAACCCCGGAGGAGCTCAAGCTCGAATGCCGACGGGCCTCCGAGATGGGTGCGGACCTGATCGAGTTCCGGCTGGACCGTATGCGACCGGAGGACATCGATCGGCTCGACACCGTCCATCAGATCCCGATCGAGTTCGAGTGGGTACCGGCGATCGCGACCCTTCGATCGCGCACGGAAGGTGGGGAGGGACCCGTCACCGAAGCGGAGCGGCTAAAGCTCCTGCAATCGGCCCTGGAGTCCCTCCCGTTCACCTACGTCGATCTGGAGCTGGCGCGAGACCGCGGGATTGCCCACGAAATCAGCTCATCATTTGGGCGCCCGGTCGCTCAGATATTCTCGGCCCATCTGCCTTTGGACACTCCCCTCTCCGTCGTAGCCGACAATCTGAACCGTGCGATGGAGGCCGGTGCGGTCGGGAAGGTGGTGGTCCCCGCCTCGGTCGCACGGACCACGGAGGAACTCATCCCGCTCGCGGAGAAACTGCGAGGAAGACCGTATGTTCTCCACACCACCGGACCCTCTGGCCCCTTACTTCGGCTGCTCTCGCGCCAGCTCGGGATGGGGATGGTCTACGCCACGCTCCCGGATGCCGTGCACGGTCCCGTCGAGCCAGCCCAGTTACCGCTCCCGGACCTCAAGGAATACCTCGATGCCCCCCTCGGCACCCCATGGCTTGCCGTGGTGGGCAACCCGATCGCGCATTCGCTGTCCCCGAAGATCCACCGCCGGTTCCTCCGGGAAGCAAAACTTCCATGGCTCTACGTTGCGCTCCAATTGGAGAGCGGCAAAGAGTTGCGCGACGTACTCCCTCGGCTGGTCACGTGGGGGATGGCCGGGATGAACGTCACCGCTCCATTCAAGACCGATGCCGCAGAGATCTCCACCGCTTCCGAAGAGGAGGTCTCGGTCTCCGGGGCTGCGAACACCCTTTGGAGGGAGGCAGGGGCGGCTCCCGTGATCCGTTCGGCGAACACGGATGTGCTGGCCCTTCGACGGATCTTCGAGGAACTGCACGGTTCCGGGTGGAGCGGCGACCGGCTCCTGATCGTCGGCGGGGGCGGTGCCGCAAGAGCAGCGACCGCCGCGGGCGTGGAGTTCGGCGCACACGTATATGTCACCGGGCGATCCGACGCGCGGGTCCGTGCCATGGTCAACGATTTTCCTCCCGAGTTCGTGCATATGGTTCCCGCGGCATCACTGACCCCATTTCCATTGGTCGTCCACGCCACCCCGGCCGGTCAGACCGGGGCGCTGGATCTCGAGGTTCCGATCCGGGGTGCGCTGGCGCCGCGAGGGGTCCTGCTGGACCTGGTCTACGCTCAGTCGGCCTCCCAGCTCAAGGAGATGGCCGTCCAGTCGGGCGCACGCTATCTCACCGGTGGAAGGATGTTGGTCTACCAAGCGGCCGAGAGCTTCCAGCGGTTTACCGGGAAGACGCCATCCTCCGCGTTGCTTGAAGAACTGATCCGGGAGGTCGACCGATGATCTCCGAACCCGATGTTCGAACCGGGCAGGGCCACGCATGGGGAGCGGTCTCCTTCGTCAATGCGATACCCGCCGGGATCGGGGCGAGTGCGGCGGTCGCCCTCTCCTGTCGCGTACGGGTGGACCTACGACCAACTCAAGACGGCGACCCGACCCGAGTCCAAGTAGGTGGTCAGGACCCCAATCCGTTACTACGACGAATCGTGGAAGACACCCTGCGAAAGATCGGGGAGGCCCGCCCTTGGGACATCCGGGTCGTGGTCGATTCGCATATCCCGTCGGGAAAGGGTCTCAAGAGTTCCTCCGCGGTCTCCGTGGCATTGGCGAGCGCTCTTGGATCTGCCTTGGACCGTTATCTGAATCCGGAGGAGCTGGCTCGGTTGAGCGCCGATGCCGCGATCTCCTCCGGCACGAGCGTGACCGGAGCCTTCGATGATGCCCTGACCGTGGCCTCCGGGGGAGTGCACGTGGTGGACGTGCACGGCCGCAAGGAGTTGCTTTCCACCGAAATGCCCGCGGGAGTGGTCGCGGTGCTGTGGATACCGGAAGTTAGCCACGCCAGCGTCGATGAACTTCGGGCCCGTTTCCACCCCTTTGTCGAACGGGGCAACGTGGCGGGGGAGTTCGCCGCCCATGGTGAACTCCTCCGTGCGATGGCCATCAATACCGAGATCGTGGAAGAAGCCCTGTCCTACGACGTGAAGGGTCTGCGGGAAGCGGGACAGAAAGCGGGAGCGCTCGCATCCGGTATTTCCGGGAATGGTCCGGCCCTGGTGTTCGTGGCGCCGAAAGCGTTGGCAGAAGCGGTCGTCCAGGGTCTTCCGACCGCCGGAGCCCAGGTGCAGACGGTCGCCTTCGTGCCCAAGGGGGGACGGTTCGATGAATAACGCCCAAGCCCCCTCGGCAACGGCAGCCCCCGAGGGAAAGTCGGTGCTGATCCACCCCGGAAGGGCCCAGGGGGTGCTCCGCGCACCTCCGTCCAAATCCTACACTCATCGGGCCATCGTGGGCGCGCTGCTGGGCAGCCGGTCCAGCCGCATCGACTCCCCCTTGTTGAGCGAGGACACCCGGGTGAGCTTGCACGCGGCTGAAGCGCTAGGCGCCACGGTGAAGGTGGCGGAAAAGGGGGAGACGACCAGCTGGACGGTGGACCCGCCTGCGCACATCGCCCCGCGGGCGGTCCAGATCGATTGTGGGGAATCCGGGACCTCGCTGCGACTGTTCGCTGCGGCGGCGGCGCTAGGCCAGAGTGAGGTCACGTTCGTCGGCCATCCGGGGCTCGCCCGTCGCCCCATCGGCGGATTGCTCGATGCCCTACGCTCGCTCGGTGCCGTCATTCAGGGCCCACCCCCCGGCCGTTCCCTTCCGTTCACAATCCGCGGGAGCATCCATCCTGGCATGGTCGCGGTGGATGCCACCCAGTCCAGTCAATACGTCTCAGCACTGCTGCTCGCCCTCGCCACGCTGCCCGAGGCGAGTGTGATCCAGCTTCAGGGAAAAGCGGTCTCCACGCCATACATCTCGGCCACCCTTGCCTACCTCACCCAGGAAGGATGTGAGGTCGAGGAACACGAGAACCGACTTCTCCTCCCGGGGGGAACCTTGGATACTCGGGATCGCTTCGAAGTCCCGGGGGACGCCTCCTCCGCCGCCTATCTCCTTGCCCTCGGCTCGATTACGGGCGGCGAAGTGACGGTCGAGGGGATTCCGGAGCGATGGCCCCAGGCGGACCTGGCGATCCTCGATATCCTCTCGGAGGCAGGGACCTATCTCGTTCGAGGACCCCGGGACGCCGTGCGAGTGGTAGGACGGCCGCGCCCAGCGGGCCTGGGAAACTTCGATCGGAACTTGGATGACACGCCCGACCTCGCCCCCCTGCTCGCCGCCCTCGCAGCGTTCTCGAAGGGTGAGAGTTGGTTGCGGGGCGGGGCCCACTTGGCGGCCAAGGAGTCCGATCGACATCGGGGAGTAATGGACCTCGCCGTTCACCTGGGGGCATCCGTTCGTGAGACCCCGGAGGGGATCTCCCTGCGCGGCCCGATCGGGGCGTCGCGACTTTGCCTGAGCGCTCTCACGGACCATCGCATGTTCATGTCGGCGGCCGTGGCGGCGGTGGGGCTGAGCGAGGTCTCCGAACTGGGCCCGGCGAACGCCCCCGACAAGTCCTATCCAGGGTTCCTGCACGACCTCGAACATCTAGGCATCCATGTCGAGCGGGGGCATGGCCCCCCTTCGAGCTAACGCAAGGTCTTCTGACCCGTGCCGCTAATTTGATTTCAAATAGTTGGAAGTTTTGGCCCCCGATATGGCATCTTTGAAGCCGCCGACCTCAGCGCAGAAATACATTGCCGAGCTTTTGGGGACCTTTGCCTTGGTCTTCTTTGGATGTGGTGCCGCGGTCGGGGCCGGGTTCTTTCTCGGGTTCGGGATCGGCTTCCTGGGGATCGCGTTCGCCTTTGGGGTCACCGTGCTCGTGATGGTCTATACGATCGGCCCGATATCGGGATGTCACATCAACCCGGCCATCACCATCTCGATGCTGGCCTCTCGGAAGATCTCCATTCAGGACGCCATCGGCTACATCATCGGCCAGTGCGTGGGGGCCGTCATGGGAGCGGGGGCGCTGCTCCTCATCGTTTCCGGGATGCCCGGATACCAGATCGCCACCAACGGGCTCGGTCAGAACGCGTTCGGAGGATTGCACGCCTCGATGACCGCGGCCTTCATCGCCGAGGTCATCCTCACCTTCTTCTTCCTCATCGTGATCTACGGTTCGACGGCGGATTGGGCCCCCAAGGGATTCGCGGGGATCGCCATCGGCCTCACGCTGTTCGTGATCCACCTCGTGGCCATCCCGATCGATGGGACGTCCGTGAACCCGGCCCGGAGCCTGGGACCCGCGCTCTTCGTCGGAGGCACGGCGCTGAACCAACTCTGGCTCTTCGTGGTCGCCCCGATCATCGGGGGACTCTTGGCGGCCGGGGTCTGGACCTACGTACTGGGCCCCGGCACGGGGCCCGAGTCCGCGCCCAAGGCGTCGGCCAAGGGATCGGCCGCCTCCGAATAGAGGGGGGTCAAGCGGCCGTTCGGTGTCCCAAGGGGACGGCCGCAGGTTCCTCCCGGGGAAGACTTAAGAACCCGCTCGCCCCAACCCACGGTGTGAGGCGGATCGCTCGAGCCTCGATGCACCGCGGGTCGACTCCGGAAGGGGACGCATGATGCGCTTCGGTACCGCGCTGACCGTCACGGTCACCGGATCGAGCCATGGACCCAGTGTCGGGGCGGTGGTCGAGGGGATCCCGGCCGGAACCCCCATCCGTGTGGAAGAGGTTCAGCAGGCGCTCGACCGGAGGAGCCCCGTCGGTCGCTCGCTCGCCACGAAGCGGCAGGAACCCGACCGTCTGGTGGTGCAGTCCGGCATCCGAGATGGAAAGGCGACCGGTGACGCCATCGTGGCGCTCGTGGAAAATCAAGATGTCCGACGGGGACCCTACGAGGAACTGGTCGACGTTCCCCGACCGGGCCATGCCGACTTCCCGGCCCGGATGCGGTGGGGGTCCGCTCGCGATCTCTCCGGTGGCGGTATCTTCTCCGGCCGGATGACCATTGGGCTGGTCATTGCCGGGGCCCTCGTGCAGGGTCTTTTGGAGCCCAAGGGAATCGACACCGTCGCCTTCACCCGGTCGATCGGTCCAGTGGACGTGGCGGATGCGGCGCTGGATCTTCCCCTCCAAGAGCTTCGAAGGATCTCTCGGGGGAACGAGGTCGGAGCCCCCGAGGATACCGCCGCCGAGCGGATGCGAGGCGCGATCGAAGAGGCGCGAAGGAACGGGGACAGCCTCGGAGGGGTGATCGAGGCGCGGGTCGAAGGATTACCACCGGGCGTCGGTGAACCCTTCTTCGACTCGGTGGAAAGCGTACTCTCGCACGCCTACTTCTCGATCCCGGCGGTCAAGGGGGTAGAGTTTGGTGCGGGGTTCCGGGCGGCGCGGATGCGCGGGAGCGAACACAACGACCCCTTTGTCCTGAAGGAGGGGGTCGTCCGCACTCGGTCGAACCACTCCGGTGGCATCCTGGGCGGACTCACCACCGGGATGCCGGTGGTGGCTCGGCTCGCCGTGAAACCCACGAGCTCGATCGCGCAAGAGCAAGACTCCGTCTCCCTGTCCCGGAAAGAGCCGGTGCGGCTCATGGTCAAGGGCCGGCATGATCCATGCATCGTACCGCGGGCCGTCCCGGTGGTCGAAAACTTTACAGCCTTCGTTGTTGCAGACCTCTTGACCAGGGGAAGGTTCCTATGAGGAGAAGGAAGGCAGCACTGCTCGGCGCCAGCGGATGGATCGGCCAGCACTTTGCACGACTATTGGCGGACCATCCCTTCTTTGACGACCCGATCCTCTGCGCGGGTCCCCGTTCGGCGGGGAAGCAGTTGGAAAGCGTCTGGATCCTCCCGGAGTGGGGGCCACCGCCCTCGCTTGCCGCCCGTACGATCACCTCCGCCACGGCCGCCTCCCTCGAGAAAGAGGGTGTCGAGGTGGTCTTCAGCGCCCTTCCGACGGAGGAGGCCGGACCTATCGAGACGGAACTCGCCCGCCGGGGGATCGCCGTGTTCTCCAATGCCGGCTCCCACCGCATGGACCGCGACGTTCCGCTCGTGATCCCCGAGGTCAATGGGGCTCACCTGGATCTCCTGCGGGGTCGGAAGTCCAAGGGGTTCATCGTGACGAACTCGAACTGCTCCACCTCGGGAGTTGCGGTGGCGGTCAAGCCACTGCTCCCGCTGCTCAAGCCACGGGAGATCGTGGTGACGACCTATCAGTCACTTTCGGGCGCAGGATTTCCCGGTGTCGCCTCGCTCTCGATCACCGACAACATCCTCCCCTACATTCCGGAGGAGGAGGAGAAGATCGAGCGGGAGACCCGAAAGATGTTCGGTTCGGTCCAGGACGGTTCCTACGTTCCGATGGACATTGCGGTCTATTCCAATTGTGCCCGGGTGGGTACCCGGGAGGGTCACCTGGAGGCCGTGACACTCGACTCGAAGTCCGAGGTGTCGGCGGAAGCCGTCCGTGCGGCATGGGCTGGTTTCCGACCGCTCTCCGAGGTCCGGGAAGGCACCCTGCCCACGGCGCCTGAGTCGCCGGTGATCTACCGGGCGGAGGATAACCGCCCGCAACCGCTCCTCGACCGCTGGGCCGGCACGCCGGCGCGGGCGAAGGGGATGGCCGTGACCGTGGGCCGGCTGCGCGTGCGCAGCAAGAAGGTCATGTTCTATCTGCTGGTACACAACGCCGTCCGTGGCGGTGCGGGGGGATCCGTGCTGAACGCGGAACTGGCCCTGCGCAAGGGATTCCTGGGAGAATAGGCGCTTGTCCGTCCGCCCCATCGTGATCAAGTTCGGGGGGGCCACCCTCGGACGCGAAGACCGGATACGAAAGACCGTCCAGGTCGTGCGGAGCACGACAGGCCCGGTCGTCGTGGTCGTTTCTGCCCGGGAGGGGGTGACGGACCGTCTGAAGCGGGCCCTGGAGAAGGGTGTGTCGAAGGATTCCATTTCCAGCCTGAGCGAGGATCTCCGAACGTTGCACCCCGGCATCCCCGACGTGCTGGAAGCGAACATCGCTGCGCTCGAGGGAGACCTTGCTCGGCTCCCGCGCGCCCGGCATGCCGGTTCAGAGATCGCCGACGCCGTTTTGGCCCGGGGGGAGCGGCTTTCCGCCCATTGGTACGCCGAACGGCTCGAGCAGGAAGGGATCCGTGCAGAGCCGCTTGAAGCGGACCAGATCGGACTGCTCACCGACGGCACCTTCGGAGGGGCAGTCATCCAACAGTCGACCTCGCGTCGCCTCGTGCGCGCACGGGTCCTTCCGGTGATCCGGCGGGGGGCGGTACCCGTGGTCACCGGGTACATCGGGAGGGACGGGGTCGGAAGGACCACCACCCTGGGACGCGGCGGTTCCGACTACACGGCGACCTCGCTCGGCAGCTTCCTCGACGCGGAACGTACCATCCTCGTGAAAACGGACGTGTCGCTCTTCTCGGCGGACCCTCGGGTCGTGCGGCGGGCGGAACCGATCGGACGACTTTCCTATGAGGAAGCGGAGGAGCTGGCGCAGTTCGGAGCACGGGTCCTCCACCCGCTCACGGTAGAGCCGGCGAGGCTGCACGGCATGGAAGTGACGGTGGAATCGCTCGAGCGGCCAGGATTGTCGACGACGATCGGTCCGGCGGTCCGGGGAAGGGGTATCCGGGCGATGACCTTGCTTACGCCGGTGGCCTTGCTTCACCTGAGGGTCCCGGGGGGCCGTCAGCGCAAGGGGGTCATTGCAGAAGTCTCCCGCATCCTTTCCGATGCGCGCATCAACGTGGTCACGCTCTTCACCTCGAGCGCCCTCTTGAGCATCCTGGTGGAGGCCCCCATGGGGGAGGCGGCGCGACGAGTGCTGCTGCCGTTCGTCCGAAAGGACGGGTTGGGGGCGACGTTGAATGGCCCCCGCAGGACGGCACTCGTGACGGTGATCGGAGAAGGGGTCGCGGCCGACATCGAACGGCTCCCCCGTTCAGTCACTTCCGAAGCGCTCGGGATCAGCGGTACCACGCGGACGCTCTCGTTGGCCGTTCCCGAGAAGTTAGGACCCTCGACCCTCCGGGAGGCTCACCGAGCCTTGGTGGAGGACCGGTCCGCGCGGCGCACCGCGTGACACCCTTCCGAGCCGGAGGTTACCGGGACCCGTTAGGTCGAAGGAGCCCCTCGCCGACACTCTCCAGGAGAGCGAAGCTCCGCGGAAATCCAAGGAAGTTCTTCTGGTCCAAAGAGCGGATTCGCTCAGTCAAACGGGCCGAAGCCCCCTACGGATACGTCTCTGCGCGTTGGCAAGTCCGACCCGTGACACGGAGCCGCGGGAGAGACCGGGACCCATCGGCACGGCCTTCCCGCGACGAAGCGTTTCCTTCCAGCCAGCTTCCGACCATGTCAACTCGGTGAAATAGCATCCCAGGTCCTTCGCCGAATGAGCGTCGCTCGACCCGAACATGCGAAGTTGATGGTCGGAGGCCAGCCGGCGTGCCATCGCATTCCGGGACGCCGACGTGTGTCCGTTCTGAACCTCTACGGCATCCAAAGGTTCGGCGGTCGAGAGCCCATTTCGCGCTGCGCCGTGAAAGAGGCGATATGGATGGGGAAGCACCACGAGACCGCCCAGGGCACGGATCTCCCGTATGGTCGATTCCAAGGGCTGGTCCCGCGGCGGGACCCGGGGCACAAAGTACGCCAGGACGTGTCCCTCGGATGCGGACACTTCCACTCCCGGGATCACGGCAATCCCTGAACGTTCCACCACCTGGGTCGGATCCTCCAAGTTCGCGATGCTGTTGTGGTCGGTGATGGCAATTCCCTGGAGACCCAGCACCTTTGCACGGGCCACCGCCTCATCGACCGACAACTGCGAGTCCGGAGAGGCGGTCGTGTGGACATGGAGGTCCACGCGAACCGTTCCTTTCATGAGACCGAGGATCCGGCCGGTACCGGCCGGTCAGGAGACAGGAGGGTCCCGTCGGCCAGACGAAGCCAGCGTCCGTCGCCCACCACATCGTTCCGGACCGCGGCGGTTCGAACTGCCGCTCCCGCCGGAGCGTCCTCCACGGTGATACGAGCGCGCTGGAACTCGTCATGCGAGATCCGTTCCGTGCCCGAAGGGGGGGAAGATAACCCCGTTCCCGGAGGCGTCGACTCCGAGGCCCGCAGGACCGAAACTACCCCGCCGGCGGCGGCGGCGAGGATCATCCCGTCCGAACGGATTCCGCGGAGAGCACGCGGTTCGAGGTTCGCCAGGATCGCGACCCGCTTTCCCTTCAATTCCTCCGGCGTGTAGTACGCCCGTAGCCCGGCCACGAGCGTGCGCCCCTCGGCCGACCCGTCATCCACTTTCAGGACGTAGAGCTTCTCGGCATTCGGATGCAACTGGACCTCGCGGATCTCCGCCACGCGAATGTCCAACCGAGCAAGAGCGGGAACGGAGGGCACCGGACTCGTTGTGCCCGGACGTTCCTTGGGGAACAACGGGGAGATCTCCCCCAGGCTCTTTCCCGGGGTCGGTGGAACGGCCGCCGAGTTCCATCCCCCGTGCTGCAACAGGCTCGGCTCCCCCAGCATCTGGGCGACCTTGGCCGACGAAAAGGGAAGGAAGGGGGCGAGCAACACGCTGAGCGCACGGATCGACCAGAGGCTCTCGTAGACGGCGACATTTCGCTCCACGCCCTCCTTGGACCAGGGCTTGGAATCATGGAAGTGTCGGTTGGACTCTCGAACCAGGCTCAGGGCCAGTTCGAGGGCTTCTTTGAGGTGCACCGCTTCGAACTCTCGTTCGGCCTCCGCCACGGTTGCCAGGATCTTGGCACCCTGGACTGAAGACTTCGCATCCCAAGCCGGGCCGGGATCCGGAACCTGGGAGTTGTAATGCGTGCGGGCGAAGCTGAGCACCCGCTGCACGAGGTTACCCCATTGGTCGGCGAGGACCTGGTCCCGCTCATGGGAGAGCTCCTCCAGGTTGAACTCGGTGTCGTGGTTCTGTGGGGCATGGTAGGCGGCGTAGAACCGGATCGCGTCTGGCTCGAACTGGGCGAGCAGGTCCGGGAGCGTCACCGGTACCTCGGCAGGGCTGGTTGACTTCGACTTGGCCATCTTGCCCCCACCCAGGTTCACGAACTCGTTCGCGGGAACATCGTGGGGAAGTTTGAGACCGCCGAGCGCCAACAGGATCGCGGGCCAGAGCACGGTATGGAAGGTGATGTTGTCCTTGCCCAGGAAATTGTACACCTGTCCGGGCTCGGAGGCGACCCAATAGGGTTTCCAACGATCGGGGTCCCCCGACTGCCGGGCCCATTCCTGGGAGGCGGAAAGGTAGCCCATCACCGCTTCGAACCAAACGTAGATCCGCTTCTCGTCGTATCCCTCGAGCGGAACGGGCACCCCCCACCGGATGTCGCGGGTGATGGGGCGGGGCTTCAACCCGGCGGCCACGTAGTTCTCGGTGAAGGCACGCACGGAAGGGCGCCAGTGTCCCTTCACGGAGTCGTGGTACATCTTGAGCTCCGAGGAAAGCTTGGGCAGGAGGAAGTAGAACTGCTCCGACGGGCGGAAGATGGCGGGGGTCCCGCAGACCTTGCATAGGGGCTGGCCGAGCTCCCTCGGTTCGAGGACCCGGGAGCAAGCATCGCATTCGTCTCCCCGCGCCGCGGGATTTCCACAGTGGGGACAGGTCCCGGTGACGTAACGGTCGGGGAGGAAGCGTTCTTCCTTGGGACAGAACGGGGATTCTTCCACCTTCTTCTCGAAGTACCGCTTCTCGAGGAGGGTGAGGAAGATCTGCTGGACCGTCCGTTCGTGGGTCTCCGTATGAGTGTGGGTGTACAGATCGAACGAGAGCCCCAGCCGCTCGAAGGACTCCTTGTTGATGTCGTGGTATCGTCGCGCGATGACCTCGGGGGAGACCTTCTCGAGCTCGGCCTTGAGCGTGGTGGGGGTCCCGTGCATATCCGACCCCGACACGAACAGGACATCATCCCCCTTCAGCCGATGGTAGCGGGCGAATATGTCCGCCGGCAGCAGGTTCCCCGCCAGATGGCCGATGTGCTGGGGGCCGTTGACGTACGGCCATGCCGCCCCGATCAGTATCCGGGTCATATCCTATCGCAAGGCTCCGAGATGTTCCGGTGTATAAACCATCGCTGAACGGGAGGGCCGAGGGATCGGACTTCGGCGCCCTGAACGAGCGAAAGCGATGGTCCTAGTTTCTCGGCCCCCTCCACCAAGCTTTTCCGAAGGGGACGCTCCGCGGTGACGTGAGCATCCGTCCCCTCGCCTGGTCGGACTTCGAGGAGTTCGTGGAGCTGTACTACTCCCGGTTCGAGGAAGTGAAAACGAACCCCGAGCTGGGGGTCTTCACTCGGGAACGCCGCCCCCCCTGGGACGAGGAGGCCCTCGCCTTCGCGAGGTTCATGCGCTCCACGGAAGAAGGCAGCATGGTCGCGAACGTTGCCATCGAGGAGGGGAAGCTCGTGGGCACCTGCACGGTGGAACGCAAGGGAAATCACGTGGAAGACCGGCACATCGGGGTGCTCGGGATCATCGTGCTTCGTGAGTGGCGGGGAAAAGGCCTGGGCTCCCAGCTGATGGAGGCCACGATCCAGGGCTGCATCGGCCGGTTCGAGCTGCTTCATCTGGCGGTCATCGAGGTCAATGCGAACGCCCATGCGCTCTACCAGAAGTTTGGGTTCCGGGAGCATGGACGCGCCCCCCGTGCCTTTCACCGGGGCGACCGATACTTTGACGAGATCCTCATGACCCGCATCCTGTGAACGGACCCCCGAGGGAGTTGTCCGTCCTCCCTCTCGACCCCCGGCTATTTGGATTCATCCGGCGGGGGTGAGGAGACCGCGTCCCCGTTCGAAGTGGGAACCGGTCGGGACCGAGAAACGAACGCCCAGAGCTCCTCGGCGACCGCCCGAGGCGCTTCCACGTGAGGGAAATGTCCCACTTCGGGAAGGAGGAAGCCTTCGGCGTTCGGAAGATCCTCTCCGAGCCGCTGGGCGATCTCCTTCCCTCCCAACGGGTCTTCCTCTCCCCACAGCACGAGCAAGGGGATCCCGGTCTCCGAAATGGTCTGGAGGCGGGTCGCGGAGGCGGTGAGCGACTGATCGATGTCGAGCCCCAGCTTGACCTGGTCCCTGAGAAAGCCCTTGATGTAGTAATCCCAGCACGCCTCCGTAAGGCCCTCGTCCAGCCTTCCCGGTTCGCCCGATAGCCGCAGGATGCGGCGGCGGTGGGCGATCCGATCCGTGGGCAGGTCACGGGAACGAAGAAAGGGGCTCGGGCGCATGGAGAACGAGTTCGGTTGCTGGGCTTCGTAGACCGGCCCGTTCATGATCACCACCCCGTCCAGGTGGTCCAGGGGGGCGTAACCTTCGGCCAGCGCCTCGATGCCGATGGGTACCCCAATATCGTGAAGGACGAGAATGACCCGTCCTCCCGCCACGGACTGAAGTGCCTCGCCCAGGAATGCGGCGTACTCCTTCGTGGTACGGGCGAACTCATCCGTGAGCGTCGATCCCCCGAACCCCGGGGGATTCACCCCATACACCCGAAAGCGGTAGCGTAGTTCCTCGAGTAGGGGAACGAGCCCCCACGACGTATGCCACTGATCGTAGAAGAAGAGCAAGGGTTTCCCCTTTCCCTCGATCAGGACATTGACCTTCTTTCCACCGATCTCGACCGAGGTTTCCGACATTCGAACGATGCGCGGTCTCCGCAACGAACGGACCCGTTGGGAACTAATCAAACTATGGGATGGAGGGGAGCCGGGCGCTTGGGGGGATGCGCGTCCGGGTCGGGAGGGTTTGGTGGCGAATGGGGCCCCACCACGAGCGGTACGTCCGAGGTCCCCACCGAATTTTCTGCCTCGCGCAGAGGCAGGGATTCCGCCGAATATGGAGCCACCACTGAGGTTATATGTCCCGAGGGAGATGGACGCGTCAGTGGACCTGTGAAGCGCTCCCCGTACCGGCCGTTCCGTATCGCGACCCTCCTTAGCCGGACGCTGGGGCCTTTCCACTGAGAACCGTTCATGGCCGATGCCGCAGACCGTCCAGTGACCGAACTGTCCCGCAAGCCCAATTCGGGCGAGATCGAGAAGGACAAGGCACGGATGGCAGAAGAGGAGACCGAAGAGCTCTCCCGACGGGCGGTGGAGGTCTCTCGGCTCGCCGGGGGCAAGGTCGAGGTCATCCCCCAGGTCCCGATCACGGGGCTCTCGGACTTTTCCTACCTCTACTCCCCAGGGATCGCGGAGGTTTGCCGGGAGATCGCCAAGGCCCCGGACCGGGCCTTTGAGCTTACCGGGCGCTGGAACACCATCGCGATCGTAACGGACGGGAGCCGGGTCCTCGGGCTCGGCAACATCGGTCCCGATGCGTCCCTGCCGGTGATGGAGGGAAAGTCCCTCCTGTTCAAGTACCTCGGCGGGGTCAATGCCTTTCCCATTCCGGTACGGGTGAACTCTCCGGAGGAGCTGATCGAGACGGTCCGTCGCATCGCTCCGGCGGTGGGTGGGATCAACCTCGAGGACATTGCGAGCCCGAAGTGCTTCTACGTGCTCGAGCAACTGCAGAAGTCGATGCCGATCCCGGTCTGGCATGATGACCAGCTCGGTACGGCGGCGGCGACCATCGCCGGGCTCATCAATGCCCTGGCGCTCACGGGACGGGAGATCTGGAAGACGGGGATCGTCCTTCTCGGATCGGGGGCGGCGAACATCGCCACGGCCCGGCTACTGCGGGCGATGAACGCCGACATGGGAGCGCTCACGGTCGTCGATCACAAGGGGATCCTGCACTCGGAGCGGGACGACATGGACGAGTTGATGCTCCGGAACCGATGGAAGTACGATCTTGCGCTCACCACGAACGAAGCGGGAACGAAGGGCGGCCTCAAGGAGGCCCTGGAGGGAGCCGATGTGCTGCTCGCCGCGAGCACTCCGGACCCGAACACGGTCAAGCCCGAGTGGGTGCGTTCCATGGCCCCTCATCCCATCGTCTTTGCGCTTGCCAATCCCACCCCCGAGATCTGGCCGGAAGTGGCCAAGGGGGCAGGAGCGGCCATTGTCGCGACTGGGCGCAGCGACTTTGCGAATCAAGTGAACAATTCCCTCATCTTTCCCCCGGTGTTCCGCGGGATCTTGGACGCTCGTGCCCGAGGGATCCCGGACGAGGTCGTGCTCGTGGCGGCCCACGAGTTGGCACGGGGAGCCTCCCTGCGCGGTCTCACCCCCGAGCACATCCTCCCGACGATGGCGGAGGCCGAGGTCTTCCCCAAGGTGGCCGCATCCGTTGCGGTCAAGGCGGAGGAAATGGGTCTTGCGCGCCGCCATCACACCCGGGCGGAGTACGAGGAGAATGCCGCGCGCATGATGAGCCGACCCAAGCAACTCGCCCGCCTGCTCATCGATCATGGTCTCCTGACCAGCTCGGTGGGAAAACAGGAGGCTGAAATCCCAGGTAAGTAGTTTATGACGATGGAGGAGATTCCGGAGAAAGCGCTGCATCCGCCCCTTTCCATTCGAAGGGCCGTGATGGGGGATCTTGAAACGCTCGCCTCGCTCTTGGTCCGCTTGAAGCGGTTGAACTCGGAGTTCGACCCGCTCCTCTCCGTGCGGACCGATGCCCAGGAGGTCGCGGTGCGGGTGCTCCGGACCGACATTGCGGACCCGAGCGCCCTGGTCCTTTCGGTCGAGGGCAGCGGGGACGATACCGGGAAAGTGATCGGGATCGCCCGGGGGGCGCTGCGAGAGCGGTCATTCTACAGCCCAGTGAAGGAGGGCGTGATCCTCGACATCTATCTCATGCCCGCTTACCGCCGGTCCGGATGCGGGGCCTACCTGCTGCGGCAAACGATCGAGCACCTCAAGCAGATGGGTGCAGGGATCGTTACGGCCGAGTTCCCGTCCCAGAACGTCATCGCCGTGAAGTTTTATGCTAAGCATGGCTTCCGTCCCATCACTTCGCTGCACGCGAAAGGAGTGTGAATTGCAAGCATGATGGAAAAGATCGTGGTCGCCGTGGACGGCTCGCCGCATGCGGAGCGCGCCCTAGAGTTCGCCGTGGACATGGCGAAGCGGTACCACTCGGAGCTTCACATCGTCACCGTGATCCCCACCATGGTCGTGGTCGCCTCGACCGAGCCCTGGGTCCCCCCCCAGTTGCCGGAGACGGAGTCGAAGTACTACCATGATCTCCTGGACAAGGCCTCGAAGAAGGCCTCGGAACTCGGCTTGCCGCCGAAGAAGTCCGCGTGTCTCGAGGGACACGTGGTCGACGAGCTCCTGGCGTACACCGAGAAGGAGCTCCCGGACCTCTTCGTGATGGGTTCCCGAGGACTTTCCACCGCCCGCCGATTGCTGCTGGGCAGTGTGTCGGATGCGCTAGTTCACCATCTCAAGTGCCCCGTGATGGTGGTCAAGCGCGGGTAGGCGGCCGGCGCGGGCTTCGCGCAAGGATTCTTAGCCTCCCAGGTTTCCCCTCTCCCCATGGAACGGCTATCGGCCATCGTGCTCGTGGGCGGGTTTGGTACGCGGCTGCGACCCGTCACGTATCACCTTCCGAAACAGTTGATCCCCATGGCGGGGCAGTGCGCCCTCTATCACGTCTTCGATATCTTGCCGAAGGCCGTGGACCGAATCGGACTCGCCTGCGGCTACAAGGGCGAGGTGATCAAGCAACACCTTCGCGACCATCCGTATCCCCTCCCGGTCACCTTAGTCCAGGAAAGCGTCCCGCTGGGGACCGGAGGGGGAATGAAGAACGCGGAGTCCTTGGCGAGCGACCCGTTCGTCTTGCTGAACGGAGATGTGGTGAGCGGGGTCGATCTCGATGCCATGCTCAAGTTCCACCAGCGCTCGGGCGGGATCGGGACCATGAGTCTTTTTCGGGTCGATGACACCTCACCCTACGGAGTGGCCGACCTTGACGAGCGGGGACGGATCCTCCGGTTTGTGGAGAAGCCGGCTCCCGCCGAGGCGCCATCCCATTGGATCAACGCCGGCGCCTCGATTTGGGGCCGGAGGGTCATGGATGCGGTGCCCCCGGAGAAGGCGGTAAGCTTCGAGCGGGAAACGGTCCCGGGACTCATCCCGCAGGGGGTCTTTGGTTTCCCGTTCGAATCGTGGTGGGAGGATGCGGGCACCCCGGATCGCGTGCTCAATGCCCAGCGCCTCCTCTTTGACCATCCTGAACGACGGCGCATCCCGTGGGCCGAACCCGAAGGGAAGAACGTGGCTCCCCCGGTTTCCGTGGGAAAGGACTGCACGTTAGATGGCGAGCGGGTCGGCCGCTATGTCACCATCTCCGACCGCGTGGTGCTGGAGGAGGGGACGGTGGTCGAGGATGCGATCCTCATGGAAGGGGCACGGGTCCGGCGCGGCGCCCGGATCAAGCACTCGCTGATCGGACCCGGTTACACCGTGGCCGCCGGGGAGAAGGTCGAGAACGCCTGCCTCTCGCTGCCCCCCACGAAGTAAGTTCGGGGTCCTCAGCGCTTCTTCGCTCCGAGCGGGATCGCCGGCTCCGGAGCGCCGACGCGGATCCGCGCATCGACGACGAACGCTCCGTTCCCCTCGGGGAGGACGAGCACCGGATTGAAGTCAAGTTCCATGATCCCCTGGTGGTCATCGGCCATGCGCGCCACCCGCAGCAGGACCTCTCGAAGGGCCCCCACGTCCCGCTTCGGCGCCCCTCGGAACCCGTCGAGCAGGGGGTAGGTCTTGAGCCCCCGGATCATCTCATCCGCCGTCGACTTCGGGAACGGGGCGAGGCGCACCGAAACGTCGTGCAGCAACTCCACCATCGTTCCTCCAGCACCGCAGGCGACCACGGGTCCGAAGGTGGTGTCGTGGGTGACTCCGACGATCATCTCGACCCCGTTCTCGAGCATCGGCTGGAGCAGGAAGCCCGAGATGGACCGCCCGGCGCTGGCGAGATGGGAGGACATCTCCCGCGCCGCCTGCGCCACTTCCAAGCCCCCCGATAGCCCAAGGCGCACCCCCCCCACGTCGCTCTTGTGGAGAAGGCCCGGGGCCACAGCCTTGATCACCCACTTCCCGCGGGTTCCTTCGGTCGCGGCCTGAGCCTCCTCGGGGGTGTTGACCACGGTCGAGCGAATGAGGGGAATGTCGTAGCACCGTAGGAGCTCAGCGACCGTTTCGGGCGAGAGCCACTCCTCCTTCCGTTCGAGCGCTCCGGACACGAGCGCGGCCGCCTTTCGCTTCTGGGCGTCCGGGAACGTCGGCGGGGCCTCATCCTTCTTGGAGAGCCACTCTCCGTAGGCCGTCACCTTCTCCAATGCGGCGGCGGCCGACTCGGGGAACGGGAAGTTGGGGACCCGCGTGTCCCCCTCGCTCAGCAGGGGGGGGATCCCCCGACCGGCCATGAGGACGGAGAGGACCGGTATCTTCCGACCGATCTCCCGGGCGGCCTGCAGGATCGAGGCTCCGACCGCCTGCGGGGTGAGGTTCAACGGAGGGAGGAAAATGACGATCATCGCGTCCACCCGCGGGTCCCGGGAGAGGACCCGCATCGTCTCGAGGTAGTTCTCCGCCGAGGCGGAGGCAACCATGTCGATGGGGTTGCGGACGGACGCGTCCTTGTGAAGGAACTTCCGCAGGGCCTCCTGGGTGGAGGGTGAGAGCTCGGGAACGGAAAGTGCCCGGGCCTCGCAGGCATCCGCGGCCAAGATGCCGGCCCCACCCGCATTCGTCACGATGGCGACCTTCCGGCCCCGTGGAATCGGCTGCGAGTCGAGGAAGGCGAGTACGTCAAACACCCCTTCGAGCGTGTCCGAACGGATGACCCCGCACTCCCGGAACAGGGCGTCCACCGTGATGTCCGAGGCGGCAAGGAGGGCGCCCGTGTGTGACTGGGTGGCCCGGAACCCGGCGGAGGACCGTCCCCCCTTCACCACCACGATCGGTTTCGTGCGGGAGACCCGGTGAGCGATGCGCGCGAACTTCCGGGGATTTCCGAAGGATTCGAGATAGAGCAGGATCGATCGGGTGCGCTCATCCCGCTCCCAGTAGTTGAGGAGGTCGTTACCCGAAATGTCGGCCTTGTTCCCCACCGACACGAAGCTCGAGATGCCGTGCCCGCGGGTGTCCACATAGTCCATGAGCGCAAGCCCGACGGCCCCGGACTGCGACAGGATCCCCAGGGAGCCGGGCTTGGGTTGCTGGGTCGAGAACTGGGCGTTGAGACGCACGTCCGGCGACGTGTTCACGATGCCCATGCAGTTCGGCCCGACCAAGCGCATGCCGTTCCGGCGGCAGAGCTCGACAAGGGCCGCCTGCATCTGACGCCCCCCGGGCCCCGCCTCGCCGAAGCCGGCGGAAATGACCACGATCGAGCGCACGCCCTTCTCGGCGCACTTCTCGGCGGCCGGCAGCACCTGTTCGGCGGGGACCGCGAGGACGGCAAGGTCGACGGGGCCGGGCACCTGAAGTATCGTGCGGTAGGCGGGGACGGACTGGACCACGTCGGCACTCGCGTTCACGGGGTAGACGGGGCCCTGGAATCCCCCGACGAGCAGGTTGTAGAAGAGCTCCCCGCCAATCGTGCCGCGTTGACGCGAGGCCCCAATGACCGCGACCGACCGCGGCTCCAGGAACCCGCGGGTCGCCGCGGCGTTCGCTTCACCCTCCCGTTGTGCGAAGCGATCCAGCGCCTCGGCGGAAAGGGAGGTCGGATGAGTGATCCGGATGTAGCCCTGCTCGTACTTGCGGGTCAGCGGGAACCCGAGATCGCGGATCACCGCGATCATCCGCTCGTTGTGCGGGGAGACGATGTACTCGAACGTCGAAATCCCCGCGGCATCGGCGGCCTCCGCGAGCTGCCCGATGAGGATCGTGCCCAATCCCTTGCCGACGAACGGATCGCTCACGAGGATCCCCGTTTCCGCCATTTCCGGCGATTCGGAATAGTAGGAGGCATGGGCGATCACCTTCTCGCCGTGCCAGGCCAGGAGGGCATACCCCCGCTCGGGAGGCAACAGCCATCGGAGCAATTCTTCCCGGTTCCGAGGAGGGCCGAGGAAGCGCTGTCCCAGGGCGTCCGTCGACAGCGAATCGAGGAACCGAAGGAGCGGCTCACGATCTGCGTCGGTCGCGGGTCCCACCCGGACCAGCGAGCCGTCAAGCAGAACGACATCCGAAGAGAGGTGGGCGGATCCACCCGACGTCTCCTTCTTTTCGAGCATGGACGTGTAGCGGCTCTCGGCGGTCGGGCGAGTTCCTACGTGTGGGCCGGGACCTTGGCGCGACGCGGAGCGGACGCCATGGGAGGCTCCTTGCCCGCCTCTTGAAGGACGACCAGGGCCTCGTCGACCGATGCCTGGTCGTGGACGATGGACCGGACCGCCCGGATCATGGGAACGGGGCGCTCGGATTGCCAGATGTTCCGACCCATGTCGACGCCGACCGCGCCCAGGCGGACCGAATTGTGCACGAGCTCGAGCGCTTCCCGGTCGGTCTTGAACTTGGGACCCCCGGCGACCACGATGGGGACGGGACACCCCTCGACCACCTTCTCGAAACCCTCGCAATAGTAGGTCTTGACCATGTGCGCTCCGAGTTCGGCCGAAATGCGGCAAGCGAGCGAAAGATAGCGCGAGTCCCGCTTCTCTAGTTCCTTCCCGACCGCGGTGATCGCGAGGACCGGCATCCCGTAACGCTCCCCTTCGTCCACGAGCTTCGAGAGATTGAGCAGCGATTGGTGCTCGTGGGGGGAACCCAAGAACACCGATAGGGCCACGGCGGATGCGTTGAGGCGGAGCGCTTCCTCCATGGAGGTGACGAGGTCCTCATCTGAAAGGTCCTCCTTGAGCACACTGGCTCCTCCGGAGACGCGCAGGACGATCGGCACGTCGGCCGAGGGTTCGAGGGACGTCCGAAGCACCCCGCGTGTGAGGGCGAGCGCGTCACAGTACGGGAGCAGCGGTGCGATGGTCTCCCGGGGCTTTTCCAGATGGTGGGTGGGCCCCATGAAGTAACCATGATCGACCGCTAACATGACGCTCCTTCCTGTCGATGGCCGGATCATCCGGGCCATGCGATTCCTGAGACCCCAGTCTACCATGGTGAGATCACCGTCCAATGGGAGGCGGGGAAGTGGATATTGCTTTCGTCCGGGTCCCCATCGCTTCGCGGCCAGAAGGAGTGTACGACGGGAGGGGGCAAACGGAGCGAAGGAGAGAACCCCCGCTCCCGGCAAGCCGGGACAACCGGGCGGTCGTTGCGGCTCGAAGGTTCAGAATATGGTCAAGTACCCTCGGGACGGCCGGCGATCACGATATCCCTCGAGTGGAACATTCCTGCCGTTTTCCCCGAATACGCGACCTTGAGACCCGATCCCAGGACGGCGTCCCGGACCATCTCCCGATGGAACATCTCCACATACAGGAACCGCCCTCCCGGACGAAGTACACGGAAGACCTCGAGGATCCCCCGCCGGATGGCGGAGGAATCCCCCAGGTGATGCAACATCAAGTGGGCTGTAACCAGGTCGAACGTGCGGTCCGGGTACGACAAACGAGTGGCATCGGCCTGCTCCGTGAAGAAGGCGGGGGGAATGGTCCCGTACCGCTTCCGCAAGTGGCTCTTCGCCACTTCGACCTGGGACAGATCGTAGTCGGTCACGTGGATCTCGGCCGGGTGGTATGCCTCGAAGAGCACTTGCGAGAACATAGAGTTCCCGGCCCCCAATTCCAAGACACGGGCCCCGGGAGAAATGGAGAACGAGGCTTCGTCACGCACCTGTTTCAGCAGACGTTCGAACGAGCGGGTCCCCCGTCGATTGACGAAGAACTTGCCGAGCCGGGACATCTCGCTCATGTTCTCCCCGGAGGAAAACGACCCCATCGAGACCAACGTTCTACGAGCTGCGCTACCCGAGCCGGGTCGACCGTTGCACGACCCGGATCCGCCCTGCGAAGGTCCTCGACATAGTCCGTGAGGCCTTCCATCTCGGTCAGCACTTCGGTGACCGATCCGAGCGGCCCATGACCCATCGGATGCTGTCCGAAACGGACGGTCGAAGTGAGCTCGTATCGCCCATCCGGCCGCTTCCGAATGAGCCCCTCATCGCACATCTCCTTGAGCCGAGGATAGATGGAGCCCGGGGAGGGGCGCCACGGATGATGGCGGTGGCTCCGCTTCTCGATCTGGTCCATGACCTCCATCCCGGAAAGCGGCCCCTGCTCGAGGAGCCGGAGGATCAGCGGACGCAACATCCCCCGCCGGCGATAGAATCCGACCGAATGCCACATGGTATCGCTTACCCGATATCGGATATACGATAACCCTACTTAAGGTTTGACGCCCGAATCCCGCGTGTGGTGACGGTCCTCGGGGGCACCCTCCCCACCCTCGAGGCACGAGGGTGAGGAGGATATTCGGGGGAAGAACGTAGCCCCGAAGACCTTGCGAGAGGAACGCCATGGCCCCGGTTGTCCGGGCGACGAGGATTAAACCCCTGCCCCTTGTCGGGATGAAACGAGCTTCGTGGGAAGCGCCTCCGTGCAGAGCTTTGTCAAGCATCCTCACATCCGCCCCGGCTCCCTGGAGGAGCGAGAGTATCAACGCAGCATCGCCCAGCATGTGCTCGAAGAGAATGTGCTCGCGGTGCTACCCACCGGCTTGGGAAAGACGGCGATCGCGCTCCGGGTGATGGCGCACTATCTCGGATCCGTCCCGGAAAAGGCGGTCCTGTTCCTCGCCCCGACCCGGCCCCTGGTGGAACAGCACGGGGTGTCCGTCGCCCGGACCTTGACGGGGGACCCTCCCTTGGTGCTCACCGGGCTCGTCGGCCGGGAGCGCCGGCACTGGGACCAGCTCGAGGGACGCGTGGTGGTCGCGACCCCGCAAGTGATCAACAACGACATTCGGGAAGGGTTGCTGGACCCGGCCCTCTTCTCGCTCGTGGTCTTCGACGAGGTGCACCGCGCCTCCGGAAGTTACCCCTATGTGCCGCTCGCAAACGCATTCCGTGAGGCAAGTTCTTGCCGACTCCTCGGGATGACCGCCTCCCCCGGGAATGATGCCGCCCGGGTCCGGGAGGTGATGGACTGCTTGGACGTCCTTCCCAGCGGCCTCGAAGTGCGGGACGGTACGGAGAGCGATGTTCAACCCTACCTTCACGGGATCCGGATCGAGACCGAAGAGGTCGATGCCCCCCCCAAGCTTCTCGAGGGGGGCCACGAGCTCCGCAAGTCCTTGGAACGATTCGAGGCGCAACTGGAGACTTCGGGCTACCTGCCCCCCGGGGGCCGGGTCAACCGCCGAGATCTGCTCGAACTCGGGAGCCGGCTCCGGTCCGATATCGAGCGCTATCGGGCCCGCGGCCAGAATCCCCCCGCCTCCTACTGGCAAGCAGTGTCCCGGCAATCGGTGGCCATGAAGCTCGTTCACGCCATTGAGCTCTTGGAGACCCAGGGACCCGCGGCGCTCGAACGGTACCTCCACCGGATGGCTTCAGGGGACCGCAAGCGCAGTCCTTCCACCCGGATGTTCTTCGCTGACGAAGCGGTCCAACGCGCGCTCAGTACCGTACAGGGGGACCGGCCCGAACATCCGAAGCTCGTCAAGGCCGTCGAGCTCATCCGGGGGGAACTTACCCATCGCCCGGGCTCGAAGGTGCTGCTTTTCACCCATTACCGCGACATGGCCGACCTTGCGGTGCGGGCGCTGCAGGACCTCCACGACCCGGCGATCCAACCGGCTCGCTTTGTCGGGCAGGCAAGCCGGGGAGCCGAAGACGTGGGACTCAGTCAGAAAGAGCAGGGGAAGATCTTGCAAGCATTTCGGGAGGGCAGCGTGAACTGTCTCGTCGCGACCTCGGTAGCGGAGGAAGGGCTCGACATTCCTGCGACGGACCTCGTCATATTCTATGAACCCGTTCCTTCGGAGATCCGGACGATCCAACGGAGGGGACGGACGGGCCGGTCTCAAGCCGGCAGGGTCGTGCTGCTCGTGACCCGGGGCACGCAAGACGTAGCGGTCCATCACGCCGCCCGCGGAAAGGAGTTCCGGATGAAGAAGCTGGTCGAGCAGCTCAAGGCGGGGGACACCCGCTCGACGAAACGGCCTCCGAAGGAACAGAAGACCGTATCCACGAGGATCGATGCGGATTGGTAACCCTCCCGGTGGTTTGACCACGGCGCTCCACCCGAGCGGCTTCCGATGGGCGTGAGAGAATAGCTGAAATACGGCGAGGCTCTCCTGACGAGAGAACCATGAAAACGTACATCAAGGTCCAAATGGATTCAGAGGGAGCGAGCTTCTCGGACATCACCGATGTTCTCGAGGACCTTGGATTCCGCCCCGTGAAAGGGGAGTATGACTTCGTCTACAACTGGGACAAGCATGCGTCCGTCAAGGACTCCATTTGGTTCGCGGACAAGGTCCAGCTTGCGCTCAAGGGGCTAGGGGTCTGGTTCCGCGTCGAGACGGTAGACACGTAGCGCCCCAATCATGCCGACAGGGGCTTTGTCCCAACCTAAGGGGGAAAAGCCACTGGCGACCAAGAGAAAACCCATCCGCTTCGGGATCAACACATTTGTCGGACTGATCTCTGCCGTCCTGATCCAGATCCTTGGGTGGATCGGAACCAAGCTGCTCTTCATCCACCTCGTACCGAGCGGCTCCGCCACGTACTCCTATGGTCTGAACCTTCTGGGTACGGTCAGTTTTCTTTCCCTGCTCTTCGCCGTCGTTACGGGCATCGGGGGGTTCCGTATCGGGAATGCCATGGTCTTCTTCGTGGCGCGCGGAGCGGACCGCCGTCCGCTGGTCGGGACCTACATCATCTGGCATTCGGTCACCTTCTCCATCCTGTCGTCCATCATCGTCATCCTGGCGCTGCAGTGGGGCTGGGTGCCGGCGGCGTACCTCGTACCGCTGGTCCTCTTTGTCGTTCTCGTTCCGCTCCTGCACGTCCTCCCCTTTGCCTACTCGGCCGAACGAACGGCCATGGGTCAGGCCGCGCTCGGGCTCATGCCGAACGTGGTCGAGGCGGTGGTCCGGATGGGCCTCATCGTCTACTTCGTGTTCCCGTACTCTCCTGGTCAGACTCCGCTGACCCTGTCGCCCACGGCCTTCAGTGTCGCGGTGGTCACGAAGATCGCCATCGCTTACGTGTTCGGTGCGTTCGCGGGATTCCTATTCAGCACGCCGATCTTGCGGGACATTTCATTCCGCAACTTTTGGCCCACGCTACGTGACCTGTTCAGCTACGCCACCCCGCTCATGCTGGCCATGCTCCTCACCTTCAGTGTGACGCTCGTCACCCCGGCGGTCGTCAAGGCGCTGGCAGGCTTCGCGGTATTCCAGGCATATTCGAGTGTGAATGCGTTCCTCATCCTGCTTATGTTCCTGCCGAACGCGGTCGTGCTTCCGCTGTTTCCTACCCTTGCCCGACTGCATGCCGAGGGTCGAATGGTGGAACTTCGGCAGCGGGTGACGAAGGCCATTCGCTACACGTTCCTCATCCTGGCGCCGGGGATCGTCGTCATTTCGGTTTACCGGGTCGATCTCCTGAACCTCATGTACAATGCCTCGCTCATTCCGCTCGGCGCCAACGCGATGATCGTCGTGTCGATCGCCACGCTCCCCATGGCCCTCTTCCTCATCACCGGGACGACCCTGGATGCGGTCGGGTTGCAACGACGGGAGTTCTACGCATCGGCCGTTCAGCTCATCGCGATCTTCACCAGTCTCGTATTCCTGGTCCCCCGTTACAACGTCGTGGGGGCGACCCTGAGCGTGGTGCTCGGTTCGATGGCGGGTCTTGCCATGAACGTCTGGTATCTGCACCGGAACATGCCGATCCACGTGCCCTACCGTTCGGTCATCACCGTGCTCGCGGCCTCGGCGGCCACGTTTGCGCTCTTCTCGAACACAATCTATATCACGATCACGGAGGGCGTGGGCCAGTTCCTCCACCTACGGGTGTCCGTCTATCACATCCCGGTCCAGTACTGGTACGTCCTCATCCCGGTGATCGCCCTGGGGACCCTCGTCTACGGGTGCCTCCTGCTCGTGATCGGGGAGATCACGAAGGAGGATGTACTCGAACTGACCCAGTCTGCGGGACTCCCGGATTCCCTAGGTCGTGCCCTCGCCAAGTTCTGCTGGAAGTCCCGTCCATCGAAGTGACGGTGTGAGCGTTAAGTCCTCGAGGGGATTGGGATAATCATGGCCATCCTGGGGATCGAGACGACGGCCCACACGGCGTCGATCGGGGTCGTGGACGAGCATGCCCGCGTCCTCGCCCTCGCCTCGGACGTCTACCGACCGACGGCCGGCGGGATCCACCCCCGAGAAGCGGCCAATCACCACGCCGAAGCGTTCCCGGCCTTGCTCGAAAAGCTCCTCGCCGAGGGCAAGTTCCAGCCCTCGGAGATCGAGGGGATCGCCTTCTCGCAGGGGCCAGGACTGGGCCCGTGCCTGCGGACGGGTGCGACCGTGGCCCGCGTCCTCGCCCTGGCCTGGAACCGTCCCCTCATCCCGGTGAACCATTGCATCGCGCACATCGAGATCGCCCGCGTGCTGAGCGGTATGGACGATCCCATCCTGCTCTATGCCTCGGGAGGGAACACCCAGATCGTCTCCTTCTCCCACGGGAGGTACCGGGTCCTGGGGGAGACCCTGGACATCGGAGTGGGGAATTTTCTCGACAAGCTAGCGATCACGCTCGGTGGAACCTTTCCGGGCGGCCCCCTCATCGAGAAGTGGGGGGAGCAGGGAAAGGAGCTCGTCGACCTTCCCTATTCCGTCCATGGAATGGACATCAGTTTCTCCGGGCTCTTGACCGCCGCAACGGCCGCCTATCGGGCCGGGGCCACTCGGGAGAACCTCTCCTATAGCGTGGAGTTGACCGCCTTCTCGATGCTCTGCGAGGTGCTCGAGCGGGGAGTCGCCCATCTCTCCAAGAAGGAGGTGGTCCTGGGAGGCGGCGTGGCCGCCAACCGGATGCTCCGATCGATGGTCGAGAAGATGGCGGCCCCGAGAGGGGTGCGGGTCTTCGCTCCTCCTCCGCAGCTCTGTGTCGATAACGGTGCCATGATCGCCTGGACAGGGGCGCTCGCCCTCCGGAATGGGCTCGACATCCGGATCGAAGAGAGCCCCGTGCTCCCGCGGCAACGGACGGACCACGTCGATGTCCCGTGGCGGAGCCCCGTGGCCCCGACCCGGTCGCCGGCCACCGCATGAGCGTCCGCCCGGCCTCTCCCGTCGATTCCGGAGCCCCGAAATCGTTCAAGGCACGGGTCGAGGCGCTCCTCGCCGTGGCCCGCGTTCTCCGCACCGGGGTTCCGCTCCCGGAGTTCCTCTCGTTGCTCCCGGCGGGAGGCCCGCAAAACGTTGCGGAAATGCTCGCTTGGTTCGAAGCCCATCCCCAGAGCGGTTGGGTGCGGGAAGGATACGTCTTCCCCTACGGAATGGATGTGGACCCCGCGGTACTTCATCGCGCGAGAAAGGAGAGCGCAGAGCGGATCGAGGTCGCCCGGGACATCCTTTCCCGGGACCTCCGGTCGATGGGTCGGCTGCTCCGGTACGTGGCCGTCACCGGGTCGACCGCCTTCGGGTCCGCACAGCCTGAGGACGATCTGGATTTCTTCGTGGTCACCCGGAAGGGGACCCTGTGGACCTTTCTCCTGGTGACCTACATCCTGGGCCGGCTCCGGAGCCGGAAGGGCATCCAGCTCTGCCTCAACTATGTGCTCGATGAGCGATCGGCGTCCCGAGAATTCCTCTCGACCCAGCACATCATTTTTGCCCGAGAAGCGCTGGTGATGAAGCCGGTCTTCGGCCGGGAGTACGGGGCCCGTCTCTTGGCGCAGGCCCCGTGGATCCATGAAATGTTCCCGCGGATCGAACGGCTCCACGGGTCGTCGTCCGCTCCCTCGACCGAACGTTCACCGCTGTTCCCCGTCCTGACCGGAGTTGGCATCTTCCCGTTCCTCGCCACCTACCTCGTGTTGCTGGGACTGTATCGGAGCGGACGATACTCGAAGAGCGGGCAGTTCGAGTCGGCCTTCCGAACGGACTTCGGCTGGCGACGGTTGAGCTACAAGAGCGAGAAGTACGATCATCTGCTCGCCTTGTACGGAGGATTCGCAGACAGAAACGCTGCGGAGGCGTCCGAATCCACAGTCCCTGGCCCGGGGTCCGAAAGTGTTCGACCATCAAATCCGGGCAAAGCTGATTAGGCCCGTGTCCCATCCTATTTTTACGATGCGATGGCCAGGGTTGACGGTACTCGTGATCGTCATGGGGTTGGTCGTCACCAACGTGCCTTCCCCGCAGTTCACGGGAGCGGGAACTTCGATCGTTCAGGTCCACGGTGATGAACGATACCTCGGCACGTCCCCCGCCCTCGTGGGCGCCATGGTTGCGCAGAACCTGACGTGGAATGCCACGACCGCCCGCCCGGCCCCCCTTCCGATCGCCGGGCGCTGTGGTCGAGGATTGAGCGCCGGGGCGGCTCTGGGCGGCGATCTCATGGTCTTCGTTGCGAACTACACGGGACCCGCCGGATCGTGTACCTCGACGAGCTTCACCAACGACACGCTCCTTTACAACGAGTCGAACAACACCTGGTGGAGCCTGGCGAGCAAGGTGCAGCCCCCGCCTGTGGCGAACTTCTCGCTTTCGGTCGACCCCACGTTCGCCGGTGGGGTCGCCATCCTATTCGACGGGGAAAATCCCGTCTCGCACGTGCCCTACAATGGAACTTGGCTCTTTTACTTCAGCAACGAGACCTGGCGCCACATCGATCCGGCCGGGGGCCCGTCGGCCCGAGTGTCCGCCGCCGTAGGATTGGACCCGATGACCCATGATCTCCTGGTGTTCGGAGGCATCAACATCACGGCGCGGGGGTACGACGACGACTGGTGGAGCCTGAACCTTTCGACCAACGCTTGGAGCTACATCGGGGTCGCCCCGGCCCTCGTCGCCGGAGGTTATGGGGTGTACGGTGCCTCCGTGATTTCGGAGTCCCCGGGCCACCTTCTCGTGTTCGGGGGATGCAGTTCCATCTCCCTTTACACGACCGGGTGCTCGAACCAGACCGCGACCCTCTACGCCGAAGCGGGGGGAGGCTGGGGGTATGCCCTCAACGCCACGTCGGGCCCGACCGCCCGAGCGTTCTCCGGATGGGCGTGGGACCCTGCCCAGGGGGTGGCGCTGCTCTTTGGGGGAGAGACGCTCCAGACCACGGTGCCCGGGTTCCTCAATGACACATGGATCTACCATCCCACCACGGACCGGTGGATCCGTCAGGCCGTCCCCCCCTGGGCCCCGTCGCCCCGATTCCGCGTGCCGCTCGAATGGCTGAGCTCCCCCACGAACGAGACGGCCGTTCTCGTCGGGGGGGTAGGCGGAGCGGCGCTCCCCGGAAAGCAGTTGTGGCGACTCTCTCCATCGTCCTCCGCGTTCGTCACCGTGACCAACCAGTCGGGAGGAGATTTGGCGGGTGCCCGCGTGGACATCGATGCGGGGGGAGGGAGTTGGCAGCGCGTGACCAATGTGACGGGCGTTGCGGAGTTTGTGCACGTGCCCTCGGGGATCTTGCGGGCGATCGCCAACGCGTCGGGATACTACCAGAACCAGACGGTCCGCTCCGTGCTCCCCAATTCGACCGCTGCGTTCACGATGGTTCTCGTCCCGCTACCGGTACTGCGGGTCCGGACCTTCACGCAAAGTGCGAACGGACGGATACCACTGGGTGCCGTGGCGCTCCTATGGGATTCCGGGACCGTGCCAGCGGCCAACACGGATGCCCGCGGATACTACAACTTCACCGCCGGTCATGGAGGGAAGGTGACCATCACCGGTGAAAAGAAGGGCTACGAGACCCAGTCCAACAACACCACGCTCCCCGTGGTGGGCGTGGCCTACCTCAATCTCACCCTGCCCGTGATCCAGCCGGCGAACCTTACCGTAGAGGTTCGGAACCCACAGAAGGCCCCTATCGATAAAGTGACCGTCGACGCCGTCAACATCTCCCAGGGGCTCTCCCTGGTCAACACGACGAACACGGCGGGATACGCGAACTTCTCCAACCTCCCGGGATACATCTGGGTGAGCCTCACGGCGATCCCCACCTCGGGCTACTACAGCAACTCCACGAACGTGGCCCTCAGCGCCGGGAACCGTACGTGGGTCAATATCACCCTTCAGCCGTGGCCCGAGCTTCACGTCCACGTCCTCGGCACGGTCGACGGGGGCCCGAAGAACGTTGCCGTCAATTCCGCCGCGGTGTACCGGAACCTCACCTTCCTCGGGGCGACCAAGACCACCGGTTGGTACAATCTCACCTCTTCGCCCGGGCCCGCGAACATCTCCGCGACGGCCACGGGCTTTTACTCGGGTTACCGAAACGTGGTGCTCAACCGGACGGGCGTGACGAACGTCACCATCGTCCTGACCGCATGGCCGTCGCTTCACGTGCGGGTGTTCGGCAACCAAACGGCCGGCTTCCCCATCGCACTCGCCGGTGTGGCGGTCGCTAACAATCTGAGCGGCCCCATCGGGGCCACGGGTCCGCTCGGATGGCTCAATGTGACGGTGACCCAGGGTCCGGAGCACGTATCGGTCAGCAAGCTGGATTACCACCCGCAGTCCCGGAACGTGGTCCTCAATCGCACGGGCATCCTCAACGTGACCTTCTACCTCGCCCCGTTCCTTGCCAACATCTCCGTCCACGTCCTCACCACCTTGGGAGCCAACTACATCAACGGGACCACGCTGCGGGGTCTCGGAGGCGCCCAGGTCAACATCACGGCCACGACCGGCCGGGTGCTCGTCAACCTCACGAACTTCATCGGGTACCTCAACACAACGATCGTGGAAGGGAACTATTCCTTCTCGGCCTGGGAGTTCGGCTACAAGCACGCCCCTTCCCAGGGTCCGTTGTACGCGAACGCGAGCAAGACCACGACCCTCACCTTCGTCCTTTACCCCGTCCCGGGCGCCAACGTGAACGTCCTCATCCACGACCGCAACACCACGGCCCCCATCCACAACGCGACGGTGGAGGTCGGCCTGTATCACCAGGGGCTCACGAACATCGCGGGATGGGCCAATTTCACCGACGTGCTCCCTCCGGCGCGTTACACGATCTTCGCCGTGGCCGCCGGCTATCGCGCGAACGAGACGAACGTGACCCTGACCTACTACCAGGTGATCCCGCGGCTCCTGATGAACCTCACCAAGTTGACGCCGCCGCCGTCCCACGGGACGAGCGGGAACAACAGTTGGTCGCTCGTCCCCCCGCAGGAACAGTACACCTGGTGGCCGTTCCTCCTCCTCCCGCTGGTCTTTGCCATCGGGGCGTTCGTGGTCATCGTGAGCCAGCGCTCAGGCCGTCGTAGCTGACGTGGGGTGCCCGGAAGGTAAGGTGGGCGCCTGGGCCCCCGGGGCCCCGATGGGCCGGGCCCGGCCCGGGGTCGGTGTCCGTAGGGATCGACGCGTCATCACAATGATCGCGATCACCACGACGGTCAACCCGGCGAGAGCTGGCAGCAACACCTGCTGCGGCCAGTAAAGTGACGCCAGGATGAAGACGAACGTGAGGGAAGCGGTCAGGAAGATCGCCCGGATCCCCGGAAGATTCCCGTACGAGGGGGACTTGGACGGGGTCTGCAGCGAGAGCAGGTAGAGCGGCTTTTCGCCCATGTGCTCGAGGTCCGGGTCGTAGGCCATCCGAGCCCGGTCCACGGCGTCGCTGAAGGGGAGCGCGGAACCCGATCCGGTCTGCGGCTTCAGCACCGGGGCGAGGGCCCCGACGATCGCGAGCGCACCGAGGACCACGAGGGGTGGGGTCATCGCCGCCTGCAGCGGGAACACGTAGGTGCTCGCCGTGCAGCTCGCGGGGAACACGGAAGAGAGCGAGAGCCCCAAGAGGTTCGACAGGCTGCACATCTGGGTGATGTTCACCTGGGCGTAGCCCGAGATGAGCGCGGGGGCGTTCACCGGCACCCCGGTCGACTGCAGCGCCTGCAGGGCCGCCACGATCACGAGCCCGTCCAGGAACGAGAGCTGGAGGGCGGCCATGCGTTTGCCGGGCGAGCCCTCGGTCTGCCATATCCAGGACTCGATGAGGAAGGGCGAGGCGAGGATGATCCCGGCGGAGATGTCCAGCCCGGGACCCCCCAGGAGACTGATGGCGAAGAACCCGAGCACCATGATGAGCACGATGACCCAGAGCCCCGACAAGGTGAGGTACCGTCCCTTCCAGGGGACGAATTGGATGGCGTTGAGGACGAGCACGGCCCCGAACACTCCGGCGATGAGCGGGTCCCAGGCCGAGTACGAGGTCACCATGAGGAAGCCGAGATAGAGGAAGAGGGGCATGATGAGCAGGAAGGAAAGGACGCGGTAGCCGTTCATGCGGCGGCCCCCCAAGCCTTCAGCGTCGAGTAGAGATTCAGGACCTTGACCGTGGCGCCCCGCCGGTCGTACGGGATCACCGGGATCCCGATGGAACGGATGAGGTGGATCGTTTCACGCGCCCGCAGGGCTTCGGCCGACTGCGCCAGGGCCAGCGTCTGCTGGTCGGTGGGGCTCGGGAGCGGAGGGTACATCGCGAAGAGTTCCGGGGTAAAGAGGTAAAGCCGGTGGCCGCGGGCGGCGAAGCGGGCGTAGCTGTCGAGGAGCGCACGTGAGGGAGGGAGCGCCGAGGCGAACGCGAACACGTGCGTGCGGTCGTCCAGGCGCTTCGTGAGGTAGTCCATCGCCTTGGGCAGGTCGAAGTGGCCGCGGCCCGCATTGATGAGCGCCATCGCCTCCAAGACCTGGGCCACGTTGCGCGGACCCCGCTTTGGCGGAAGGTAGACGATCGGGTCCGTGGGATAGGCGAGGAGGCCGATGCGGTCTTCACCGTTGAGGATGTAGCTCGTGAGGAGCGTGGCAGCGTCGACGGCGATATCCATCGCATCCTCCCCCAGGCGCCCGGCGCCCATGAACGACCCGGTGTCGAGGAGGATGAGGAAGTCCTGTCGCATCTCCTGCTCGAACTCCTTCACGAAGAGCCGCCCTTTCGTGGAATGTTTCCACGCGATGGAACGGAAGTCGTCCCCGCCGTTGTATTCTCGGAGGGAACGGAACTCGGTCCCGTACCCGCGTTGACGGAGCACGGTGGTGCCGAGATACTTGGTCCGGAGTCGCATGGCGAGGTGGCCCGAGGGCATCGAGGGGCTGGAGGGCAGCACGGTCACTTCGTGGCGACTGTCGATGAGGAGGGTGCGGTAGGCGAGACCGAAGGCGTCGTGCGCCAGGATGTATGTGGGTCCGAGATTGTACGCCCCCCTGCGGTAGGGCCGGAACCCGTAGACGACCCGGAGGTCCTCTCCTGGAGCCCACCAAGTGAGGACCCGCGGAGAGCCCGCAACCATGCGGAACGTCTGGGGATAGGAGTCCCACACCTCGGCGTAGAACGGCGTGGTGCCGTCATGGATGAGCCGGAGTCCCATCAGTCCGAGCGCCTTGCGATTGACGCGCTTCGAGGCTTCGAACCGTTCGAGGCGGAACCAGTTCTCCGAAAACCCCCGAGTGGACCAGGCGAAGGTGAGGTACTCGATGGCGACGAAGGCGATGACCAGGAAGCCCACGGCGAAGAGCAGGAGGTGCAGGGTGTAGAAGGCGAGGAAGAAGGAGATGATCCCTCCCGAGATGAGCCCCGTGCCTCGTCCCGACAACGTGGCCAAGCCCGTCGACATGATCGATGCCACTTCAACGCGGCGTAGGTACCCGGCTGACGATGCTGTTGATGACCCCGGCGTAGAGGGAGGCTCCGTCCTTGAGGGAACTCGACCCCTCCTGCATGGCGAGGACCTCCGGCGAGAGGGTGATCCGGTGATTGAGGGCCGGGACCACCATCGAGCGGACGTCATCGGGGACCACGTAGTCCCGTCCCTCGAACAGGGCGAGGGCTTTGACCGCATTGAGGAACTGCACTCCGGCCCGGGGGGAGGCCCCAATGAGGATGCGGGGGTCCGTTCGTGTCGTACGGATGATGCCGGCGAGGTAGGAGATCACATCGCTGTTGACAAAGACGCCCTTGCGTAGTTCCTGCATCTGGTCGATGTCGGCGGACTCGACCACGCTCGTGGTCGGTTCCAGCACCGACTCCCCGGCGCGTTGCGACAGGAGCTTCACCTCGTCCTCCTCCGAGGGGTAGTCGACGATCAGCCGGAAGAGGAACCGGTCCAGCTCGGCTTCGGGCAAGGGGTACGTCCCTTCCTGTTCCACCGGGTTCTGGGTGGCGATCACGATGAACGGGGAAGGAAGCGGGTAGGTGTGTCCCTCCATGGTGACCTGATGCTCCTGCATGGCCTCGAGCAACGCGGATTGGACCTTCGGGGGGGCCCGGTTGATTTCATCCGCCAAGATCACGTTGGCGAAGATGGGCCCGGGGCGGAACTCGAACCCCTGCGTCTTCGGGTTGAGGACGATCACTCCCATGACATCCGCCGGCAGCATGTCCGGGGTGAACTGGATCCGGCGGAACTCAAGGTTGAGTGTCTTGGCGAACGTCCGCACGAGGTAGGTCTTGGCCAGTCCGGGAACGCCCTCGAGCAGCACATGACCCCCGGCCACCAGGGCGACCGCGAGCGACTTCACCAGACGTTCCTGGCCGACGACCGCTCCTCCGATGGAAAGTTGTAAGGAATTGAGGGTGCGTCGCGGATCGACCAAGACCGTTTTCGAGGCGTCCTCCACGCTCGCAGGAGTATTCTTCACTGGCCCCAGAGCTCCGGCACCCTCAGCCGCAGTTTTGACATCGCCATGGAGAGCTTGCGGTCATACGTACCGATCCTCCGTCCCCAGATCAGGTCCCCGGTCATGGAGCCCGCTGAACGGTTGTCGAGACGGATGGCTTGGTAGTATAGGTCCAGCAGGGCCTTGTCGATGTTGATGAGCTCCCGGTGGCGGGGAATGCCCAGCTTGGCGGCCTTGCTCCGGCGCCAGGGGATCTGGTAGGGGTAGCGGTGGTAGCGGCGGTGCACGCCCTCGGACCACCGATGGTAGATGTACTGAGTGACCGTGGTGCGCGAGCCGCTGGCGATCGACCAGTAGAGCATGGAGACCTGATCGGGGGAAGGGTCGCGCCAGACCGGTCGGGGCCACATCGTGGGCGGGTCGACCTTCGGCATGGTGAGTGCCCAGGCCAGCGCCGACACCAAGAGCAGGACCAGGGGAAGACCGAAGCTCCAGGAAGTGAGGAGCGCGGTGAGGAAGCTGATCGGGTCCATGAGAAAGTTCGGCCGCTCCCCGGATTCACGGAGGACGCTGGTACGCCTCCTCGGTATGGACGTAGAGATTGGAACTCGCGAGCTTGCGTTCCCCCGGGAGTGGCGGGCTCTCTCCACTCGGTTGGGTCACGTAGATCTGCGAATCCTTGAGCCGGACCCCGGACCTTCCGCGTCGAGAGGACACCTCCGGGGAACTGGAAGAGACCTGCTGGGCGTAGAGCCGCCACATAGGCTCTGCGGAGTAGATGCTCTGGAGCAGACCGACCACATCCCCCTCGTGGGTCTTGTTGCCGGGCTTACCGAAGCGGACCGGCTCGTAAAGCTCGTAGAACTGTTCGAACAGGGCGGGCAAGTACCCTCCCACATTCTTCAGCTCTCGGAAGAGGATGTCCTTGTTGGTCAACGTCGTGGAGAAGACCACCTTGAACGCACGCTGGAAGTCATAGAGCGCGGCCTGGAACCCGTAGCGAACCGCCTCCGGATAATTGCTCCGCACCAGACACTGCTTTACCGCCGTGATGACCGGGATCTCGACGGGGCGCACGGTCTCGACATAGACCTGATTATCTCCCGCCTTCTTCTTGAAGAGGGTCATGCCGCACCCACAGTATTGCCTCCTTTGGCGCTCAAAGTACAATCATGGAGACATAAAGCTGCGCCCCCGGAGCGATACTACGAGCAGGTTCCGCGTGGGGGGACGGCAGTTGGACGCAATACTCGGTCCGAAGTAGCGCAACGAACCCCATTAGGTCGACCGGGGCCGTTGCGTGTTGTCGTCCCCCCCAACCTTTTCATCCCCCGGGGGAGTCCGTGGAAGTGGAAAGATGGGTATCTCACAACTCGCCGCGCAACTCGAGAGGGCCGTGGCGAGGTGTCGCCCCGGTGCGGGGAGCGCCACGCTCCTCTTCTCGGGGGGGCTGGATTCGTCACTGGTCGCGTACCTGGCGGCACGGCAGGGAACTCCCCTCAATCTCGTGACGATCGGAGTTCCGCCGAGCGGGGACCTCGAGCGCGCCGCTTCCGCCGCAGAGATCCTGGGGCAGAAGGTTCGCCAATACGAGGTGGGGAAGACGGAGGTGCGGGAATCCTACGACCGGGGGACGCGGCGACAGCCGACCCTCGGACGGACCGACCGTTCGGTCCAAGTGGCGATGGACCTCGCGCTTTCCCGGGTCGAAGATTCCTGGGTGATCTGTGGGCAAGGGGCCGATGAGCTCTTTCTGGGCTACCTCCACACGTACCAGCTTTCGGGGGACCCCATGGTCGAGCGGGCAGAGGCGGATCTCCGGAAGCTCACTGAACGGGACTGGCCCCTCACCCTCGAGCTGGCGAAATCCTACGGAAAGACGCTGGTCAGCCCCTACCTGGATCCCGGATTCCTTGCGGAGGTCGCCACGGTTCCCTGGTCCGATCGGAAGGGAGCTGAGCGCAAGTCGATGCTGCGAGCGGTGGCCACGGAGGTCGGTCTTCCCCCCAGTCTGGTCGGGCGTCCCAAGAAGGCGTTCCAGTACGGGAGCGGGATCGACCGGATCCTTCGGTCGTTCGCTGATCGTTAACCTTCGATCACGGTCCCGGCCTTTCCGCGGAGCGCCCGCGGCAGCCCGTAGGCATCCGTGATGACCGCTCGCTTTCCGCCTTGAGCAAGGAACTGCAGGGCGGCCTCGACCTTGGGCTTCATGCTTCCTTCCCCGAACTCCCCATGGGCGAGGTGCTGTTGGAGCTCCTCGGGGGCCACCCTACCCAGTTCTCGCTCGTGGGAGGTGCCGAAGCCGATGAGCGCATGGGACACATCCGTCACGATCGCGAGATACTCGGCGTGCACGGTCGTGGCGAGGAGGGCGGCGGTCCGGTCCTTGTCGATGACCGCATCCACCTCCTCGAGCGCACCGTTGCGTCGACGAACGACCGGGATCCCCCCGCCCCCTCCGGCGATGAACACCGTCGAGGAGCCAAACCCGGAATTGAACAGCCGACGGAGGGTCGCCCCTTCGATCACGTCGATCGGGAGGGGAGAGGGAACCAGCCGGCGCCACCCTCCCCGACGGGGATCATGGCCCATCGCCCATCCGAACTGCTTCTTGAGGAGACGGGCTTCGTTCTCAGAGTAGAACGGACCGACGGGCTTGCTGGGGTGCCGGAACGAGGGGTCCTGGGCAGAGACGAGCGAACGCGTGACGATCGGGACGACCGAGTGACCCAGTCCTTCCTTCTCGATCGCCGAGGTAAGCACCTGAGCGATGAGGAACCCGATCCACCCTTCCGTCATTCCTCCGAGCGCACTCATCGGCAGCGGGGCCACCCGGGACTTTGCGAGCTCCTGCTGGACGAGGAGCGAGCCCACTTGCGGACCGTTGCCGTGCGTGATGAGCAGCTCGTCGCCCTGGTTCAGCAGCCCGACCAGGGGGGCCGTCACCGAACGCATGTTGCGCAGGGCCTCCCCCCAGGTTCCCGTCTCCCCGGCCTTGGAAAGGGCGTTCCCCCCGAGGGCGACCACGACGCGCGCCATGAACGGGGCACTCTACATCGGGGGACTCTTAACTCTGGCCCCGGGGGGTGTTCGACGGTTCACACGAAACTTATTATGCCGGTTAGGTTGGGCTCCTCAGGTCGAACGTGGGCGGAGACAGTTCCCTTGAGTATTCGGCGCTGCTGGACCGCGCCCTCTCCCAGCTGAAGCCTTCGGGCGACAAGGGAGAGCGGTTTGTCATCCCGCAGGCTGAGATCATGTACGATGGCCGCAACACCGTGCTGCGCAACCTCAAGGAGATCTCAGAGAAGCTGCGCCGGGACCCCTCCCACATGATGAACTACCTTTCTCGCGAGTTCGGATGCCAAGGCGTCATTGACGGCCCCCGGGGGGTCCTCAAGAGCAAGGTGGCGGCGGACCAGGTGAACGGCAAGGTTCGCAACTACACCACCAAGTTCGTGATGTGCCTCGAGTGCAAGCGACCCGATACCCACATCGATCGGGTCGGCCGCGTGCACATGCTCATCTGTGAGTCCTGCGGCGCTCAACGACCGGTGCCACAGCTTCGGTCCAAAGAGGCATGAGCTACCTCAAGCAAGTGGGCCTGCCCTTCATCTACGTCGGGGTGCAAGCGGTCGCCCTCATCCTCGCTTTCCCCTTCATCCACGCCGGGCTCCAGGCGGCGGCGACGCCGAACTCTCCCTCGAGCATCATCCCGCTCCTCATCGCGATCATTGTCGCCCCCCTGCTCATCATCCTCTTCGCCAAGAGCGCACCGACCTCGCTCGGATCGATCCGCTTCCTGTTCACCGGGGTGATCTGCCTCTCGATCCTGATCACGCTGCAACCCGCCATCGCGCTCGTGTTGCCGACCCCGTGGGGTTTCTCCGACGGTCTCTCCTTCGACATGTCGGTGTACATCGCCGTGCTCGTGGCCTCCTTGTGCTTCCTCGCCCTCCTCTTGGAACCGCAGTGGTATGTCGTGGACAGCGTGGGTTTCCTCGCAGGAGGGGCGCTCACGGCCCTTCTCGGGATATTCATCGGGGTCCTATGGGCCCTCGTCTTCTTGGCGATCCTGATGGTGTATGACGCGATCGCGGTCTACTGGACGAAGCACATGATCTCGCTCGCGGACGTGGTCAGCGACATGAAACTGCCCATCCTCATGGTGATGCCTTCAGAACCGTCTTTCGACTACACGCAGGTCTCCCTCAAGGATCACCGGGACAAGGTGAAGGCCCGGCCCGAGGAGCGCGAAGCCCTGTTCATGGGCTTGGGAGATGCGGTGATCCCGGGAGTATTGGTGGTCAGCAGTTACGTGTTCCTGCCGCAGACCCATATCTTCGGCGGGATCCCGGCGAGCCTCATCACCGCCCTGTGCGTGATGGCGGGTTCCCTCGTCGGATATGTGGTCCTCATGCGGGCCGTTTCGAGCGGCAATCCCCAGGCGGGACTCCCGTTCCTCAATGGGGGAGCGATCGCGGGCTTCCTCATCAGCTACCCGTTGATCTTCCACTCGTTCACCTACGGCATCACCTGGCCCTAGCGCGGCGCGCACTCGGTCGGACCTAACCTACGGATTCCGGGGCAGGGCGCCTTCCGGTACCATCGGCGGGGTGAAGCGCTCCCCCATCCGGGCCGTCCCGTGGCTGAGTTCGTCGATCTCCCGCTCGAGCCATTGCCAGAACTGCCGTTCGAACTCGTGGGCCATCAGGATCCCTGCACCGGCTCCCCCCGCGGCTCCCACGACCCCGAGAAGGATGAACCCCTCGAGGGCGGGGATCGCCACGTCCCGACCCCAGGCGCCGGTGCGAAGCGTGACCTCGAGGTTGTTCTTGGACTCGATGAGGTCGACCTCCACATCCCTCACGGCCCCGATCGCGGTCCGGACCATCCCGCGCTTGAAACCCCGCAACACCTTGTAGTGGGGGAGGTCTTCCTCCAGCCGTACTTCCATCCCACGCGACCTGAGGTGGCTCAGGATCGAAGTGGCGAGGGAATCGAATCCGACGTTCTCGAGCACCACTCGCTCGTGCTTCATCTGGCCTAACCCTGGAAGCGAACGGTGCCGCTAACGGCCGGTGCTCCCAAACCCCCCGGTGCGGTTGCCTCGGGTGGGCACGCGTCCCCAGCGAGCGGTCGGTGCCGGATTCGGGACGACCCGGACCTGGGCGATCCGGTCCCCGGCGCGGATCGGGTAGCTCTCGCCGAAGAGCAGTGCCAGCGGCACCTTGACCTCGAGGGCATAGTCGCGGTCGATCGTTCCGGGAGCGTTCACCATGATGACCCCCCGGCTCGAAAGTCCGCTGCGAGGGCGGACTTCCAGGAAGGTGCCCCGGGGAGGACGCATCTTGAGCCCGGTGCGCACGAGGGTCACTTGGCCCGGAAGGAGCACCGTGTCCTCCGCGGAGTGGAGGTCAAGGCACGCGCTCTCGTCTGTGGCTCGGATCGGGAGCTGCGCATGGGGTGCATCCTTGACTTTTTCGAACAGGATCTCTCCACGTCGGGGCATGTGGGCTCCCATCGGAACCCGGTTATTGAGCGTTGCGCCAACGGGGAAGACGCACCGCCCGCTTCCGTTCGGGCCCAGTTATAACCGCCAAGGTCTCTCTCTCCTCGTATGAACCGCTCGTGGAAGAACCTCGGCGAGTTCCTCCAATTCCTCGAGAGCAAGGGGGAGCTGGTCCGAGTGTCGTCCGAAGTGGACCCCCGCCTCGAAATGGCGGAGATGGCGCTGCGTTCGGTGAGAACGGGAGGGCCGGCGTTGCTCTTCGAGCGGCCGAAAGGGGGTTCCATGCCCGTGGCCATGAACGTCTTCGGCACCGAACAGCGGACCGCCTGGGCCCTCGGTGCGGAGTCGTTGAGCGAGCCGCGGCAACGGATCGAAGGACTGCTTCGTCTCAAGCCCCCGGGAGGTCTGGGGGAGATCCTTTCTGACCTGCCCGCCGCGTTGGAGAACCTGCAGAACCTCCGGGCCCTGGGCCCCAAGCGGGTGAGCCGCGCGGCGTGTCAGGAGGTCGTGAAGGAAGGGGGAAACCTGGACGAACTCCCCATCATCACCTGCTGGCCCAAGGACGGGGGACCGACCATCACCTTTCCGCTCGTCATCACGAAGAATCCCGAGACCGGTCAACAGAACGCCGGGATCTACCGGTTGCAGCGGTATGGAAAGGACACCCTCGGCATGCACTGGCAGGTCCACCGGGTCGGAGCGGAGAACTACCGCCGCTACGCACGCCGGAAGGAGGAGATGCCGGTCGCCATCGTCATCGGGGCCGATCCCACCACCGTCTTCAGTGCGCTCGCACCGGTCCCGGAGGGGATCAGCAAGTTCGCGTTCTCGGGGCTGCTCCAGGGCCGGTCGGTCGAACTGGTCCCGTGCCGCACGGTCGACCTCGAGGTCCCCGCAGAAGCGGAGATCGTCATCGAAGGTACGGTCACCCCGGGAGAACTCCACGTGGAGGGCCCCTTCGGCGATCACACCGGGTACTACTCCCTTCCCGAGGAATTCCCGGTCATGCATGTACGGTGCGTGACCCACCGAAAGAATCCCGTCTATCTCACGACCGTCACGGGCAAGCCGCCCACCGAGGACGCGGTCCTCGGGATGGCCGTGACCGACCTGTTCCTTCCGGTCATCCGCATGGTGCTGCCCGAGGTGGTGGACATGGCCCTCCCGATGGAGGGGCTCTTCATCAATGTCGGCGTGATCTCCATCCACAAGAGCTTCCCCCAGCACGCCCGGAAGGTGATGCACGCCCTATGGGGGCTCGGGCAACTCATGTTCGTCCGATACCTCATCGTCGTGGACCACGACGTGGACCCCCACGACATGCGCGAGGTCCTCTACCGGGTGGGGCTCCAGGCTGACCCGCAGGAGGACCTCACGATCGTTGAAGGTCCGGTCGACCAATTGTCGATCTCCAACCGGGTGGAGAACGTCGGAGGGAAGCTCGGGATCGACGCCACGAAGAAGTGGCCGGAAGAAGCCTACCCGCGCCCGTGGCCGGAAGAGACGAAGATGGACCCGGAAGTAGTACGTCGCGTGGATGAACTCCTAGGGAGCCTCCCCCCGCTGAAGAAGGCGCTCTCTCCTCGCCGATGAGACGTGAGCTCAACGAGCTGCTCCTGCCGCAGCAACTGGGACTGAACCTCTTCCTTTCCCTGGGGTTCATCGGAGTGGCCACCCATTGGAACGCATCGCTCTGGACCGTGCTGCTCATCCTGGTCGCCTTCGTCTGCGCCCGGAACGCGGGCCACGCGTTCAACCAGATTGCGGACCGCGACTACGATGCCCGAAATCCCCGGACGAAGGACCGACCCATCGTCACGCATCGACTGTCCTTACGCGCCGCGTGGGTGGTGGTCTTGGCCAACGTGGCCCTGGTCCTCGTCGCAACGGCCTTGCTCAACCATCTCGTCCTTCTGCTCGCCCCGGTCGCCCTCGCCCTGGTCATGGGCTATTCGTACACGAAGCGCTACACCGCATGGACCACGGTGCTGCTCGGACTTGTCGAAGGGATGATCCCCATCGGGATCTACCTCGCGGTCGAACAGGCCGTCCCCGTCGTGGCGCTGGTGGGAGGTTTTGGAGTGTTGTGCTTCGGGACCGGGTTCGAGACCGTACACAGCCTGCGGGACATCGCGACGGACCGCGCCCAGGGACTTCACTCGATCCCGGCCCGCCTGGGATGGAACGGGGGGGTGGCCGTCGCCAGCCTTTCGTTCGCCCTTGCCATGGTGCTGTTCGGGCTCTTCGGGACCCTTGCGGGGTTGGGGGTTCCCTACCTCATCGCACTGGTCGGGATGGGGGTCGCCCTCGCTGGCGAGATTGGAGGGTTATCCCGGGGGCAGCTACCGGTGGGAAAGGTGTTCTGGGCCAACTTTGCCTTCGGTGCGCTCTTTCTGGCGGGAGTCTTCTCCGCCCATTTCCTATAGGACCGGGGCCCGCAGGGCGGGAGGGCTCCCGCCCGGAAGTTAGCCTGAGGGAGCAGGGAAGATTCCAATCTCCCGCGGTTCGACCGAACATTAATATCCCTCCGAGGTAGTTGACCGCTGATGGAGCGCTTCGATGTCGTCGTCGTGGGAGCGGGTCCTGCAGGAAGTTCTGCCGCGCTTTTCGCCGCCCGTGGAGGTGCGCGCACCCTGCTCGTCGACAAGCGGCCCGAGATCGGCTTCCCCGTGCAGTGTGGCGAGTTCCTGCCCACGTTCGAAGAGCTTGTGAGCATTTTCCCCCGGCACGAAGGCTTCGATGAGGTCTTCCGGATCCCGGAAGAAGCGATCCTTTCTCGGACCAACGTCATCGATTGCATCTCCCCGACCTCCCGGCATTACACCTTCCCGATGAGCGGGTACTCCGTCACCCGGCGCTCCTTCGACAAGATCCTCGCTTACCGCGCGGAACAGGCCGGTGCCGAACTCCGCCATCCGGCCACGGTCACGGGCGTGACCGCGGACACGGTCGAGTTCGCCGGTGGGGAACGGGTCGGTGCACGCATCATCGTCGGTGCGGACGGACCGCTGTCCGTGGTGGCCCGATCCCGGAAGGCCGTCCTGCCGCGGGAGATGTACAAGATGATCACGACGAGTACCACCGGTCATTTCGATCCGGTCGTAGAGCTCTACTTCGGGAGCATCGCCCCTGGGGGCTACGCCTGGGTCATCCCCAAGGGGGAAGGGGCAAATGTCGGACTGGGAGTGGCCCGGTTGCCGCCGGGTGAGTCCTTGTCGTCGTTGCTCGCCAAGTTCGCCGCGGAACGCCACCTGACCCTCACGCCCCCGTTCACCCGCTGGTGGGTCCCGCTCGGGGACCCCCCCTCCACTGCCGTGCACGGAAACGCCCTGCTGGCCGGCGATGCCGCCAACATGGTCATGGCCACGAACGGAGGAGGCATTCCCACCGCGATGATCAGCGGGATGTACGCCGGGAAAGTGGCTGCCGATCACGTTCGATCGGGACGTCCCCTTTCGGAATACGACACCCTGTGGCAACAGAACCTCTCCCAGCCATTGAAGCGCGGCTACTCGATCAAGGCCTTCGGAGACCGGGTCGTCTATCATGACCTTCTCCTCTCCTTCGGCATGCGCTACATCGGGCACGGCGGGATGGGCAATTTCATCCGCATGCAGTGGCCCCGCCGGTTGGGTGGGAGGTTGGGTGCATGACCGGGCTCATCGACGGCTCCGCTTCCCTCGGATTGCTCGCCGACCAAATCCTCGGAAAGGAGGGCATGGAGCGCTTCTCCGAGGTCTTCGCCCCCCTTTCACGGGACCTCCAAGAGGTCGGGAACCGCATCTCCCGAGTCATGCCCTGTGCGTACTCCTACCTCACGGAGGCCGCGACCTTCGCGACCTCCACGGGGGGCAAGTACCTGCGACCGCTGGTGATCCTCTCGACCTACCGGGCCCTGGGGGCCGAGGACACGAGCCCGGTGTACTCCCTGGCCGCCTCCTTCCAGCTCATCCACACGGCCTCCCTCGTGCATGACGACCTTATCGACCACGCCACGCTCCGCCGGGGGCGCCCCTCCGTGCACAAGGCCTTCGGAGAACCGGTCGCCATCGTCACGGGAGACTACCTTTTCGTCCGCGCCTTCCAGTTGGCCGCCGAGTACCCTCGACCCATCATCACCATGTGCGGCGAGGCGAGCGCGGACCTCGCGCTCGGGGAGGTCATGCAGGAGAACAGCCGCTTCGACCTCAGCATCGGACGGGACCGGTACCTACGCATCGTCTCCAACAAGACCGCGAACGCGCTCGCCGCCGGAGCCGAGGCGGCCGCCCGAGTATTCGGTGTCGAAGAGCGGATCGCCCACGCCATGTCCGATTATGGGCGGGCGATGGGCATCGCGTTCCAGATCAAGGACGATCTCCTCGATGTCTTCGGCGACCCCGAGGTCACGGGAAAACCCCTCCTTTCGGACTTCCGCGAGGGACTGCCGACCCTACCCAGCCTCGACGCCTACGAGCTGCTCCCCACGAAGGAGCGGGAAGAGTTCGAGCGCCTGTTTACCCTGCGCTCGAAGCGCCAGTCCCAGCTCCTGCGCATGAAGGAGCTATGCGAGGCGGCCGGGGTCCGTGCACTCAGCGAGCGGCAGGCCGAAGAGTGGTCCCAAACGGCCATCAATTCCCTCCAGAACATCCGCCCGGGACCGTACCGGGACCTGCTCGAAAAGGTCGCCGAAGGGGCGATTCGGAGGCGGTACTAGGCGTCCCGCCAGGTTCCAAACGGTTATCTTTATTAATGCAACAGAATTCGTGCGCTCGCTTTTACCATGGATGAAAAGACCCCGCTGCAGGCGGTTCAAGAAATCCTCAAGGCAGAATCCCAACGGGGATTCAAGGAAACCCTAGAGGTCGCCATCAATCTCAAGGACCTCGATCTCACCCTTCCGAAGAACCGCGTCGAGGAGGAAGTCCCCCTTCCGAAGGGACGCGGACGGAACCTCAAGGTCGCCGTGTTCGGTTCCCCGGAACTCGTGGCGAAGATCAAGGGAGCCGCGGACCTCACGATCCTTCCCGACCAGATGGATACCTACTTCAAGGACAAGCGCGCCAGCCGCAAGCAGGTCGATGCCATCGACTTCTTCCTGGCCGAAGCCCCGTTCATGCCCACCATCGGTAAGCGGCTCGGAACGGTCCTCGGTCCCCGGGGAAAGATGCCACGGCCGATTCCCCCCGGAGCTGATCCTTCTTCTCTCATCCAATCCTTGAAGCGGACGGTACGGCTCCGCAACAAGGGAAAGAGGACCTTCCACGTGGCGGTCGGAACGCGGGACATGTCCGCCGAGGACCTCGCCCAGAATGTCCAGGCGGTCCTCGACCGGCTCGTCGGTAAGCTCGAGCGGGGTCGCAACAACATTGGCAGCGTCTACGTCAAGACCACGATGGGCAAGTCCGTGAGGCTCTGGTAAGGACGATGGCGGCCGCTGCGGAATCCGTAGACTCGCTCTCGATGGCGAAGCAGGAGCGGATCCACGCCTCCGAATCCCTCAGTGACGAGATGCTCTCCCGGCGGGTCGTGTCGCTCGTAGCCTTCCGCGGAGTGCCGGCAGCGAATCTCCAGGCCATGCGTAAGGGGCTCCGGGACCGGGGCCACATCTTCCATGTGGCGCCGAACAGCCAGATCACCCACGCCCTCGAGCGCGCGGCCAAGAAGAGCCCGAAGCTCGCCGAGCTCGTTCCGATGGTCACGGACCAGACGGCGGTGCTCATTTCCGATTCCAATCCTTTTGCGCTCTACCGGGAACTCCTGAAGACGCGCAACCACGTATCTCCTCGGGGCGGCGAGATCGCCCCGCAAGACGTCATGGTGCATGCCGGGAACACTCCCTTCAAGCCCGGACCGATCGTCGCCGAGCTCCAGCACGCCGGCTTCCCCGCCGCCATCGAGAAGGGCGCCGTTGTGATCAAGAAGGACACGGTCATCGTGAAGAAGGGGGAAGCGATCCACCGTGAGGTCGCCCAGATGCTCGCTCGGCTCGAGATCAAACCGATCGAGGTGGGCCTCATGCTCCGGGCCGCTGTCGAGGAAGGCATGGTCTACGGAAGCTCCGTCCTCGCGGTCGACTTCGATGCCATGCTCGCCAGCATGTCGAGGGCGCGGGCACAAGGGATCGCACTAGCGCTCGCCGGAGGATTCGTCACGGCCGAGACCCTCCCGCTGCTCATCGCCAAGTCGTTCCGCCAAGCGCGGGGCCTGGCACTGCACGCTGGGTTCATCTCCTCCGATACCATTGCTTCGCTGATCGGCCGGGCCGTTCGGGAGGCAAACGCTTTAAAGGGCCTAGCTAAGTGAGGAGGTAACGAAAATGCAGTACGTCTACGGAGCCATGCTGTTGCATGCGGCAGGAAAGAGCATCGACGAAAAAGGGATCACCGCCGTTGTAGCGGCCGCGGGAGTATCCGCGGACGCGACCCAAGTGAAGGCCCTGGTGGCCTCACTCGAGGGAGTCAACATCGCCGATGTGCTCGCGAAGGCCGAGGCCGCCCCAGTCGCGGTCGCCGCTCCCGCGGCACCCGCCGCTAGTGGCGCTTCCGAGAAGAAGGAAGAGAAGAAAGAGGAGAAGGGCGTCTCCGAAGAAGAGGCGTCTCAAGGACTCTCCGCTCTCTTCGGATAAGCGGACTTCCAAACCCGGGGAAGGGAATTCCTCCCTTCCCCTCCTACCCGGCTACTTCGTCGAACATCCCCTCGATACGCGATTTTCCGGCCGCGTCCGTCGACCCGGGGAGAAGGGTGGTGATCACCACGATCCGTTTGCTGGCGGCTGCGTCAAGGATCTTCTTCAGGAACTTGACGGTCCGCTCGAGGCCATTTGCGGAGATGAGTTCGCCCAGTCCGTCGATCATCACGACCGCCGCCTCGGGTTCTTCCATGAAATGGAGCGCCCGGGCCGTGACCTCGTGGTCCATCAACCGGGGATTGTAGGTCTCCGTCCATCCGGCGTTCTCGGAGATCCAGACGACGTTCTTGCCCGTCACGCCGTAGTCCTCCATCAGCTTGGGGGGGAAGGTGGAGGTCATGAGCAGTCCGTGACGGTCGCCCTTGACCTGTCGGAAGGCCTCGATGCCGCGAGTCGGCCGGGAGTCCATGAAGAGGTACGTTCGCCCCGCGCGCATCTCGACCGGAGCGGCCCCCGCCGCAGGGTGGGACGTTCCCTTCTCGGAGTCGCTCGTCACGGTGGACCGGGTCCGCACCCGGGTTCGAGCGGCTTCCCGCTCATGCGCTTTCTCGGAGTCGCCGTTGGTCAGGGAATCGGGAAAGATGGTTTCCACACGGGAAAGCAACTGGAGCACCTGGGTGAATCGCCGGGCCCGAAGCGCGATGGTGATCTGCTTCACCAGGACGGCGGGCGCACGCACGTCAATCCCCCGGGTGTGCGCCATCTTGAGCCGGTTGCTGATCTCGACGATCCGGCGTTCGAGGAGCGGCTGGAGGATCTCGATGGCCTGGGTCACCGCCATGGCCAGCATCGCTTCCCCCTCCTTGCGATGGCCCTTCTCCACGTACCCGTATGCCTTCTCGATCGAGGGGCGGACGCGGAATGAGGAATTGCCGAGAGAGACGATCCCGTTCTCGAGCTGGTTGAGCGTGTTGATCATCGGGCCGAAGTTCGCTAGCTGGCGCTCCTGCTCAGCGGTCTCGGTCTCGAGGGCCTCGAAGTTGCGGAAGTACCCCTCGAGGTCTCGCGCCGCGTGTCGTGCGGCCATCTGCTCCAGGGCTTCGCGCATCTTGGCGGAAGCGAACGGCCCCATGTTGTCGACGTCCCGGGTGGACTCGGCAAGCAGGCCCGCACCCTTGCTGAGCAGCGCATTCCCGAGCTCCGCCTCGGCGGACCGCATTTCGGCGATGGCCTCGGACTTTTCCGAGATCTTCCAAAAGTTCGCCGCGCGTTTGAGCATTTGGGCGGCGCTACGGACGTCCACCGAATAACGCACGGCCAGCTCGACCAGCCGCTTGTTGACCTGGGCCAGCTTTGCGAAGGCGAGGTCCGGGTCCTTCTTGACGACCTCTATCGAGGGGGAGGTGGGGGGAGGAGTTACTTCGACCGGAACGACGACGGGCTCGGCGGGACGGGTCGGGACCGGAACCTCTTCTTTCTGAACGGGAGGAGAAGGAGTCGGCTCGGGTTGGACGGGGATCGGGGTCGACGGAGGCTCCACCACGGGGGAGGGAGTCTCGGGCGGTAGGGGTTCCTTCGGCTCCTCCTGAGGGGGCGAGGGGGGTGGCGACTCCGGGGCCTCCTCTACGGGAGGGGAGGGCGCCGACTGTTCCTTGGGCACTTCTACCGGAGGCGAGGGAGGTGAGGGTTGGGGAGTTTCAGGAGGAGGAGAGGGGGCCGTTTCCTCCACGGGAGGCGTTGGGGAGGGGGTCGGAGCAACGGCCGGGGGCGAAGGCGCCGGCTCCTCCTTCTCTGGCAGGGTCGGTGCCGGAGCGGGCTCCGCAGGGGGTGGGGTCGCGGCTACGGTCGCCGCCGGCGTTGGGACGGTCGGAGTCCCCAGATCCACTTGATCTGGCCAGAGTTCCTTAGGTAACCCACAGGAGGGACACTCGAGTGCTTCTTCGGCCACTGGAGTGTCACAAACTGGACACTTGCGCTCCCCTTTCATGATTGACGGTTGACATGAGGGATGTTACCCTATAACTCTTCTCCGCATCGAAGGGAGCGGCTCGGCGCATTGTCGCACCTCCCCAGTGGAAGGATGCCGCTGATTCTCGGTCCGTGGAATCTAGAGGTGGATTATCCTACCCCGCCAGATTTACTTTTCGAGAGTGAGCAAATGTCGAAAGTCCGTGCTCCCCACGTGCTGGGGCCGAATCTCTTGGGGCTTTCTGCATCCTACCTGCCGTCTCGGGACCCTAGCGGATCTTCGGATCCTCTCGGAGACGCAGCGGCAGAAGATCCGGGCGGAGAACGAACGACGATTGGTTCTTCCCACGGCCAGCGTTTCGGCCCGATGGTGCCCTGGTGCCACCTCGCCGGCGAGACCCCCCCCAACGTGTCGACCCCCACCATCTTCACTCGGTCGGTTTCGTCGGTCGAACGGGGCAGCACGAGGTCGGAGCGGCCCTACCGCACCCGTTACGCCCAGGGAGGTTTCCGTGGCGCCTGAACTACTTTCCGAACGGGACCCCCTTCGTTCGAGGCAAAGGTTCCGGCACGCATGGCTCCCCGATATCGAGAACGGGAACGATGCCCAGATCTTCCTCAGTGAGGTGAACGAATTGTGGAACCATTACTACACGAATCGAGTGCCTAGTCCGCGTGCGTTACCCGACCCACGTCGCGATACGGGTCCTTTCGACCCTGGACGAACGATGCGGGAGCTTGACCGTGAGCTGGCCGAGTGGGAGCGATGGGTGGCCGACCACCGGGCGCTCCCAAAGCTTGCCTTTCCCCTACCGAAGCGCGGAACCTTTCCCGGCACGGCGGTGACGACCAAGGAGAAGAACCCCAAGTCCCGGGTCAACCCGAACCATCTGCTCTAAGGCGGTGCGAAGGACGCAGCACCGCGAGCCGGAACCGCGTGTCGCCCGGCAATGCCGCGAGATGCCGCCGGGCCGACTCCGCGGGGAGATGGATTCCCAACAGGTGGGAACGATCTACCGCGCTCCCTTCGGCCGCTTCGGGGGGGAACCGGGTCCGACAGGACCGGCAACGGTACCCCTTGCCCCGCCCCAGGGAGTTCGCCGATCGATGGCAGGTCGGGCACACCGGATTCCTCCGCTTCAACATGTGCGAGCGGAGGGACCGCACCTGGATCCCTTCCAGACGGAGAACGGGATCCTTCGCCCCCCAGGGGACGCTCCCCCAAACGGAGATCTCATCCCCCGGGACGAGCTCTCGGACGACCCCGACAAGCTCCTTGCCCGGTTCGAACGCGAGGCAGGGGATCTCCCCTGTGTCATCCTTGAGCGAGAAACGGACGTGTCCGCCGCGAAGCGATAGGGGGGCCGAGGCGAGGGCCCCAGAGAGCGCGGGAGTCATCCCGGGTGCCACCTGGGAGACCGGGAGGGACTGAACATGGTCCCCGGTCGCTTGGTTGCTCACAAAAAGGACCCGCCGGTCCACCGCTTCGGACTCCACACTACACGAGGCGTCGAGCAGACGACGCGGCGCTCGCCCCCGGACACCGAAGAGGATGGGGCACGGGGTGTGCGGGGTGACGAGGAGTCGATGGTGCTTCTCGTCCCAGGACAAGAAGGTCTCCGGGTATTGGTCGGCCATCTTTTGCACGCTCTCGGCGCTCACCGACCGAGGGGTTCCCCATCGGGAGCGTTTCCGGTAGCTGATGACCTCCCAGGTACGGCGTTGGCCGGGCCAGGCGATGGCGGCTGCGGCACCCACGATGCCCGCGCCGCTCCCGTAGCTCACGTATCCGCTGCCGGGAACGTTGCCCAGGCACTCGACGGCCTGTTGGGGAGTCACTTCGGTCCGCACGGCCGACCAATATAGTTCGCTCGGGAGGAGGCGAGGAGCCCACGCGAGCGCCGGGTCGGTCCCCGGCTCTCCCCATCGGGCCTCCCGCCGCAGGACTCGCAGGACCCGTCCAAGGAACGCTTGGAACTCTCCCCCCGATAGCGGTCGCCCCCGGAGGAACGCGCGCACGGTCTCCCCGCCCCAGATCCCGACCGGGCGCCGGGGCCCCGTACCGTGGACCAGATGGAGGGCGAGCGCCGCGTTCCCGCGGGTCTTGAACGGAACGTTCGGGTTCAGCCGAACGAGACGAGGGTACCCTTGGATATCCAGACCGGCGTCCAGGGCCCCCCGTAGGATCTCGGAGACCACCCAAGTGGTGCACCCCCCCGTGGGGGAGTCCGTATCATCGACGCCGAGCCACAAGCGGGATCATTCGAGGGCGGCGAGCATCTTCTCGTAGCGAGCGGCGTTCTTGGCCAACGAGATGTCGGCGACCGCCGGGCCCGCGGCGACATCGGGCATGAGCGCCTTGTCGAGCGACGGGCGGAGCTGGCTGTCGGGGGTGCGGTAGATCGCGCCCACGGGGATCCGGCCCGAGTTCATCACGTCGAGCACGGTCGAGAAGGCCTTGCCCCGGTCCGCTGGATCGTAGCCCGGGCGTTTCCCGACGTCCTCGATCCGCTCGCGCCAGAGGTCATAGGTATCGTTGTACGTCACGCAGGGGGAAAGTATCTCGACGAAGGCGAATCCCTTGCGTTCCTGGGTGAAGCGGAGCGCTTCGGTGACCAACGCGGTCGCCTCCTTGGGCGTGCCGGAGAATCCCCGCGCGATGAAGGATGCCGCCGGGATCGACAATGCCGTCAGCACCGCATCCACTGGAGGCTCCAAGTTCCCTTCGAATCCGACCAGGCTCGTAGGGGAAGCTTGTCCCTTGGTGAGACCGTAGGTCTCGTTGTTCATCACCACGTAGACGATCGAGGCGTTCTTCTTCAGCGTGTGGACAAAGTGACCCATCCCGATCGCGTAGCCATCCCCGTCGCCTCCCAACGCCACGACCGTGAGCTTCGGGTTCGCGAGCTTGACACCGACCGCGGTGGGCAACAGGCGCCCGTGGAGCGCGTGGAACCCGTAGGCGTCCATGAAGTTGTGGATACCACCGGAGCATCCGATGCCTCCCACGAGCACGAGATTCTCGGAGGGGATCTTGAGCTCGAGGACTCCCTTCTTCACGGCGGCCATCACACCGAAGTCTCCGCATCCCGGGCACCAGGTGGGTTGAATGGGCTTCACGTGTTCGACCATGTTCAGAACCCCCCTCCTTCGCCCTCATGTACCACGATCGGAGTCTTGGACGGACCGTAGGACACGTGCTCCGTCATCATCTGTTCAACGTGGCCCGCGATCTCCTCGGCCACGAACGGATTCCCATCATACTTCACGATGCTCTCGATGTTGGGGGCGGTCACGTAGCCCCGGATCAACCGGGCGAACTGCCCCATGTAGTTATGTTCCACCACGAAGACCACGTCCACGCTCGAAAGGAACGGAGCCAGGGTCTCGACCGGCACGGGCCACAGGGTCCGGGCCTGGTAGAAGCGACTGGTGATCCCCTTGCGCTTGAGAAGTGCCTGGGCCTCTCGGATGGGGCCGAAGGTCCCTCCGAAGCCGATGAAGCCTACCCGGGCCTTCTCGTCGCCCCAGTACAGGGGAGGCGGGAGGTCGGGCTTGGCCAAGCGTAGTCGCGTCATGCGCTTCGCCATCATCATCTTGCGGTTCTCGACGTTGACCGAGACGTGGCCCCACTCATCGTGCTCGTTCCCGGTGACCTGGGATTGGCCCCCTTTCATGCCGGGAATGGAGCGGGGGGAAACCCCGTCCTTGGTGAACTCGTAGCGCTTGTAGGCGGCCATGGCATCGAGCTGCTCCTGGGTGAGGAGCTTGCCTCGATCGACCGAGACCCCCTTCAGGTTGAACCGTGGTGCGGATTGCATGTTCTCGCCGTGGGCCTGGTCCATCAGGAAGATGATGGGCAGTTGCCACTTCTCGGCGAGGTTGAGGGACTGGATCATGAGGTCGTAGGCATCCTGGGGAAACCCGGGAGCGATGACGAACCGGGGAAACTCCCCATGCGATGCGAACACGGAGTGGAGGAGATCGCTCTGCTCGTTCCGCGTGGGCTCGCCGGTGCTGGGTCCGACCCGCTGGCAGTCGTTGATGATGACGGGGATCTCCGCCTCGCCGGCATGTCCCAGGGCCTCGGTCATCAGCGAGAATCCCGGTCCGCTGGTCGCCGTCATGGCTCGAGCCCCGGCATACGCAGCGCCGAGGGTCATGTTAATGGCCGAAAGCTCGTCCTCGGCCTGTCGAACGATGCCCTGGTATTGCGGCAAGATCTTCATGAGCGTCTCCATGACCGAGGTGGCCGGAGTGATGGGATATCCGGCGAAGAACCGGCCCCCACCGACGACGAACCCGTAGGCGAGCGCCTGATTTCCGGTGAGCAGCACCTGATCGGTTGCGGTTCCCCGCTCCACGGTGAACCGGGGCTTCGGGTCCGGGCTCTTTTCGGCCAGTTCGGCGCCGAGATCGAAGGCCGAGAGGTTCTTTACGCGGGCCTCTTCGCTCCGCCGTCCGAAGCGTTGCTCGACCACCTTTCGGGCCCCCTCGCGGTCCATCCCCATGAGGACGCTGAGCGCCCCGAAGGCGAGGACGTTCTTGTAGAGCGGGTTTCCCAACTTGCTCGCGGCCGTGATGGACAGGGGGAGCAGGATGGTATTGGGCCCGGGGTTGGTGACGACCTTCTCATCCCCGAGGATGAACCCGTCGGGGCTCAATGACTTCTCATCGAAGGTGATGGCATCCTGGTGGAACGCGACGATCACATCCTGGAACGCCTTCTGCGCCAGGGTGGGCTCGATGGAGGCGCGGGAGGAGGAGGCGGCGTATCCGCCCCGAATACGGGAGAGCACCTTGCGGGAATTGTAGACGTAGAGCCCCCGGGAGTGGAAGTAGCGAGCGAGAAGGTCCGAGACGGTGAGGGTGCCGTCCCCGCCCTGGCCACCGATCAACACCGATAGGTCCTTGAGGACCCGATTCGCGGGTGCTTTCGCAGGGGAGGATGCCGCCGGATGCTCCGGATGGGTCGCAGGAATGCTTTCGGACATGTTCGTATTTTATTACTAGGCGCAAGATGGCTTTCCCTATTTAATCTCTTTCAAACAAAACACGCCGGACCGGGGGAGACTCGGCGGTGATGTCGATGGTCATTTTCGGACGGCAGCGCCGCCCGTTATCCAACGGCGTCCGAAGCGGGGCCCGGCAAGAACGGCCCCGGCTCCCCTACGCGCCGTCCCGGCCCCGATGTCCAGTATATAAGGGCCAACCTTTAAATCTCCGAAGACCATCTATTTAAGGGGAATCAATGGGGGTCATGAAGAGTCTCAAGGAGAGCGTGTGGCCCACGGGAAAGAAGAACCTCGGTTCTCCGGTCTATGTCGAGGAGGACGGCCCCATCCTGGGGATCGTGGACGATGTCTTCGTGGACCGTTCCTCGGGCAAACCCCTCGCCTACAAGATCCTCGCCTCGGGCCAATACTTGGAACTTCCGGCCGAAGCGGTCTCGGAAACCCCCGGAGGCTACATCTACCGTTCGCCGTGGTTCGCCGAGGCGGATGCCCTCCTCCGGAAGCTCGAGGGACAGAACCTCGTCATGCCCGAGCTTTTCTTCTCGACCCCCGCGACGGCGAGCTCGGACCGCCGGCTGCTCGAGTCCGCCATGCAACGCTCCCCCGCCCTCAAGAAGCTGGTGGATGAGGCGAAGGACCTCCACAAGGATCTCCTGCCGCGGCTTGAATCGATGGAGCAGGAGAAGGCCCGCCTCGTCGGACAGATCGCGGACCTTACCGAAGGGATGGCGAGCGGACGGATCGACAAGGAATCCTATCGCGAGGGATTCGTCGCCCTGAAACGCCGGCTCCAAGTTCTTGACGCCTCCGTGCGGCGGGGAGAATCCCTGCGTTCCCGCCTCGAAGGGGTTCCCTTCGTCCGGCTTTCCTTGAACGGCCATGCGAGCCATGCTCGGGAGCCCACCAACGGGCACACCCCGGCATTCACCGGTACGCCCGTGGCGCCCGGCGCCCGCCCCGAGGAATGGCGGCGGGTGAAGAAGCTCCGGGTTCTGCGGTCCGAAAAGGAGATCCGCGAGAAGGAAGAGCACCTGGCCAAGATGGAGAAGGAGCTTGAGCACTTCGGACTTCCGCTGGACCAAGCGGTCCAGGCCCTGGCCTCGGACTTTGCCACCCTTTCGGAAGCGAGCGAGCGCGGCCCCGAAGCCCTCAAGGCAGAGCTTCGCCGCCGGCTCGAGGTGGTCCGACCCTCGCCTGCGCCCAGCGCTGCCGCGAAGTCTAGCAAGTCCCTTCCCGACCTTCCCTCTGAAAATCCGAAAGCCACCTGCGCGTTCTGCGGTGAGCCCTTGAAGGGCGGGGAGCCCACGTGTCCCGCCTGCCACGCGGATCTCGCCCATGTGGAACGGGCGAAGGAAGGCGCGGGAGCGCCCTCCAAGACGGATGTCTTCTTCAAGGGAGGTGGGGCCACCAAGACCGGGGTCGTCCTCCTCGTCATCGGGGCCGCACTGTTCCTGCTCAGTCACTTTTTGCACTGACGGTGGCAGGAAAGGAGCAGGGAGGTTCGGAGCAGGCGATGGTGGACCCCGAACCGCCCCAACCCGCCCCCCGCAAAGCCCCATCCAACGAATCCAATTCCACGCTCGACGATATCGCGAGCGACCTCGACTCTATCCTACGCAAGACGGACCAGCAGATCGCGAACGGTGCCGCGGAGCAGCCTCCGGCCCTGAAGGAAACGGACTCGGTGCTCGACGAGATCCTCGGCGAGGAGAAGTTCGTCGGGGACGAGTCCCTTTGCCCGGCGTGCGGTGCGGTGACGAACGTCTATTCGGACCGCTGCGACAATTGCGGGGCCCTCTTCGATGACACCAGTTGCCGGTGCGGTCACTGTGGGGCGGAGGTTCCCAAGGAGGCGCTCTTCTGCACGGCCTGCAACATGCCCCTCACCGAGAGCGAAGCGCTCTGTCCGGTCTGTTCCACGGCGGTGCCCTACCGGGCGGCCAGCTGTCCCTCCTGCGGCTCGGAACTGGCGGAAGGGGATGTCCGATGCGCCAGCTGTGGGAACATCGTGGAACCCAATGCCGTCGCATGTACGGCCTGCGGTACCCTGCTCATCGAGGGGGCGAAGACCAAGTCCGAAGCGGTTGCCCAGATGATCAGTCCCCCTTCAGGGACCATCGTGGCGACGGCCGTCCCGGTCAAGGCGGTCCTCGAGGGAGGAGGAGGGGTCTCCGAGGTGGCGGTCGATAACCGCATCGAGAACAAGCTCACGGTCGAGGCCGTCCTGAAGCCGGCCCCGGAGCCCGAGGGCCCGCGAAAGCCCAAGGGGGGGAACCTGGTAGACAAGGCGCGGGAGCGGCGCAAGGAATCGCTGTTCCCCTTTACCGCCGTCATCGGACAGGAAAAGATGAAGCTCGCCCTCATCCTGAACGTGGTCGATCCCCTCGTCGGCGGGGTGCTCATCACCGGGCAGAAGGGGACGGGCAAGTCGGTGACCGTCCGGGGTCTCGCTGAGATCACCCCCGAGATCCGGGTCATTGACGGTTGCCGTTTCTCATGCGATCCGGACAAGCAGAGCTACTGGTGCTGGGAGTGTCACGAGAAGTACGACCAGACCGCGCCCGAATCCTTGCCGGTGAAGAGCCGCCCGCTCCGGGTCGTCGACCTTCCCCTCAATGCGACCGAAGACCGGGTCGTGGGTACCCTCGACGTGAGCAAGGTCCTCACCGAAGGGGTCTTCCAGTTCGAGTCCGGGGTGCTGGCGGAAGCGAACCGCGGTGTCCTCTACGTGGATGAGATCAACCTCCTCGATGACTACGTGGTGGATGTCCTGCTCGACGCGGCCGCCATGGGAGTCGTCACGGTGGAGCGCGAAGGAGTCTCAGTCCGCTATCCGGCCCGGTTCGTGATGGTCGGAAGCATGAACCCCGAAGAGGGAGGATTGCGTCCCCAGTTGCTCGACCGGATCGCCCTGGAGGTGTCGGTGACCGGCATCGAGGCCCTCGACAAGCGGATGGAAGTGGTCCAGCGCCGCATGGACTTCGAGAGCGATCCCCTCACGTTCCGGGGTCGCTTCGACATGGAACAGCAGTCGGTGCGCGAGAAGATCCGCCTTGCCCGGGAGATCCTTCCTCGGGTGAAGATCCCCCCCAAGCTCTTTGCGTCGATCCCCAAGGTGACCACCGCGTTCGGAGTCGATGGGCACCGGGCGGACATTATGATCGAGCGGGGAGCGGCGGCGCTCGCGGCCTACGAGGGCCGGACCGCGGTCGATGCGGAGGACATCTTCCGGGTGGCCGACATGGTGCTGCCCCACCGTATGCGTCGCAAGCCGTTCGAGCAAAACGAGTTCTCGAGCGACCGGCTCAAGCGGCTCATCGCGGACACCCTTTGAGTCCGGGAAGGCCGAGGCGCCAGGAATCGGGCTCGGAACCCGCCACCGTTAATATCACCGCGTGGTTATCTCAGGGAAGGAGTGGTGATTGACGGTGGCAAATCCGCAGGACAACTCGAATGAACTGGACGCCGAGATGGCGTTCATCCAGAAGAAGATCAACGAGGGCGTCTCCCGGAAGCAGAAGGAGCTCGACGATCAGCATCGCCGGGAAGTCGAGGAACTGCACCGGGGCCATGAAGCTCGGCTGGCCGAGAAGGAACGGGACCACCGTGCCGCCATCGATGCGGCCGACCGGAACCATCGCGCCGAGATCGAGAAGCAGGACCGGGACCAGCGCGCGGTCCTAGAGGCGACCGAGCGCAAGCACCATGCCGAGCTGGAGAAGCAGGTCCGGGAGATGCAGGAGAAGCACGCCGCGGCCCTGGAGGAACGCAGCGAGAAGCTTTCGAGCGAGTTCGCCGTGGAGTTCTCCCAGCAGGAGCAGTCCCTTCGGGCCAAGTTTGCCGAAGAACGCAAAGCCCTGCAGGAGGACATGCAGCGCCGGGCGGATGCTGATCTCGCCCGCGACAAGCGGGACCTCGAGGAGACCTACCAATCCAAGGCGCGAAAGCGAGAGGAAGAGCTCAAGGAACGCTTCGACACCGACCTCAAGAACCGGGAAGCGGAGACCCGCCGGGCGCTCGAGCTCGACTACCGACAGAAGCTCACGGAATCCCAGACCAAGCTGGAAGAGGACCTCCGGAACCGTTCGAAGGACCTCCAGCAGGCGGCTGAGAAGGCGGCCCAGCAGAAGATCGACCTCGAACGGGCCCGGATCGAGAACGAGAATGCCCGCAAGCTCGACACCGAGGTCAGCCGGGTCGAGCATGAACATCGGCAGAAGCTCGCTGAGGCCGAGGGGTCGCTGAAGGAGAAGTACACGAGCTCCCTGGAGACCGAGCGGCACAAGATCGAGGAAGAGTTCCGCTCGCGGCTCCTGAAGCGGGGCCGGTACGCCCGGCTCTCGCACTCGCTCAAGCGGCCGCTCTACCCGTTCCCGGCGTTCGTGGGCCTGGAAAAGGCGAAGCGCGCCCTCCTCCTGAACGCGATCAATCCCAACGTCAACGGTGTCGTGCTCTGGGGTCGGCAGGGGAACGGCAAGTTCTCCATGCTGCTTTCCTTCGCCGAGATGCTGAACTCGATGGACCGCGAGCTGGTCGGTCGCCCCGAGGATTTCCGACCGTGGAACGACGAGGAACGCTACCTCACGGGAAGGGTCCACTTCGGCAAGGAGATGGCGGTCTATCTGGTCGACACGTACCTCCAGTGCGCTACCCTTTCCCTGCCGCCGTCCCACAAGCGAACGGAAGGGCAGGGAGGGGGGGAGATGCCCCAGATGCTCCTGTCGAACCTGAAGGACGAGGACGAGCACGCATACCACCTCCTCAACGGGTTCACGCTGCATGTCGAAGTGGCGAGCCCGAACACGGTGGAGGAGCGCCTCGAGATCATGCACCGGAACGCCGAGTTCCGCAAGGAGCCGGCCGCTTTCCGGGAGAAGTACCGTCACACGGTCGAGGAGATCCTCGCGAACGTGCAGGGCGCCCGGGAGAAGGTCGGGTCCGTGGCGATCTCGACGAAGATCCTCGCCTTGGTGGCACGGATGACGATCCTGGACAAGCAGAGCTCCCGGCTGGATGTGCTCATGGAGCAGCTGGCCCGGACCAATGCCGCGTTCGAGGGTCGCTCCGAGGTCGACCCGACCGATGTGATGGAAGCGGCGGACCTGGCGTTGATGCACCGCCTTACCCCCCGAGAGATCGCTGATCTGGAGCGTTCCCTTCCGCACGAGAACGCGCCTCCGCGCCCGAAGTGATGTTAGGATGATCCTCTCCGATTCCCGCATCCTCGAGGAGATCGAGAAGGGCTCGATCCTCATCCGTCCCTTCCGGCGTGAGTGCCTCGGGTCGAACTCCTATGACGTGCACCTGGGCAACTACCTCGCCACGTACACCGGGAACGAACTGGACGCCCGGTCGGACAATCCCATCAAGGAGTTCGAGATCCCGACCGGAGGGTTCATCCTCCATCCCCACCAGCTCTACCTCGGAGTCACGGAGGAATACACGGAGACCCACCGGCACGTGCCGTTCCTGGAAGGGAAGTCCAGCGTGGGCCGCCTGGGGATCGACATCCATTCGACCGCGGGAAAGGGCGACGTCGGATACTCCAACTACTGGACGCTCGAGATGTCCTCGAAGATCCCCGTTCGGATCTATCCGGGAATGCCGATCGGGCAGCTCATCTACTTCGAGGTCGAGGGCGAGATCTTGAAGGACTACTCGAAGAAGGCTTCCGCCAAGTACGCCCAGGTCAACGCGCACCCGGTGCCCTCCCGGATGTACCTCAATTTCAAGTGACCCCCTCCCGCGGCCGGGCGGGACACGGGGAGGGACAATCCTTTTCTGGGCCGGTCCGCTAGTCCCGACGGTAGGAGGGCACGAGATGAGCGACTGCCGGACCCTGATGAGCTGGGACCCCCGGTACCTCGACTATGATTTTGGAGAGGGACATCCCTTCTCGGAGCGTTCCCGCGGCTCGGCGGTCCGTCTCCTGGAAGCGATGCGATTCTTCGAGCGGCCGAACATCTCCCGGCAGTCGGAAGTGTCCCAGATCCCCGACCACATGATGCTCAATTTCCACACCCTGCGCCACGTGGAGCGCGTCCGTCGGGAGAGCGAGAGCCCGGAGCCGGGGCTCCTCGACCATGGCGACACCCCGGCGTTCTCCGGGGTATGGGATGCCTCCCGGAGGGTCGTGTCGGGGACGGTGCATGCCGTCCAATCGGTCGTCGCCGGGGAGTTCCCGCACGCCACGAACCTTGCCGGCGGACTCCATCACGCGTCCCCCGGGGCGGCGAGCGGGTTCTGCGTACTGAACGATGTGGGGGTGGCCATCGCCACCGGGCTCAAGAAGGACTGGTTCCAACGCATCGCCTACATCGACATCGACGCCCACCATGGGGACGGGGTGATGTACGGGTTCTACGGGGACGGACGGGTGCTCGACATCGACTTCCACCAGGATGGCCGGACGCTCTTCCCGGGGACCGGTTCCCTGGGGGAGGTGGGGGCGGAGAAGGGAAAGGGGCTCAAGGTCAACGTTCCCTTGCCCCCGGGCACCGGGACGGAGGACTTCCTCTTCCTTTTCGAGCGGATCGTGCCTGGGTTGCTCCGGGACTACCGCCCCGAGCTCATCGTCATGCAGTCCGGTGTCGATGCCTTCTCCGGAGACCCCCTGGCCCACCTGGAGTACACCCGGAGGGCCTACAGCGGGGCCGTGACCCTCGTGCACGAACTCGCCCATGAGCTCTGCCATGGAAGGATGGTCCTCGTGGGGGGAGGGGGATATTCCCCGGCCAGCGTGGCGCGGGTCCTCGCACAGGACGCCTTGATCCTGTCGGGCAACGGGGTACCTCAGGACGACGACCCGTTGCCGGACACTTGGAGGGCGGAGTTCACGAAGGAATTCTCCGAAGCCGCCCCCACGACCTGGGGCAGCGGCCCCCACGACGCTCCACGTGCCTGGCCGGCGGGAGCTCGCGAGAAACTACTCCACCAGCTCTCCGAGCATACCGGGCACCCGATGGGAACCGGGCACTAGTTATCGTCACTCAAGGAGCATCGCCGGTTTCCCTGGGTGAGCTCGGTGCCGCCGACCCTTGGGGTCCTTCCCCGCGTCCGCATCATCTTCGGTGAGGACCAGGATCTCAGGGATCCGGAAGCGACGAGAGAGGTAGTCCCGGGCTCCGGAGAACAAGGCATGTTCCTCGCCGGGGGTCAGTCCGGCGACGGCGGACGCTTCCTCCGCTCGTTTGAACTCGCCCGCGAAGCGGGCGAGGTCGGGCAGATGGGCCTGGAGCAGGGGGTCTGCGCGGGCTTTCTCAATGAAGGACTTGACGTCGAGCCGGCCCTGGCGGATCGAGGCGGGGACCAGTTCCGCGGCGCGGTACTTCCAGGGGGAGGCGACGAACAGCGTGAGCTGCCGGGGGGGCGCGTTCCAGACCTTGAGCAGGGCGGCGATGTCCTCCTCCGCTTGTTCCAACGTCCGCTCGAAGGCAATGGCGGTGGGATGGCGGGGGAAGTCCTCCCCGGTGGGGAACGTGCGCTCCGAGGCCAGGGACCCGCTCTCCCCGAAGGCCGAACTGGCTTCCTCGGCGGCGTGGGGGGTGATGGGAACGAGCATGCGGCACCAGGCCTCGCCGGCACGACGCAGGAGCGGGAGATGGTTCCCGCCGCGGGCGCGATAGCGTCGGAAGAGGGCGGGCAGGGTGACGTAGGTCGCTTGGGCCGCGGAGCGGAGATCGTAGCCGTCCCAGGCGTCCCGGACGCCGTGGATCACTTCGGAAAGCTGCGCGGAAAACCAGCGGTCGACATGCTCGGTCAACGATAACGGGTCGTCGGAAGAGGCCGCTCCCCGAGCCGTCTGCAGGACCAGTTCGAGGGTCTCTTCGACCCGGGCGTGCGCGTTCTGGCACTGATCCTCTTCCCACTTGACATCCTGGAACGGGGAGGCTCCCAGGGCATAGTACAAGCGGAGACCGTCCGCACCGTAGCGAGAAAGCGCCACGTCCACCGGGGGGACCGCACCGCCCTTTTGGTCCTTCTTCGACAGCTTCTCGCCGGTGTAGCTTGTGATCCACCAATTGATGAAGATCCCGCGAGGTTGCAGCGGGGGCGGAAGCAGGGCTGTGTGCATGTAGAGGAAGACGGGAAAGTGGACCCGCTTGTGCTCCTTTCCGCCGAGATTGATGTCCACGGGATACCAGTAAAGGAACTCCCGGCGTGCCCGTTCCCACGATTCCTTGCGCTCCGAGGTCGGAGGAGCGCCCTGTCCCAGGTACACGTAGTCGAAGAACTCGGGGGTCAGGTCGTCGACCGTGAGGTCTCCCTCGGCCACCAACCGCCGAACGACATAGTACGCGGGATAGAAGGTGGAATCTGCGATCGGCTCGATGACCCAACTGGGGTCCGCCGGAAAGGGGGTCCCCAGCCACTTCCCTCGACGTACCGCGGGACGGTCTTCGAACCAGCCGGCAATCCCGCTGAGCTCCTCCCCATACTCGGGGGGATAGAAGTGCATTCGCTTGGACGCCTCGAGCATCTGGGACTTCCACTCCGGTGAACCATACGCAAGGAACCACTGGTCGGGAACCCTCCGGATGATCACCTCTCGCCCGCAACGGCAGATCACCTTCTGGGAGAACTCACGGATCTCGAGCCCGCCTTCGGGAAAGAACCGACGGGCGACCTTCTCTCGGACCGTGGCGACGCTCTCCCCCCGGAACTCGCCGGTGGACATCCGGCCGGACCGAAGCTCGAGGCGATAGAGGTGCCCCGTGGCCTCATCGAGGGCTGCGTGGTCTTTCAGACCGGAAACCTTGAGCGCGGCAGCGACTTTCTGGGCGGGAAAACCGGTCCCGGCCATCGACTGTCGGTCGGCGGGGTTGAGCGACTCTTCGGGGACCTCGATGATCGAACGGACCGTGGGTAGGAGGGGGGCTCGTTCGCTCTCCGGGAGCTCCTGGAGCGCGACCCAGTCGGCGGGAGCATGGGCCGGAACGCTCATGACGACCCCCGTGCCCACCGAGGGCTCGACGAGGGAGCTGGGCAAGATCGGGACGGACTCCCGGGTCAAGGGCACCGTCACGGTCTTCCCGTGCAACGCCGCGACGTCCACCGCGGGGCCCACGGTACCGCCGGCTTGCTCGCACAATCGGGCCGCTCCGGCGGGGGCCAACAGGTACCTTTGCCCGGAATGTTGCCACTCGACCAGGTGGCCGGTGGGGGGAAGCCACACGTTGGTGACCCCGTAGACGGTCTCCGGGCGCAGCGTGGCCGCGAGCAAGACACGACCGTCCTCCAAGGGGAAGGGTACGAGGGTGTAGGTGACCATTTCGGCGGTCCCTCCCGACGAAAGGTCCGTCTCGGAGGGATCGACGCTCACCGGTCCATCGACGGGACAGTACGACGCGTAGTAGGGCTTCTGGACCAGCTTCCCCAGCCGCTGGAGCGTGGAGAACTGCCAGGAGATGAACCGCTGATAGTCCAGGTCGATGGTCGTGACGTGGGTGCTCCGGTCCATCAGAAGGCCGAGCCGTTCCCAGAGGTCCCAGTACTCGTTCCCGAGATAGCGGGCGGCCTTCTCGGGTACCTCGAGGGATGCGATGTCCGCGTCGTTCAGGCCACGGGCATGCAGTTCCTCGACCGTATCCGGGTCCCGACGGGCCACCTTGGCGGCAAATGTGATGGCGGGGAGACCGCTCGCATGGGTCCCCCCGGGGAAGAATATCGCTTCCCCGCGCATTCGATGGTAGCGGGCGATCATATCGGCGTAGGTGAAGCCACGCATGTGGCCCACATGCTGGAATCCGGAAGGACCCGGATAGGCAAAGAGGATGTAGAACTTGGAGCGGCCCGGTTGTGCCACGGCCCGTCCCAAGTGGCGGGCCTTCCACGCCGCCTGCCAGCGGAGTTCCCGGTCCACGATCGGGTTGGTTGGGTCAGCTGCCATGGAGGTTTCCTTCCGGAGGAACGGGGGAACAGGTCATGCTTATTTAGCATGGTGGGCGTCGGAAGAGCGATGCGGATCATCGAGATCTTTCACTCGTTCCAAGGCGAGGGCCCCCGGACCGGAGTGCGGACGGTCTTCATCCGGACCGCTCGGTGCAACCTCCGCTGCGAGTGGTGCGATACGAAGTACTCGTTCGAGGAAGGGAAGGAGGTCCCGATCGAGGAGGTCCTGCGCCTGACCGGCGAGTACGGGACCAAGGAGGTTTGCCTCACCGGAGGGGAGCCCTTGCTGCAGCAAGAGAGCCCGGAGCTGGTCCGTCGCCTCTCGGGGCAGGGCTATCACACGGTCATCGAGACCGGAGGTTCCCTGGACATCGGCCCCTATGTCCTCATTCCCGATGTTACCATCAGCCTCGATGTGAAGTGTCCCACCTCCGGGATGCAGGACACCTTCCGAGGGGAGAACCTCGGGCTCCTCCGCGCACACGACGTGGTGAAATTCATCATCGCGGACCGTCGGGACTATGATTTCGCCCGCGATTTCCTTGCGAAGAACCCCCTGGTTTCCCAGGTTGTGTTCCAGCCCGTATGGGGAATGCCCGTGCGAGAGCTCGCAGAGTGGACCCTGGCCGACCGGATGGAGGTACGATTGATGTTGCAGGAACACAAGTACATCTGGGGAGACGTCCGGGGGCACTAGGCCCGGACGGAAGTCCTTCGATCGCTCACCAGAAGAAAGGTTTAAGAGGTCTGAGAAGGTCTCGCACGAGGTCTATGCGCGCGAGTATCCTCGCCTCCGTCGTAATGTGCCTGCTGGTCGTATCGATGTTTCCGGTCTCCTCCGCGTCTGCGATAGCCCGGAACACGGCAACTCCCTCGAGCGTCAGTCACCAACCGCTGTCGGGAGTGCTCCTCCCAGCGACCCGGTCCCCCATCAAGCACGTGATCATCGTCATCCAAGAAAATCACGCGTTCGACAACTACTTTTCCAACTTCTCCGGGGCGTTCGGTCTTCCCCCAGGCGGGGTGCCCCAGCCGGGATCGTACTCCAACGTCACGTCCTATCATCCCCAGTATCCGCTTACCTGGAACTACGGGGGAAACGAGAGCTTCTCCAACCCGGAACACGGGGAGGATAGTATCCTGGGCGAACAGGACAACGGGTCCATGGATGGGTTCTTCTACAAGGATGGGGGCGAGGCCAACGGGCTCTTCCCCTCGTACATCGTGTCGAACTCGCTCGGGCTCGCCGGGGAATACGGTGTGGCCGACAACTACTACACCGACTTCGCCGGACCCACGCTCCCCAACCGGCTTTACTACTACGGCATTTCCCCCGGGACCGCCACGAGCGACAGTAACCCCCCGGGAGATGCCATCACCGTCCCGAACCTCCCCCAGGAACTCCAGCAGAACGGGATCTCGTGGGCGTCCTATGACGGCAGCTACAATCAATACCCGGGCTCCTCGTGCGCCCTGGCGCTCTTCCCGACGGACCCCTGCTGGTACTTCACCTACCTGAACAGCAGCGACCCGGCGGCCCAGCTTGCGCCGGAGCTCTACTATTCCTGGCTGCAGCAAGAGTACAATTCCACGGGCGCCATCCCCCAGCTCCGGAACTACAACGTCATCTACTCGAACCTTACCTCGAACACCCTTCCCAGCGTGTCCTGGTTCACCTCGGACTGGACATGCTGCACGGAGCACCCCTCGGACGCGAACACCTCGTTCATCGGCGGTAACGTGAGCCAGGGGCAGCAATCGTTCCTGGAACTCGTCCATGCCGTCGAGGACAGTTCGTACTGGAATTCCACGGCGATCTTCCTCACGTATGATGAGGGAGGAGGATTCTTCGACTCCAGCCCGAGCCCGATGGCCACCCCGATGGGGACCGGACTGCGCGTCCCACTCATCGTCATCTCCCCTTACTCGAAGGAGGGCTACGTCTCGCACACGTACCTTACCCCATCCTCGCTCCTGCATTTCGTGGAGTGGAACTGGGGATTGCCGTCGCTCGGCTGGCTCGATAACAGCTCGAACCTTCCGCTCGGTTTCTTCAATTTCTCCGAGACCCCGCGGCAGCCGCTGAACCAGTCGGTCTACGGTTCTGCGAACCTGACGACCACGGTACCGTGGGTGCCTCAAGTGGTTGCGTCCGGCTACAAGGGCAGTTACGTGCCCTCGCTCTTGACCAACCACGATGTGAACTGGACGTACCAGACGCAGAACGTCCTCACCAATGCCCCGGTCCTCTCGTCAGGAGCGCTCTACACGTGCGGTCTGGACGGGATCCTGCGCAGCCTCAACCCGACCACGGGGGCCCTGCTATGGCAACGCTCGCTCGGCTCGGGCTGCCGTTCGTCCCCCACACCACTCCTGGGGGGAGGAGCGATCGCCACCACCCTTCACGGTAGCGTGGTCGCCTACGGCGCGAGCGGGACCCTCGCCTGGAACATTTCCCTCTCCGCCCCGATCTACAACAACCTCACCCTGGTCGGAAGCACCTACTACGGGGACCTGCAGAATGGTACGGTCTTCGCCATCAATGGGACGACCCATGTGGTCCAGTGGGAGAAGCGCGAGAGCGCGACCCCCATCTACGCGTCGCCCGTCTACGATGCGGCGAATCACTATCTGTTGCTGAGCGCCACCGGGAGCGGGGTCATCGCGATCAATCTCACGGGTAGCCCGGTGTGGACGGCGCACGTCCCGGGTGGGACGTTCGCTCAAGGGGCCGTTTGTGGGACCTCCTTCTACGTGACCAGCCCCGCGGGAGGACTTTACCCCATCGCCCTCCCCGCCGGCACGGTGGGGACGCCCGCGGCCCTGAACGACTCCCTGGCGACACCCCTGTGTTCCGGCAACGATCTCTTTGTCGGGGACAACACGACCTTCCGAGCGTTCTCGCTCTCCCCGTCGCTGACCCAGCTCTGGAGCAATACGACCCACAGCATGCAGGGTGGTTCGGCCGTGGCATCCGGCTCGAGCATCCTCATGGATACGCAGGGAGGGAACATCGAATGGTTCTCGCCCAATTCCAGCGCCCCCTCGCTCGTCTGGAACAGCGGCACCTCGTTCTTCGGGACCCCGCTCGTCACCCCCTCCTGGCTCTACTTTACGGGCGAGGACGGCAACGTCTACGGGGCCGTGACCCGCGGTGCGATCCAAGTCCAGGTTCTCCCGACGAACGCGACCGTCTCCATCAGCGGGGTCCCGTTGGCTACCCCCGGTGGGACGGGTACGGCCCTTGAGTCCCCGGGATCCTACACGGTTTCGGCCAGCGCACCGGGATATGCCACGGCCTCGAAGACGACGAGCGTGTCGCTCGGGAGGACGTCCTACGTTAACCTGACCCTCGCCCAGAACGTCTCCAAGGTCGTGATCTCGAGCTTCGTGGCGAACCCCTCGTCCTTCACGCTGGGCAACTCGACAGCCCTCACCGTGGTTGCCTCGGGCGGGAAGCTCCCCTACACCTACGCCTATTCGGGCCTGCCGAAGGGTTGCGGGGGAAGCAACGCCGCGAACATCTCCTGTGCTCCGACAGTCACGGGAACCTTCACCGTGGGGGTCAACGTTACCGACTCCCTCGGCAGTTGGGCCGTTCAGTCGACCACGTTCACCGTGAATCCCGTGGCCGTGGGAGCTCCCACGATCACCTCATTCACCGCCAATCCCAGCACGATCACTTTGGGCAGCTCGACCGTCCTCACCCTCACCGTCACGGGGGGGACTCCGCCGTACACTGAGTCCTACAGCGGGCTCCCGGGCGGCTGTCTGAGCTCGAACACCACCACCCTCTCGTGCAAGCCCACCACGTCGGGAAAGTTCACCGTGGTCGCGACCGTGGTGGATGCGCGCGGAAAATCGACCACCGACTCCGTGGTCCTCATGGTCTCGGCCCCGGCAGGTTATCCGACGGTGTCGCTGGCCGCCAGCCCGGCCAGTCTGGTGTTGGGGAACTCCACCACGTTCCAAGTAACCGTCACCGGAGGAACGGCGCCCTTCACGTACGCCTACACCGGCCTTCCCACCGGATGTACGAACTCAAACGCCGCAACATTGGCTTGCACGCCGACCGCGGTCGGAAACTACGACACCTACGTGAACGTCACGGACGCGAACGGTCACTCCGGTTCGGGAACCGCCCCGGTGACCGTTACGGCACCGCCCACCGTGTCGAAGCCCCAGATCACGTCGTTCACGGCCTCGAGCAATCCGGTCACTGTGGGAAGTACCACCCAGTTTAGCGTGAAGGTCACGGGCGGTGTGACCCCCTATTCCTTCGCCTACTCGGGCCTCCCCACGGGTTGCGCGAGCGTGAACACCAGTGCGTTCACATGCTCCCCGACCGCCACGGGAACCTTCAACGTCACGGTCGTGGTGACCGACGCGCACAAGCAGGTCGCCCGCGATTCGCTGTCGTTGAGCGTGCAGAATTCCCCTACGAAAGGGGGGAGCTCCGGGAACAGCTTGGGTGGAGATACGCTGTACCTCATCCTGGCGGTCGTGGTCGCTGCGGTCGTCGTGACGGCACTCCTGCTCCACCGCCGTAGGAAGTCCAAAGGGGAGCCCGCTCCCGCACCGGAGCCTGCCGCCCCGGCCACCGAGGCGCCGAGCCCCAGCGGCGAGGCATGGACCGGGCAATAGTCCATTTTGACGGGGCGTCGGTCCTCGCCCGCGGGCGGTACATCGGCGGGTGGGGCTTCACGGTCGAAGCACCCTCGATCCACCGGGAAGAGTTCGGTCACCTCGATCTCGCGGAAAGCGGGGCCACGAACAACGTAGCCGAGTACACCGCGGCGGTCCGGTCGCTCGAATACCTCGTGCAAGCCGGGTACCACGGACCGGTCGAGGTGTACGGAGATAGCCAGCTGGTCGTCCGCCAGTTTACCGGAGAATACCGCGTGCGGGCCGAACACCTCCGACCGTACCACGAACGCCTCCAGGCCCTGGGCCGCTCCTTCGAGAGTGTACGATTCATCTGGATCCCCCGAGAGGAGAACCAACGGGCCGATACCCTGAGCAAGCAGGGGCTTTCTGGCGAAGGCTAGCTCAGGGGGCGCAGGGCCTCGACCAGCGCCTCGACCGAAGGCTCTTGCGGGACCAGCACCCGTTCGACCCCGGAGCGCACGAGCGCCTGGAGCGTCGACGGGCCGATGGCCCCGAATCGCATGTTGGGGTACTGGCGCTGGAAGTCGCGGCCCGTCTCCGCCAGCCAAGCATGGAAGGCCCGGACGGTGTTCTCCGAGGTGAAACCGAGGGCCTCCACGACGCCCGAGTCGAGCAGCTCGGAGAGCTCGCGTTCCGCCGTCGGGCTACGCTCCTCGGCGTAGATCGACACCTCCTCCAACGAGAATCCACCTTCTCGGAGGGCATCCCCCAGTTCCTTCCGTCGGGAGAGATTGTTCGGCCAGAGGATCCGCTGGGCACCGTGGGAACGCAGGGACTGGGCAAGGGTTGCGCCATCGGCGGAGGACGGGATGAGCCCCACGGAGATCCCGTGCCGACCGAGCTCTTCGGCGGTCTTCGCCCCGATGGCCGAGACGTTCCAAGGAGCGAACTGCTGCCCGGGAGATGATGCTCGCACCCGGCCCTCCATGAAAGCGAGCGTGAACCGGACGGCGTTCGCGCTGGTGAAGACGAGCCATCCCGTGCCATCCGTGGGGGCGGTCTCGAGGGCACGAAGCAGGTTCACCCGCCGCTCCAAGATGGGCACGAGCTCGAGCAGGAAGACCTCTCGCCAGTCCCCGGCCTCCATCCGGGCAAACTCCGCAGGATCCAGGTCCGTGATGGAGCCGATGCGGAGGATGACGATCATCGCACCAGGGGGCCGATCACGAAGAAACCCACGAGCAGCAAGATGAGCACGGTGAGGGCGAGCCACGTGAGGGGTCGGTCCCCGACCTTGCGGAAGTACCACATTCCGGAGAACACCCGTACGACGGGAGTGGCGGCGAGCACGATGACCCCGAGGGTCATGAACGCCTCGGTGTGCAAGGTCAGCAGGCCCTGCAGCAATCCGCTGGGGGTCAGATAACCGACGATCGGATTGTTCGACACCAACTGTCCCGGGGTGATCGACGGATACCGGCTCACGTAGGCCGCCAGCGACACGAAGATGATGGCGAGGGCCAACGCGAGTCCGACCCGGAGGACGAGGGCCATCCGGGAGTACGCTTCCGGCGGCAGGAGGGGCTCATCCGACTTCAATGCAGCACCCCCACGCCCCGCAAGATCACTTCCACGGCCAGCACCACGAGGATCGGTATGAAGATCAGCCGGACAAACCGGTTGGTGAGCTTCGGCAGGAGATGGCTCCCACCCCAGGAGCCAAGGGCGGTGCCCAGGGCCACCGGCGCGGCCAAAGCCGGGTTGATGTACCCTCCGGCAAAGAGGACCGACACCCCTGCCGCCACGGTCACCCCGATCATGAAGTTGCTGGTGGCCGTCGCCACTTTCATGGGAAGACGTAGGTAGTGTTCGAGGGCGAGCACCTTGAGCACTCCGCTACCGATCCCGAACATGCCGGAGATGATTCCCGCAAAGAACATCGTGCCGAGCCCTCGGCGCGTGTCCTCCGCTTGATACGAGACCGTACGCTGGAGTCGGGCATCAAAGTACGATCCCCGCAGTCTGAACCGTCGGGAAAGGTCGTCGGGCTTCTGACCTGTCGGAAGTTCTTCCCCCAGGCGTTTCAGGGTGCTGGGAAGCGTGGTCAGCAGCACCACCCCCAGAAGGACCAGCAGCAGGGAGTTGAATCCCGACTTGGCGAGCAGGATGGTGGCGATGATCCCGACGAAGGCCCCGGGGACGGTCGCGATCTCGAGGAACATCCCGATCCGGATGTCGGTGAGATGGTCATGCACGTAGGAGGAACCGCTGGTGATCGATGTGGCGAGCACGCTCACGGCGCTCGCACCGACCGCCTCGACGAAGGGGACGTTGAAGAAGATGAGGAGCACCGGCATCACCAGGAAACCGCCTCCCAATCCCCCGAGTGCACCCAGCAGCCCGGCGGCGACCGCCACCAAGAATAGGATGGCCAGGAAGGTGATGATGTCGAGGGTCATCTTTCGACCTACCTCCCGGGGAACGAAAGGGACTAACCTTTCTTCTTCGCCAGGAGCTTGAGAATAGCTTCGGCGGGTTCGCCGTGGGATTCCTTGAGGGCGGCGATCGCGCTCGGTCGATCAGCGCCGGATTGGCTCATCACGAGCTCGATATCCTCTTCCGGGGGACCGGCCGGAGGAGTGGCCGCCTTCGGAGCCGCAGAGGCGGTCCCGACCGGGCGCGTGTGGACCTCGCCCATCACCTGAAAGGTCTTCATCCCCTGGACGGTCACCATGGTCACCTCGGCATGCTCGATGACGATCTCCTCTTTCGCCCGCCGGATGATCACCTCTTGGACATCGTCCAAGTTCTCGGTGGTCATGCCCATCTTGCGCATGGCGAGGCGCATGTTGCGCTCGTTCATTCGGCCAGAGGGCATCATCGTCTGCGATTATTGACCGTGGAGCCCAACTTGCTCCGGGCTTCCCCGAAGGTGGACCGGATGCGATCCTCGACATCGGCGGTGGCGGGCACGTCCTGGACGGTCGAGGCGATGACCTTCCGGGAACCCTCGCGCCGCTTGGTGCGGGTGTAGTCCTTCGCCTCCCGGACCTGGCGCTCCAACTCGTCCATGAGCGCCGACACGGCCGCCTGGAGGCTCCAGTCGGTCCGAGCGGCATGGAAGGTCCGAGAATTCTCGGTGATGAGCCGACCCTCGAGCGTCACATCGGCGATCCGGTGCGAAGCGTGGGGGGCGACATGGATGCTGAGCATCGCGGGCTTCTCGGCATGGGCGATCCGCTTGAGACCCCGGCCGATCACCCGGTCCAGATCGGACAAGAGGTACGGATCGGTCGCGGGTCCCAGTCCGGAGAGCTGCACGTAGGCTCCCTCGACCGACTTGCGCTGGCTGACCACGTAGGACAGGATATCGGACTGGGAGAGCACCCCCATGGGCTGCTCGCCATCCACCACGAACACGCTCGAGACCCGGTAGCGGCTCATCTGACGGACGGCCTCCTTGAGGGTCGACTTCTCCTCGACGGTGGGGGGGTGAGGGCTCATGATGCTGCGGATCAAGGTCCCGGAGGCCGCCTGGGTCTCCCCGATGTCCCGGTGACCCTTTTGAACGGGCCGCCAGAGGGCTTCGCCCAGTTCGCTCAGACCCACGATCCCGATGAGATGGTTCTTCGAGTCCACGATCGCCGCGGGCCGGTGGTCCAAGGTGGCGGCGACGCGCAACAATGAGGCACAGGTATCCTTCTCGTGAAAGACGTTCGAGATGGGGTTCACGAGTTCCCGCACGGGTTGGGCCCCCAGTTCGGGGATGGCCCCCACGGCCTTCACGATGTCCGTGCTGGAAACGATCCCGATGAGCCGGCCCTGACGGGGATCCACCACGCAGGCCGCCCGGCATTCGGTGGCCAGGAGGCGTTCCGCCACCTCCGGGAGCAGCGCCCGGGGAGGCACCGTCGGGGGGACGGACATGAGATGTCCCACCTTGGTGGTCAGGGTGATCTTGTGACGGCGGCCGATCGCATCGTACGGGAGGAGCCCTACGAGCTTCCCCTTGGTAGTGACAGGAAGCTCATGGATCCCGTGGGTCCGCATGAGTCCGAGCGCCGTTGAAAGTGTCTCCTCAGAATCTATTGTGATCGGCTCGGGCGTCATCGCCTCCATCGCCGTGGGCCAGTTATCCGCCATGTTCCCTCTGCTTCGACCGAGAGTCGATTGGTAAAAAAAGGGAGCGCCTGTGCCGGGCGACCGTGGCGCCGGCAGCACACCCCTCCGCGAGGCACTGCGGGAGGGCCCTTCCCCCGAGCCACGCCGAGTAGAAACCTGCCCGGAACGCATCCCCGGCTCCGGTCACCGCCTGAGGGTTCCGGACCCGTACCGGGGGACATGTCTCGGTTCCGCGCCGAGAGTGGGCCTGGGCGCCTTGGGCGCCGAGGGTCTCGACGACCAGCGGAACGCGCTCGACCAAGGCGGGAACCGAGCCGGTCTCGAGGAGACGGGCCGCCCGGTCGAGCTCATGATGGTTCCCGAAAAGAATCTCGGAAAGCGACAGCAGCTCGGCGAGGTCCTTGGCGCTCCACCGATAGTGGATCTCCTGGGCGGGGTCGGAGGAAACGTGGATTCCGAGCGCCACCGCCGCGCGGGCCACCCGGAGCTGGAACCGGGGGTCTCCCGTGGCCAAATGGACCCATTTCACGCCTTGGAGAGGGGGGAGCGGCAAATCGGCCGTGTTGCCCATCGCGCCCTGGTCGATGAAGGTCACCTGCCGGTTCCTTTGGTCCCGGGCGATCCAGCAAGTGGGAGTGAGCTGCCCGGGACGCACGACCACCCCGCGGACGTCCACCCCATCGCTTCGAAGGAGCTCCCAGAACTCCGCCGGAAAGTCCTCCCCGATGAAAGAGGAGAGGCCCGAGTGGAGGCCGCTCCGGGCGCTCCAGCGGGCGATGTTCGATGCCGTTCCTCCCAGGTAGAGCGCGTGGTGCTGCACCGGAACCGTGCGGTCCGACTTGGGAAGTTCCTGCACGGTCACTTCATGGTCCAGGTTCGTGTGTCCCACGCAGAGAAGGTCCACGCGAGCGGACGTTCGAGAGGACGAGCGGGAAAGGCTCATCGGGCCGGCCCCCGCCGGGCCAGGACAAGATGGAAAGGAAGTGCCTTCGCCGAATGGGTGATGTATCCGACCGAGGCGAGATCCGCGCCCGAACGGGCATACGCCTCCACGTTATCGATCCCGATCGAGCCGGTGGCCTCCAGTTCCACCTTCGCCCGTACACCCGCCCGGATAAGGTGTTGATGGATGCCGGCCACCTGGGAGGGGGAGAGATTGTCCAGCAGGAGGCGGGGGACGCCGGCCCGGGCGGCCTCGAGCGCTTCGTTCCGGTCGTGCACCTCGACCATGAGAGGTATCCGGTGGGCCCGGGCATAGCGAAGCGCCGACTCGAGACTCGGCTCGAAACCGACCAGTCGCTGATGATTTCCCTTGACGAGAACCGCATCCGAAAGGTCGCGCCGGTGCGGCTCGCCTCCGCCGTGGGTGACAGCGGACTTTTCTAGGTCGCGGAGTCCGGGCAACGTCTTCCGGGTGGCGGCCACGCGGAAGCGGGGGTTGGCGCGCCGTGCGCGCACGACCACGGAATGCGTCGCGGTCGCCACCCCGGAGAGGTGCATGACGAGGTTGACCAGGGTCCGCTCGACGGCCAGGACCTTCCGGGCTGGACCCGTCAGGGTCAGCACGAGGGTTCCCGGGGAGACCCGGTCTCCATCCCGGGCGTGAAGCCGGACCGTGAGGCCCACCGAGCGGGCGAGCGCTCGCGCGACGGCGACCCCGCTGAGGATACCCGTCCCCTGCGCGACCAGTCGGGCGGACGCACCCATTCGGATCGGGATGCTCGCGAGGGAGGTCACATCCTTTGCGAAGTGGTCCTCTCGAAGGAACGCTTCGAGCCCGCGCCCGGGTTCGCTACTTCCCATCGCGGACCGCCTTCCGGAACCGTTCGATGTCGCTCTTCAAGTCCGGACGCAGCTCCTCGAAACGATGGGCTTCGATCTCCTCTAACCGCTTGAGGGCCCCTTCCCGGTCCCCCTTCAGCAAGTAGAGCTCGCCCTGTCGGAACAGGACCTCCATCTGATCCGGTTCGAAGCCGACATCCTTGGCCAGCCGGAAGGCCTCCAAGACCTCGAGCTCCCCTTTGGCAAATTCGGCCCTCTGGCCGTGCAGCCGACCCTGGACCAGATGGACCTGGATGAGCCCGAGCTTGTCCCCGACCCGGGTGAGTTGATCGCGTGCCTGTTGGTTCAGGTCCTGCGCCCGCTCCGAGTCCCCGACGGATACCAGCACATCGGCAAGATTGAAGAGTGCCCACCCCGTAAGTCGCGCATCGTGGGCCGACTGCGCCTCGTGGAGCGCCTCTTCGAGATATCGCAGGGCGTCCCCCATGAGCCCGCGCTCCGTGAACCAAAGCCCGAAGTTCATGAGGGCGGTCGCAAGCAGGGCAGGGTTCTCAAGGTCCCGTAGCACCGAGATCGCCTCGAGGTAGGTGGAGGAGATGCTCTCCTCGTCGGTCGCATCGAGCACCCGCTTCTTGTCGGCCAGCATGAGACGGGCGATCGCGGCATCGGCCTTCATCCCGGCCTGGGTGAGGAAGGGGATGGCCTGACCATAGTGCTCGGCGGCCTGGGCGAACTGCCCCCGATAGGTGGCAATGCTGCCCATCATCCGATGGGCCATGCCGATGATCGCCGGGTCCTGCCCCCCCCGGTTCGTGGAGAGCGTGCTCTGCACCACTTCCTCGGCCTCCTTCCAACGTCCGGCATGCATGAGGAGCCGGCCGTAGTAGAGGGTGATCAGCCCGGGCGCCAGATTCGACTTGAGGAGCGCCAGGCCGCGTTCCACTTCCCCGATGACATCGAGGGAAAGCGCCAGATCGATGAGCATGGCCTCCTCCGCCTTCCGGTCCTTCGTGGGCAGTTCCCGCAACGCCTGCAGGGCCTGTTCGAGGTAGTGCACCTGGGCATCCCCATCTCGAGACTTCTTGGCGAGGTCCGCCGCGAGCCGATTGTACTGAAGGGACTTGTTGGGGTTCCGAGCGGCGTGATAATGATTGGCGAGCTCGAAGGCCACGAGGGGATTGCTGCCCTCCAAGGCCTCGGTCGCGGCGGCGATCTTCCCATGCAGGATCCGGCGATGTCGCTCGGTGAGGTAATTGAAGGACTCCATCCAGAGATCGTCGCTCGCAAACTCGTAGACCTCGGTGGAGCGCTCCTTGAGGACCCCCTTCTGGATGAAGGCATCCACGAGCTCGGTCAGCTTCTCCTCGTCACCGCCGATGGAGTGGTAGAGGGTGTGGAACTTGAACGTACGGCCCGCCACGGTCGCGTAGGCGAGCACCTTGCGCTCGGATGCATTGAGACCGGTCAGCACGGACTCGGTCCGCGCCTGGGCCGGGGTCTCTCCCGAGCGGGCGACCGGCACGCCCCCGATGCGCGCGAGTTGCTCGAGGATGAGGGGGTTGCCGCCCGAGACGGCATACCACTCCCGGACGGTCGCTTCGGTCGGACGAAGTCCCCGGCGGGTGTGCGAGAGGAACTCCTTGGTCTCGACCTCGGTAAGATTGCGCACCGTCAGTTTTCGGACGAGCCCTTCTCGGCTCATCGTGTTGATCGCGGAGGAAAGCCGCTCGGGGACCTCCTCCTCCGGGCGAGAAGTGGCGAGGATCTTGATGTTCCGTCCCTTGGCCCGCCGGGCGTAGTACTCCAAGAACTCGATGGAAGCCCGGTCGGCGTAGTGCAGGTCGTCCAGCAGGAGCAGGAACTTCTTGTCCCCAGCGGCTTCCTCCAGGTGGTCCGCCAGTCGGTCGAAGAGGGCCATCTGCTCCTCTTCCTCATCGGTCTCCCGTCCCGAGAGCGTGGCAAGCAGACGGGACTCCCGCTCCTCGGGAGACTCCGCCGAGAGGCCCAGCGGAAGGAGGAGCATGGGAATGGACTTGCGGTCCCGGGCATAGGCTCCGACCAATCCCACCGATGCAGGGGTACCGGTCGTCGAAGGCGCCACGACGTCCCCCGCGGTAATGTCCATGAGCGAGTGAAGGACCCGTTGGAGGAGGTAGAAAGGCTGCGGGATCTCCGAGGCCTGGGTTTGACCGGAGAGGACGAAGAGGCCGTTGCCCCGAGCCTCCTGCCCCACGTGACGAAGGAGGTAGGACTTGCCCACCCCCTCTCCCCCCAGCAGGAGCATCACCGGGGGTCCCCCGAGGATGGGAGCGTAGAGGAACCGGCGGAGTTCCTCCACCTGCTCGGTTCTTCCGATCACTCCAGGGTGCTGTCTCGCAGACATGGACCTCTTACACGAAGGGAAGGCGCACCACGCCCGCTGGGACGGTCTTTCCGCGGATCTCGAGTCCGAGCTGGCGTCCCGGTTCGCGGTACTCGGGGTTGAGATAGGCGAGGGCGATGCCCTGACCCAGGGTGGGGGAAAGCCCGCCGGAAGTCACGGTTCCGATCCGAGTACCCGCATAGACCACCGGGGTGCCCGTCCGCGGGACCACGCCCTTCTCGGTGACCTTGAGGCCGGTCCATACGGGGTAATCCCCGGCCTTCTTCTGCTTCTCCAGTGCCTCGCGGCCGACGAAGGGATGGTCGAACGCAAGGAACCGGTCCAAACCGCCCTCCAGCGGCGTGCGGTCCCGCTGGAAGTCCGTGCCGGAAAGAAGGTAGCCCTTCTCCATCCGGAGGGTGTCTCGGGCGCCCAACCCGCACGGGACCCCGCCCACCTCCACGAGGCGGTTCCAGACCTCGGCGATCCGTCGGGCCGGGAGGAAGAGCTCGTAGCCCAATTCCCCGGTGTAACCGGTACGGCTGATGAGATTGTTCTCGGTGGCCGCATCCGAGAGGGTACCCTCGTACGGGACCGGGGTCCCGTTCACGGCCGAGAACAGGGCACCGGTGTAAAATGAGAGCGAGGAGACCTCGGCCCCCAGCACGGTGTGCACCATGTCCCGGGACCCGGGACCTTGCACGGCGATGATCCCGAAATCACCGTTCCACAGCTGGATGTCGGTCCCCTTCGGCCGGTGCTGCATCAGGATCTCGAGGATGCGGGGCGCCATCGAGGCGTTCACCACCAGGAGGAACTCCCGGGGGTCGGATCCCCGGTCGAGCCGCGTGAGCACGGCATCATCCACGATGACGCCCGAAGTGTCTAGGAAGAACGAATACTTGCACTGCCCCGTCTTCTGGACGGCGGCGTTGGTGGGGAGCCTCCGGGAAAGGAGCTCCTTCGCCGTCTCCCCCCGGAGGGTGATGATCCCCATGTGCGACACATCGAAGAGTCCCACCGAGGTCCGAACCGCACGGTGCTCGGCAAGGATCCCGGTCGATTGGTAGTACAGGGGCATCCTCCAGCCGTGGAAGTCCACCATGTGCCCCCCTCGGAGGACGTGCTCGGATTCGAGCAACGTGCCCTGAGGCGGTGGGGCAGGGGAGGGCACGCTTTCGCTCGCCATTTTCCCCTCAGGTGACGACCTTGGCGAGGGCACCATCGGCGATGGCGGTCCGGACCTCCAGAGCGATCCGACGTCCAGTGGACATTGGGACGCGCCAGAGGGTGTTGCCGTAGGGATGGCCGAGGGCCATGTGGATGTTCGTGCCTCCACCGATCCGGAGACTGACATCGAAGATGGAGAACTTCCCGTCCCGGTCGACGGCGGTCTGCAGGCAGAAGGGACCGATGATCCCAGGGTCATAGTTCTCCCGGGCAGCGTCCACGAACTTTTCTCCCATCCGGAAGGCCTCCTCCAGCAAGGATTCCCGGAGGGTGAGCGAGCCATGTCCGACGACCCGGAACCCGGGGATCCGTTCCTTGTCGGGGAGGGAGAGCTGTTGGTCCGAAGGCAGTCGGACCAGACCGTCGAGGGAGCTTTCCCGGCGTTCATCGATCCCAAGGAGCTCGAGTCCCTCGAACCGTGGAGCGAGGGGACTGAAGAAGAAGTTGAGGTTGAAAACGGGGCCGATCACGTACTTCTCGATGCGGGCCTTGGGGAGGTCGCTCTCTCGCACGACCTTCTGCGCCACGAGCGCCCGGGACTTCTTTTGGAACTCCTCCGGGGTAGCGCAGGTGAAGAATCCCCGCTCGAGGGGCTTGTCGGCATGGGGGACCTTGACCACGCACAGTCCGTCAATGGCCGAAGGATCCGGGACCTGGGCCGGGAAGGGGAGACCCGCCTTCTGGAGCAGGCCGTAGTAGTTCTCCTTCTCCTGCCGCTCCTCGAGCTTGAGCATGGCGCGGGAGCCCAAGATCGGGACCTCAAGGTCCTTCTCGATCGACGAGGCTTCCACGTAGGAAGAAAGGGCACGGTTCGGGACGAGGAGCGCACCCAACTCTCGCAGCTTGGACTGGGCGTCCTTCTTCAGGATATCTCCGAAGGCGTCATAGACGAGCGCCTGATCGACGCATCCACGGATCGGAACCCCGCTGGGATCCCGCTCAGACCGAAAGTAATGGGAGTACGTCCGCTCCCGCCCTCGCTGGCAGATCGCGAGCGTTCCGAACCCTTCGGTGACTGCCCCGTCGAAGACGTCCAGTGCCGAATGCGAGGCCACGGCCGCGATCACGGGCATCTCGGGGTATTCCTTGAGCAACGCCTGTATCTTCGTCCGATCGACAACCATGACAATCCGAGGGATGAGGGAGCAGCATAAAACAATGCCCCAACCCAATCCGAAGACCTCATCTCTTCCGCCCGATTGTCCAGCGCCCGATGCCCTTCGAGATCCAGCTGCGCTACACTCCTCCCTTCGCGGCCTACGCCGACCCGGACGAGGCACTTCGGGAGTTCTTGCATTTGGTCGGATACCTGCGCGAGGACGACTCCTCCCCCGGGTCCGTGGCGTATCGCCTGGTCCGGGAATGCTTCCTGCGGACCCCGGACCGGCCCTGGACCGTGGAAGAGCTGCTCGCCACCCTGCGGACCACCCGTCCCACCCTGTACCGGCACCTGAACCGGCTCAAGGACCTCGACGTCATCGAGGAATCCTCCCTGGGGAAGGAGGCGGGAACTGCCCGCAAGGGGTACAAGCTGCGCTACGGTAACCTGGCGAGGGCCTGGGACTTCACCGAGGCCAACATCGAGAACGTGCTCAAGCGCTACCGGGAGGCGGTGGACCGGATCCAATTCCTCTTGGAGAACCCGAAGGCCGGACCCGGTCGAAAGTAGCGCACGCGGCGCAATTCACGGCCGGTTGTAGAGCGTCGTCTTGCCGAGGGTCTTCTTGAGCTCCGCCACGGTCGGATGTTTGGAGATGTCGCAGGCGTCATTCCCGTAAGTTGCCCCGCAGATGGGACAGGACTTCCGTTTGGACCCCGGGTGGCTCATGATCGACTCGACGTCGACCTGCGCAGCGGGGGTGCCCGTCTTCTCGACCATGGAACACTTGCCCCATCCCCCACGGGAAATCACACTTCAACCTAGCGGACAGCGGGAAGCGACACGCCATGTCCCGCCCGGGGTGGGTCCGGGAAGTACGCTCGGTCGCCCTGATTCCCGAAAATGGGGGGTAACGACCCGCGGGTCCGCTTCCCGTGGCCGGGAGGAGGTGATAAGGACCCTTGGGCTATTCTTACCTTTGTGCCGCCTCGAAAAGCGCCGGGGAATCAGGGCAGGATTCTGGCATTGGGGGGAAACCTTCGGAGCCTGCGACTCCCGATCTCCACGGCGCGGATGACGCTCCGGATACCGGAACCCTCCGATGCCGAAGCGGTGTACCGTGCGTTGCACGATGCGAAGATGGGCCGGTTCGTCCGGCGCCCTTCCCCCTACCGGCGGCTCGACGCGGATGCGTTCGTTCGCGTGACCCGGCGGAAGATGCAGAAGGGGGAATTCCTCAGCCTTCTGGGCTTCGAGAGAGCGTCCTCGGAGCTCCGGGTCGCGGTAGGGTTGCACAGCATCGATTGGGCGAATCGCCACGCCGAAATCGGTTACTGGGTACCCCGAGCCCACTGGGGGAAAGGGTGGGCCACGGAGGCGGTCACCGCCGTCTGCCAGGAGGCCTTCCGTCGCCTCCCCATCCATCGGATCGAGGCGACGGTATCCTCAGGGAACGTGGCGTCCGCCCGGGTGCTCGCACACGTGGGGTTCGTGAAGGAAGGCACCCGGAGAGAATCCAAGCTCCGGGGTACTTCCTGGTGTGACTCCGACCTCTACGGACTCCTGAAGCGAGAACTCTGAACGGTCGCCATCCGGGAGCGCGACCCCCCACGGAGGGTGGGTCCTCCGGGGGCCCCGGGTGGCCGGACCCGGGTCGGACAAAAGTGAAACCTCGGAAAGGGTTCTTTGAGAGGTACGGCGGGACCCCAGTCTGTCGGAGGGGAGGAACGGTCGAGAAGATCTGGGCGCTCAGTGGAAGATGAATACTTCCCGAGTGTACTTGACCTCGAGCTCGTTGAGGATCGACTGGACCCGGTCGGCCCAAAGCGGGTCCGTGATGACGGACGGGCCGTCGAACGCAACGTGGCGTCGCACCCAGACGTCGTGCGCGACACGTTCCGTGGCTTCGCTCAGTTTCGGATCACGTCGGTCCATCGTGAACCAGACAGACATGTTTGCTGACCTCAATAGGAGAACTCCCGGGCAGGGCTTGAACCCTTGGCATCTTCCAACGGCTTGGAACGACCGAGAAAGGGAGGGATAGCAACCGGGCGTATACCCGGCGCCGGAAGAGTCCTATGCCCCGACTACTTCGAACCGACCGCGGCTGACGATGAGCGGGTGGAAGGAGCGTTTGTGGGAGGTCTTCCGCATCTTGACCACGCCCAACTGCATGTTCACGATGTCCTGGACCCGGTTCGCTTCCATCCGAACGATCCCGTCGACGAGGTAGTCCAACGTGGAGCGTCCGAGACCGAAGTCGCTCCCTTCTCCCAGTTCGGAGATGAGGAGGGAGGTCATGCCCAGCTCCTTGAGCTCGCGCATGAAGTGGAACAGGTCGACCCGGGGGTTCTCCTTGTTGTTGAGAGAGAGCAAGGCATTGACCGAATCGAGGACGAAGATCCCGACGGGGAACTCGTTCTTGTAGCTCCGGAGCTGGCGAAGGACGCTCTTGAACCAGTCGGTGCTGAGGTCGCTCTCGCCGGACTCGGCAAGGAAGTGCCGGAGTTCGCCGAGGTCGACGATGGCGAGCTTGTCCTGCAGGTCGACCTGGCCCGTGCGGGACATCCCGAGCTCGGTCATCTGCTCCTCGAGGTCCGGCCGGGACTGTTCGAGGGTCATGTAGAGCGCGTGGGTGCCGCGGCGCACGGCGTTCTGATAGAGGATGGCGTAGGTGAGGGTGCTCTTCATCGTACCCGCGGTCCCCTCGACGACGACCGTCGCTCCCCGGGGGATTCCCCCGTTAAGGATGTTGTCGAGCCCGGAGATGTAGGTGGGTATGCGCTGGACCCCTTCCTGTCCCGTCATCTCTTCGGGGTCCTCTTTTCGGAGAGTGAGGTCAAGACCGCATCGTACACCCGGTTAGCGAGCTCTGGTCCGGCCATCCGGAGGGAAAGCTCCTTGAGATCTTCCGCCAAAATACTGATCTCCTGGCTCGAGAGTTTCTCGAGCGGGGTCCCGAACTTCTTCTCTTCGGTGCGCAGGATCGTCTCGGCGACATCGCCAAAGACCCAACGGACCCGGTCGGCCACGGAATTCTGTACTTGCTTTGCTTTCGCCATGGTCATGGAGTGCAGGGGGCTTCCGTCTTCATGCTCGGCTCGTAGCGTCGGGCAGAAGGGGTGCTACTTGAGTGGCCCAGATGAGGAAGGAGCATCGCCACCGGGGGCAGGTTTGCCACGGCAGGGTGGTAGTCGGACAAGGGGACGCCGTTAACCTTGACGACCTTTTGGGCCACGCCACCACAGTACCCGCACACCTTGCAGGACATGTTCTCGCAGTCGGTGTTGCCGACCCGCTTGAGGAACCCTGCGGGGTACGCCTTGTTATCCATGGACACCCCGGCCAATGGGTCCAGGGCCTCCTTGAACTGGTTGATGACGGGGAGAGCCCCTTGTTCCGCGATGCGGGAAACAGCGCTCATCGGCCCCTTGAACTGCACGTAACTCAGGATGTCGAGCAGGTTCCCCTCCCAGGACTTCTGTTCGTAGGCCCGGGCGACCTTGACCAGCCACTCGGTCGGGCGGTTCCTTCCAGAGAGCTTGAAACGATGGACTCCGAGGGCCTCGTACGCTTCAAGGTCTTCCGGACGGACGGCGATCGAGTTCACGAGCCGGCCCGGGTCCCGAGCGACCTCGACCCCGCACTCCATGATGGGGGCCTCGAACCAGAACTTCGCGTTCCCGGGCTGCGAGCCCAGGGAACTGTTCTGCAGGTGCTGGGCCCGGAAAGGACAGTCCTTGATGCAGGTCTGGTTCGCAAGGATCTCGACATTGATGTCGGCGGCGACAAGGTTGCGGATCAGCCGGAAGTTCTTGTTCGCCTCCTCGAGGACGATCACGGACGCGCCCAGATCCCGGAAGTACTCCGCCTGCCCCACGGTCGTGATGCGGGCGAAGGTCGAAGCGGAAAGGTGCACATCGGGGTATTCTCGGTGCAGAGCTTCCATGAGGATCGGGATAGCCACGATGAAGCCGTCCACGCCGAGGTCAAGGAGGCGCTGGGCCTCCGCCAAGAACTCCGGGATGAAGTTCGGAGAATATTCCTTGAGGCCAAGGTCGTTGCTGTTGAGCGTCACCAGGAACTTTCGGTGCTGGGCGTGGATCTTGGCGATGTGGTCCCGGAACTTCTCATTCGTGACGTCCGGCAGGATGTAGGGAGGGCGGCCCCCTCCGGTCAGGCTGACCGGGAACCCGCCAAAAAAGGTCGAAACCGGAAGATTCCGGGTCTGCTCGAGGAGCGCATCGTCGAAGTTGGTCGCCAAGACGAACTCGTTGGCCGGCACGCCGCAGGGAACAAGTCGGGGCTATATAACATGTGGGAACCGTTTTAACCGCGCCGGTTCTCCGGCGGAAGGGTGATACGATTGTTCAAGGCGCGTGTCAAGATGGAGGTGCTGCGGGAGCTCCTGGAGGTCATCTCCGCCATCGTCAACGAGGTGAAGTTGTCGGTGACCCCCGAAGGGATCGATGTGAAGGCCGTGGACACTTCCCACGTGGCCATGCTGATCCTGAGCCTGAAGAAGACGGCATTCGAGGACTTCTCCGGCGAGCCGGTCGAGATCGGTGTCGATGTGGAGAAGCTCAAGGGCGTCCTGAGGCTGGCGAAGCCCGGGGACGTCATCGACCTCGCCTACGACGCCGGAAAGGGGCGCCTGGTCGTAGCCGTTGGGAAGCTTACCCGCCACATGTCGGTCATGGACGTCGCGGGGATCAGCGACCCCAAGGTACCGAGCGTCAACCCCCCCTGCAAGGTCGTCATCAAGACCGAGGAACTGCGCCAGGGGATCCGAGGTTCCGAGTCGATCAGCGATCACGTGACCTTGACCCTCGAGCCCGATGCGTTCATCATGCATTCCGAGGGCGAGAACGACAAGGTGGACCTCAAGATCAGCAAGGACGCCCTGACCCACCTCGAAGCGAAGGAGGTGGCGAAGAGCATGTACCCCCTCGACTTCTTTTCCAGCATGGTCAAGGCCCTCACCTCTGCGGACGAGGTGACGATGTCGATCGGGAATGCCTATCCCCTGAAGCTCGAGTTCGGCTTTGCCGGCGGGAACGGGGATGGCCGGTTCCTGCTCGCACCCCGGGTCGAAGAAGGCTAACGCGGTTCCTCTTTCCGAGGAACTACTCGGTCGCGTCCGGGGACGCACTCGGCGCCGTCGATTCTTGGTTCCCTGAGCGTTCGCCCCCGGCAGGTTCGATGGGTTCCGCCGCGGGCTCGGACGATGGTCCTTCTGCCGGCGGAACCTCCGTGGTCGCCGGTGCGGGGCCCGAGTCCTCGTTCGAGGGAGGTGGCGAAGTCGCATCCGGGGGAGAGGCTTCCTTCTCGCTGGGCGAAGGAGCGTCCTTACCCTCCGGTGAATCCGTGGATGGCGCGGGAGGAGGTTCTGGCGCGGAAGGTGCCTCCGCGGGCGCTGGGGTCGTACTTGCCTCCCCCGAAGGTGGAGGTACGATGGGTTTTCGCGCGGGGGTGGTTTCCGAACGGCGCGCGCTCCGAGCGATGAGGACCACGGCTATCACGACGAGGAGGAGATCGACCAGCAGGAGCAGGTAGTCGAGGAACCACGGTTCCTGCCAGAACGCGGGAGAGGGCGGTGGGGCTTGGATGGTCACGTTGAGCGTGGTCGAGACGGTGGTCCCGTCCGAATCGCTCACATAGACCTGGAGTGCGTACGAGCCGGTCGAGTTGTACTGTTCGGACAGCCGGAAGTCCGGGCCCGACCCATGCAATACCTGGGTGATCCCGTTGCCGTACGAGATGGCCACGGAGAAGGGCATCACGCCACCCGACAGCATGAGGGTCCACCGGAGCGGTGCAGAGGTAGTCCCGTTCGACGGTCCGATCAGGACCCGTGCCAGGTATTGGGGATAGCTCACGTAGATCGTCCCATTTTGAACGACCGAGATGCCGAACCCGTTGTTGAGGATCGACACCCCTCCGGAGCCGGTAGTGATCGGGTTTTCCCGTCCCGGGCACGGCCGGACCCCCAAGGGGTAGTTGCCTGCGAATAGACGAACGGTCGACCCGTTCCCGAAGAGCGTATTGTTCACGCTGACCTCGGGACACCCCGAAGGGTCGATCTCGACCGAGACCGCAAAGTGCGTGGGGTGGATGGCCGCGAAACGGGCAGTGACGGTCCCATTCCCCGCCACATCGAGGAGGCTACTAGCGGAAGTGGACGAACTAAGGGACAGTCCGGCCCCCGTAATGTTCCAACCCGTGAAGATCATCCCGGAACAGCTCCCGACCGAGACCGGATAGATCCCACCCTGCAAAGTTACGGACGTCCCGTTCGCGAAGTTGACCCCATTGATCTGTACCGGCCCGCACGTGGAGGGGGTAACGTAGACCTTTACCGTGTACGGGACCGTGGCGTTCTTGGCAAAGGTGGCGTAGAGCGTCCCGTTGCCTCCCAGGGTGAGCGTGGCGGGGGAAGAGGTGGTGGGAGCGATGGTGACGGCAGAACCTAAGGTGGACCAAGCAGCGAAGTGGTACCCCGCGCACGAGCCGACCTGGGCGGTGTACGTACCATCCGGCAGATACAGCATAGTGCCGGATGACGCCGCCCGAGTGACTCCGCCTTGAACAAGGCTCACGGTGCCACAGGTGGTCGGAGCAACCTCGACCGTGAGGTTCGACCAGGGTCCGGCGACGGTGAAGTTGGCCCAGATGGTCCCGTTCCCCAATATGTAGGCGAGGCCCGCGGAATTCACGATCGAGATGGCACCCGTCGAGGTCAGATTGACGGTCGAGTAGCCCGTACACGGGGTGGCCGAGATGGGCCACCCGGAGAAGGACTCGCGGATGACAGTACTTTGCCCCCCCGTGTACGAGGTGCCATTGAGGGTGATGGAACCGCACCCCAGTGGATTCGTGACAAACTGGACGGTATAGAGGGGAAGGGGTTCGAAGTAGGCCGAGATCGTCCCGTTCCCCGTCACGGTCAACGTCGTGGAGGCGGAGACGGTGCTGTTCAGGCTCTCGTTCGAGGCCACCCAGTCCTGGAACTGGAACGGCGAGGGGAATCCCGAGGTCACGCCAGAGATGTTGTAGGGATTCCCGCTGACCGCGAGCGGGACGACGCTTCCCGAGGAGTACAGGGTCCCGTTAAGGAGGATCTGTCCGGCGTAGTAGGGGAGGATGTCCAAGGTCACCTGGGGACTGAAAACGAACGAGATGTACAGGGTGCCGTTCCCTCGCACCGTCAAGCTGGCGGAGTAGAGCGAGCCGGTAATCGAGAGGTTGGTCGAGACGCTCCAGTTAACGAACTTCGACCAGGAATAAGGCAGGAAGCTCAAGGAATACACGCCGGCGTTCAACACCGGATGGGAGCCGTTGGTGTACCATGAGGATCCGATGGCCACTTGCCCGTCATGGGGAGGCGAGATCTGGACGAGGACCTGGAACTGCCTCGGAACGAAGCTGGCGGTGAGGGTGATGTTTCCCTTCAAGATCAACGAAGTGGAAAGCGAACCCGGGGTGGACAGGGTCCCGTTCGCCGCCGGAGAAACTCCCCATCCCTGAAAGATGAAGCCCGCGCACGCGGAAACATCGCTCGAGTAGGTGCCGGGAGCCGGGAAGGGCCCGGCCGACCCGTTGGCCCACGTGGTCCCGTTGAAGGTCACCGGCCCGCAGATCGATTGGGAGATCACAAACTGGACCGTGGGCCGGAACGAGAAGTTGGCGTAGACCGCCCCTGCACCCGTGACCGAGACCTTGCCGGCGGCGATGGTGACCCCACCGCTATATCCCCACGCCAAAAACGTGTGGCTTGCAGAGGGGGTCTCCGAGATCGCATAGGTGCCGGAGTGGATCGACAGGGTCTGGTTGGCGTAGTAGGTGTTTGCGCCGATCGTGACCGATCCGCCCCCCGCCGGGCTGATGTAAAGTGCGACACTCACCGGCGCTCCGCGGGGCGTCATCGTCGGGCCCGTCGAAATGGCCCAAGCACTGGAGCTGAGGATCAGAAGAAGGCCGAATGAAACGAGCGACACCGTCGAGGCGACGCGTGAGGTCCGACCCCTCAAGTAAGAAGTGAAGGGAGCCGATGACGGCCGAACTCCGACGGTACGGGAGAGGCGAACATCATTTCTTGAGACCCGGAACTCATGCATGGTTTTCTCACCCCGTACGGGAGGGAGGATGGGGAGGGGAAGGTGAATCCTCCGCCGGGGGCGGGGGGGGCCGTTGACGTCGGTCCCGGGATGACCTCACGCTCAGGGCAATGCCCACGATCAAGAGCGCAGCGGCCGCCGCCGTGACCATGTAGAGATACTCGATGGGCAGGACGCTCCCGGTCGGAGAGGTACTGGGGACGTGGGTGAAGGTCAGGACGATCTGCGCGCCCGAGCTGCTCACGACAAAGGTGCCGTTGCTGGGCTGTACCGTGTACCCTGCCGGCGAAGTGATCATGAACGGATATGTCCCCACCGGTTCGAAGAACCCGACAAGGCTGGTCGATGAGGTGTTGACCGTTTCGTTCACATCGACAGACCAGTCCAGGCCGGAAGGCAGGCCGGTCTCGAGGAAGTTCACGGGGTACTTCGACAGGAGTGGCGGGGGGACGGGCTTCGTGAAGGCGATGTGCAAAGTGATGGGCGCCCCGGCGACGACGACCGATCCTGCGGCCGGGCTGGCGGTCATGCCTGCGGGAGCGGTCACGTTGAAGGCAAACGTTCCGTTCTTCACCGAGAAGAAGATCGTGGAGTTGATGGAAGCGACCGGCTTCCCGGCCAAGGTGACCGACCAGGAGGCCCCGGAAGGCAGCCCCGTTTCGGAGAAGGTCACGAGAGAGTAACCTGGGGGAACGTAGGTGAACATCACGGAGACCGCCGCTGACCCTCCGCGGACGCTGATGTTTCCCGAAGTTGGGCTCACCGAGTAGCCGGCTACCGCACCGATAGTGAATCCATACGTACCATTGGGATCGGTGAAGGTGACGGTGGTGTTGACCGAGGAAACCTTGGTGCCGTTCAGGACCACGCCCCAGGTCGTCCCGAGGGTCAGACCCGATTCCGCGAAGGTCACGGGGTAAAGGACTACGTGTGCCACCAGGGTAAAGACGACGGACTGGGAGGTTCCCGTCCCATTGACCCAGAGAGTGCCCGAGGAAGGCTGCACCGTGAATCCCGGGATGGCGCCCACGCTGAACGAATAGCTTCCGTTCGGCTCGGACACCTTGATGATCAAGGTCTTCGAGGAGTATGTCGAGCCGTTGATGGTCACCTGCCAGAGCGTGCCGTTGAGGAGCCCGGTCTGCTGGAGGGTGAGAGTATACGTCATCACGAACCGGACGGAGACGTTCACCGCCCTCCCACCGATGGACAGACTGCCCGAGGGGGGGATCGGAGCATAGCTCCCCGACGAGGAAATGTTGTAGGAGAACGTGCCATTCGGTGAATGGAAGACCGTCGAGGCAGTACTGGAGGAAAGGAACTGACCATTCAAGGTCACCCCCCAGGTCGACCCGGCGGGCAGTCCGCTCTCCTTGAAGGTGACGTTGTAGACGACCTCCGTGAAGTTCACCAGGATCGTGAGGTTCTTCCCCTGAACCGTTACCGTCCCACTGGCGGGGGAGGGCGCGTAGGTGGACAGAGTGGAGGAGACGGTGAAAGGGTAGGTCCCGTTGGGGTCGGAGAAATTGAGCGAACTCGAGAGGTTCTCCTGAGAGATGCCGTCCAGGGCGGCTAACCAGTACGTCCCGACGGGAAGTCCGGTTTCGAGGAAGTTGACCGACGGTGCACTTCCGGGGGCCACGATAGAAAGGGTATCGTTGGCCACGCCAGTGACATAGAGGAGTCCGTTGGTGGGGTCATACGTTCCGCTGAAGGGGGCGCTGGCGCAAAGCATGGATCCCAAGATGGTCGTGCCCCGTAGCGCGAGCACTTGGGGACCGATGGAGTCCGGGATGTACATGTCAGCGTTCGCGGGATCGTAGAAGGGGACCCCATCCCCACCCCATGAATTGGTCGCGGCGGGATTCAAGGTCGCTACGATGGTGTCCGTGGTGGCACTGATGACAGTGATGACCGAACCGACGACGTAAACATCGCCATCCGCTGGGTCGAAGCCGATGGTCCTCGGATAGGTGAGCCCCATCGGGATCACGGTGATCACCGTGTCGCTCGTCGCATTGATCACCGTGACGTTTCCCGTTCCATTTCCCTGGACCGTGACATACAAACAGTTGTTGACTGGGACATAGACCGAGTCCACCGGCACCAGGCCTACCGTGATGCTCCCGACGATGGAGTTCGTTGTCGGATTAACGATCGTGACATTCTCACTCCCGATGGCCACCGACGTGACGAAGAGCATGCCGCTCTTGGTGTCCAGGGTCACCCAGGAGGTGTAGAGCGAGGGCAAGTTGATGTTGGTCACCAACGTGTTGGTAGTCGCGTTGATGACGCCGATTTGACCGGTACCTTGGTCACTCACGTAGAGGTCGCCGGTGGCATTGTCATAGACAATGTTCTGCGAAAGGCTGTACCCGTTGAGCGGGATACTGGAGATCACCCGGTCCGTCGTGGGGTCGAATACGGACACATTGTAAGTGTCCTTGTTCGAGATGTAGAGATCGTGGTTGACAGGATCGACCGCGACGGAGTTTGGCACCATGGAGGGAATGATGTTGCATAGCGCATTCCCGTTCAGTAAGGTATTGTTGTCCATGCAAAGGGTGGACTGGGTGTAACCTAATCCAGTGCTTCCCGCCAAGGTCCGGATGCCACTCTCCTTCGGCGCGGACGTGGGGAGGTGAACCATCGTGTGCGTGATGGGCACCGACAGCCCGGAAGAGACGGAATCCAACGATAAGGTGGGAGCGAAGGGCGTCATTCCCACGGCAATGAGGATAGAAACCACCTGAAAGAACTTGGGACCCCGCATGAATTTCTCTTTTGAAATGAGACGACAGATAGTTCTGTCGCACCCCGATTAATTATGGCTTTTCTAGTACTTCATGCTTTCCTTTTGCCCTCAATTCCCCACCCATCTGTCCCCGCGGTTTCTGCGCAGCATGTCGACTCAAAGGGCCCCCTCTCGAAAGCGTTAAGATTACTCGCGGAAGGAACCAAGGTATGAGCGACGCCAAGGTGGCCATACTTAGCGCGGTTCGCACCCCCATAGGAAAGTTTCTGGGAGGGCTCTCGCAGGTGAGCCCGGTGGTCCTAGGACAGATTGCGGTCGAGGAGGCATTGCGCCGGGCCAAGGTCTCTCCCTCGGACATCGAGGAGATCCTCTTCGGCTGCGGCATCCAGGCGGGGCTGGGTCAGAACCCGGCACGTCAGGTGGGATTGGCCGCGGGGATGGGGGTCGAGCCGGGGGCCGTCACGATCAACATGGTCTGCGGATCGGGGATGAAGTCCCTCATGCTCGGGGCGGATTCGATCCGCCTGGGTGAGCGAAAGGTCGTCCTGGTCGGCGGAATGGAGAGCATGAGCCGAGCTCCCTACCTCGCCCCGGGGGTTCGTCTTGGATCTCGCTACGGGGACACCTCCCTGGTCGATGCGGTCCTGCAGGACTCGCTTCTCGATGCCTATGACCATCTTCACATGGGACGGACCGGGGAGGATGTGGCCCGCCGGTTTGGGATTACCCGGGACGATGCGGACGCGTTCGCGCTGCGGAGTAATCAGCGAGCCGCAGCGGCGACGGAACGGGGCGAGCTCCTCCGAGAGATCGTTCCGGTCCCCGCCACCGTGACCAAAGGCAACGAGGTCTCGAAGGATGAAGGTTTCCGACCGGACACTACCCGAGAGAAGCTCTCGCGGCTCAAGCCGGCCTTCGCGCCGGATGGAGTGCTGACCGCGGGCAACTCTTCCCAGCTTTCGGACGGGGCAGCGGCCCTGGTGCTCGCTTCCCGAGACTGGGCGGAGCAACATGGGATCGCTCCCATCGGCTGGGTCCACTCGGCCCACACGAGCGGGGTGCCGCCCAGTCGGGTCATGGAGTCGCCCATCCCGACGGTCCAGGGACATCTCAAGAAGGTGGGCTTGACGATCGGCGATCTGGACCTTGTGGAGCACAACGAAGCGTTCTCCACCGCATCGATCGCTGTGCAACGGGCGCTCAACATCCCGGATGATCGTTTCAACGTGAACGGGGGAGCCGTGGCGCTCGGTCACCCGATCGGATGTTCCGGGGCCCGGATCGTGGTGACGCTGCTCAACGCGATGGCTCACCGCACATCCCAACGGGGGCTCGCCACGCTCTGTATGGGAGGGGGCAACGGCCTCTCGGTACTCATCGAACGCCCGTAGAAGGATTCTCAGCCAAGGGGAGTGGACTGGGCGAGAGTTTCCTGCCCGAGGAAGGGCCCTCGGGCGATTTGAACTCGCGGCCTCTACCTTGCCAAGGTAGCGATCTTCCGCTGATCTACCAGCCCATCTCCCGGAACCACTGGATTCAAAGATGGAAATAAACCCTTCGTGGGCGAGGGGGAACGAGGTATCCCAGGAGGTCGTCCTCTCAAAGATATCGGTTACCGTTGAAGTGACATCCTTCCAGAACATCTCCTATTGACCGACGAACCGAATTCTGGACCCTTGGGAACGCCCACGCCTGGACGATTGCCGGTCGAGGGAGGGTACTGGCGCAACCCCCGCCATCGACCATCTCCAAAGGCTCATCTACTCGAACCGCATCGGATTTTGACATGCCCGCAGATGCCGAGAATAGCCCGATCGACCTCTTGATCAACTCCTCGAAGCAACTGTTCACGCCCGAGAAACTCGTGGCCGACGTCGCCATGGACCTCATCAAGGACGAGGTGCGCCATCATCTGGAAGAGAAGATCAAGTTGGACCCACAGCTCGCTCAGGACATCAAGGACTCCGTGAAGGAACTTCTCGAGGCCCGGGCCCTGGAGTATTCTGCCCTGCTCCGGCTCACCGCGACGATCGCCCGGCTCGGGATCGTGGCCGTGCCCGAAGAGATGAAGGTCCGATTCGCCCGCGAGATGGCTTCACTGGTCGGTCGGGAGATCGGCGCAGTGATGGAGAAGGCGCTGTAGAGCGCCCCTCTTGAGACGGGGTCAGCCGTTCGGAGAGTTCGCGGATCCCGCGGGCGAGGGCCATCACGTCCGATTCGGACGTGTAAAGATAGAAGGACGCACGTACGCTTCCTTCCAGATTTCGGGCCCGGTACCAGGAATGGACACAATTCATCCCGGACCGGACCATGACCTGATAGGCGGCATCGAGGAAGAGGGCCACGTCGTGACTGTCGGCGTGCGAGAGCGCAAAAGAGTAGATGGAACCCCGGTCCGCCGCATTCTGCGCCCCGACGTGACGGAGCGGAATGCCGTCCAGCTCGCGGTCGAGGAGCCGCTGGAGTCGGGCTTCGTGGACCGAGAGTGCGGCGAAGTCGACCCGCTCCAAGTACGCAAGCGCTGCGCGAGCCCCGACGATGCCGGCGTAATTCTGGAGCCCGGCCTCGTACCGAGCGGGCCCTTCGAGCTTCTCATGTCCCCGGTAATCCGACCATGCCACCGTCTCCCCGCCGCTCACGAGGGGCCGTACCTGGGTCTCTCCCCCGGACCGCAGATAGAGGAGACCCGTCCCGGAGGGACCGAGCATCTTGTGGAGCGACAATGCGTAGAAATCTGCGCCCAGGCGGTCGAGGTCCAGTCGATGGTGGGGAGCGGATTGGCTTCCGTCCAAGAGCACCAGGGCCCCCGCATCGTGGGCCCGTTCCACGATCTCCCGGGCCGGCAGGGTGCGACCGTCGAGATTGGAGGAATGGAAGAAGCTCACCACCCGCACCCCGCGGGAAAGCGCGTGCGCAAATCCCTCGGGGTCGAACGGGGTCTCTTCGGGGAGCGGGAGAAACTCGATCCGGATCCCGATGCGCTCGGCGAGTTCCTGCCAGACCACGAGGTTCGAGTTATGCTCCTGATCCGTGAGGAGTACGCGATCGCCCCGACGAAGGTCGAGTCCCTTGGCCACGAGATTGAGCGCCTCGGTCGTGTTCCGCAGATTGACGAACTCCTCCGGCGAGCCCCCGAAAAAGGCCCCGCAACCCTCTCGGAAGGATTCCACGGCGTCCGTGACGCGGGATGACCACCGGTGCACGCTCCGACCGCCGCAGCCTGGAAAGTCGGTATAGTACTCCTCCATGGCCTGGACAACCGCCCTCGGAGCGAGGGACATGCAGGCGCTATCCAAGTAGATGGGAGCGCGCCCGCGGCGGGGATTCAGGGCCGGGAAATCCGCACGGTAGCGTTCGGACCAATCCTTCATCGGTCGCTCGAACCCGGAACGCTTATTTTAGTTTTGACGGTGGGCCGCGCCGCTCATGACGCGCAAGATCACGTTGATTCCAGGGGATGGAATAGGACCAGAGGTCACCGGGGCGACCCAGGTAGTGGCAGAGGCCACCGGAGTCCCGATCGAATGGGAGATCGTAGAAGCCGGTGAGAAGGTGATGGCGAAGGAGGGAACGCCGCTTCCCCCCGCCGTCCTCGAGAGCATCCGGAAGAACAAGATCGCGATCAAGGGACCGATCACCACGCCGATCGGCAGCGGATTCCGCTCCGTCAATGTGGCGATCCGGCAGGAGCTCGACCTCTTCGCTGCGGTCCGACCCGCCCGGGCCATTGCCGGCGAGGGCACGAGGTACCCGGATGTGGACCTGGTGGTTGTCCGGGAAGGGACCGAAGGGCTCTATTCCGGGGTCGAACACTGGGTGGACCGGGACCACAGCGCCGGAGAGACAGCGAACATCATCACCCGGAAAGCCTCCGAGCGCATCTGCCGGTTCGCATTCGACTACGCCGTGAAGAACAGTCGCCGCAAGGTGACCGCGGTGCACAAGGCGAACATCATGAAGGTCACCGGCGGGCTCTTCCAGGAGGTCTTCCGTCAGGTCGCCAAGGACTTCCCCAGCGTCCCTTCCGAGGAGCGGCTCGTCGACAACATGTGCATGCAACTCGTGAAGAAGCCCGAGGAATACGACATCATCGTCACGACGAATCTCTTCGGGGACATCCTGTCGGACCTGTGTGCCGGACTGGCGGGGGGCCTGGGCGTTGCCCCGGGGGCGGTCTTCGGCAAGGACATCGCGCTCTTCGAGCCGGTGCATGGCTCGGCGCCGAAGTACGCCGGGCAGGACAAGGCGGACCCCGTTGCGGAGATCCTTTGCCTCGAGATGATGCTGCGGCACCTCGGTTACCGGGAGGAAGCCGAACGGGTCTTCCGCGCCGTCTGGGAGACCATCTACGAGAAGAAGGTGGTCACCTACGACCTAGCGCTCCCAGGGTACACCCTCTGGCCGACCAAGCCCTCCAAGTGCTCTGAAGTGGCCCGCGAGATCGCCCGCAAGGTGAAGGAGGTCGACCTGGACGCACCCCTCAAGCGCCGAGAGTGGAGCAGCGTCTCGAGCGGGGCGGCCCTGACACCTGCGACGGACAAGGTCCTCGAAGAATGAACCCTTCCGCTCCGGCACGACCCGATACTCCTGCCCGGTCGACACGGGATCCCAACGCATGACGGAAGAGGACAACTTCCGAGAGACACAGTACTACTCGATGCTCAAGGAGCGCTTGGGCAGCCAGCATCTCGCCGCCAAGACCGGCAATCATGCCAACTGTGC
>JAKAOF010000003.1:96699-111356 GCA_021823345.1 Thermoplasmata archaeon
TTCGACTGCACGCTCCCGGAGCCGGTGGAGACCTCCCAATAGGTGCCATTGGCCAGGCCCTGCGCCGCGAAGGTCACGTTGTAAAGGAACGCATGGAAGTGAAGGGTCATCGAGGCATTGGTTCCGGAGACCTGCAGGTATCCGGTCCGCGTACCTGTCACGTATCCCGGGATGGGCGATACCTGGAACGTGTAGGACCCATTGATCTCCGAGAAGGCGAGGGAGCTCCCCGGGGAGGTCTTGGTGGTCGTTCCCAGGGTCAGCGACCAGTTGGCGGAAGCCGGAAGGCCGGTCTCGAGAAACGTGACCGGGAACAGTTTCCCGAACTTGGCGGTTTCCGTGATCGCCCCGGTCACCGGAAGCGAGTGGTTGTTCTCGGGACCCGTGTAGTTCCCCGCCCCGAGACCTGCCCAGCCAAGGAACGCGTAGCCCGGGTTGGGTTGGGCGGAGAGCACGAGGTCCGTACCGTTGTTGTACCATCCTCCCGGGGTCGAGACCGTGCCCATGCTCAAGGAGGCGGAGACCACGCTCACGTTGAACTGCGCCGTAAAGGAAACGGGGACCAAGCTGACGTTACCGGCGACCGTGACGTTTCCCGACGTGTTGGCGGTCGTGAACCGCTCATCGGACCCGAATGGAAGCGGGTTGGCCACGGAGTAGGCGTAGGTCCCGTTCGATATGGAGTAGGATATCGTGGAGTTGAGCGAGGTCGACGTGGACCCGTTGAACGTCGTGCTCCAGGCAAGGTTCACCGGGAGCCCGGTCTCATGGAAGTTGACGGGATACGTCAACGCCGTGAAGAGGGCCCCCTCGATCGTCGGGTTATCCATGGTCACGTTCGCAATCCGGTTGGCCCCGATATATGCCCCACACGGGAAGGAGGTGCAGATCCCGGCCCATCCGCTGAACGTATAACCGGGATAGGAAAGCGCCTCGATGGAAGGTGTCGACCCGGTCGGGTAGTAGCCGATCCCGGGGGAAGTGATCCCTCCGGCCGCCGGAGTGCCAGTAGTGAACAGGAGGAAGTAGGTGGTGTACGTGGTGGGCCACTGGACGTTGGAACCGTTGACCTTCACCACACCGATCGACGAGTTGGCACGGTATTGCTCGAGTGCGGGCAGCGAGATGTTCCCGAGGGCGAGCGATGCCCCCGAGACGATGGCCGTGACCAGGTAGGGATAGCTTCCGTTCGCGACCGAGAAGGTAGTCGACGTATTGTTGGTGGAATGGGTGGTCCCGCCGAACGTGATGTTCCAGTTCGTCCCGCTCGGGAGCCCCGTTTCCGAGAACGTGACGTTATAGAGGGGGCTGGCCGCGCGGGAAAGGGTGGCGGCGGCGAAGGTCGTGGGCACAGCGGGAAGCACTACCAGAAGGAAGGAGATGCCGACGAGGAGGGCCCGTCGCCTCCACCCCGACCCGGTCATTCTTCGAGGGAGAGACAGTGGGGTCTCTTAGCCTTTTGCCTGGCGCTCCTCGTCATGGAGGGGGGCGTGGGCGGACATCCCCGGAGGCTCCCTCGGAGGACCCCGGCGGGAATAAACTATGGCGGCGACGCTCGCGGCCAGGATCGACCCCGCCAAGTAGGCTAGCGTGGCCGGCGGCGAGACCCCCGGAGTGGAGGGTTGGTTCGGAGGGGGGGGCGGAAGGGCCAGTTGCAAGGGGAGTACCTCCACCGTGAACCGGTACACGAACCCAATAGCGGTGATGTTGAGGAGCACGGGTCCGGTGAAATTGGGGGCCACGTAGCCGATCGCCACTCGCCCGAAGGCCCCCGTGAAACCGGCGTTCGGGTCGACCGTACCGTTCCCCTTGTCGACCGTGACGATGACGAGGACCCCGCACAAGGGGAGTCCGGAAACGGCCGAGCGAATGCGGAAGGTCAGATTCCCATGGAACCGGGGCACGACCGAGTCCGGGGTGAACGAGATGAGCAGGGGTCCGTGGCCCCAGGTCACATTGATGAGGGAGACGGCGCTTCCCAGGATCTCGCGGGACTGGGGTGCGGTCACGTTGTAGTAGAGCACATCCGTCACGTTCACGCTCGCCATTGGAGCGGAATACTCGACGTGGACCCGCCCGTTGGAGTAGTTGCCCCAGTAGCTGAACGACCCGGCGTAGACACCGACCGAGATCCCGCCAAATGCGGGAGGCGGGGCGGACCCGTTGGGATCCTGGACCTGGATCGTGATCCCGGTCGTGGTCATGGCCGGCATGGTGGTGTTATTGACCGTCCCTGCGATGCGGAGGCCCCCTGGACCGGGCTCGACGTTGAACGCGAGGGATGTGCTACTCGACGTGAACCCCGGGAACAAAACGGTTGCGAACAGGGCACCGGCCAACGGCACCGAGCCCGCCGGCAACGTAGGGGCGAGCAGGGTGGCGACAAGGTACCCTTGGAAGTTCACGACATCCGTGGGTTCGATGACCTTCCCAACGTTCGTTGTGAGCGTGACCGTGGCATTGGGAACGTACGCGCCGGTCACCGCGACCTGGGAAGAGATGATGATCCCGTCGGAAGAACCGGACAGCGGATCCTTGATGCTGAGGCTGATGGACGGAACGAGGCTCGGGCCGGCCGTGGGGTTCACGATGACGAGCACTTCCGCGGTACCGTTGGCGTAACCTCCTGCCGTGATGTTGGCCCACAACGGGTACTGCCGAGTTTGGTTGACCCAGGGGGCCGTGTAGGTGGTGAAGGCATCTCCAGTCGCGTTGGTCACGATCGAAGACGAGGAGAAATTGCCGAACGCGGCGTGGAAATGCACGGCGGCCCCGGCCACGGGCTGGCCGTTGTAGGAAGCGTGCAGCGTGAGCGGGGTGGAGCCGTTCGAACGGAGCGTGGCGTTTCCCGGGACCAAGGACACCGACGGGGTTCGGGCCAGCGAGGGACAGGGCACGGACGTGGTACCCACGTAGACGCATCCCGAGGCCCAGCCTCCCCGTTGGGGAGTGGAGGAGTCGTTCGCCACCACCGTGACGAGATAGGTGCCGTTCGCCGAGTAGGAGTGCGTGATCGTGGGGCCGTCGATCGCCCAGGATGACTCATAGGTGCCGTCCCCGAAGAAATAGGCGAAACGGTAGGGAGCCGAACCGTTCCCCGCGGCGGCATCGAACTCCACGGGCTGCCCGATCTTGGCCGTGGCATTGGGGATGAGCAGCTCGGTCGCGAGGGGTCCGCTGTTGTTGATGTTGATGACGAGCGGGTTGGACATGCTCACGGACGATCCATTGTCGTACCCCACCGCCCAGGCCACGTGGGCTCCGGGAACCCGGTAGAACGCGGTGGTCGAGGAGGAGTTGTTGGTCGTTGCGTTCGCCTCTCCGTAGGGCGGCCCGGTGTCGCCGAGGTAGTACTGGTAGACCTGGGAGGCGTTACCGGGAGCCCACGGGCGGACCGAGAAGTGCACGGGAAGCGGGTCCCAAGGATAGGGCGCAGTTCCGGACATCGGAGAGGCGGTAAGGAGCAGTTGGCCCGGTCCGGAAAGCGGGGTGTAGGAAAGGTTCTGGACGGACCGGAGCAAGGCGGTGAAGTTCGGCGTTCCCATCCCGGTGACCGCGTTCCAATAGGGTCCCGTCTTGTAACCGTTCGACCCCTTCGTGATCTGGTGGAAATCGTTGAGGTAAGCGGGACTCGAAAGGATCGAGTAGAACGGGAGAGCGAGGAAACCGGGCGGACCGCCCCCGAGGGATTCTCCGATGAGCGCCCCCATCCCGGCCCACTGCGGGGCCGCATCGCTCGTCCCTTCCACATAGACCGATGAACCGTTGTAGATCATGCCCAACGGGACCGCCGCGGTGAGGGCCACGTCCGGGACCCCCCGGGTGGTGTTGGTATACGCGCTGAACCCCGGCTTTCCTTGCTGCCAGGTCGGCCGGGGAAGCTCCGAGAACCCTCCGCCCGATCCGCCGCCGTTACTGCAATAGGTCGCCGTGCCGTTCCACGCGGTCTCGCTGCCGTAGGACCCGGTGGGCGAAAGTTTGAGGATGGTCCCTCCCACCCCCATGGCATGAGGGTCCGAGGCCGGGTACCACGGTGCAAAGGCGGGCGTTCCCCCATTCGCTCCACAATCCCCGCTGGCGACGAAGACCGTGATCCCTTCCGAGGCCGCCTGGGCCAGGACGGGACCTAAGGTGGCGAGGCTCCCATCGGAGGATGCGTTACACTGGAAGCTGCAGGGCCCGAAGTTGAAGATCCCGCTTTCGGGCTCCCCCCAGGAAAGGGAGATCACGTCCGCCGCGCGGGTGGCCACGAGCCAATCCACTCCGAAGTAGAGCCCGTACGCATTGTTGGGAGAAAGGACGAGCGCAATGTGGGCGTCCGGGGCCGTGGCATGCGCCCACTGGGTGTCGAGCGCGGTCTCGAGTCCCCAGCCGGAGGAGTAGGTGTTGTTGAGGTTCCCTCCCGGGACGGGGTAGTCGTAGGATATGTTGGCCGCCGGAAGGCCCTCACAACTGCTGAACTGCGCGAGGTCCGAGGAGATACGCGAGGGAGGCTCGACCGAGTCATACGCGTCCACGATGCCGATGGTCTCGCCCTGGCCCCGGTCACCGCTCGCCAACACGGGGGAGATGTTGTAGGCCGTCTGCACCTGGGCCGGGGAAAGGAGGTAGGAGCTCGACGAAGGACACACGACGCCTCCCTGGGTCGTCGAGGGGGCCGCCCCGTGGGGCCCGATGGCGGGCTTGAGCCAATTTATTCCGTCAGGTGGAGCGATCGCCACGATAGGAAGGGACGATGGCGCCTGCGGCGCTTGGGTGAAGGCGGCGACCGTAGTGCCGGGCGCGTCCGAATAGTACGCGAGCGAAGTGGAAAAGGCCCGTTCGAACATCGCTGCGGTACCCGAGATGAGCCATACGATCGCCCCGTGGGGAGCGTTCACCTGGAAGCCTTCGGCATTCAGGTATTGGATCACCGGTGCGGGATCACTACCCGCTCGGATCGTGATGGTGGCCGTCATGGAGGTCCCGTCGGGCACGCCACCTTGCAAGGAGTATGCCCCAATGTGGGCTGGAGCCCCGAGCGCAACCGGAGCGTCGAGAGTTGTCGCTCCGAGAACGGAAGCCCCCTGGACGAGCGCAGCCGGTCCCGGAGCGACCGCGTAACTGAACGACAGGGAGAGCAGCACCCCGATGGCGAAGAGCGGAAGTGCCCTCACATGACCTCCCCGTAGATGGAGACCAGCGCAGCGGCCGTGCGCTCCCAGGAGAAGCACTCTTCCACCCGCTGGCGACCGAGCCTGCCCATCCGACGTCCGAACTCCCGGTCAGAAAGGATCGTGTCCATGGCTCGGCGAAGTTCCCAGACGTTCCCGTACGGAACGAGAAGGGCGGTCTCCCCTTCCTTTACCGCCTCGGGAATGCCTCCCACCCGGGTGGCGACGATCGGGAGCGAGGCGGCCATGGCTTCGAGCAGGACGAGACCGAACGCTTCGTACTCCGACGGGAGCACGAAGAGGGAAGCTCCGGCAAAGACGCTCACGTAGTCCTGCAGGTCGCGCAGGTTGCCGAGGAACCGTATCTCTTGCTCGACCCCGAGCTCGGCCATCCGCTGCTCGATGGGAGCCTTCATGCCCCATTCCTGGCCCACGAACACGAGGGGCAGCCGGCGGGAAGGGGCGAGACCCGCCCAGGCTTCCACGAGGGGCATGAGGCCCTTGTTCGGAGCCAAGCGTCCCGCAAAGAGAATGTAATCCGAGGGGAGGGAAAGACGCTGGCGGGCGGCTTCGGACGAGGGAGGGGACCGCCAGAGGTCCCAGGAGAGCCCGGGGGGAACCACCCGGATCTTCGAGGGGTCCACAAAGTCGCTCACCTCCGACTGTTCATGACGGGTCTCGACCACGACGCGATCCGCTCGGGCATAGACCGTGAGACCGAAGAGATGGTCCTGTCCCCGGAGGAGGGCCTTCTTCCACGAGGGTTCACCCTCGACCGCGGGATGGTAGTGGGTCGACACGACCAAGGGAGTGTCCGCAACCCCAGCTGCGAGCGAAGACTGAAGGAGATGTCCATAGCGATGGGAATGCGCATGGATGACGTCCGGATTCCACCGTACAAGCCGTTCGGAGAGCCCGGGGAGGATCGGCATGGTCACCCCCGGGACGAGCTGGCGAATGACCGGAAGACGCTCGACCGGGATACCATCGACCTCTTGCGAGGGGTGGGCGTGATGGACCCAGTTGCCCTCGTCGTAGAGATCGCTCGCAAAGACCGCCACATCGTGCCCCTTTGCCTTGAGCTCGCGGGAAACCTCCCGGACGTTCGTCTCGACCCCGCCGGGGGCATCGTACCGAAGGAGAACCTGGGCGACCTTCATCGGCCGGCTCCCTTCCCGAGCACTTCCGAATATATCTGGTCCAGCGAGGAGACCACCCGCTCCCAGGTGTACATCGGTACAGTGTGGTTGCGCCCGTAGTCCCCCATCTTCGAGGACAGGGACCGGTCTTCGATGAGCCGCTGCATGGCGCCCTCCAGAGCGACCGGGTCACGAGGAGGGACAAGGATCCCGTTCTTGCCATCGTCCACGACCTCCGGGATACCGCCGACCTTCGTGGAGACGACGGGACGACCCTGCGCCATCGACTCCAAGAGCACGAGACCGAAGGCCTCGTACTCGGAAGGGAGCACCAGCAACTCGGCGTCTCGATAGGTGGAGGAGAGGAGACGCTCGTCCTCGAGGAATCCGACCATGCGCACTTTGCGTTCCAATCCCAAGGAGGCGGCCCGGGATATAGTTTCGTCCCGCACACCTCCGTCCTCCCCGACGACAACGAGGGTCAGTTCCGGATGGGCCCGCACTAACCGCTCGAAGGCCTGCAAGAGCACGTCCAGTCCCTTGTTCGACGCCAGCCGTCCCACGAACAAAAGATACGGGCCCGGTACCTGGTACCGTTCCCGAAAGGCCTCGGCTCCCCCGAGCGGTGCCGGGAGGGGAGTATAGCCAGGAGGCACGATCGCCACTGGCGGGAGCTTCGGCTCGACCTCGCGGAGCAAGCGCTCCTCCTCATGGGTCTGCACGATAAGTCGGGCGGCGTGGTTCAACACGGAACTCGCAAGGAAACGGTCATAGGTCCGGCGGAGCCGCTTGCGTCCCTCCCCGCCCCAGATGGACCACGTCGGGTGGTAGTGGGCGGTCATCACGTAGGGTATCCCCGAGAGCGCCTCTCCGAACAGGGCCGAAAATCCCTGGTAGGTCCCGTAGGTGTGGACGTGGACGATGTCGGGTCGGATCCGGCGGATGTCGAAGTACAACCCCGGGAGGAAAGGGTAGTGGAGGTCGTCGGAGAGCGCATACGCGTGATGATGTCGGACCGGGATTCCTTCGCTCGTTTGCTGGACCTCCTGGACCTCCGGAGGCAAGCGGGCCCACGGGATCTCCGTGAAGAGATCGCTCGTGAGGACCTGGGCGTCGATCCCGTCACGGCGTTGTCGAAGCGCCACCTCCCGGACGTGTCGCTCCACCCCGCCTGGCCCGGGGGCAAAGCGCGTGGACACATGGAGCACCCTCATGGTCCGGACCGGAACGAATCCCACCCGACATCCGGGAGCTCCTCAGTTCCGCCGGAGCGCTCGAGCCGGAACTCCCGTTCGTGCGTGAAATGCCCGACGAACGTCAAGGGAAACCCGAGCTGTAGCGCACGCGCTTCCGCTTCCCGCCGCTTCCCGGCGGGGATCGCGAACACGAGTTCGTAGTCCCCACCCATGAAGGCCACCAATTCCTCCGCCACGCCGGTCTTCTCGGAGACGGTACGCACGGACGGATGCAAGGGCAGCTTTTCGAATTCGACGATACCGCCGACCCGACTCGCCTCCCCGATCAAGCGCACGGATTTCGCAAATCCATCGGATGAATCGATGGCGGCGTGAGCAAAGTCCCGCATGGCCGCGCCTTCCTTGAGACGCGGCTCCACGGAGAGCAGGTTAGAAAGAGATCGACTGCGGTCACCGATCCCCCGGTCGTAGGCGAGGAACGCCGCACCTCCCCGACCGGTCGTCCCGGTGGTGGCGATGAGGTCGCCCGGGCGCGCTCCCCGCCGGGGCATGAGCTTTCCCCGGTACCCCCATCCCAGTCCCACTCCCGAGATCGTGCGTTGTGCTCCACACTTCGTGTCGCCGCCGACGACCCACGTCCCGTGGCGCTCGGCCATTTCCTCCATCCCGAGGACGACGGCCTCGGCCCACAACACCGGGGTATCCTTGGGGACCACGAGCGAGCAGAGAAGCCCCGCGGGGATGGCACCCTTCGCAGCGAGGTCCGAGAGGTTGACGGCCGCCGCAAGGTGTCCCACGAATTGGGGGGGGGCATCTACGGGGAAGTGGGTTCCCTCGACGACGGTATCCGTGCTGGCGAGGAGGTACTCGCCCTCTGCCAGGCCGAGCGCCGCGCAATCATCACCGAGTGGAAGCGCTCCCGGGTCGGATCGGCGGAGCAGCGCCTCCAGTCGCCGGTGGAATCCCATCTCGGAGAGTTCCCCGAGGGTGGGCTCCTCCCCCGGATCGGATTTCGCCATACGGTCCGTGGGATACTCCTCAGCCATATGAAGGGGCTTTTTCTGCGACCTTTCCGGAGCTGAGTCCTCGGTCTGGGTAGGGTGGATCCCGGCTGCCTGATTCGAACAGGCGACCTGAGGATTTCCGCGGGACCGCCCGGAAAGGGCGGGTCAAACTACAGTCCCCCGCTCTGCCTCTGAGCTAAGCCGGGCCCGGTGGACCACAGGCCGAGGAATCTAAAGCCTTACGGATAGATTCCCCGGAGCCGTATCGCTGTCGCCACTCGGTCCACCGCGATGGCGTAGGCACCCGTACGGTTGTTCACGCCGTACTTCTCGGCCGTGTCGGCCACTGCCTTGTAGGACTGGGCCATCACTGCCTCGAGCCGTTCGTTAACATCCTTCTCGGGCCAGAAGTAGCCTTGAAGGTCCTGGACCCATTCGAAGTAGCTCACCGTCACACCGCCGGCGTTCGCCAGGATGTCCGGGAGAACGGTGGTCTTGTTCTTGAAGAGCACCTCGTCCGCCTCGGGGGTCGTGGGGCCGTTCGCGGCCTCTGCGACGATCTTGGCCTTGATCTGGGAGGCGTTCTTGGAGGTGATCTGGTTCTCGAGCGCCGCGGGGATCAGGATATCCACATCGAGCTTCAGCAGATCCTCGTTCGAGATCTTCTGGGCTCCCGGGAATCCCTCGACCTGGCCGGTCTTCGCCTTGTGGGCTTCGACCTTGGTGATGTCAAGTCCTTCCTTGTTGTAGATCCCGCCGCGGGAATCCGAGACGGCGACCACTTTGGAGCCGAGCTCCTTCGAGATGAGGTTCGCCACCACGCTGCCGGCGTTCCCGAATCCCTGGACCGCCACGGTCGCACCCTTGGTCTTGAGACCCTGACGCTTCGCCGCTTCCCGGATCGCGTACATGCAGCCCCGGCCCGTGGCTTCGCCACGTCCCTCGGACCCGCCGATCGCGATCGGTTTGCCGGTGACGACGCCGGGCACGGAGAATCCCTTCTGCATCGAGTAGGTATCCATGATCCAGGCCATGGTCTGCGAGTCGGTGTAGACGTCCGGTGCCGGAACATCCATTTCAGGCCCGATAAGCGGAGCGATCTCGGAGGCAAATCGGCGGGTGAGCCGCTCGAGCGTCCCCTTGCTCATCTCCTTCGGGTTGCAGATGACCCCCCCCTTCGCACCACCGTAGGGAAGGTTCATCACGGAGCATTTCCACGTCATCCAGGCCGCCAGGGCCCGGACCTCGTCGAGCGAGACCTGGGGGTGGTAACGGATACCTCCCTTGCAGGGTCCCCGGGCCATGTTATACTGCACGCGGTACCCGGTGAACACCTTGTACTCCCCGTTGTCCATGCGGACAGGGAAGTTCACGGTCAGTTCCCGCTTCGGGCTCTTCAGGATTTCCCGAATCCCGTCATTCAGATTGATGACCTTGGCGACGATATCGATCTGCTTCTTGGCGATCTCGAATGGATTGTTCTGGGCCCCTTCTCCTGCCATTTTCTATACCTCGGATCGTGTGCCTCTAAGGCCGGGGAACCGATAGAGTAGATAAACTCTGCTCGGAGCGGAGTATGACCATTTCTCGGCGGAGAAATTCCCGGAACAACGCCGGAAAGTGCGGCGAACCCCCCGGTCTTCCCGGCGGCGAACCGTCGCGGGGTCCCGGCCGTTCAGGGGACCAGCAGCGCGTAGAAGATCGTGATGATGCCGACCGCCATGATTACCGCGGACGTGACCCGCTCGATCCGCACCGGGTGGATCCGGCCCTTGATGAATCTCCCGATCCCGACACCGATCGAAAGCGCGGACAGGAGCCCGATCAGCGCCGCAAGGAGCACGACGAGGAGGTTCCCCACCCAGACCATGAAGAGGATGGTGAAGATCTGGGTGTCGTCCCCGGTTTCGAGGGCCAAGATGACGAGGAACGTGCTCAGCAGGATGGTACGCTCCCCGATGACCACCGGAGCTTCCTCCGACTCCCGGAACGAGGAGTAGAAACTATAGGCGCCGTAGGCCACGATCCCGACCCCGCCAATGATCCGGATCGCGACGAGGTAGGGAGACAGATAGGTCACGATCGCTTGGCCGGCGAGCACGGCGATCGAGGTCGACACCACGTAGGCGAGGGCGGCGCCGACCCATACCGCCCGGTGGGAATGAAGACCGGAGAGACGGATCACCGTCATGTTGGTCCGGTCGACGATCTCGAGACCGAAGATGGTCCCGAAGACGACGAGAACATCGTAGAGCCAGAACGCGGACATGGCGCTGGAAGAGGGACCTTACCGGGTGTTCAGGTGAGGAAGGAAATCATCCACGTACCGGTCGCAGAAAAGGCAACGGAGCGCCATGGGACGCCGACGGACGACCTCGAACTCGGGCTCGACGGGTTCTCCCTTGTTCGTGATGCAGTTCGGGTTGGGGCACTTGAGCACCCCCGAGAACCGATCGGGCAGGGCCACGGGTCGCTTCTCGATCACCTTGAAGTCGTGGATCATGGAGATCGTGGCCGTGGGGCTCAACAGTGCGATGGCGTTGACCTTCTGGGGCGAGAGTTCCATGTTCTCGACCTTGACGATATCCTTCCAACCCATCCGTCGGCTCCGGACGTGGAGCGCGACCGACACGGTCGATTCCTTGTCGAGGTTGTTCGCCCCGATGATGCGAAGCACCTCGAGAGCGAAACCGCTCGTGATGTGATCGATCACGGTCCCGTTCTTGATGGGGGTGATCTTGAGCTCGCGCACGGTCAGCTCCCACCGCCCGGACCAGGGTGGCCGGTCAAGATGAGGGAAAGGAGCGCCATCCGGACGGGCACGGCGAGGAACGCCTGCCGGAAGTAGGCGGCGTGGGTCGACGTGTCGACTTCGCTCGGGATCTCCGCGACCCGCGGAAGCGGGTGCATCACGATGAACGAGGGTTTGACCTCGTCCAGGATCTTGGGGTCGAGACGGTAACCGCTCGAGACACGGGCGTACTCGGCGAGATCGCCGAACCGCTCCTTCTGTATACGGGTCACATATAGTACATCCGCGTCGTGGACCGCCTTGCGGAGGTCCTGCTCCTCCTGGATCTCTGCCCCGATCGCATGGAGATCGGCCCGGATGTGCTCGGGAATGCGCAGTGCCGGAGGAGAGGTGAGGACCAAGTGGGCGCCGAACAGCGCCAGGGCGTACGCGAGCGAGTGGACCGTGCGGCCGTAGCGGAGATCGCCCATCAGGACGACCTTGAGGCCGCTCAAGGTGTCGAAATGCTCATCCATGGTCGCAAGATCAAGCAATGTCTGCGTGGGATGCTGGCCGGCCCCGTCTCCCGCGTTGATCACCGGCTTCTCCGCCACCTGGGAGGCGAGGCGGGAAGCCCCTTCATTGGGATGCCGAAGGACGATGGCATCAGCGTAGCCCGACAGCATCCGCACGGTGTCGGAAAGGGTCTCTCCCTTGGACACGGAGCTCACCGCAGGGTCGGCGATGGTGATGGTGCGTCCCCCGAGCCGCTGCATGGCGGTCTCAAAGGAGAGTCGGGTACGGGTCGACGGTTCGAAGAAGGCGAGGGCGAGCAACTTTCCGTCCAGAAGATTCGAGGAACGCTTGCCTTCCGCAACCGGAATATGCTTTCGGGAGGCCGATATGATGGACTCTATCTCGTCCTTCGTCAGGTCCTTGATGGAAACGAGGTCACGACCCTTGAGTCCCATTCCGGCCGGCCGAGACCGTCGGGGCCTATAAAGGTTAGTCGAGCGGTACCCGCTCGTCTTCTCCCACCACGGCAATCCCCCCCCACATTCTCTCCGAGAGGGACATGCCTTGGATCACTCGCTCGGAGCGCGCCCGGTCGGGGAAGGACCTCCGACGTTTCGACATGAAGACGGACCCCGCCACCCCCATCATCATCCGTTGCAAAGCGATGGAAGAACCACCCGAATGTACCTAGTCACGTTAGTCACGTGCCCACCGGTCAACATCGCGAGGATGACTTGCGAAGTTTCCGCGTCGCGGGCGGGATGCGGGGGGCCGGATTTGAACCGGCGATAGCGCTTCCGCTACAAGGTCCTAAGCCTTGCCTCATGGGCCGAGCTAGAGCACCCCCGCAGGCGGAGTAGCCCCGGCAGGAGTTTCTGGAGAAGGAGGGTGTCCCTCCCTTCCTTTCGAACCTGCGTCTGGGGATCCAGAGTCCCTCATCCTTGGCCACTAGACTACGGGGCTATTCCGCCCGCTCCAAAGGAGATGACCTTAAAGGGTTCGCGCCGCGGGCGGGGGGAGCCTTAAGCCCGGGACCGCCTTCCCGGAAAGGCAGCGCATGTCCGGGAAGCTCGAGAAGGGAGAACGGATCATCCTCTACCGGGAGGGTGACAAGCCCGTATTCGCCGAGCTCAAGCCGGAGCGACAGATCATCGATGGATTCGGAGTGGTGGACCTCTCGGGAGTCATCGGGAAGGAAGCGGGAGCTGAGTTTACGATCGGGGGAGCCATCTACGCCGTACTTCGGCCCTCGTTGGTCGACCTCGTCCGGTCCGGCCGCCGCCCGACCCAGATCGTGACGCCGAAGGATGCCCAATACTTGCTTTACCTGGCAGGGATCTCGGCAGGGTCTCACGTGGCCGAGGCGGGAACCGGCAGCGGGTTCTTGACCCTCTTCTTGGCGAATGCCGTGGGACCGCAAGGTCACGTGTATTCGTATGATCGGAAGTTGGAGCATCAGCGGGCCGGTGAAGCGCTCCTACGTCGCAGCGGTCTCGCTGACCGGGTCACGTTCCTCGAAGGAGACGTCGCCAACGGGATCTCGCAACAGGACCTAGATTCCGTGGTGCTGGACGTGCCCGAACCCTGGACCGCCACGCGTACCGCTTGGGCATCCCTCCGGCAAGGAGGTTTCCTCGCAACCTACACCCCGACCTATAACCAGCTCGAACACTCGGTGCGGGAGATGCGCAGCACCGGGTTCACGGACGTGCAGGCGATGGAGCTCATGGAGCGGAACCTCCACGTCGGCGACGGAGGGACCCGCCCCTCCTTCGAAATGCTCGGACACACCGGATTCCTCGCCGCCGGGAGGAAGACGTCAAAGCAGCCATGATCACCACGATCCTAACGGAGGCGGCGTTCCTTGCCATCATCCCCGCCGCCGCGTTGATGTACGTCCTGCTCGACCGATACGCGACCCCGCGGGTGCCCGAGAGCATCTTTGACGAGAGAAACCTCCTCGTGGCCTTTGTCGCGGGCATCCCCGGCGGGCTCCCCCTCGCGGTCCTGTTCCTCATCTACGCGGGAAGTCTTCAGCAGTGGGACCTCGTCTCGGCGGGGGCGTACCTCCTGCTCTTCGTGGCGGTCGCCATGCTCAGCCGGGTGGTGCTCCTCAAGATCCGGCGATTCGGGGGCAAATCGGGGCGACTACGAACCGCGCCCTTCTATGCGCTCGCCTTCGGCTGCGGAAATGCCGTGGTCATCGTACTAGCGGCCGCAGATTCTTCCCTTCCCAACTCGAACCCGCTCTACGCCTTCGGTGCGTTCTTGCTTCTCTCTGCGGTCTTGTGCCTCGTGGAGGCCTGGGCCGGGATCCGATTTGCCCGCCGGAACGCTCCCACGCTCCGGGTCCTCAGTATCTCGTCGGTGGAAGCGCTCATGTTGGTCGCCATCGCCCCCCTTTACCTCGGAGTCCAATACGTCCAGTTTGCGTCGATGCTGGGGATGTTCCTGCTGGCCCTCTTGCTGCTCCAAAGGGAGGACCGGGACGCACTCCATCGACTCCTTTCTAGCCGCCGCCTCGCGAACAAGGAACCTTCCGCCTTTGGCCGGACGGATTCGGACCCCTCGACGGAAGGTGAGAGCGACCCCACCGGGGACAAGTAGCCTCGAATGTTGTGGTCAAAGCTGGTAGCGCAGGAATAGGAGGTCACCGGCCCTCTTGAGGCCGACGAGCCTCCCCCATCGGGGATCCGTGGGTCCGAACTCGACCCCTTCCACCAATCGCACCAGACGGCTCTGCGGACTGTTACCCGCGAACTGGGGTGCGACTGTGAGGAAGAGCTCGTCACACCTGCGCTCGCGCAAGAACGTCCCAAACAGGTGAGGCCCCCCTTCCAGGAGAATGCGTCGCGCCCCGATGGTCTCTCGGACGGAGTTGACGATACCCTCCGCCGTGAGGGAGCGGGAGGAATCAA
>JAKAOF010000057.1 GCA_021823345.1 Thermoplasmata archaeon
CCCCTCGAGGCAAAACGGTCCTTGCCATGACCGAGTCCGTGCGCCGAATCACCGTAGAGCATTATCGATGGGCATCCCTCGCCAGCGTCGCCCTGTTGACCGCCCTCGTCCTTCCGGCCGTGATGGCGGGGGGCGCTGTTGCGGTCCCACGGCTGACGAGTATCAGTTTCGCCCACTCGGGTCACACCAAGGGTGGAGGCGGCGGCTCGTGCACGGGAGGCTCCATCACGGCGGTGACGGATTCTAACTGGGCCGGTTACGCGGCGGAGACCTGCCTCTCCAGCCCGTCGAACGGAGTGGTCAACTCCGTCCAGGGCTCATGGGTCGAGCCGAGCGTAAGCTGCACGGCAGGCACCGCGAGTTACTCGGCATTCTGGGTCGGGATCGACGGTTATTCCAGCCGCTCGGTCGAACAGATCGGGACAGACTCGGACTGCACTTCGGCGGGAGCCCCCTCCTACTACGCATGGTACGAGATGTATCCCAAGATGCCGGTCAACCTGGCGCTGACGATCTCCCCCGGGGACACCCTGCAAGCCTCCGTGGTCTATCAGGGAGCGGGAAGCTTCCAGCTCACCATCAACGACCTCACCAGCAAGATGAGCTTCTCGACCCATGAGGTGTACAAGAAGGCCGCGCGATCCAGCGCCGAGTGGGTGGCCGAAGCCCCCTCGGGTGGGAGCGTCCTCCCGCTCGCGGACTTCGGGTCCGTGACCTTCACGTCATGCACGGCGACCTTCGGCTCGACCAGCGGTCCCATCCAGGACCCGGCGTGGCAATCCGCCCAGATGAACATGGTCACCAGTTCGGGTGCGCTGAAGGCGTCGACCAGTGGGCTGAGCTCCGGCGGGGAATCGTTCACCACCACCTGGGAACACAGCTAGGTCCACCGCCCCTCGAATCCCAGAGGGAGCGCGGCTCCCTCTGGAAAGCCCCCCTCCGCCCCCCGTTCCCGCCACCGTTAAAAATCATTCAGTAATCCGGCCGCCATGGTCAAGCTATTGGAGTGGCAGGGGAAGGAGATCTTTCGGAACTACGGGATCCCACTGCCCAAGGGGGCGGTCGTCCGCTCAGGGAACGACGTGGAGAAAGCACTAGGGAGCCACGTCACCCTACCCTGTGTCATCAAGGCCCAGGTCCGCGTGGGCGGGCGAGGGAAGGGCGGGGCGCTCCGCTTTGCCTCGACGGCCGAGGAGGCGCGGAAGGCCACCGAAGAGATCCTGGGATCCACGTTCAAGGAGGAGAAGGTCAAGGAGGTCCTGATCGAACAGAAGCTGCCGATCGACCGGGAGCTCTACCTCTCGCTCACGCTCGACCGTTCTCGGCGAATGCCGATCCTGATGGGAAGTGCCGAGGGAGGGGTCGAGATCGAGAGCGTGCCGGACGAGAAGATCTTCAAGATCTGGGTCCACCCGTTCACGGGCATCCTGGACTACCAGAAGCGCCAGGCGGCCAAGCTCCTCGGGCTCACCGGGGACGCGGCGAAGGAGCTCGCCGGGATCCTCGAGACCCTGTGGACGATCTTTGAGGGCGAGGACGCCGAGCTGGTCGAGATCAATCCGCTCGTGGTCAGCGCGGGACATCTCGTCGCCCTCGACTCCAAGGTGATCATCGAGGACGACGCCATCTTCCGGCACCCGCAGTACGACCATCTGCAGGGGGACCTCACCGACCTCGAGGAGAAGGCCCACGAGAAGGGGATCGCCTTCGTGGAGATGGGAGGGGACGTCGGGGTCATCGCGAACGGTGCGGGACTCACGATGGCCACCCTAGACGTGTTGCTCGAGAATGGGGGCAAGCCCGGGGTCTTCCTGGACCTCGGGGGAACGGACGACCCCAAGAAGGTGGCCGAGGCCTTCCTCCTCATGAGCGAGGCGAAGCCCAAGGTCGTGTTCATCAACATCTTCGGCGGGGTCACCCGATGCGACACCGTGGCGAGCGGGCTCGCGAGCGAGATCACGCGGAACCCCCCGAAGTTCGGGATCATCACCCGTATCCGGGGCAACAACGAGCGCGAAGGGCGGGAGATCCTGAACGGGATCGGCATCGGCTCCTACCCCGACCTCGCCGAAGCCGTGCGCCAGGTGGTGGCCCTGGAGGTGCGGCCATGAGCGTTCTGGTCGATGCTTCGACCCGCGTGCTCGTGCTCGGGATCACCGGTCACCAGGGAACCATCCACACCCGCGGGATGAAGGCGTTCGGGACCCAGGTGGTCGCGGGTACCTCGATGCGGAAGGGCGTCCCCGAGGTGGAGGGCGTTCCCGTCTTCGAGAGCGTCCAGGAGGCGACGACCGCCACTCACCCCAATGCGGCATGTCTCTTCGTCCCGGCCCCCTTCGCCAAGGATGCGCTCTACGAGGTCGTGGACGCGGGCATCCCGCTCGCCGTCATCATCACGGAGCACATCCCCTTCCACGACATGTTGGAGATGCTCTACTATGCGAAGGGGAAGGGGACCCGGATCATCGGCCCCAACTGCCCTGGGCTCGCCACTCCGGGCGGGGCCAAGGTGGGCATCACCCCCAACATCATCTTCCACCCGGGAGATATCGGGGTCGTGAGCCGCAGCGGGACCCTCACCTACGAGATCGTCAACAGCCTGACGGAGAACCACCTGGGACAGACGACCTGCATCGGACTGGGCGGGGACCCCGTGCCGGGGACCACGTTCATCGATGCGCTGGAGCTGTTCGAGAAGGATCCCGCCACCAAGGGCATCGTCATGGTGGGCGAGATCGGGGGGGTGGCCGAAGAGGAAGCGGCCGCGTACATCGCATCCCATGTCAAGAAACCCGTGGTCGCCTATATCGCGGGCCAGTCGGCGCCGCCGGGGAAGAGGATGGGCCACGCGGGCGCCATCATCACCCGGGGCAAGGGCACGGCCGAGAGCAAGGTCCAGGCGCTGTCGCGGGCGGGAGTGCGGGTCGCCCGGTTCCCTTACGAGATCCCGGGACTCGTCCAGCAGGCCTTAAAGGTCTAAATTCCCTCCCGAAGACCGATGACCCCGGGAGACCTCCCCGCTCGCGAACGCTGGCGGAAGGCTGTCGAAGAGCAGCGAGGGAGGGCTCCCGAGAAGGACTCCCGATATCCCCTCCTCGGGGAACCGCGCCCGAACGACTCGCAGTACTACATGGACAAGCTGGGGTTCCCGGGTGAGTTCCCGTTCACCCGGGGGATCCAACCCACGATGTACCGGGGGCGGCTGTGGACGATGCGGCAGTATTCCGGGTTCGGCACGGTCGAGGAGACCAACGAACGGTTCCGGACGCTCCTCAGGGAGGGCCAAACGGGGCTTTCCGTCGCCTTCGACCTCCCGACCCAGATCGGGTATGACCCGGACCAGGAGGCGGCCCGCGGCGAGGTCGGCCGGGTCGGGGTCTCGATCTCGAACCGGAAGGACATGCTCCAGCTCTTCCAGGGGATCCCGCTCGACAAGGTGACCGTCTCGATGACGATCAACGCGACCAGCCCGATCCTCCTCCCCCTCATGGTGTTGGCCGGGGAATCACGCGGGATCCCACGGGCCAAGCTGGGGGGGACCGTCCAGAACGACATCCTCAAGGAGTTCTCCGCGCGCGGGACCTACATCTATCCCCCCGCTCCCTCGCTGCGCCTAGCGATCGACGTGATCGCGTTCACCACCCAGGAGATGCCTCAGTGGAACTCGATCAGCGTCTCGGGCTACCACATGCGGGAAGCGGGTGCCACGGCGGCCCAGGAGATCGCCTTCACCCTCGCGGATGCGATCGCCTACGCTCGAGCGGCGCGCGAGCGCGGCCTCGACATGGACGACTTCTTGCCCCGCGTCTCCTTCTTCTTCTCCTCCTCGATCCGGATCCTGGAGGAGGTCGCCAAGTTCCGCGCCGCCCGGCGCCTGTGGGCGCAGGTGGCGAAGGAGGAGCTGGGGGCGCGTTCTCCCCGGTCCCAGATGTTGCGGTTCCATACCCAGACCGCGGGCTCCTCGCTCGCTGCCCAGCAGCCGGAGCTCAACGTGGTCCGTACCACGATCGAGGCCCTGGCGGGGGTCCTTGGAGGGACGCAGTCCTTGCACACGAACTCGATGGACGAGGCGCTCGGGCTCCCCACGGAGAACTCCGCACGGCTCGCCCTGCGTACCCAGCAGGTGATCGCCGAGGAGAGCGGGGTCACCAACACGGTCGATCCGGTCGGGGGAGCGTGGGCCATCGAGGAGATGACCGACGTCCTCGAATCCGAAGCCCGGGCGTACCTGGTCGAGATCGAACGGATGGGGGGGGCGGTCGCCGCGATCGAACGCGGATTTTTCCAAGAAGAGATCGCGAAAGAGGCCTACCGGACGGCCCGTGCCCTCGAGTCCGGTGACGAGAAGGTCGTGGGCGTCACGACCCACCCCGACACCGAGAAGGGGTTCTACCTCTTCCAAGAAGGAAAGGGCGGACGGGCGACCACGGGGCAGAAGATCCCCAAGTCCGTCGAAGAAAAGGCCGTGCGGCGGTCCCGAGCGTTCAAGAAGGCCCGGAAGAAGACCGCCGTCGAGTCCGCCTTGTCCGAGCTATCCACGCGGACCGAGAAGGGAGAGAACGTCGTTCCTTGGGTCATCCGCTCGCTCGAGGCAGGTGCCACGCTGGGCGAGATCGCCGGTACCTGGCGAGAGCTCTTTGGCGAGCACCGTCCGCGGAAGGTGATCTGACCATGGAGATGGACCACCTCGGGATCGCGGTACGAAAGCTCGACAACGCGTTACCCATCTGGGAGCGAGCGCTCGCCACCCGCGGCTCACCCCCCGAAGTGGTCGAGAGCCAGCGGGTCCGGGTCAGTTTTCTCTCCGTGGGGGAACCGCACATGGAACTCCTGGAACCCATCTCGCCCGAGTCCCCGATCGCTCGGTTCCTCGAAAAGCGGGGAGAGGGCATCCACCACGTGGCGATGCGCGTGCCGGACCTTGCGGTGAAGCTTGAAGAGCTCCGGGCCGCCCAGGTCCGTCTCATCGATGAGGTACCGCGGAAAGGGGCCCGGGGGCGGCTGGTCGCCTTTGCCCACCCGTCGTCGTTCGGAGGGGTCCTGACCGAATTCGTCCAGCCGACCGACGGAAAAGAGTAGGATCGAAGGCTCAGAAAAGCTGGGCCTTGCAGACATGACAGGTCGATGCTCCGGTCGGATTCATCGTTCCACAGGTGACACACGGCCGTTCCGAGTACGAAGGGCGGGCACCCGAAGGGGGCGGCGCGTTCACACTGTTCGCCCAGGGTCCGGCGGAGTTGGGCGCGGGAGCGGTTCCCGGGGGAGGGTACCCGGGGTATCCACTGGGAGGGGGCGAACCGTAGGGAGAACCCTGCGGAGCGGGATAGTTCCCGGGGCTGGGCGCGGGAGACGCCTGGGTGGCCGAGTCCAACGTCTGCCGCCGGTATCGGAGGGCGAAAACCCCTCCGAGAATGAAGATGATGCCCGCAACGAGGGACAGCCACCAACCCCACGCCGGTCCCCAAGAGAAGGTGTTCCCCGACACCGGGCAGCTCCCGAAGAAGCTCTGATTGGGGCCCTGCCAGTTGGTGCCGCCGCACGGACTGGAAATGACCGTGTTACTGGTGGTGTGGGCTTTTTGGTCGGCCTCGAGCGCTCCAGGCTGCTCCACAAAAAGCACCAACGGCGCCGCTAGAAGCAACGCGCCCGCCATGAAGGCGAAGATCACCGGCAACCGAAGGTGACTGGACCTCCACGGGCGCCGGAGCACGGTCACCAAGACACCCATGACTGCGGCGACGATCCCAGCGACGACGCCCCCCAGCTCCAACCCCAATACCACGTTGTACAACGAGACGGTGTTGTTCTCTGCCTGAAGCGTGCAGTTCGTTCCCGAGACGGAAATCCCTTCATAGGATCCCTGAATCGTCTCGCAATGCCATATGCTCAAACTCACCGTGAGGTTTGAGCTGCTCCCGGTCTCGGCGTACTGGTACCATGGAGTAAAGAGCGACACTGAAGCGAGGACCAGCGGGACCACGAGGAGGACGAGAACGATCCATCGCAATTTTCCCTTGGGCCGGTCGGTGCCAGTTCCCGTCACCGGCGCTGCGCCCGAGGGAGGCGAAGGGGAGGTCATGTCGAGGTTCGGCGAGCTTCCGTACGGTGTTCCCGGGGGAGGCGAAAAGGGAGGGCTGCCCACGGAGCAAGGAAACCCCCTGTCCCATATATCATTCGTGGTCCGCTGGGATCCATCACGCGGGGAGGGGCGCAGGGGACGTCGTAGGACCTCCGTGGCAAGTTTTGACGCTTACGAGGGGGACCGGTTCGGGAGGGACATGTCGTACCGGTGAGAGAGCTCGCGTTGCAGGGTCTCCAACGGTTCCCGCAGGAACTGGAAGCTCGACAAGTGCTCCCCCAGTTTCCGCGTCACGTTGTCCCGGGGGCCGGACCGAGGGTGATCTTTCCCGTCGGGAGTCGGACCCGTAGACAAGCTCGCCATGAGGAGCTGCCGGTCATCGGAAGCCATCAAGAAGGGGAACACGGCACAGGATCCCACCAGGTCCTGGTACAGGGAGCGAAGTCCCCCGGGCTCTTTCATCACCCCGTAGACGAACACCACGTCGGTGATCCTCCAACCATGGTACTCTGGCACCATTTCCGGGACCAAGAACGGACGCCAATTGACCACACCGCTCAGCACCAGCCGACGCTTCGAGCGCGGGAGGGATGCCGGGCCCATCAAGTGGGCGGAACGTTGGTTCTCATCGGTTTGAAAGGGACGGCGGACCAGCTCTTCGACATCGGCCGGACGCACGCTCCGGCCCACGGTACCGCTCCAACTGGCGGGGGAAAGCGTGGACAGGGCCCGCGGGTAGAGCTTGGTTCCGGACCGACACGCGAAACGCGACCACGCCCCCTCGTAGTCGTAGTAGATCGGGACCGCGGTCCGGTCCGGCTGGATCGTCAAGTGAATTTTCGTCTCACCGATGGAACTCCACGACGGAACGATCTCGTTCGTGAACCGCTGGCCATTGCCCTCGGAGGAGTGGAATATCTCCCCGAAGACGGAGGTGGCGCCATACCATACCACCACCGCTCCGGGCACCGCCGCCAGTCGCTGAGCGAGCTCGTGCGCTCTCCCCGGTTGGGCGTGGGCCAGGTAAAAGGAGATACGGTCCACCTTGGAGCAGCGAGGGTCGGGAACGTAGCGATCCTCGATGATCCCGGCGGCATAGATCCGCTGCTTGGCATCTCGATACGAGGTACGCGGGATGCCGGAACGACGCACCCGTTCCTCCTCCGATTCCGTGGAGGAGGAGAGGATCGTGCGGATCACCGACACCTCGTTGTCCGTGAGTTCGCGCCAACCTCCTCGCATGAACGACCGCCTCACCGTAACACGGAGGGCGGTTAAGGGCGC
>JAKAOF010000058.1 GCA_021823345.1 Thermoplasmata archaeon
GGAGAGAGGGGAGAAAGCCCGCCCGAAACCGGTGCGCGCACGTAGGTACCGAGCCCGGGAATCCCCGGTACGAGCAGCAGCCCGACCAGGGCGATGGAAAGGAGCAGTGGGACGGGGTACCTCACGGGAAAGGCAATGGGCGGAGCCTTCAAAGCGTTACCCCCTCTCTCTGGGGGAGATGGGAGATTGCATCTTCTGCGCCATCGCCGCTCGCCGGTCCCCGGGCCACATCATCTGGGAGAACGAAACCGTCGTGGCGTTCCTGGACATCTTCCCTCTGAGCCGCGGCCATGTGCTCGTGGTCCCGAAGGAGCATGTCGACCGTTTGACGGACCTTCCTCCGCAGCACCACGCGGCGGTCCTCGGGGGGGTGGCCGAGATTTGCCGACGGATCGAACGACTGAGCGACAATTACAACGTCGGGATCAACCAGGGAGCCATCGCCGGACAGGTCGTCTTCCACCTGCACTTCCACGTCATCCCGCGCTACCCCCACGAACCGGGCTTTCCCCGGACCCGGAACCCGCTCGAGGCCGAGGATGCCCGGAAGCTGGTCGAGGTCCTCTCGGCGCCATGACACGGGACCCTCCGGCTGGAGCTCCCCGGTCGAATCCCCGTACCCGCCCTCCGGCGGTGGCCGGATCATTCTACCCTCGCACTCGGGAGAACCTCCTCTCGGCCATCGAGGGCGCGTTCTTGGACCCCCGGGGTCCCGGCAGCCTGCCGGACCGCCGGGCGAAGCGGAAGGAGCGGACGCTCCTCGCCGGCGTGGTTCCCCATGCCGGGTACATGTACTCGGGCGCGATCGCTGCCCACTTCTATCGGAAGGTAGCCGACATGCGTCCGCCGGAAACGGTGCTCGTGCTCGGGGTCAACCACCACGGCCTGGGTGGTCTCTTCTCGCTCTCGGATGAGAACTGGGAGACCCCGCTCGGGGTGGTCCCGACCGATCGCGAGCTGCTCAAGGCCCTCAACCGCCCGCCGCTCGATGTCGATGGTCCCGCCCATCGCCGGGAGCACTCGATCGAGGTCGAACTCCCCTTCCTCCAGTACCTCTGGGGAGAAAAGCTCCGCATCGTGGCGCTCCAGGTCACGTTCACCGAGCGCTCCCTCTTGGAGGAGGTGGGCGCACTGATCCGGGAGACGATCCGGGGAAAGGATGTGCTGCTCCTTGCCTCCTCCGACCTGTCCCACTACCTTCCTCCGTCCGAAGCGCGACACTGGGACGGGATCGCTATCGAGAGCCTGCTGAGCCTTGCTCCCGAGAAGCTCTATGACACCGTGGTGCGGAACGACATCTCGATGTGTGGCATCGCCCCAGTCACGGTCCTCCTCGCCGCGCTCCGCGGATCGGGCGGGCACGCGCAGCTCCTCCAGCAGGGGACGAGCGGGGACGTCGAGCCCATGGACACCGTGGTCGGTTATGCCTCGGTGGGGGTCGAGCACTGATGTCCTCTCCCGCAGATACCATCACCGAGGTCCGAGGGGTCAAGGTCGGCATGGCCACGGCGATCCCGGAACCCACGGGAGTATCGGTCGCGATCTTTCCCGATGGAGCCCGGGGAGCCGTGGAAGTGCGCGGAGGATCTCCCGGGACCTATCACACCGACGGCTTGGCGACGGGGAGCGCGACCGGGCTCTTGGGCGCCCTGTTCTTTTCGGGCGGCTCGCTCTACGGCTTGGACGCTGCCCGGGGCATCCGTCGGTTCATCCTCGATGTAGGGGGAGGTGTCCGCGTCTGGTCGGCCCGAACTCCGCTCGTGCGCATCTCGGGCGCCGTGATCTTCGATCTCTCGGGGACCGAGGAGTTGCGATCCGATTACGAGGCGCTCGGGTACCGGGCCGCGCTGGCGGCGGGTTCCGGACCGGTCCCTTGCGGACCGGTGGGGGCCGGCCGGGGAGCCCGGGTAGGAAAGCTCCTCGGCAAGGAACTCTCGATGACCGGGGGGCAGGGGAGCGCGGTCGTACGGCTCCCGGACGGCAACCGGGTGGGATGCCTCACCGTGGTCAACGCGGTGGGAAATGTCGTCGACCCGGGGTCCGGGATCCCTCGGGCCGGGGCCCGGTCTCCCAGCGGCAAGGGATGGGCGTCCCGCGAGGAGATCCTCCAACGCTGGTCCACGCTCCGGGACTCCCGGGGCTCGCCGGGTACCGGAACCGTGCTCGTATTGGTCGCCACGGATGCTCCCGCCACCCGGTGGGAACTGCAACGGATGGCGGCCGCGGCGAACGATGCCGTCGCCCGATGCATCTATCCCGCGCACATGGCGAGTGATGGGGACATCGCCTTCGCGGTGTCGACGAACCCGAAGACTTCCTCCCCGAGCGATCGGCCCTATGCCGGGGCGCGGTCCGACCTGCTGTGCTTCGCCGCCGGAGAAGCCGTGGTCTCCGCGGTCCTCCGTGCAGTACCGACGGACGGGACCGCCGAGCGGAAGTCCGGTGCCCCGCCACCCCGTCGCACTCGCAATGTTGATAACCCCAGCGCTTTGAGGCATGCCGTTTCCCAGGGGAAGGCATGGCCATAATCGCAGTACCGAAGGAATCCGCGCCGGGCGAAAAACGCGTGGCGTTGGTGCCCGAGGTGGCTCAGCGCCTGGTCAAGGCGGGCAACGAGGTCCGCCTCCAGACCGGGGCGGGACAGGCCGCCTACTACCCGGATAGCATGTATTCGGCCGTCGGGGTCAAGCTGGTCGACGATCCCAAGGCGCTCGTTGCCGGGGCCCACGTCGTGGCAAAGGTCCAAGCTCCCACCGCCGCCGAGGTGGCCATGTTGGATCCGACTACCATCCTCATCGCCCAGGTCAATGCCACCCGGAACCTCGATAGCGTCCGAGCGCTCCAGCAGCGCGGGATCACCTCCTTTGCCCTCGAACTCCTCCCCCGGATCACCCGAGCCCAGTCGATGGACGTCCTTTCCTCGCAAGCCACCATCGCCGGGTATCGAGCGGTGCTGGTCGCCGCCCAAGAAGCCCCCAAGATCCTCCCGATGCTGACCACGGCCGCCGGGACCATTCGCCCCGCCTCCGTGCTCATCTTGGGGGCCGGGGTCGCCGGGCTCATGGCGATCGCCACGGCGAAGCGGCTGGGGGCGGTCGTCCAGGGCTATGACGTGCGCAGGGCGGCCGGGGAGCAGGTGCGCAGCCTGGGAGCGAAGTTCCTTGAGCTGCCGATCAACGCAGAGGGCACCGGCGGGTACGCCCGGGAGCTCACGCCGGAGGAGAAGGCGATGGAGGCGGCCATGGTGAACAAGGCCGTGTCCGCGGCGGACATCGTCATCACCACCGCGAACATTCCGGGCAAGAAGGCCCCTCGCCTCATCGCGAAGGAGGTCGTCGCCACCATGCGGCCGGGCGCCGTGATCGTGGATATGGCGGCCGAGGGGGGCGGGAACTGCGAGCTCACCCAACCCGGACAGCGGGTCGAGATCAACGGGGTCGTCATCCTGGGACCCCTCAACCTTCCCAGTGACGTGCCGTTCCACGCGAGCGAGACCTTCTCCAAGAACATCCTCTCGTTCCTCGGGCTCCTCGTCGACAAGGACGGCAAGGTCACGAGCAACTTCACGGATGAGATCCTCGTCGGGAGCGCGCTCACCCGGGCCGGAGCGGTCCAGAACAAGATGGTCGCCGACCTCATGGGAGGACCGAAGTGACGAGCCTTCCGACATGGGTCGTCTCGGCCCTACCGCTCGTCTACATCGCCATCCTGGCGGCGTTCGCCGGCTACGAGGTGATCAGCCGCGTCCCGACGCTTCTGCACACTCCCCTCATGTCGGGTTCGAACTTCATCCACGGGGCGGTGCTCGCCGGCTCCATGATCATGCTCGGCCTGGCCGAGAACCTGCCGGAGCAGATCGTGGGATTCGTCGCCGTATTGCTCGCCGCCGCCAACGTCACGGGTGGCTACGCCGTCACCGATCGGATCCTCGAGATGTTCGACCGCGCGAAGCAGCGCCAGGACCAGCAGAAGAAGGAGAAGGGGAGCTGAGATGGAGTGGATCTACGACATCATCGAGCCCGTCTACTTCGTGGCCGCCATCCTGTTCGTGCTGGCCCTGAGGGCCATGAGCGACCCGGCGACGGCCCGTCGCGGCATCGTCTGGGCAGGCATTGGCATGTTCTTCGCCGTGGCGGTCACGGTCCTCATCCCCGCGACCTTCTATGATGGAGGGATCACTCCCACTTCCACCCTCGAAGTGAACTTCGTGCTCATGGGAATCGCCGTCGCCATCGGCGGCGCCATGGCCTATTACGCGGCGATCAAGGTCAAGATGACCAACATGCCGCAGATGGTCGCCATCTACAACGGGATGGGAGGAGGCGCCGCGGCCGCCATCGCGGCCGTCGACCTCATGCGGAACGGGCTCCCGAGCGGACTCCTCGGCGGTCTCCCCTCCGGGGCCTACTCGCCGCTGGATCTCGTGGGCGGCATGATCGGCTCGGTCTCCTTCGCCGGGAGCCTCATCGCCTTCCTCAAGCTCCAGGGCTGGATGACCCAGAAGCCCGTCACCTTCCCCGGGCAGAACATCGTCAACTCGCTGGTCCTCATCCTCGCGGCCGTCTTTGGCGTGCTCTTCGTCTACGACCCCGCCCTCTTCGCCGGGATCCCGATCAGCTTCCTGGCGCTCTTCTTCCTCTTCGGACTCCTCTACGGGATCATGATGGCGCTTCCGATCGGAGGCGCCGACATGCCCGTGGTCATCTCGCTCTTCAACGCCTTGACCGGGATCGCCGTCGGGATCGATGGCTTCGCCCTCACCAACTTCGCGATGATCATCGCGGGAGTGATCGTGGGCGCCGCCGGCTCGCTCCTCACCTACCTCATGGCGAAGGCGATGAACCGCTCGATCTCCAACGTCCTCTTCAGCGCCTTCGGCTCCAAGGAGGAGACGGGGGTCGAGATCAAGGGCTCGCTCAAGCCGACGGACCCCGACGATGTCGCGATGCAGTTGGCCTACGCCTCCAAGGTGATCATCGCCCCGGGATACGGAATGGCCGTCGCCCAGGCCCAGGGGAAGGTCAAGGAGATGTGCGACATCCTCGAGCAGAAGGGGGTGACCGTGAAGTTCGCCATCCACCCGGTCGCGGGTCGGATGCCCGGGCACATGAACGTCCTGCTTGCGGAAGCGGGGGTCTCCTACGACAAGCTCTTCGATATCGACGAGATCAACCCGGAGTTCGCGACCACCGACGTCGCCATGGTCATCGGGGCGAACGACACGGTGAATCCCGCTGCGCACCGCCAGGGCAGCCCCTTGTTCGGGATGCCGGTCCTCGAGGTGGAGCAGGCGAAGGCCGTCGTGGTGCTCAAACGCGGGCAAGGCAAGGGGTTCGCCGGGATCGAGAACGACCTCTTCTACCGGGACAACTGCAAGATGCTCTACGGGGATGCGACGGACAGCCTCGCGAAGGTCGTCCAGGCCCTCAAGAAGCTCTGAGATCGCGCAGATCGCTCTGCGGTCCCGGGACTATTCCTCGTCGTCGGGGTCCGCCACGGCATCGGGGCGCTCCTCGCGGATCTTCCCGTCCCGGATCACGAAGCGCTTGTCACAATTCCGCGCCATCCGGGCGGAGTGCGTGACGACCACGACGGTGACGCCGGAGCTCCGGCTGAGCTCCATGAGGAGCGCGGAGATGGCGTCCCCGGTCTCCGTGTCCAGGTTCCCGGTGGGCTCGTCCGCGAGCACCATGGAGGGCTTGTTGGCGAGCGCCCGAGCAATGGCGACCCGCTGCTGCTCGCCCCCGCTCAGCTTCGCCGGCAAATGGCTGGTGCGCTCCCCCATCCCCACCTGGGAAAGGAGCTTGTCGGCCCGCTCGTGGCGTTCCTCCTTCGACACGCCCGTCGCTTCCAAGGGGAGTTCCACGTTCTCGCGCGCCGAGAGGTTCGCGACGAGGTTGAACTGCTGGAAGACAAACCCGACCGTGCGGGCGCGGTAATCCGTCAAGGCCCGCTCGTTCATGGAGGCAAGGTCCCGGCCATCGAGGAGGACCCGGCCCGTGGTGGGCACGTCGAGCGCTCCCAGGAGCTGGAGCAGCGTGCTCTTGCCGCTACCGCTCGGGCCCCGGATCGCGACGCGGTCGCCCCGTTCGATCCGCAGGTTCACCCCGCGAAGTGCGCGCACCGGGTCGCTCCGTCCCCGGATGGGGAACTCCTTGGTCACGTCCTCCATGAGGATCATGGGGCCCTTTTCCTCACTCATACCGGAGCGCCTCGGAGGGTTTGAGACGGATGGCCCGAACGACGGGGTAGAGGGATCCCAGGAGGCCGAGTCCCACGGTCACGGCAGCGCCCAGCAGCAGCGTCTGGAGGCCCAGCGAGAAGGAGAACGTGCCAAAGTAGCCGCGCGCGAAGGCGGCGAGCCCTGTCGCGCTCCCTTGGTTGAGGACCCGTTGGTCGATCGTCGGCCCGAGCCAGGAAGCGAGCAGGACCCCCACGGCGAACCCGATGGCGGAAAGGAGGAGCGACTCGAGCAAGAGCTGCGCCACGATCTTGCCGTTGCGGAAGCCGAGCGCCTTGAGGAGACCGATCTCCCGGGTCCGCTCGGAAGCGACCATCACCATCACGAAGACCATCACGGCGGCGCCGACCGCGAGCGAGGATTCCGCCCCGAGCTCGCTCGTGGACTCGATCGAGTTTCCCTCGGAGGTGATCGAGCCCACGGCCAGGCTGATGAAGGCTCCTTCCGTGGAAGAGAGGGCGCTCACGTCATAGTAGCTGCCGAGCTCGCTTCGCAGCTTCGAGACGACCGTGTTGACGTTCGCGACGGAATCCGCGGTGACGTAGAGGAGGTTCGCCCCGGTCACGTTCAGGGCCTTGGCCAAGGGGGCGAAAGGGGCGACGATCCCGTTGTCCCCGAAGCTCGTACCCGTGGTGTACTCCCCGACCACCGTGAAGGAGGTCCCGTTGAGGTTGATCGTGCTCCCCACGCCACTTCCGGTCTGGGAGGCGTACTGTGTCCCGACGATGGCATCCGTGGCGTTGGCGTCCGAGGGGGTGAGGTCGGAGCCCGAGGTGATGTTGACATCGCCCGAGAAGTAGACCGAGATCGGTCCGTTCACGTCGATCCCCTCCACGAGCGCAAAGCCCTGCGAGCGGTTCCCTCCCCCGGTGCGGTCGAAGTGGAGGAGCATCCGTTGCACCGACTGGACATGGGGGGTGGCGGCGACGAGGGGGACCTCCGAGGCGTTCACGGTCTTCTGGGACAGGAACCCCTGGCTCCCAGCTACCTGGACGGTGATCACGTCATCCAC
>JAKAOF010000059.1 GCA_021823345.1 Thermoplasmata archaeon
CAACAGCTCGAGATCCCGATGCCTCGGAACTATCGGCAGCTCTGGGTCGGCACGCTCCAGGACCATTTGCGGGTCATCCCTCGTTCGGTTCGTCTCGCCGGTCTCCTCCGGAAGCGAGGGTTCGAGACCGGGATCTTCTCCAACACGGACGCGACCCACACCGCCCTTTTCCGGAAGCTACCGGCATTCCGTTCCTTCTCCCCTTGGCTCCTGTCCTACGAGATGGGCGTGGGCAAGCCCGAACCACGGGCCTTTCGAGCGGCCGAGCGCATCCTGGGGAGAACCCCGTCGGAGGTCCTCCTGATCGACGACCGTCCGGCGAACGTGCGGGCGGCCCGGGCCCACGGGTGGTCGGCCGCCCTCTTCGATACACGGACGGAGAGTCCACGGTGACCCGTCTCGTGCATCGTTCTCGGGCCGGCCCTCAATCTTTACAAGGGAGCGCCCCTCCAGGGGTCCATGGGGCTTGAGGGGGGGCATGCCCTCGTCACGGGGGCAGGAACCGGGATCGGAAGGGCCACCGCGCGCGCCCTTGCCCGGGCCGGGTGCGATATCGCCGTGCACTATCGGTCCCACAAGGCCGAAGCCGAGGCCCTGGTTCAGGAGATCTCGGGCATGGGGCGGGTGTCCTTTGCCGTGGCGGCGGACCTTACCAGCAAGAAGGAGATCGAGCACCTTGCCCAGGAAGTGGGCCGACACTTCCCCTCCCTGGAGGTATTGGTCAACAACGCCGGGGAGTATCCCCGTCGGACGATCGAAGACCTGGGCGACGAGGAGTTCATGTACACCCTGATCACGAACCTGTGGGCGCCCTACGTGGTCACGAAGGAGTTCCTGCCGCTGATCCGGAAGGCGTCGGCCGGTCGGATCATCTTCGTTGGCAGTATCCTCGCACTGAACGGCTCCACGCACGGGGCGGACTACGCCGCGAGCAAGGCGGCCCTGGGGGGACTGGCCAAATCCCTCGCCCGGGAACTGGCACCGAAGATCACGGTGAACGTCGTGGCCCCGGGATCGATCGACACCGCCATCCTGGCGGACGACACCCCGGAGGTTCGCCAGCAACGGGAGAAGACCATCCCGGCGGGTCGGCTGGGAACGGCGGAGGACGTCGCCGCGGCCATTGCGTTCCTTGCGACCCCCCAGGCATCCTATCTCACCGGTACGACCGTTCACGTCAACGGCGGACTGCGCATGGACTGATGGAGATCGTCACCCGTTGGTTCGGTGCGTTCCTGGTGGACAAGGGAAAGGTCGTCCAGGCCTACCCGTTCCCCACGGACCGGTCCGAGATCCTGGACCGATGGAAGGTCCGCGCCGAAGGAACGCTCACCCCGGAGGAGCGGGCCGCGTGGGAGGAGGCCGTTCGGCTCTCGCCCCAAGCCGTGTCGTCCCGGGATGCCCGGTTCCGCCCCTTCAAGGTCCGTCCCGCCTCGGGGTTCGTCCCTCCGGTCCCCGCTCGCGAACAAGGGTTCGATCCTTCGTGGGAGCAGGAGCTCCTGCAGCGCTTCGGAACGTCATTTCTCGAGACCGCCCTCGGCCCGTCGCAGGAGATCGGGGAAGGGGTCCGGTCCATCCAGGACATGGAAGCCGTCGAGAACCTGTTGGCGGAGCGGTTGGCGAACTGGTGGGTCAACGAGGCTCCGGCGGAAGGGACCCGCGAGGACGAGGGAGCCGGCGCCGTGGCTCGCCAGATGGTGGCGCAGGCGACGGAGGCCCCGATCCTGCTCGCACGCCGGCGGATCGCCCAACTGGTCCTCGACCTGAGGGAGGGGGTCCACGCGATGGAAGCCGCCGTGGAGACGGAGGCGAACGCTCGGCTACCCAACCTCTCGGCGCTCTTGGGACCCATGCTCGCTGCTCGGTTGGTCGAGAAGGCCGGCGGGCTCGAACGTTTGGCCAAGTTGCCGTCGGGAACCCTTCAGATCCTGGGGGCGGAGCGCGCCTTCTTCGATCATCTGCGGACCGGTCGAGACCCTCCGAAGTATGGGCTCCTCTTTCTCCATCCCGCCGTCCAGGCCGCCCCCGTCCCGCACAAGGGACGGGTCGCCCGGATCCTCGCCGGAAAGGCGGCGATCGCCGCCCGGAGGGACCTGGCGGGCGCACCGGCGCTGCCCGAGCTGAGCGCGGCATTGGAAGCCCGTCTCCAACACCTGCGCGAAGTACCGCGTCCGGCCCGTCCTTCTTCGTGAACCCTCGGGGAGCGACCCCTGTTCGAGGCTCTGCTCAGGGGGAGGACGGCGGAGGGGACGGGCGGGCGCCCTCCGTGGGAACGATCGCTTTCGACAACGGCGGGGGCCAGTTGAACTCCCAGGCGCTCGGTCGCAACCCGCACTCCAGGAACTTCGCATGCGCCCCTTCGCGATATCTCTTGGCGGCATCCACCGTTCCGAACGCGTCCTCCCACAGGGCGAGATGCATCTCCGCGGTGCCCGCGTGGAGCCGGTTCCCGAGCGTGTGGGCCAGCTTGACCGCCTCTTCGAAGTGCGAACGGGACTCCTCGCCCAGTCCCTCGAAGAGGTCGCACCGGCCCTCGAGCATGTAGAGGTTGAGGAGTTCGGAAGCCCGGATCGCACGACCGGAGGAGCGCATGAGGGTGATCTCCCGGCGAGCGTTGGTCAGATCGCCCAGGGCGAGGTACGCATCCGCCAGATTGAGCTGCATCGACAGGAGCAGTTCGACGTTTCCGGAGCGGAGGATCTTCTCCTCGAGCGATTCGAACATCCGGCGGGCCTCTTCCCCCCTCCCCTCGTGCAGGGTGTTGTCCGCATCCCGGATCTGGACCAGGGTCTCGGCGTATTCGATGTGAAAACGGTTCGTGAACTGACGGAACTCGACGACCACCCGTTTCGCGGACTCGATGTCGCCCGCCACGAGATACCCTCCGCAGAGATTGGAGAGGGCGAGGGCGATGTCCCACGGGTTGCCGATCTCCCGCGAGAGCTCGAGCCGCACTTCGGAAGCCTTGACCTGGCGGAGGGCCTCGCCCGTCGCTTCGGCGATGAACATCTCGAGGCTCGCTTGGTTGGAGAGGAGGCGCGGGTTCCTTCCGCGGGCCGCCAGCCGCTCGATCAGGCGCAGCCGCTCCCGCGCCTTGTCAAAGGCTCCGCGGTGGGCGGAGGCGCCGCCCGAGTAGTAGGCCGCTTGCGCCTCGATCCACGTGGGAAGTCCTTCCCCCAACGCCAGAACGCGATCCCCCTCGCTCTCGACGTTCTCCTCACGGGCCTGTGAGGCCGCGGCCCGGGCTGCGGCCACTCCCACGAGTCCCTGGAGCCGCAGCTCCACTCCCTCGAGCCCCGTCCATTCCCGGCGCAGTTCATCGATGAGGCGGACCGCCTCCGTGACGGAAGTGCTCGCGAGCGTGGAGGCCAACGCCGCCTCGGTCTCCCAGCGGAGCTCCCGGGAAGGGTGCTGGGCGAGGAGCGACCGGAGGATACGTTCCGTTTCCGGCGAGGGTCCTAGGAACTCGAGCAGATGCAGGGCGACCGTCAACCCCTCCCGGACGCGCACGTCCGTCTCGGCCCCGCTCCAAAGGAGCAGCTCTTGGAGCCATCGGTGGAAACGCTCGCTGGGTTCGAGGGCTCGGTTCCGGAGGGCGGCCTCGAGCGCCTTCCGGACCCAGGCGAGCCCCTTCACCGGATGGCGCGCCTCGTGATAGAGTCGGGCGATCGTCTCGACGTCCTGGGGACGGCTCGCCGCCCACCAATCGCCCAGTCGGAGCGCGCGGCGGGCCATGTCCTCCTCGGAGATCTCCCCCATGACCACTTCCCATACGAGGGGGTGGCCGAAGGACCAACGGGGGCCCCGCGGGCCATCTTCCGGCTTTTCGAGCAGCCGTTCCTCTCGTTCCAGCCGGAGGATCGCCTGTTCCACGGTCCCCCGAGGAAGCGGCAGGGTACCGGCCAAGGGTTCTGAATCGAACTCGCTCCCCGCGACCGCCGCCCACCGGAGGAGGTCGAGGTCGGGTTCGGGAAGCGCCTCCAGGCGCCGGGCGACCAGCCGGCGCAGGGACTCGGGTACACGGAATTGGGGACCGTCTCCCCCACCTCCGGAGGAGTTCCAGACTAGGCCCCGGTCCCCGATCCGGACCTGATCGGTCTCCGCGAGCTGCCGCAAGGTCTCGAGCATGAAGTAGGTGTTCCCCCCCGACTGTTCCACGAGGCTCTGCAGGGTGGCGTCCTGGGCCCCGGCGGCCAAGGGGACGCCGAAGATCCCTTGGACGAGCTCGGCCGCCTCCTTGGCATTGAGCCCGGGGAGCACCATCCGGTGGGCCGTCCCTTCCCTTTGCATGTCGTCGAGGATCGACGTCCACGTGAGCTCTCCGGTTTCGGAGGGAGACCGTACTTCGTCGGTGCGGACCGTGGCGAGGAGCATCACCCGGAGGTCGAGCACGTTGCGGGCGAGGAACTGGAAGGTCCGCAGGGAGTCCGGGTCCGCCCACTGGAGGTCATCCACGAGGAGGAGCTGCGGGCGGGACACGCTGTCGTGCTCCAACGTCTCCAGATACCGGATCATCGTCGCGACCGCGGTCTCGGGCGGAGCGACCGTGGGCGCGGCGGGGGCTTGTGTGCGTCGCACGTCCCCCTCCCCTTCCAGCAGGGAGAGTTCCCGCTTGTCGAGGGTCTCCGGATTGATCGAGAGCAGCACGGATCCGCCATGTTCTTCCGCACAATCGCGCAGGAACTGTACCAGGCGCAGCACGGCCGGGAAGTTGTTCTGGGCGATCAGATACTCGATGCCGGTGATCACGGTCCAGCTCCCTTGGGCGGCGCGGAAGTGCTCCTCGATCACGTTCCCGATGGCATCGATGTCGGCGGGAGAGAGCTTCTCCGGGCTCTCCCCCTTGGAGAGCCATAGCAGACGGGCCGAGGAAGGCAGGTTCGGATGGCGGGCCCGGAGCGTCTCGGGGCGGTCCCGGGCCAGGATGAGACCGGGCGCGGAACCCTTCGGGGCGTCCAACATCCCGAAGATCGCCTGCGGGCGGTCCTCCTCGAAGATGATCACCGGCGACCCGAGGGTCCCGTCGGAGCCCTCTTCCGCGGTGCGGCCCGAGGGCTCGGCGCGAGTGCGGAAGATCTGCTGGAATGGGAAGAAGGTGGTGTTCACATCTTTGAGGGCGTAGCCCCAGGGGGTGTGGAAGCCCTCCCGGTTCCCGATCTCCTGGACCCAACGCACCAACCGGGTCTTCCCGATGCCTCCGGGACCCTCGAGGATCCAGGCGGAACCCGTTCCGGCCTGGGTCCGGGTCAGGGCCGAACGCAGCTCGTCCCGCTCCCGTTTCCTCCCGACGAAGGGCACTTCCGGGGAGATTCGGACGCCTGCCGTGACCCGCTGGTCGTCCCGTGCCTTCACGCCGGGTGGCAGAGCCGCATCGGATAGACCTTTTTCCCCCCCACCAAGGTGGGGGGGGGCCGGGACCTACCCGCGAGGATTTCCGGTGCCGCCTCGGCGGAGGGAAGCGCGGCGATTTGCGAATGCCTTATTAGCCTCGCCCATTATCCCCCCATCACCCAAATTGGGATTAGGTGACCTAAAATGGAAATGCAACCCGGCCAGATGGCATATGACAGAGCGATCACGGTCTTCTCCCCCGACGGCCGCCTCTTCCAAGTCGAGTACGCCCGAGAGTCTGTGCGCCGAGGAACGGCCACGGCCGGCGTCATCTTCAAGGATGGAGTCGCCCTCGTCGCGGACCGGCGGATCGCGAACCCGAAGCTGGCCGAGCCTTCTTCGGTCGAGAAGATCCACAAGGTCGATGACCACATCGGCGCGGCCACCGCTGGACTGGTCGCCGACGCCCGGGTCCTGGTCGACTACGCGCGCCTGACCTCGCAGATCAACCGCGTCACCTACAACGAGCCGATCAGCCTCGAGATGCTCGTGCGCGCCGTCTGCGACTACAAGCAGCAGTACACCCAGTTCGGGGGCGTCCGCCCCTTCGGCACCGCCCTCCTCGTGGGCGGGATCGACGACACCGGCGTGCACCTGTTCGAGACGGACCCCTCGGGTTCCTTGACCTCCTTCCGTGCCTCCTCCATCGGGGGCAACCGGACGCCCGTGATGGAGCTCTTCGAAGAGAAGTACACCGAAGGGATGAGCATGGACGAAGGCGTGTTGCTCGCACTTCAGGGCCTCCAGCAGTCGATGGAAGACCCGGCCAACCTCGCCACCGTCGAGATCTGTGTGATCACGAAAGACAAGGGGTTCCAGCGGCTCTCCTCCGATCAGGTGGACAAGTTCGCTGCGCGTCTTCCCCCACCCTCGGGGAAGAACTCCAAGAGCTAGATGGTCAAGGCCGAGGACGCCGTCATCGCCCGCCTGGTGAAGGCGGGGAGTCACTTCGAGGTCCTCGTCGACCCGGCTGTCGTGCCGGAGATCAAGGCCGGCAAGGACCTCGACCTGCGCGAGCGTCTCGCCCAGGACCACATCTACAAGGATGCGAAGAAGGGGGACAAGGTCTCGGATGAGTTCCTCAAGAAGCAGTTCAACACGACAGATGTCTTCGTGATCGCCCGGGAGATCATCCAACACGGGGAGGTCCAGATCACCACCGACCAGAAGCGGGCGATGGTGGAACAGAAGCGCCGTCAGGTGGTCGATTTCATCGCCCGGAACGCGATCAACCCCCAAACGGGGGCACCGCACCCCCCAGGCCGGATCTCCGCCGCCCTGGAGGAGGCCAAGTTCCACGTGGACCCTTTCCGCGACGTCGAGGCCCTCTCGAACGATGCCCTCGACAAGCTGCGCCCCCTCATCCCCATCCGGATGGAGCACGTGAAGGTCCGGATCAAGGTGGAAGCGGCCCAGTACCCTCGCATCATCTCGGACCTCAAGGCCGCCGGGAAGATCCTCGAGGAGGAGTGGGGCTCGGACGGCAGTTGGAGTGGTATCGTGGACATCCCGGGCGGGGTGCAGTCCGAACTTCAAGAGAAGCTCAAGAACAAGACCCACGGCCAGGCCGAAGTGACCTTCGTTGAAGGTCTCGGTCACTAGGTCCTTCCCCTGGGGCGGACATCCGTTCCAACGCC
>JAKAOF010000060.1 GCA_021823345.1 Thermoplasmata archaeon
GAGCGGGCCCGCAGGGATTCGAACCCTGGACCAAGCGGTTAAGAGCCGCTTGCTCTGCCGGTCTGAGCTACGGACCCACTCTCCCGCCCACAGAACGAGGGGTTCTTATCCCTTCTCCTCATAGACCGGAGGGCCCCGGGGCCCTGAAACCCCCGTGCGGACCCCGTGGTTCACACGCTCTTCCCCGTGAGATAACCCCATCTCAGGCCCCCTTTGTGACGGACGCTCGACTCAGGGCCGCGACGGGCGTCGGCGGACGGCCCTCGACATCCCGAAGGGGATCAATGCCAGCTCGAGGTCGAACACCACGATCAGGGTGAGCGGGGACTCGTAGATCGCCACGTCCGAGAAGTTCGACGAGACATAGACCCCGGCACCCAGGGACTGCAACGTGACGTTCGTGGACCCGCTCCGTGCATATCCGAGACCGGAAAGCGGGACCTGCAGCGGTTGCGGAAACAGCGAGGAGAGGGACGCCACATGCGCATTCGATGCGTCGAAGGGGAGGGAGGAGGGCACGGGGAACCCCTTGGCGGCCGTGAGGTCCACCGGGGCCCGGGGAGCGGCCCCGAAGTCAAAGAAGTCGAGCGGAACCGTGGAGGCCCCGACAAACCCGTTCAGCGCCGGGAGGTGCCAGTTGTAATCCGCGAAGGCGAGGAACGAACAGTGGTTGAGGAGCGAGTTCGACACGTAGTCCTCCTTGGAGTACGGGCTGATCACGAGGAGGGGGACCCGCTGTCCGAGGGGCTCGCCGTCGAGGGTGGGCGGGGCGACCTGATCGTAGAAGCCTCCCCCCTCGTCATAGGTGATGAAGATCGCCGTGCTGTTCCACTCGGGGCTCTCCATGATGGAGTCCACGACCTTGAGGAGCCACATGGTCCCCCCGAGCGTGTCGGGCAACTGATCGTAACTGGCCCCGGACCCCCCGTCCACCGGCTCCATCCACGACACTTGGGGCAGGGATCCGCTCGACAGCTGGGAGAAGAAATCCGAGAAGGTGCCGATCCAGGGGGACTGGGGGGTGATCCCCTGGATGTATCCCAGGTTGCCGATCCCTTGGGAAGGGTCCTGGACGTAGTACCCGTAGCTCACGTTGTAGGCGGAGAGCTCGGAGAAGATGCACTGGTCGTAAGGGATCCCCGGGGGCGGACCATAATCGTTGATAACGGGTGAGAAGCCGCACATCGAGTAGAGACGGTTCGGGTTCGTCTCGGTCAGCATCGGGGCGAAGTAATTGTCCGCAAGACCGTACTCTTCCGCCCAGTCCCACTCCGGGGCGACCTGGCTCGAAGTGAGGTACGTGACGGCGGCGGGCCCCGAGTACTGTCGGAACCCATCCATCTTGCCCCCATCGACATCCAAGTGGTACGCGCTGTATCCTTCGATAGGACCCCCCGCATCAAAGCTCCCGTTGGGGACCGCGGAGAGCCCCGAAGGCATGGAAGGCAAGCTCAGGAGGTTCTCCGGCGCGGTGAGGTTGGCCGAGATCCCGGAACTCGCGGTGAGCGGGTCGGACGGGTACACGCCAAAGACATTGTCGAAGGCGTGGTTTTCCAGCATCATCATGACCACATGTTTGATCGGGGTCGCGGTCGTCGAGCTTCCTTGCCAAGACCTTCCCGACGGGGTACTGTCGGTCGGCGTTGGACCGGCCACCAGCGGCGAACCGGCGCTGGCGAGCAGGATGACTACGAGTAGGGCCGGGAGGATCGCACTGGTCCGAGCGCTATTGTGCGTCGAGCCCGAGGAGCTGGAGGTCACCGGGTCTCGCGGGGTCCCCTCGACCCCGGCGGGCCGCCGCCGGGCCGAAAGGAAGAGGAGGATGAAGAGGACCGCCCCGATTCCTTCCCAGAGGAGGATCGTTTCTGGAAAGTACGCGTAGCTCTCCGCAATGTAAATGACCGACGATACGATCACGAGGACCGCGGTGCCCACGAACGAGTAAAGCCACAGTCGTCGGCCGGTCGTGTGGACGGGCATCCACTCGGCCCGGTAAAGGATGCTCCACAGGGCCGCCGTCGTCAGCACGAGCCCGGCGGACACGAGTCCGCGGACCAGGAACTCCGGGTTGGTGGTCACGGGATCCAAGAAGTTCCAGAACGCCGCGGCTATGGTCAGCACGAGCCCCAAGAGCGCCCAGACGGTGGCGTACAACGGCCGACGCTTCATGGTGAGAGCGGGGAGGATCGGCAGGAGCAGCCCCCCGAAAACCAGCCCGAAGATAAGATAGGGAGCTTGGGAGAAATCACCGAGGAGCGAGAGGTCTCCGGCCAGGTAGGCTCCTACCACCACGGAGAGTCCGGCGAAGAACCCGAGGTTCAGGGCACTCAGCACCCGAAGGGAGCGTGGCGGCGATCTCGGTTGCGAAGGCTCCCCGTCTGCCATTCGACCCCAACTCACTCACAAGTCACTTCGGCCGTTAGTTAAGCCTTGCTTGCGAAGGGAAGCCGTCCCGGGGGTTGGACCCGGAGAGGGGGCCCCGTCACCCGGTCGAGAGACGTCGCTGGTACGCGAAGCGGTAGAGGGAGGCCACGTGCCACACGTAGTCGGCGATCTGCCGGAAGCTCAACTTGCTCGACCCGGCCAGCCGGTCGTGGAACACGAACGGGATCTCCACGACCGGGAGCGGGCGGCAGCGCACGAGGATCTCGAACCCGAGCTTGAACCCGATGGGACGGACCGAGGACCGCCACAGGATGTGCTTGTCGACGGCGAAGAACCCGCTCATCGGGTCCTGCACCTTGGTGCCGTTGGTGAGCGGCAAGGCCATGAGCGTGGCGGCGGCGCTCAGCAGCCGGCGTTCCATCCGCCAGTTGACGACATAGCCTCCTTCCACGTAGCGGCTGGCGATCGCCATCTCGGCTTCTCCGCTCATCACGACCTTGATGAGGGTGGGAGCGAGCGAGGGGGGATGGCTCCCGTCGGAGTCCATCGCCAACACCACGCGACCTTCCGCCGCATTGAAACCGTTCAGGATGGCGGAAGCGAGCCCCCGCTCCCCCTCCCGGACAATGATCCGCAGCGGGGTGCGCAGGGTCAGCTGCTGAGCGACATCTACGGTCCCGTCCTCGGAGCCGTCATCGACCAGGAGGATCTCGGAACGGAAGGTTTCGCGCGAGAGGACTTCATCCAGTTGTCGGAGCACGTGCCCGACGGTTGCCGCTTCGTTGTACGTGGGAAGCACTAGGCTTGCGTCGAACCTTCCCCGACTTTGCTCCATCGGTCTTCTCCTCGGTTTTTGTCACTGTATCACTGGCTATATAGCTTTGCTTTCGAGTGGAACATTCCATATTGATACAGATGGTCCACGGGGGGCGTCCCGCCCGGACCACGGTCACGATCGGGGCACCACAGGCGCCACACGGTTCGGGGTGCCGGTCCAGACGGCCGTTCTGCGGCAGCGGGTAGCTCACCCGACAGTTCGGGAACCCGCTGCAGGAGACGAAGCGCTTCCCGCGGAAGGAGTATTTGATGTGGAGCGGCGAGTTGCACTTCGGACAGGTCCCGATCGAGTACTCCTTCTGGTGGGTCTCGCACTCGGGATTGATGCAGTAGTTCTTGGGGCGTTGCCCGCGGTGGATGATGCGGACCATCGGGACCCGGCACTTCGCACAGACCTCCCCACAGGGTTCGATGTGCCCGGCGGACGGGAGGGAATAGCTGACCGTGCAGGAGCGAGGGTTGTTCGCGCACTGGACCCACCGTCGGCCCCGTTGCGAGGTCTGCATCCGCAGAGGGCCCTCGCACTTGACGCAGAGTCCCACCAGATGTTGCTTGTCCAACGCACCGGTGAGCGTGTCCCGTATCCCATCGGCATTCTCGACCAGGAGCTTGTGGACCTCCCGCAGCATGTCCCGGGACTCGGTGACCACGGTTTCAAAGGACTTCTCGCCGCCGGCGATCGCGGTCATGTCCTCCTCAAGGCGGCCCGTCATCTCCGGCTTCGTCACGAGACTGGCATTGGTCTCCAGGGCCTCCGTGACCGCGAGCCCGCTCGAGGTGGGCTCGAGCCCCTTCATCACGATGTACCGCCGTTCCACCAGTTTCTGGATGATCTCATGGCGGGTGGATTTCGTGCCCAACCCGAGCTTCTCCATCTCCTGGATGAGTCCCCCCTGGGAGTAGCGGTGCGGAGGTTCGGTCCGCCCCTCATGCATCCGGACCTCGAGGATCTTCACCGTGGATCCGGCCACGAGCTTCGGGAAGTCGTTCTCCTTGGCCTCATAATAGGGATAAACGTCGTACCAGCCGCGGTCCGTGAGCCGGAATCCGCCCCCCTCGAGCTCCTCGTCCGCGACCAACACCTTCGCCTTGCGGCGGATCCCTTTCGCATCCGGAGCCGTGGTGGCCAGGAACCGGCGAGCGACCAGCTCGTACACTCGACCGCGCTCGGTCGATAGGGCCTTGAGCTCGAACTTCCCGGTGGGGTAGATGGGAGGATGGTCGGTGGTCTCCATCCGGCCCCGGGTCGCCCGCAGCTTCTCCTGCGAGAGGACGTACTTCGCTTCCTTGGAGAAGGGTCCTTCCTCCAGCATCTCGAGGATCCCTCGGAGACCGAGCGTCCGCGGGTAGACCGTGTTGTCAGTACGTGGATAACTGATGGTCCCGCCGGTGTAGAGGTCCTCCGCGATCCGCATGGCGCTCGAAGCGGAGAGTCCCAACCGGGTAGCCTCCGCCAGGAACAGGGTAGTGCTGAAGGGGATGGGAGGTCGCACATTCTCCTCCTCTTCGGAGAACTCCGCCACCTTGCCCTCCTGGGCCCGGGACATCTTCTTGTGGACCGCCTCCGCCTCCTTGTGGTCGAACCACCGGCCATGCTCGTGCCGAAGCTCGAACGTCTCCCCGGCCACTTCCGCCGTGACGGAGATCTCCCAGAAGGGTTGGGGAACGAAGGTGCGGATCTCCTTGTCCCGGTCGACCAGGAGGGCGAGGGTCGGGGTCTGCACCCGCCCGGCCGACAGAACCGAACTCGAACTGGAGTACCCGCCTTCCATACGGGAGACGAGCGTAAGGTAGCGCGTGAGCAGGGCGCCCCACATGAGGTCGATGTTCTGGCGGGCCATGCCGGCGTCCGCCAAGTTGCGGTCGAGCAGCTTGAGGTCCGAGAAGGCCTTCTCGATCTCGGATTTCGACATGGCGCTGTATTGCGCCCGCTGGACCTGGATATTGGGATTGACCTCCTGGATGATCTCGAGGCACTCGGCAGCGATGACCTCCCCTTCACGGTCCCAGTCGGTCGCCAGGATGACCATCTGGTGGGTCGGAGCGATCCGGCGCACGGTATCGACGATCCCCGGCTCGGTCACGGAACGCTGGGGGGTGGCCTCGAGAAGCTGCGGAAGGGTCGCAAGGTCCCAGTGGTTGAGCTCTTCGGAGTAATCGAGCTCCACGATGTGCCCGCGGAGCCCCATGACGGTGAACTCGTCGCCCTCCCGTTCGAAGGAGAATACGGCGACCGGGCCCTGGCGCTCCCGCTTCATCTTCCCCCCCGAGAGCACTACGGCGATCCGCAGCGCTGTGTTGAATTTCTCCGTAATGACGAGCCGCCTCATGTTAGGCTTTTAACGGGCCCTGCATGTCCCCTTCAGTCATAACTGCCGCGGTAGCTCAGTTGGGAGAGCGTAAGACTGAAGATCTTAAGGCCGCCGGTTCAAGCCCGGCTCGCGGCACCACCCCCCCGACCTTGGACGATTCATGGGCATAAATGTCGCCGGGGATCCGCGAGTCCCCAGGGTGGGAGACTCTCGCCACGTGAAGGGGGTCCTGGCCGGCCCATCGGGTAAGATGAAATAGGCCGGATGCCTTGTTTTGTCACGTCTCTCGCATAGGCTACGCTCTACGAGGGGTCTTAACGATGCAACACTACAGTAAGGAAGGGATGAAGTGATGGGGCGGGAGGCGAACCAGACAAGCGAGAAGGGAGCACGATGGAAGCGCTTCGGCCCGGTCCTCCTTTCGTTGGCCGTTCTCGCCCTTTTCCTCGTTCCTTCCTCCAGCGTCATCCTCGGGGTCGATTCGTCCCACCCTGCCCTCCCGCAGGTCGCCTCAGCGGGAGTGAACGCCGCGAACACTCCCCGGCAACTTCCCCCACCGTCGTCTTCCGCCACTCCCCCCGCGCGTAGCTCCTCCGTTCCGAGCGCCTCTTCGGTTCATCCCATGGTACCGGTCGCCGCGAATGTCAAGGTGCCCATCTCGATCAGCAACGCCCAGTCCGTGGGGACGGGGACCTATGAACAGTCCATTTTGGTGGATTCTTCCACCTACTCCACGTACATCAACGCGAACTGGTCGAACGTCTGGTTCACGTATCTCAATGGGACCACCATCCCGGCCTGGATCGAAAACAATCCTTCGAATACCGCCGCTTCCACCATGGTCTGGCTCCAGTTGTTCGACATTCCCGCCTTGACTACGGAGGTCGTGGACATGGATATCGGTCCGACCAACTATCACGGACTCTCTGCCGCGGGGCCGACCGGAGAGGCCCCACAACTCTCGGGCACCTATGCCGAGCTGGACAACGGGGCCCAGGTCTTCCCGCTCTATGACAACTTCAAAGGCACGGTGCTGAACAC
>JAKAOF010000017.1:0-13111 GCA_021823345.1 Thermoplasmata archaeon
CACCTCTACACCGAAGGATCCGAGGGCGTCCCGGTGCCGATGCTGTCTTCTGGGGTCGTCTCCATGGGTTCGAGACCATCCGGGATGTCCAGCGAACCGGTCGGCCCTGAGGTGGTCGCAGCCAGCGCTGCAGCTCCCTTGCCCTCAACCCGTGCCCCGCCGCCCCCGATGCCTTCCAGTCTTCCCGAGCGGAGTCCTCCCCCTTCTCCCGTTGCACCACCCCCGCAGCGGGGCCCGCCCGTTGCGACAACGATCCCTCCGCGGGTTTCGAGCGCTCCCGCCCCTTCGCCACCCCCTTCACCGCCTCCGCCGGTCCCCGCCGTACAACCACTTCCGCCCCCTCCCCCACGGAGCCCGCCCCCGACTTCTTTTGTCGCTCCTCCGAGCCCGGCGCCGACCCAGAGCCCTTCGAAGCCCCTTCCCTCCTCGGAAGCACCCGCTCCCCTACCAAGAGCCGCTTCACCTCCCCCCCCACCTCCTCCACCCCCTTCTGCTTCCTTCCGCTGGAGGTCCGCACCGCTCGAGGAGAACTCTCTGTCCGCGGATGCTACCCTTTCCCCTTCGCTGGGCCGTCCCCTCCGAGATCGCTACAAGGCGAAGCCCTAGCGGGCACCGGTGCGCTCCATGCTGAAAGGGGGAGTGGGCCTCAGTCCCGAAGAACGGAAGAGGTCGATCGATACCCCGGGAACTCCTTGGAAGGAGTGGTTCTTTGCCACGGCCCTCAAACCATGGGTGATACTGGGTCTCCTCCTCTCGGAAGGTCTCGGGCTCCTCAGCGTCTACGTGGCGGTGAACGGAGCCCTACAGGCGGTCACCATCATCCTCTTCGTACTTTCCATCTACGCGGATGTCCTACTCTGGAATCTCCTCTGGCGTGTACCATCCCCGGATGAGTGGAAGTCCGGGAAGTTCACGAACTACCGCTGGCAACCTTTCAAGGTCGGAAGGTGGACCCCTGAATACCCCGTCTGGAAGTCTGGAAAGGGCGCGGATATCGGGGCCTCCGAGATCAACCCCCAAGAGTTCCTCTGATCCCTGAGGCGGCCCAATGGGCTGATACCGTGATGCTACGCGTTCCACACGAGCGTTGATACCCCTGGGACATTCGGTCCGTTAGCCGAGAGGTAGAGGTATCGGTTCAACCGGTATTCAGTGACGAACCCACAGTTTACAACCAATCCGTAGAACAAAGAAAGAGAGAAAAGAGTTGACGGGAGGGGGTTTCCCCCCTCCCATGGTTGAGGTATCTATCCGCTTACCTACTGTGTCTTGCCCCCGCTTGCGGGTCCGGACCAGGGCTCAGGGGAGGAGGGCTTGCCTCCTCGGTTCTTGGGTGCCAGGAAGAGATACCCGATCAGGGCACCAACGATGATGCCGACCACGATCAGGATCGCCCCCAACGCACCGACTGAGATTCCGGCTGGCGCCTCGGTCGTGTTGACGTAGGTGGTGCTGGTCTTCGTAGAGTTGTTGTAGATGATGACGATGTTCGGGGGAGCCTGGGCCACGCTGAAGGTCGTCGTGACGTTGGCAAACGCCTGCGGATATCCATTGGCCACGTTGGCGGTGTCGTTCGTTGCCAGTTCCACAGTGTATGTGCCTGGGACACTCAGGGACAGCGTCAGGTTGCCGCTCACAGTGCTGCCCGCGATCGGGATGGATACTGTCGAGAATCCTACCGGTCCAGAGACGATGAGGGTCCGTGCGGACGCTTCCGCCCAGATCACTCCGTAGGAAATCGTCACGTTGCCTGCGAGGAAGACCTGGTTGGGCGCCGGGCCGGTGATCGCCGCGTAGACGTGGAAGATCTCCCCGGACGAAACCACGGGGAAGGTCGCTGGGGTCATGATCCCGGACATCGGGTCCGCTGTCATGTAGGTCATGGTCACCGAGGCGAACAGGCCACCGTAGGGCAGGTCCGAGCTTCCGGACGGTATGCAGAAGTTCAGCAGGGAGGTGGTGTTGGTGATCGATACCAGAACACTCGAGTTGGCGGTGGGGATCGCTTCGGCAAACCAGTCTGCCGCTGGGCATGGGGCACCGCTCGGGTTCACGCCCGATCCGGACACTCCCGAGGCAGCGGAGACCGCGAACTCGGTGGTCACTGCCGCTGCGGCAGCGGCCGAGGCGGAGACGATGACACCGAAGTTGACGTTGGTTGCGCCAAGGTAGGCATTGTTGGTGACTCCCGTTGTGGGTGCGACCGTTACAGTGGGGTCGGCCTCAAAGGCGACAGTCACTCCTCCTGCCTTCGTCACGGTGTTGGTTCCGAGCGCGGCAGCGAAGAAGTAGCCCGAGACGGTCGTGGATGCCGTGTAGTTGTACGCACCCGCGGTCAGGTAGAGCGTGATGCTCGAGGTGTTGGTCGTGGTCGAGGTCTCGTAGCCCGTCACGTTGCTTGCCACCGTCAGCGTCCAGGTTCCATCAGCTGCGCCGGCCAGGCCTGCGGTCACGCCAGACTCAGTGTAGGTCACCGCGTAGTAGGTCGAGAGCGCAGGGGAACATGCGGTAGGGTAGTTGATCGGGAGGAAGTCCCCACCGTGGCTGATCAGCCCTGGGGTGGTGTAGGGATAGGCTCCCTCGTCATAGGGCAGCGGGACAGCGCAGGTGTAGTCGATCCAGTCGTTGCCTCCCTGCCAGTTGTATCCCATGATGTTTCCGCTCAGGACGTACCCGTTGAAGACATGGACATTGAGCGCGGATTGCATGCTCACGTTCCAGGCGTTACTGTAGGTTTCCGGGTTTCCGTTGTAGATGTCCGCGGTAGGGCTGTAGGCCGTGGGGTAGGTGTTCACGATGTTGTTGTAGAACTGGTTGTCCGAGCTGAAGAACACGATTCCCATCGGTGCCGATGGAGTAGCCGTGGAGTTCATGTCGAAGGTGTTGCCCCAGATCGTGTTGTTGGACTTCGCCGTTCCGGGGTTGTAGACCAGGATCGAGGGAGACATCCCGTCGTTGACGAAGTGGTTGTCACCGATCAGGGTGTCCGTGGCGTTCCACAGCAGAACGTTGGCCGTAGGGAATCCGCCCGCGAATGAGGGGGTCGGTGGGAACCAGCCGCTGATCGAGGCACCGCCCCAGATCGTGACATGGCTCGCATTGTAGATTTCCATCGGTTGGTCGCTGGAGGCCGAGAGTCCCCAACCGCCCTGAGCCGCTGGGGTGGTGACCGCCCGAAGCCAGGGTGCCACATACGTCATGGTCAACGGAGCGGGGTTGTTGAGGTCGGCATAGGCGGTAGAGTCCCAGATAAGCATTCCGGGGAATACCGCGAACCCATAGTCATTGTACTGGTTGAACTCTGGGTCGATCGAGGTGAACTGCTGGTTTTCGATGAGGTAGGGGCTGGCGAGCGTGCCGGACCCTCCCGTGGAGATGTTGGCCAGCTGAGCGTTCCCGTCGGCAAAGAGCGGGGTGGTGATCCCGAGTGCCGTGTCCTTCGTCATCGAGATGGCAAAGGCGGGCAATGTCACCGTGAGGTTCACCGCCTTGGCGGTATAGTCACTGAACAGTGCCTTGATCGAGTAGTTCCCAGGGGGTAGGTTGTAGGTCGCCAGCCCGGTAACCGGGACCGGGGCCCACGATGCCGTGCTGTCGGCAAAGGTGGTGGTGTTCCCCTGGTTGAAGAACAAAAAGGCATTGGACGGAGTAACGCCTCCCGTGATCTTCATGTCTCCAATCGTTGAGGTCTTGGAGGCATTCCAGAGCGGGAACAGGATGGAGGGGCCCGGTCCGAGGTTGACGGTACCGGCCGTGGTCCACCATTCGCCAATTCCATCCGACGTCTCACCGGTGTCGGTTCCGTATCCGTAGGCCGACTGCGCCAGAACCCATGCACTGGTCGTCGCGTCCCAGGTGGAGAGGCTCATGGTGGCGTTGATGTTGAAGACGTTGGTGCCAGATCCTCCGCCCGGCCCTCCAATCATCAGTTCGGCATCCAACAGCAGGCAGAATCCGGGAATGGCAAAGTCACTGCATGCCTTTCCGTTGATCTGGTACCGAGGCGCCGTGGTGGGTGCCTTCGTAGCGGTCGACGTGAAAAAGACCGAGTCGAAGATTCCCGAGTGAACGGACTTTCCGCCCTTGATGATGTTGTAGCCAAACTGAACCTCCGTGGAGTAGTTCTTGTAGGGGGAGGTTGATGGGGAGGCCACGGTCACGTTATTGTAGAGCTGGATCGTGAATGGCATCGCGACCACTCCGATCTGGACCGAGGTATAGTAGAAACCGCCCGTGCCGTGAGGGTCGGTGGTGCTCGTTCCCGTCAAGGTGGACAGAGGCAGACCCGCGCCATAGCTGGACAGGTTCCAGACATTGTCTTCCATGTAGAGAATCCCCGTGGTCGTGGTGTAGAATGGGACATTCTGGATCCAGTACTGTCCCGTGGTGTTGTTGCCGACATTCGTGTTGACGACGACGGTGTTCAGTTGGAAGGTGACCTGATCCGAGCCGTCATTCATTAGATCGATCGTGTTGAGGCTGTTGAGGTTCATGTCCGCCTGGATGCTCGAGGTGTTCGTGATCGATCCCACTGCGGTTCCTGTGGTGTTCGTAATCCCGAAGTCACCGATTCCCATGGGGGCGGGAGCAATATTGTACAGTGGAGTGACTACCCCGGCCTTCTGTACCGCGCCAGGCCCGAGGATGTTCGGGGGGAAGTAGTCCTTGGAGGAAACGCCGGATGCCTTGAATTCATTGGCCATCTTGGTCGCTAGCGCCTGCCGTTGGGCAAGGCTCGCAACCGTTGGGGAAGGGGAACTCGCCTGGTGAGCGGCCGCCGACGGGGCGTTCACGTTGGCAACGCCGGCTGTACTGTGGACTGGGGCCGAAGCCACACCCACGGATCCCGCCAAAAATACACTGGAGAATCCACTTAGGACCATGAGGACCGTGACAAGAATGCCCACCCCAATGGCGATCCCGTTGAAGCTGTTTGGCTTTACGTCTGCCCCAATAGCCTTCGCGTATTGCATGTTCCCACTCACCAATTGCCTCTCAGCAAAAGTTGTACGGGGGGAAGAAGGAATACTATAAAAACGTTGCCCACATATCGGCGGAGAGGAAAGCATGGAACGACCCGCGTACACCCGCGTGGCACTGACGGGTACCCCGGGAACGGGAAAGAGCACGGTGGGCCGGTTGCTCCAGCGGAACCCCGCGATGGTGAAGATGGGTTTTCACGTCACAGAAGTTTCGGATCTTGCGGTGCGGAGCGGAGGGGGTCGCCCGATTCCCGGGCCCCGGCCGACCGTGGAGGTGGACCTCGACCAACTGTCCCGCTGGTTGGGCGCGGAAGGGGCGGGGGAACCCCCGCTCCTGATCGTAGGGCACCTGGCCCATCTGCTTCCAGTGGAAGCATCGGTTCTACTGCGCTGCGACCCGGTCATCTTGGAGCAAAGGCTTCAAGCACGGGGCGACCCGGTAGTTACGGTCCAACAGAACGTGGAGTCCGAAATGGTCGACGTCATCCTAGCCGAAGCGGTGGGGGCCGGGTACCCCCTTTTCGAGCACGATACCACGCGGGAAACCCCTTCAATGACCGCGCAGTGGGTCCTGAGCGTGATCGAGGGGAAGGTTGCTCCCTCCCATGGTGAGATCGACTGGCTGGCACATTTCGTCGGAGAACCCGCCCGCGAGGGGTCATAGGATGCTCGAAAAGCGTCGCGCATGGGCGACCGCCCGTATGGGTATCATCGCCTCCCCCTTTGAGGGATGGAGCCCCAACACTCTGAGCTGGTCCTCCTTTGGTCTTTCGTGCGGGGCCGGTCTCTTCTTTGTTCTTCTGCGTTTTGTTTCCCCTTCCAGCTACTGGGTGCCCGTGCTCTTCTTCGAAGCCGCCTCGTGCGTCTTCGTGGGCGGGGTGTTCGACGCCCTCGACGGGTACGTGGCCCGCAAGAGGGGGCTCGCGAGCAAACAGGGCGATTTCCTCGACCATGTGCTGGACCGCTATTCCGATGTCGTGATCCTGCTGGGGGTGACCTTCAGCGCATGGGCGAATCCGTATCTCGCCCTAGTCGCGCTCGTCAGCCTCCTCATCTCGAGCTACCTCGGCACCCAGGCCCAGGCGGTGACCGGTCAGAGGATGTATGGGGGACTCCTGGGAAGGGCTGACCGGATCGTGCTCGTGAGCCTGTTCGCACTGGCCCTCTTCGGGGCGACCACGTGGAACCTGTTGGCTCCAGCTCCCGACCGGCTGCCCCTGACCTGGACCTGGCTGGGAGTGGTTCTCGGCCCGCTGGACCTTCTCCTAATCTACTTTATCGTGGCGGGGCAGATCACCAGCCTCTACCGGGCCCGTCGCACCTGGAGCGCGCTCGCTTCTCCCTAGCTTTCCCCGACGGACATAGTAGCTCATCGGTCGCTTGAGTTCGGGATCGAGACACATCCGGGTGGGGTCCCGCTCCTTGAAGCAGAGGCCGTTCGTGACGATGGTGGCACATTCAGGTGGGGTGTAGCCCTTCCCATCATCGTGGGATGTGATGTGTTCGAGCTGATAGCGAGTCACCTCTTCATCGAAATCCGGCGCACCACGGTAGCACTCGACCATGTAGTCCGTGCTGGCCCCGAGCCGGTGGAGAAACGCCGCTAGCGTGAATCGACCGAAGTGGGAGAGGTTCTCCCCCCGTTCCATCACCGCCTTCATCTCCAAGATGCAGGGTGGGAGGAACGCCGGGTTGAATACACCGGGAGCGGTATCTCCTCCTGCGGGAGTTCGACGGGCCAATTCTTCGAGGAACTCCCCTTCCTCCTGCTCGAACAGTTTTGTCACAGCGGGTTGCAGGGTGATGCGGGGGAGGGAGAGCAAGTAGAGCCGGATCGCCTCCTGAAGGAGCCGGGCCGCCCGTCGGCGAAGGACGAGGACGTTCCCTTCCCCGTCCAAGCGCTGGCGGATCAGCCGGTAGGGCGATTCGCGGATCTGGGCCGCCATATGTATGTAGGAAGGTACGGATATGCGCACCCCTCCGTCCGCCGTCTCCTCTAAGGATATCCCGAGGGAACCCGCCACGAACGCGAGCTCTCCGGCGGGGAATCGGGCATCCGACGTATCCGTCGAATTCACGAGCGTCCCCCAGGCGGACTTGGCAATGGAAAGACACCATCGACGAAAGAGCGCCGGGGGAATGCTCGGTACGGACAACAGGAGCTGGGAGTATTGGAACGCGAGGAAGGCCGTGGTGGGGTCGCTGTCATCGGTCTCGGAGACCGAGCGGGGGACCGCTGGGCTCCCGAGGGCATGTTCCAGGGATTCCCTCGCCCTTCGCCGGACCTCCTCGTAGACCGGGCTTACCACGAGGTCTCGAATGGACGGGGAACCAGCGGGACCCAGCAGATCTTCGGCGCCCGGAAGGTACGGGTGGCGGGCGTAGTGGATTAGAGTCGGGGTGCCACGAATTGCCATAAGATGAGGAAGAACACCAGCAGGGTGGTGGCGATGGCCAACCGGTTCACCGCCGACTCAAGCTGAGCCTGGGACCACGAGGAGCGTAAAGTGTGGACGACCTTCGTGAGCGCGTCGCGGAGGAGGAACCCCCCGTCCAGGGGAACCGCCGGCAGCGCGTTCGATAGCCCCAAGAGCACATTCATCCAGACCATCCAGAACAGGATATTGACCAGGATCCACACCCCCCCGGTGGAGAGGACGGACAAGGGACCGCTCACCGTGAAAAGATTGGCCGTGTTCCCCTGGATCGGCTCGAGCCCGACGAACGGCAGGGCGAGGAACAGGAAGGGGGTCGAAGCAAGTCCGGACCCGCCCAGTCCCGCCTGGGAAGAAGCCGAGCCAAAGGGGTTCTGCAGCAAGGAGGCGAGGGCTTGAGGGGGGACGATGTTCTCTTCCACGCCCAAGAACGCCCGTTTCGTGCCGTTGGCCCCGAGACCGGACTCGAAGGAGGAGGCGGCGCCGAGTTGGATAGGGGCATACGTCAGGCCGTTCTTGGCCTGACTATACCATGTGACGTTAACGACCTGCCCGGGATGGGCACCGGTCAGTGCCTGGCTCAGATCGACCACGTTCGGGGTGCTTGTCCCGTTGACCACGGTGATGATGTCTCCGGCCGCCATGCTCGCGTTGTCGGCAGGAGTGCCCGGGATGACGGCGAGGATGGCCACCCCATCGGCCTTCGGGTGGACGGAGGTGGTGATGACCGCGGAAAGCGCCAGCATGCAGACGAGCGCAATGACGAAATTGGCCATCACTCCCGCGGCGGCGATCCGGTCGCGCTTGCGCGCCGGGGCTTTCATCATCTCTTCTTCGTCCTGCTCGACGAATGCCCCGATCGGTACTACTAGCCATAGTACACCGAGGCTCTTCACCTTCACATCGTTCGCCCGGGCGAGCACCCCGTGAGCGAGCTCGTGCAGCACTACTCCAAGGATGAGCGCCAGGAGGCCATATCCAATAGGGATGAATGGATTGATCCCGGGAAGCGCCAACGCCTCCGTCGGCTGTGGGGCGGCCGAGGCCGGGATACTGAGCACAATGACCGCCTCCCACAGCAGGAGCCCCACCATGACGACCATGGACGCGAGCGCCAGTAGAATCCCCGCATCGCCGAGAAGATTCCAGAATCGGACCGACTTCTTCGCCGTCCGGTCCAGCGCGTTCCTTCCGCGCTGGGTCTTGATCATGAGGCAGGGTCCAAAGAAGGACAAGGCCTTCTCCTTCCCGATCCACCCCCGCGACCGGAACAGCAAGACCGCCCCTGTGTAGAGGAGGACGAGTGCAATCAGGATGAACCAGCCGAGATACTCTGTCAGCATCTAGCCGAAGGGCGACTTCGCGCCATGCGTTTCGCTCATCCGGGTGCTACAGAGGGAGGTCAGTTGATGAAGATTTCTACGTACGGATGGAGCTTCGGTGGCTCAATAGGGGGCTTCCTTTCCGGTGCGCACCGACCGTCACCGAGCGTGCGTTGCTGGGGGAAGGCATGCGGGGGGCTGGCACAGTTAAATAGTTTTTCCAAATCCAGATGGACCGGTGTAGCCGTGAAGCGATCGTGGATCTGGGGAGCCTCCGTAGCCGTCGTGATTTCCGCCTTGATGGTGGTGTCACCGTTGGGACAAGCGATACTTCAGCAAGTGGGTACCGAGATCGCCTCGGAAACCATGATCTTGGGAGCATCTTTCTCCGAGATCTTCCCCTCCGCCAAGTTGGTCGGCGCCCCCGCGGCATCGACTACGGTGGACGTCGGCCTCGCGGTACCCGTGCGGGACCCCGCTGGCCTTTCGAACTTCCTACAAGAGAGCTCCACTCCTGGTTCCCCCGAGTATCGCCATTTCCTTACCTCCAGCCAATTCTTGGACTCCTATGCCCCGACCGCCGCCTCCTACGCGCACCTGACCAGCTATTTTGCGCCCTATGGGGTCACCGTCCAGACGTCTGGGAATCGGCTCATGCTCAATGTCATGGGAAGCCCGGCCGCCGTCGGCGCAGCATTCCACACTCAGTTCAAGAGCTATCAGATGCCGAACGGTCAGGTCTTCTTCGGACCCACCACCCCTCCTGAGATGCCCTCGGGGTACGATGTGAGCGGGGCCTACGGGTTCACGAATGCCCTGTACAACACTCCTGCCCAGTTACTGAACTCTCCCGTCCCGGCCCATCCCGCGTCGCCCTCCGCCTCATGCCCCAACGGCGATGGGTCCACGACGGGATTCAGCCCCACCCAGATCGCAGATGCATACGGGGAGAACACGCTCTTCTCGGCCAGCCACAACGGTGCCGGGATGACGGTGGGCATCGTCGACAGTTACGATAGCGCCGAGACTCAGAGCCAGCTGGGCTCTGACCTCACCACCTTCAGCAGCGATTGCGGGTTGCCAGCACCTACGGTCCACTACGCCTACCCGGTCCAGTTCAGCGGCTACAACTCCTCGACCTCCAGTACGTGGGGCGGGGAGGAGGTCCTCGACATGGACTGGGTGCACGCCACCGCTCGGGGTGCGACGGTCGAGATGACGTTCTCTCCCAATTCGGGCAATGGTCTCTACGCGGCGGTCGACTACCTCGTGTCCAACAAGGTGGTCAACACCATTTCGTTGTCATGGGGCGAGCCTGATGTGGGCACCTATGGCGGTCTCGCGTGCAGCTTCCAATGCAACGCGTCCACGGATGGAAGTTATGCGGTGCTCCATCCCATCATTGAGGCGGCCGATGCCGAAGGCATCAGCGTGTTCGTGGCGAGCGGAGACTGTGGGTCGATGGACGGCAGCAGCGTCCGGTCCACGGACTATCCTGCTTCGGACGAAGGGGCGACTGGAGTCGGGGGCACGCTGCTTACGATGTCCGGTACCACCTACGTGAGCGAGACCGCCTGGTCGGATACCTCCAATAACTCGGGGGCCAACTGTCAGAACCAGGGAGGAGCTGGCGGCGGCTACGCTCCCACCCCCGAACCATGGTACCAGAGTGGCACGGGAACCCCCACCAATGGTCATCGTGGAGTGCCCGATGTCGGTATCACCGCCGGCAGCTGGCTCGACGTCGTCCAGGGAGGTTCCCTGACCATGTCGGCCGGGACCTCGGATGCCGCTCCCCAGTGGGCCGGACTGGCCGCCATCGCGGATCAGATTCACAATGGAGATGTAGGGCTCATCAACCCCGCCCTGTACGCCATGCTCCACGCATCCACCTACTCCACCTCGTATTTCCACGACATTACCACGGGGAACAATGGTTACAGTGCTACGACCGGATGGGACCCCATCACCGGTGTCGGCACTCCACGGGCCCAGAACGCGATCCCATTCATTGCGGGAGCCGGGTACGAAGTGACCCCCAACGGACTGAACGTGACCATCTCTCCGAGCGTCACCAGTGGGAGCCCCGGTCTTTCCGTGACCTTCACCGCGACCGCGAGCGGCGCCAGCACCTTCTCCCTGTATTGCTTCTACTTCGGAGACGGGAACGCGACCACCACCAGTTCCAACAAGGCGACCCACACGTATCCTACGGCCGGCACGTACGCCGCCGATGTCGTAGCCTACGATTCGGTCGGCAACTCGACGGAATCCTTCTTCGTACTCATCAGTGTAGGAACGACGCCCTTCTCCCTTAGCCTCTCCGCCAGTTCCACCTCGCCTGCCGCGGGTGCCTCCGTCACCTTCACTGCGACCCCGACCGGCGGCACCTCCCCGTACATCTATCAGTTCAACTTCGGAGATGGTTCGAGCGCTGGCAACACTTCCTCGGCCACTTCCACGCACACGTTCGCGCACTCAGGCGTTTACTGCGCCCAAGCCACGGCTACGGACTCGAAGTCCCCTGCCGCAGGAGCCGCGAGCAATGTCGTGACGTTGAACGTAGGTGGCGCTACGGGGACCTGCCCCACGCCGGGAGCCAGCCCTGGGCCCACGATCTCCGCCTTTACCGCTACACCGAATTCAGTGACGGTGGGCTCCAGCACTTCGATCGCCGTAAGTGTAACCGGGGGAACTGCCCCGCTGAGCTACGCATACACCGGACTCCCAGGTGGCTGCTCGACCCAGAACTTGAGCACTCTCTCCTGCACCCCGACCTCGACCGGCAGCTTTACCGTCAAGGTCACGGTGACGGACGCCGCCAAGAAGTCGAACTCGAGCTCGCTCACCCTTACCGTATCGCCCAGTGCGGGAGGAGGACCCACGATCACCTCGTTCTCTGCTTCTCCCAGCTCGGTCACCGCCGGAAGTTCGACCACGTTCACCGTCACAGCCAGCGGGGGAACCGCTCCCTACACCTTTGCCTATACGAGCCTGCCATCTCCATGCACCAGTGCGAACGCATCCACCCTCCCCTGCACTCCGTCGACAGCCGGCAGTTACACGGTCGGCGTGACGGTCACTGATGCCGCGCACCGGTCCAACAGCACGACTACCGTGTTGACGGTGACGCCCGCGACGGGATCGGGCCCTACGGTTTCTTCCTTCTCCGCTACTGTGAACCCGGTACCCGTGAACACCGCCACCACTCTCCAGGTCACCACCACCGGCGGTTCGGGAGGGAACAGCTACGCCTACTCAGGATTGCCAAGCGGTTGCGGGTCCCAGAACACCGCCAGCCTCCCGTGCACACCCACTTCTATCGGCACGTTCTCCGTGGTCGTGACCGTGACCGATTCCGCCTCGAAGACCGGGACGGGGACGATGCAGCTCCAGGTCAATTCATCGGCCGGAGGGAAGCTCGCGATCTCCTCGGTGACCTATTCTCCCAGCCCCGCCATCCAAGGAAGCGTGGTGACCATCACCACCACCACTACGGGCGGCAAGACACCCCTGGCCTTCGCTTACACCGGGCTCCCGGCGGGCTGCACGGGGGTAACGGGTAACCCCGTGACCTGTGTCCCGAGCGCCTCCGGATCGTTCTCGGTCACAGTGACCGTGACCGACTCCTCCAGTCCGGCCCAGACAATCAGCCAGATCCTGAGCCTGACGGTCAATCCCGCGACGGCAGGTAGCCCGACGGTCACCCTCGTCATCCAGCCCACCAGCTCCGTCACGCTGGGAAGCACTGTCTACTTCGTGGCCAGCCCCTTGGGTGGGACTTCCCCGTACAGCTACTCCTATCCCCAGTTGCCCACCGGATGCACCGGGCAGAACGTGGCCAACCTCTCCTGCCTGCCAACGGCCGCCGGTACCTTCACGGTGGTGGTCACGGTGACGGACGCCCACTCGCTGTCGTCGTCGGCCAGTGCATCGCTCACCGTCACTCAGGGCTCCAACGCCCACCCCGTGGTGACCGCCTTCAATGCCTCGGGCCCCATCACGGTCGGTCAATCCACGACCTTCACGGTCGTCGTGCAGGGGGGAACTCTGCCGTACCATTACGTCTACACGGGGCTCCCCACCGGGTGCACCTCATCGGATACGGCATCCCTCTCCTGTGCGCCTACCGCCTCGGGCACGTTCACGGTGACCGTGACGGTGACCGACGCCCAACAACACTCGGGCTCGGCATCGTATACGCTCGTGGTCAACCCGGCCAGCCAGAACACCTTCCTCGGGCAGTCGCTCACGGATTGGCTGCTCATCGGGGCGCTGGTAGCGGTCATCGTCATCGCGGTGCTCGTGCTGATGATCTCCCGGCGCCACAAGCGCTCCGGACAGGGGGTCCCCCCTCCGGAAGCTTCGCAGG
>JAKAOF010000017.1:13211-28973 GCA_021823345.1 Thermoplasmata archaeon
CCTCGATCTTGGCCATGTTGTGCGAGATGTCGTAGATCACCTTCATCCCGAGGTCCTCGGGGGACCGGGCGAACACGCTGCCAAAGGCGGTACGGACCCCGTGGGTGATCAACTCGCGGTTCGCCCAGGCAAAATTGGCGGCCGCGGCCATCGCGGCAAGGTAGTCCCTCCCGGGGGCCGAGTCGATGGGGGCACAGGAGAGCTGGCGGTCGATGAGCTGTTCTCCACGGCGTTGAAGGTCCTGGTCCATCCGGGCGATGTAGTCGGTCCCGACCTGATGTCCCAGACCACGCGACCCCGTGTGGAGCATCACGACCACCTGCTGCTCCTTCAGTCCCAGTTCCAGCGCCTTCTCGGGAAAGAGGACCCGGTCCACGGACTGCACCTCGAGGAAGTGATTGCCGGAGCCGAGCGTGCCGAGCTGCCGCAGTCCCCGTTCCTTGGCATGCGGGCTCACCTTCGAAGGGTCCGCCGAGGCAAGGGCTCCCATTTCCTCTTCCCGCGAAGCGTCCTCGGGCCAGCCTTGTCCCTGGTCGACCGCCCACTGACGGCCGCCCCGCATCACCTCCTCGATGCCCGAGCCATCGAGACGGACGGAACCCTTGCTCCCCACTCCGCTCGGAACATTGCGGAAGAGCTGCTTCATCAACGCTCCCAGTTTCGAACCCACCTCGGACGTGGACAGATTCGTGGCGATGAGCCGCACCCCACAGTTGATGTCGTAACCGATCCCTCCCGGGGAGACCACTCCCTCGTTCAGGTCGAAGGCCGCCACCCCGCCGACAGGGAAACCGTACCCGAAGTGAATGTCCGGCATCGCCAGCGCGGGCCCCACGATGCCAGGTAGGGTCGCGACGTTCGCCAGTTGCACGACCGACGCGTCGCCAGACGCCGCCGCGGAGAGCTTCTCGCTGGAGAAAAGGACCCCTTCCGTCCTCATCCCCGGAACGGAACCGACGGGGACCCGGTACCGGAACTCGTCGATCCGCTCTAGATTGAGATGGGGTACCTCCCTCATGGTTTCCGGGGGACGATGCGCAAGAGTACCTCGCGAGCCTTGACATTGCTGCCGGCGGAGACCACCGGGCCCGCGACCACCCCATCGACCGGGCTCGATACCTCGTTCCGCATCTTCATGGCCTCCAATACGAGGAGCGGCGTGCCCTTCCGGACATCCTGTCCTTCCTTCACCAGGACCTCCAGCACCTTGCCGGGCATGGGCGGGACGATGACCGAACCCTCTCCGGACCCCGCAGAGGGCGTGCTCGCCGTCTTCCCCACCGGGGCCGGCCGGCTCCGATCGTGCCGGGACGCTTCGGTGAGCTCGACCGCGGGGTGATAGTACTCCCCGTTCACGGTGAGCGTCCCCGCCTCCCCGGACTCCGTTGACAGCTTCTCTCCGACAACCACGGTCTTCTGGCCCTCGAGTTCGAATTGGATCCGGTCTTCGGTGCTTTCTAACTGGCTCACGCGCAAGACCTTGCCGTCCACGGTCACGTGGGGTTCGGGAGTGAGTTCCACGGTGACCTCGTAGGTGCGGCCGCCCTCTTTTACGCGTACCCGCATGGTTCACCCCCACCTTCGGTGGGAAAGCCGGTTGCGGCCCGCCTGCACCCAGGGGCTGACCCCTCCCACGGGCTCGCTCTTCGTCGTCATCGCTTTCGATTCGTGCACCGCCAGGAACACTCCCGCTGCGGCAGCGAGCTGGGCGCCTTCGTCCACCCCGGCGGCCCTTCGATGGAGGTACTCCCGGAAAACCGCGGGGAATAGCGCAAAGGAGAGCACCTCTTCTTCGCTCGCGGCGGGGAGGAGCCGAGCGGTCTCCTTCAGGTCCTTCTCGTACTCCGGGGCGAGAAGGTCCGCCGGACGGACGGTCACCCGGGACCCTCCCTCCAGCACCTTCGCGGAGAGCGCGGAAGAGATCGATCCCGGAGGTTCTCCATAGAGCCCCTTCACGTAGTTCCGCACCTCCTCGGTGATCACCTTGTAGCGCTCGCCGAGCATCACGTTGAAGACGGCCTGCGTCCCGACGATCTGGCTCGTGGGGGTCACGAGGGGTGGGTACCCGAGGTCCTCCCGGACCCGCGGCACCTCCTCCAGCACCTCGCGGAGCTTTTCCATCGCTCCCTGCTCTTTGAGCTGGGAGAACAGGTTGGACAACATTCCCCCCGGGACCTGGTGGAGAAGGACCTGCGGGTCCACCTGAAGCGACTTGAGCTCGAGCAACGGGCGATAATGATCGAGCACCCCCCCGAAGTAGGTCGCGATCTCGGAAAGATGGGATACGGAGAGGCCGGTCTTCCACTCGGTGCCTTCGAGCGCCGCCACCACGGACTCGGTGGGCGGTTGGGAGGTCCCGCCGCTGAAGGGGCTGATCGCGGTGTCCACGCTCGCAGCGCCCGCCTCGATCACCCGATGGACCGTCATGAGCGCCATCCCGCTCGTGGAATGTGTGTGCACGGCGATCGGGAGACCGACCTGTTGTCGGAGCGCCGTCACGAGGGCCGCCGCCGCCTCGGGCGGCATGAAGCCCCCCATGTCCTTGACACAGAGTTCTTGCGCCCCCATGTCCTTGAGCCGCTGGCCGAGGCCGACGAAGGCCGCGAGCGTGTGCACCGGGCTCTCGGTGTAGCAGATCGTGGCTTGGGCGACCGCGCCCGCCTTCCGGACCGCCCGGATGGCCGTTGCCATGTTCCGGGGGTCGTTCAGGGCATCGAAGATCCGGAACACGTCGATCCCCCCCGCCGCCGCCCGGGCACAGAATCGCTCCACCAGGTCGTCCGAGTAGTGCCGATACCCGACCAAGTTCTGTCCGCGGAGGAGCATCTGCAACGGGGTCTTCGGGGCCCGTCGCTTGATCTCCCGGAGGCGCTCCCAGGGGTCCTCGTTCAGGAAACGGTAGCAGACGTCAAAGGTCGCTCCCCCCCATACCTCGAGGGACCGGTACCCGGCGGAGTCGAGCATCTCGAGCGCCGGGAGCATATGCCGGGTCCGCATGCGCGTCGCGAGGATGGATTGGTGCCCGTCCCGAAGAACGGTCTCCGTGATTCCGACCATGATGTCCTCCCTAGTCCCCTACAGCGGGATGTTCCCGTGCTTGCGACCCGGACGGTCTTCGCGCTTCGTCCGGAGGAGTTGGAGGGCGCTCACGAGCCGGGAGCGGGTCTCGGCGGGCAGGATCACGTCATCCAGGTAACCCCGCTCCGCCGCCATGTACGGCGAGAGGTATTCCTGGGTGTAGCGAGCCATGTACTCCTTCCGGAGCTCGGGCCGCTGGTCCGGGGACGCTTCGGAGAGCTCCTTCTTGAACAGGATGTTCACGACCCCTTCGGCACCCATGACCGCGATCTCCGCCTGGGGCCATGCCACGTTGTAGTCGCCCCCGATGTGCTTGGAGCACATGACGTCGTAGGCTCCGCCGTAGGCTTTCCGGGTGATGACCGTGAGCTTCGGTACCGTCGCCTCGGAGAAGGCATAGAGCAGCTTCGCCCCGTGGCGGATGATCCCGCCGTACTCCTGGTGCGTTCCGGGGAGGAAGCCCGGTACGTCCACGAACGTCACGAGCGGCAGATTGAACGCGTCACAGGTGCGGACGAAGCGAGCGCCCTTCTCCGACGCCGTGATATCCAGCGTCCCGGCGAGGACGCTCGGTTGGTTCGCCACCACCCCCACCGAGTGTCCCTCGAGCCGTGCGAAACCAGTGAGCAGGTTGCCTCCCCAATGCGGGAAGAGTTCCAGGAAGCTCCCGGGGTCCAGCACCCGCTCGATCACCCCATGCATGTCGTACGGCGTGTTCGACTCGACCGGGACCAGCGGACCTAGTTCCTCGGCGGCCGAAACGGGCGGGGCCACGGCTTCCGCCATCGGAGGATCCTCCACGTTGTTCGAAGGGAGGTAGGAAAGCACGCTATGTACCAGCGCCAGGGCGGCCTTCTCGTTCGGTGAGGCGAGATGGGCCACCCCGCTCTGCGTCGAGTGGGTATCGGCCCCCCCCAGCGCCTCGAAGGTCACTTCTTCTCCGGTCACGGCACGGATGACATCGGGTCCCGTGATGAACATCTGGCTCGAGCCCGAGACCATGATGATGACGTCCGTCATCGCCGGAGAGTAGACCGCACCGCCGGCGCAGGGCCCCAGGATGACCGAGATCTGGGGAATGACCCCCGAGAAACGTACGTTGCGGTGGAACACCTCACCATAACCACCGAGGGAGACCACGCCCTCCTGGATGCGGGCTCCCCCCGAGTCGTTGAGCCCGACGACCGGGACGCCGCTCCGGCCGGCGAGGTCCATGATCTTGGAGATCTTGCCCGCGTGCGCCTCTCCCAATGCTCCGCCGAACACGGTCGGGTCCTGGGCAAATGCCACCACACGGCGCCCGTCGATGAGCCCCCAGCCGGTCACCACCCCATCCCCCGGGATGCGCCGTTCCTCCATGCCGAACTTGTCCGCACGGTGGGTCACAAAGGGGTCGATCTCAAGGAACGTTCCGGCGTCGAAGAGAGCTTCGAGCCGTTCCCGGGCCGTGAGCTTCCCTTCCTTGCGAAGCTTTTCCCGCCGCCCCTCGCCTCCGCCCTCCCGGGCCTTCTGGCGGCGACTTTCGAGGGTCTTGAGGGGGTCGGACATTCGATATGGTACTTCCTGGACCGCGGATCACTTCCGCTGGACGGCCATCTCGCCGGTCCAGAAGGATTCTTGTCCACCCTTTGTGTTCAATATCGCCTCACCGGAGGCTCCCACCCCGACCAGCTCGCCGGGCACCCCTTCGATCGTGACCGGGCGGCCCACTCCCCAGAGCACCCGATTGAGCTCCATGGCGATGTCGGCGCGCTCATCGGCGGAGGAGACGCGGTTCGACGCGCGGATCACCGCATCGATCACCGGTCCTTCGATCTCCTCGGGGGTGATGGCCTTCCCCGCCAGGTCTTCGAGGAACGTCGCATGCAGCCCCATTTCGGGGGGCAGATGCGTCCGTTGGACATTCAATCCGACGCCCAGCACGGCCACGGGCAGGATGCCGTTCGGGTTCACGACATCGGTGATGATGCCGGCCAGCTTCTGGTACCCCGGTCCCTCCCGGGAATCGATCACGATGTCGTTCGGCCACTTGAGCCTCAGGTCCGCCGACGTGTGGTTCGAGAGCTCCGTGAGGATCTCCAGGCCCGCCGTCAGGGAAAGCAGGTGGAGGCCCATCGGGTCGGGGTGGAGCACGATCGAGAAGTACAACCCACCCATCGGGGAGTACCACGGTCTCCCGCTCCGACCGTAGCCCGCGGTCTGGGAATGACTGACCACGCAGATGCCCTCCCGCGCCCCTTCCTTGGCCAGCGCGATGGCGACCTTCTGCGTAGATTCTACTTCGGAATAATGCAGGCGATAGCTCACCGATGCATCCTCCTCGGAATCCCGTAGCTGTCGGCGGATATAAACCGCGCCCGTGCGACCTGGTCCAGGCCCTTAGCCTGCGTAGTAGGCCGCGTCGTACGGTTCGGGCTTGAGGCCGCGCCTCTGGCGCACTTCCGATACCACCTGGGTCTGCAGTTCTCCGGGGATCCGCGCAAAGCCCATGCTCTCCGTGGACCACAGGACCTTGCCCGCTGTGGCGGACCGCAGGTCGCTCGCGAACCCGAAGAGCTCGGCGACCGGAACCTTCGCGATCACGGTGTTGAGGTCTCCGACCTGGGTCATGTCGAGGATTTCGCCGCGCCGCCGCTGGAGCTCTCGGGTCGCACCGGAGAGCACATCTTGAGGCACGTTGACCGTCACTTTGGAGAGCGGCTCGAGCAGGGTACGGCCCGCAAGGCACATCGCACCATAGACCGCCGAACGGACGGCGGGAATGGTCTGGCCCGGACCACGGTGGATCGAGTCCTCGTGAAGCTTGGCATCCACCAAGCGCACCTTGAGCCCGTAGCACTTCTCGCCGGCGAGCGGGCCTTTCGACATCGCTTCCTTGAATGCGTCGATGCAGAGGTCCATCGTCTCAAAGAGGTACTGTATCCCCTTCGTGTCGTCAAAGAGGATGTTGGTTCCCTCGACCGCCGTGATCCCCTTGGCTTCATCCCGGTCGATGCCGAGCTCGACCAGCTTCGCCACGACCGTCTTGATGTCCTTGAAGGACTTGCCTTGCTTGATCTCTCCTTCCTTGATCGCCTGGACCACCTTGTCGGGGAGCGGCTCGCATTCGATGTAGAACCGGTTGTGCTTGTTCGGAGATTTCCCTTCGAAGGCCTGGGTGCTCTTCCCCGAGACCGTCTCACGGTACACCACGATCGGCTTGGAGGCCGTGATGTCCACGTGGTAATCGTTGGTGATACGGTACTGGGTGATCTCGAGATGCAGCTCCCCCATCCCGGAGAGCAGGTGTTCCCCCGTCTCTTCGTTGATCTCGACCTTGAGGGAAGCGTCTTCCTTTCCGACCTTCCGCATCACTTCGATGAGCTTCGGGAGGTCTCCCATCTTCTTGGGCTCGATGGCGACCGTCACGACCGGTTCCGACACGTGCCGGATCTCTTCGAACTCCACCATGTCCGCCGTGGTCGAGATCGTAGTGCCCACCTGGGCATCGGCGAGTCCGATGATCGCCGCGATGTTGCCCGCGGGAACTTCTTCGACCATCAGGCGCTCCGGGCCCATGAAGAGGCTCACGTGCTGGACCTTGTTCTTGGCACGGGTCCCGGCCAGGTTGACCTCCATTCCCTTGGCGACCTTGCCCGAGAAGACCCGGCCCGTGGCGATCTCACCCGCATTCGGGTCGACCGTGATGTCCGTGATCATGAAGGAGAGCGGACCGTTCTCGCTCGTGCTGACCATGGCCTTGCCCACATCCGACTCGAGGGAACCTTTCCAGATGTGGGGGATCCGGTACCGCTGCGCATCGATGGGGTTCGGCAGATGCCGCACCACCATGTCGAACACCACGTCATTGATCCGGGCTTTCTTCGCGAGCTCCTTGGACTCGCCCCGGGTCACCCGCTCATTGATCTCGCGGAAGGTGGTTCCCGTCTTCTGCATGTAGGGGAAACTGATGGCCCAGTTCTCGTAACCGCTGCCGAAGGCCACGGAGCCATTTTCCACCTTGACCTGCCACTTTTCGATGAACTCTTCCGGTGCCATCTTCCGGATCAATTCGTTGACCTCGGAAATGATCGTCAGGAAGCGCTTCTGCATGCTCTCCGGGGTGAGCTTGAGCTCCTTGATGGCCCGGTCGACCTTGTTGATGAAGAGTACCGGTTTCACCTTCTCCCGGAGCGCCTGGCGGAGCACCGTCTCGGTCTGGGCCATGACGCCTTCGACCGCGCAGACGACCACGATGGCGCCGTCCACGACCCGCATCGCACGGGTCACATCGCCACCAAAGTCCACGTGCCCGGGCGTGTCGATGAGGTTGATGAGATACTGCTGTCCCCCGTAATCATGCACGATGGACACATCGGCGTTGTTGATCGTGAGGAGCCGCGCCTGTTCCTGTTCGTCAAAGTTGAGGTAGAGCTGCTTCCCGGCGAGCTCGTTCGAGATCATGCCGGCGGCGGCCAGCAGATTGTCCGAGAGCGTGGTCTTTCCGTGGTGGATGTGCGCCACGATCCCGATGTTCCGAATGTTTTCCCGCTTGTGCATCATGGCCGGGATGGCTTCGGCCAACTCGCTTCGAACGTGTCCCATGGTCAGTACCTCTGCAACGTGCTCATCAACGGGCGGACTGCGCGATGCGCTCCACCTCATCCTTCTTGGCGACCGCGTAGGACCCCATGTCCCCCTTGGACGCCAGGTCAATCTCCTTTGCGAGGGCGGAACCGAGGGTCATCCCGGGCTTCTTGCCCGACTCGAGGGACCCCTGCGCGATGTTACGGATCGCAACGCCCAACCGCCGCGACGGCGAAGTGTCCACCGCTCGAGGGACCGAGATTCCTCCGAATTGAAGCCGGGTGACCATCTCGCGAGGAGCGGCATTCTCGACCGCGTTCACCAGCGTCTGCAGGGGATTCTCCGATGGATGCGACTTCGCAAGGATATCGAACGCCTGGCGCACAGCATTGAGCGCCCGGGCCTTCTTGCCCGTGTGACGTCCTCCACGCATCAGGTTATTGGCGAGCCGCTCGACCAAGTGCATCCGGGCCCGAGAGAACGGGTGGTTGACGAGGCGTCCCTCCGAGTGGGGAACGTAGACTGCCTGGGCGAAGATGTACGCCTTGAGCGAAACATCGTGGACCTCGACCCCCTCGAAGGAATACTTGTTGAAGAGCGGCGGGAAGTGGAGCGTAGAGACGGGCTCTTCCGGTGGGGACGCCGGAGCGACCTCGGGAGGGGGGGTGTCCCCCTCTTCGTACTGGGGGCTCATCGTTGCGGCTTCTCCTTCCGGCCGTGGACGAGCTCATTGAGCGAGATGTTGTTCACCTTGATCACCTTGTACCGAACCCCAGGAACGTCTCCGTAGGAACGTCCCATGCGTCCGCCAATGCCTTCGACCAGCACCTCGTCGTGCTCGTCAATGAAGTTGATCGCCCCGTCGCCTACGGCGAATGCCGTGACCTGACGGCCGTTCTTGATGAGTTGGACCTTCACGCACTTGCGGATGGCGGAGTTCGGCTGCTTTGCCTCGATCCCGATCTTTTGGATGACGATGCCTCGGGCCTGGGGTGCCCCCTCGAGCGGGTCAGACTTCTCCTTGAGGTGAAGGATCCGTCGCTTGAAGTATCGATCGGACCAGCGCCGGTTCTTCCGAGCGCGGCGGAGATGACTTGCGGTGTAAAGTCCCGGTGGACTCATGAGCGGAGGCCCAACTTTGGTTTCATATAAAAGTTTATCTGAGCAGGGAGGCACCGCCGGAGAAAAAAACGCCACCCCGTGTCGATTCCCTCCGCCCCGGGGGATGGAGCGAAACCCGGGCTCCTCGTCGTAGCTCTCGAGGGCCCCAAGGTTGCGATCGAGTGCCCTCTTGGTACGACACCCACGGAGAAAAACGAGGGTTCACTCATCCGAGCGCCGGTCAACCGTACATCTCGTTCCCGCTGCTCGGTGGGGTCGGTGCGCTCGCCATCCTGGTCGGCGGGTCGGGTGGGGTCAACAACTGCTGCTGAAGTGACGCGTTGTGCTGCAAGAGTTCGGCCAACATCCGGTAGAGCTGAGCTTGGTCGGCCGCCAGCTTCTGGAATCCGGGGACCAGGCTCTTGACATCGGTGGAAGCGGACGCTTTGTCCAATTGCTCCTTCATGGAACGGGCTTCGGTCTCCCACTCCGCCGCCCGGGAGACCAACGCTTGTACGAGTGTCGCAAATTTTTCGGTAGGGAACGCCACTGGACTGGGGCTCGACATGATCCTCCAGAACTCACGGCCGTATTTTGCGTCTCTGAGCGCGGGAATGTCCCTGGGGACCGAATCGTTGGTGTTGCCGGAGGTGCCGCTTCACAATCGACCTAGACTTGGGCTCCTACGGGGGGTCGGCGCGCGAGAACCCGGGTCACCGGCTGAGCGGCCGTCGATGGGGCTGCCCGAATTTGAATCGGGGTCCCGAGGTCCCAAACCTCGAAGGATGGACCAAACTACCCCACAGCCCCACTACCGGGCAGAGACGACCCGGATACGCCGCCCAGCTAAACAAACCTTCTCCTCCATGACCTCCTGCACGACAAACTTCGTACGGTCCGCGAGGCTCGGTCCCGCACAGTCTTGCCAGTGGGGGCAGTGAAGGAGATTGCAGCGGTACCTCGACACCTCGACCCCGGAACCCACCACGGCTCCGGAGGCCTCGACCACGAGGGTACGGGCCACCGGGTCGACCTCGATGACGTTCGCATCCGTTTCCTGGAGTGCGCACTTGTGCTTGAGGGGACGGACGTTCTTCACCACGTAGCGGTGGCCCGGTTCCAGCGTCAAGCACGCGTTCCGGAATCGGCAGGGACCACACGGGCTGGTCGCTCCCAGATAATGGAACTGGAACCCGACGTTCGCCTGCTGGTGTGAAAGGAGCGTGATCGTCGTCATGCGGCCCTCGTGGTCACGCCGGTGACATGGGCGAGGCGCTCCGCGGCCTCCTGCGTCAGTCCGGTCGTTCCCAGGATGGTGTAGCGTTCGGGGCGTAGAGTGTGCGCGTTCATGAGTGCTGTGACAACCTCCTTTCCAGAGACTCCTAAAGCTTCTGCGGTCGTCGGCGCGCCGATCTCTTGGAGCGAGTTGCGGATACCTTGCCAGTCTCCTCCGTGAAGGTACATCATCATGATCGTCCCGACTCCGACGGTCTCCCCGTGCATCAAAGCGCCACCGGCGTGGATCCGGGCCAGGGCATGGGCAAACAGATGTTCTGAACCGGAGGACGGCCGCGAGCTCCCCGCCACGGCCATGGCGATCCCGCTCATGATGATCGGGCGGATCGCGAGCCACACGCTCTCCTCCTTGCCCGGCTTGATCTCCCGGGCGTGCTCCAGGATCTCGCGAGCCGCATACTCCGCCAGGGCCGCAGAGGTGCTCGAGAATTCCTCACTATGGAGACGTTGGGCCAGTCGCCAGTCCATGACCGCGGTCGTGTTCGAGATGACGTCCGCGCACCCTGCCACGAGAAAGCGGAAGGGACCGCTGAGGATGACACTGGTGTCCGCGATGACGGCGCTCGGGACGACCGCCTCGATGGAGAATGCCTCCCGGTCTCCCCGGAGTGATGCCCGAGGTGAGGAGATGCCGTCATGAGAGGCTGCGGTCGGAACGGAGACGAAGGGAACCTTCAGCTTGGAAGCGATCACCTTGCCGATATCGATCTTGCTTCCCCCGCCCACCGCGACCACGAACCGGCCCCCCCATGCGCGGACTTCTTCGGAGAGCCGGTTCACCTCGTCGAGCGAGGGCTCGCCCGCGATCCAGGTACGTACCTCGTACCCTTCCTTCCGAAGGGCTTCGGTTACGGGTTGGCCAGCAATCCTGTCCGTGACCTTGCCGGCAATGACCGCCCCGCGGGAAGAGAGCCCGAGCGAGGTGCAGATCTCTCCGGTCTTGGCCAGCACGCCGTGCCCGGCGAGCACGGTACGAGGAAAGACCATGGTCTTGGCCTTCTCAAACACATCGAGGGCATGCCCTTGGGACATCCGGGATTGGCCGAGTGAAGGACACTATATAACCGGGCTTACAGACGTGGCGGGAAACTCGTCGCCCAGGGGGGGCGGAGGGCCGCCCCCCGTTCTCACACGCTCCTTCTACTCACTGTTGAGGCGGAGCGTCGGGCGGATTGTACGCCGCGTACTCCATGGGTTGGCCGGGTGCACCATAGGGGGTCTCGGATGGGGGTGGGGACTTGGATTTCCGCCCCCGCACGAGCAGTGCGATGATCGCCACTGCGAGCACGACCACCACGAGGACCATGACCCAGAACCACCATGGGGTGGTGGACGAGGCCTGCGTGCTGGAGGAGGTCGCTTGGTTGACGGTGATGTTCGTGTAGTAATGGCCCACGTCTCCGCTCGTATCCGTGACGGTCAGTTCCACTTGGTAGGGCTGGTTCTGGGCATTTGCGTACGTGTGCGTGATGTACTGTCCCGCACCCGTCTGTCCATCGCCGAAGGCCCACGTGAAGGAGGTGTAGGTGCCCGAGCCACCCGAGACTGCGGCCGCGAACGTGACCGCGAGCGGTGCCGAACCGTTGCTCGGAGAGGCCGCCACGGCGATCGCCAGTTGTCCGCCCGAGGGCTTGGGGTTCACGTTCACCGACAGGGTGTACGGTGTTCCGTGGTGCCCGGCCGAATCGTTCACGTAAAGTGTGACCGTGTCGGTCCCGGTAGAGGTGTAGGTGTGCGATGACGTCTGTCCGGTCCCCGTCGTGCCATCACCAAAGGTCCATTGGAAAGTGTACGGGGCGGTTCCGCCCGACACGCTCGCCGTGAAGTCGCACGTCAAGGGCACCGCTCCGGACAAGGGCGTTCCGGTCGCCTTCACCGTGAGGCCGCCAGATCCTGAACCGCAGCTGCCGGTGACCGAGATCGTGGCGAGCGAGGAGGTGGCCGTGTGGCCCGCGCTATCAGTCACCGTTACACTGGGCGCAAAGGACCCACTGCAGGTGTACTGATGGGCGGGATTCTGGGAGGTGCTGGTGTTCCCGTCCCCGAACACCCAGTTGTAGGTGTAGGGTGATGTGCCACCCGACGCGCTCGCCGTGAAGGACACCGAGAGCGGGGCGGTCCCACCTGAGGTGCTCTCCGTCGCAGTCACTCCCCAGACCGAAAGGGATACAGTACTGGAGGAGACCAAGTTCGGATTCCCGCTCACGGTGGCCGTCGCGTAGATCGTGCCCGTTGCGCCGGGAGTGGTGCCTGCCGTAAAGGTGACCGTGGCCCCAGTCGTCGAACTCAAGCTTCCTACGGTGGAGCTCGAAAGTACCCAATTGTAGGTGGCCCCCGAAATCGAGTTTCCAAACTGATCGAGCGCCTGGGCGGTGAAGGACACCGTCGCCCCGGTTCCGAGCGTTTGTCCCGCCGACGGGGAAACCGTGACCGAGGTGAGCGTGGGCGGGGCGTTCGTGATGGCAATCCCCGCACATGACGGGCCCTTCTGGGTGCCCGACAGGGTTCCGTTCACGCAGATCGACAGATTCCCGGTGCCGGTCCCTGCGGTGAACGTGGTGGAGGCTCCCGTGGGGGAGCTTATCGAACCGAGAGCCGTGTTCGAGATCGTCCAACCGTAGGTGATGTTCGAAGGGCAGGTGGCACTACACGTGGGCGTGACGGTGAACGTCTTTGTCCCACTGGGCGCGACACCGACCGTCCCGGAGGGGGTGATCGCTACTGAACTCAAGGTCACGGGGGCGGTAGATACCGTGACGGACGCCGTTCCTACGGGGTTCGCACCGCCGTACGACGCCGTGACATTGACCGAACCACTGCCCGCAGCGGTCCCCGATGTGAAGGTGACCGACGCTCCCGTACCCGTGATGGTCCCCAGGCTCGAAGGACCGACGCTCCAGGTGTAGGTGATGCCGGCCGGGCACGCGCCCCCTGTACACGTCGGCGTAGCGGTGAGCGTCTTGGCCGTGCTCACTCCGACCGTGAAACTGCTCGGAGAGATGGCGACGCTCGAAAGGGTGACATTGCCACCGCTGACTCCCGTGTTGCAGTACGTGGCGGAGGACCCGGAGCATAGCCAGACTGGCTCCAGGGGGTTCCCTTCGGCCAGATAGTCGTTCTGCACCATGGGGAAGGCCGCGCTGTTCGGGGAGACTCCGCCGGTCACGAAGACCTTGGGATTGACGTTCATCTCCACGCGCTCCATGACGGCGAGCACGTTCGAGGTGTTGAAGGTCTGATGGACCACATACCCGCAGGACCCGTAGGTCGAGGAGATGCCGCAGCTCGAGGTGGGGCCGCCTTGACGCTCCACGGTGTGCGGGGCAACGAGGACGAACGGGAACCGCCGGCCGCTGTTCACATGGTCCTTGTCGTTCTGACCGTTCTGGGTGTCATCCTCGGTCACGGCAATGACCGTGTTGCTCTTGTAAGCCGAGTTGTTCTCGATCGCGCCCACGATCTGCCCCATCGCGGCATCGTTCTCCTTGATGCAGGTCGCCTGACCCGACCCGCAGTTGTTGCCCGGGTGGTCATCGAAGAGTTCGATGAAGGTGTAGGTGGGGAGGCCGTAGTCGTTCATGAACGCCACGAACGAATTGGAAGCGTACGAGTCGAGGAAGGGGTTCGGGGCCGACCCACTGCAGGCATACTGGCACTCCCAAAGCATCTCGGGGACGCCCGTGGAGGGGTTGTAGGTCGGAGGCATGTCCGGGCTCCCACTGGTGGTGTTCTGCCACCACCCGTTGGTACAACCCGTGACATCTTGGATCGCTGCCTGGGTGTCGCCAGCGAGGGTCGCGGAGGAACTGACACTGCAACCGGGGCTCGAGAGCTCCCAGATGATGTCGCCGTCCGACAGGAAAGGAATGGTGGTCTTGGACTGGGGGACGTTCGCGCCAAGGAACCGGTCAAAGATCGAGCCGCCCGCAGCATTGTACGACTGGGAGCCGGAATCTGAGGCCCAGGCACAACTACCGCTCTTGACATTGGAGCTGTTGTAGATTCCCCACTCCGTCGTGGAACCCGTTCCCTCAACCCCTCCGGGGGCGCAGCTGTCGGTCGAGCCCCAGGAGTTCGATGTGAACAGATACGCGTGGGCCTGCGCAGAGTACGGGTCGATGGAGGAGTACATGTTGTCGAACACGACATACTGGCGGGCGAGTGAGTGGAGGTTGGGGGTCAGCAGCTGGTCTCCGCTCGGGGCGGTCTCGGCTTTGGTACCTGAAGTGGTACTGTTGTAGGACGACCCTCCGTTACACGTCGAGTTGATAGTAATGGAACAGTCTCCGAGGTAGTCATCGAAGACGTGGTTCTCACGAACGATGTAGACAAAGTGCGTGAGGTTGGTCGGGAACTCCGGTAGGCTACCACTCGTCACATGCGGTGCCGGAAGCGTCGAGGACGCAGCTCCCACGGCCGGAGGTGCGGCTGGGCTGGAGGACGCTGCAAGCGCCCCCGGTGCACCCGACAATATCATCACGGTCGCAAAGAAAATGGCGATCCCTCCCCAAAGTCTCAGGCTAACTTTCATGGCTCTACACAGTTGTTGAGGCTCCGAAGATTGAGTCCTATTTAACCCTAGTCGTGGGACAACTTAGCGCGCTTCGCGTCACGACGACTCAGGGGGTGTGTTTACCCTATGTACCGTTTTCTGTTCCGTAACCGTAGTTTCCGGTTCATCCGGCGGACCGCCTCCTCTGGAGGTTTGGTCTCGGGGGCTTCTTTCTCGCCACCGTACCTCCGCCAATAGACCACAGTCGCCGCGGCGACCGCCGCGATGGCAAGACCGCCCCCAACGTACCAGATGACCGGTGTGCCCCCTCCCGTGACCGAGCACGGGTTCGTGTCGTTGCTCCCAACCCCGGCGTCCGTGGTATACCAGATGACCCCATCGCCGGCGACCACTCCGTCGAGCGGGGTGTCGAACGCCACGGTGTACAGCTCCGGGATGCTGGGGACCGATTCTTCGACCCAACAGCCACCGTTGTCTTGGGTGTAGAACGTGTTGGCGTCATCGGAGACGACCCATGCATAGGGGGGATCCGCGAACACTTGGTGCGTCCGTTGCTGCGTAGAGAGGTCCATCTCCGTGGAATTGGTCCCTCCCGTGACCAAAAAAATGTACCCTTGGTACTGGAGTACCCACGCACTGTACGGTCCGGTGGGCACGATATCCGTGGCATAGAGCGGGTCCAGTCCCATGGTCAACCGGGTCCAGTGCGCTCCCCCATCCTGGGTGTAGTAGACGCCCGCTTGGGTTCCCATGTTGATCCAGCCCACCGATGGAGAGGAGAAGCCGGCGGCGTAGACGCCCCCCTTCTCCGGGGTGTTCATTGCGCTCCAGGTCTCTGCGGCGTTGTGGCTCACGTAGAGCCCGTCGGTGGTCGACGCATATACGAAGGATAGGCTCGTGAATCCCATCTCGGTGACATTGCCCGCTAGCCCCCCCCCGGGGTAGTACGGGTACCAGGAGACCCCTCCGTTCTGGGAGGCGATCATGTCCGCATTGTTCCCCCCGGCGAGAAGCAGTCCCCCCGTGAGAACGATGAGACTGGTCATCGTCACCGAGGGGAGCGGAGACGAGACCACCGTCCAGTTCCGTCCCGCGTCCCCGGAGCGGAGGATGGTTCCCCCGAAGCCGACCACGGCGAGGCTGCTGGGACTGACGTACGCGATCCCGTTGAGGCTCGGTTGGGTCTCCACGATCCCGATCGGAACGTT
>JAKAOF010000004.1 GCA_021823345.1 Thermoplasmata archaeon
ACGCAGGATCCCCGCGGCGCTCTGCCCGAGTGGGTCGGCAGGAGGATTCGCGCCACCTATCTAGAAGACATTATATATCAAGCATTCTTTATACATGCTTGGTATGGAACGTGAAGGAAGTCCGCTCCCTCCAGGAGCTCGAACAGGTGCTGCGCGCACTGTCCAACCCCGTGCGCCTCAGCATTGTCGGTTCGCTGGCGCAGGGACCGAAGCATATCTACGCGCTCGCGAAGGAGCTCAAGCTCTCGTACCCTCTCGTGCACCTCTATCTCGATTCGCTGGAGAAGGTGGGGCTGGTGGAGAGCACCCCCGGAGGGGCCTCCTCCGACCAGCGGGAGCGGAAGTACTACCGGGCCTCGTCGTTCCGGATCGAGGTCACGCCTCAGCGCTTGCAGGAACTGTATCAGGAGGAAGAAAATGACTAAGTGGGGAATGGGGGGAATGGAGTTCGTGATCGTGCTATGCATCGGGGTCGTCGTTCCGATCGCGGCCTTGCAGGGGATGCAGCAGGGCCTCAACGTCGTGGTCGGCCTCATCGTGATCGTGGCGGCGATCCTGGGGGCGGTCACGCTGGGGATCGTCTCCATGGGCATCTCCGTGGCGAAGCCGTTCGTCGAAGGTTCTCCGGATGACGAGGAGCGGCTCAAGGTCCTCCGCGCCTCCCACCGCGCGCTCCTCGAAGAGATGGATGACGAGATCACGCTCCTCAAGGAGATCTGCGATTCGCTCCGGCATGTGGGAGGGGGCCAAGGATGACGGAGAAGTCTGGACCCTACGACGACATGGATGACGAGGCATTGGCACAGGCACTCCGCCAGCGCTCGAAGGAGGTCCGACAGCTCCTCCGAGACATCGGCACGATCTTGAAGGACGCCTCGAATGTCTGAACAATCCCGCGGGGCAGAACGCTTCGACCGGCACCTGGGGTCGTCGTCCGGCGCTTCTCAACCACGGACCGTTGCGAGCACGATCTTCGAGGAGTTGAACGCCATGACCTGGGAGACCGGCAGCCAGAGGCTCTCCGGCTCCACCCGGGCGGATTCCATCTCCGCAAAGTCCTTTCACTCGAGCGGTTCGCTCAAGGTTTCCCAGAGCTTACGCGCCGGAACGGTGGAGTTCTCCGGTTCCGCTTCTATCGGAGAAGACCTTTGGTCCCGTGAGCTGAAGGTCTCGGGTTCGATCCGGGTCGGAGGGCGCCTGGTCGCCGGCACGGCTCACGCGAGCGGGTCGATCTCCACGGAAGGGGGGGTCTGGGTGCGAGACCATCTGGATGTGAGCGGGTCGCTCGAAGCTCCGACGGTCGAAGCTTTGCAGACCTTCGTCCTCTCCGGCCGGTTGGAGGCGAAGAAGGTGACCGGGGGGATCCTACGTTGGCAGGGAGGGGGCAAGGTCGAGGACGTGATCGCCGGCTCCGTCAACATCAACTTCGACCCGGGCCGACGCAAGGGGATCTTAGCCCACGGAAGCCTCTTCCACTCCAGCACGGGACTCCATATCGATCGGCTCATCGCCCGGGAGTCCGTCCTGGTGGACCGCTGTTCGATCGGCTCGCTTCGGGGGAGCGTCGTGCGGATTGGGCCGAGCGCGCAGGTCCGACGGGTGGAATTCACCGAAAGTTGCGAGATCGCTCCCGGAGGGGTCAGCGTCGAACCTCCGGTCCGGGTGAGCGGTACGCCCCCGAGCGACCAACGCCGATGATGTCGGCCCCGGCCCTCCTTGTTTCGACCGCAGGTCCCCGACGATGACCAAGAAGCTCTCTCCCCGGGACGTGTTGCGGCTCCGGAACGCCGTCGCCGAACCGCACGAACTCTTGACCACGGCGGATGGTCGCACGCTCTTCCTCCGGCACTGGCCCGGGGTTGGTTCTCCGGAAGTATCCGTGCTCATCCTCCATGGGATCACCGCGCACAGCGGTGCCTACGGGACGATGCTCGGTCACCCCCTATCCGCGAAGGGGATCGACATGTGGGGGCTCGACCTGCGGGGACATGGGCTTTCCGATGGGCGGCGAGGGGATTACCCGAGCCGGAAACGGCTGGAGGAGGACCTGGCCCACGCCGTCACGTTCGTCGCTCGGCGTTCGAAACGGCTCGTGGTCCTTGGCCACAGCCTCGGAGTGATGACGGCAATTGCGGCGTATCAGGCGGCTCCCCAGGAGGTGCAGGGGCTCGTGCTGCTCAGTGCCGCCCGGGAGATCAATCCCGCCGTCTTCCCGTCTCCCACGGGTGGGGGCGCGATGAAGGCCATCCTCGGCGCCTTGCTTTTCCGAGGCTGGCCGTTGATCGAGTACCGCCGGACCGGACAGTCGGGACACCAAGATCCGCTGTACAACTTCCGTTACTCTGCGCGGTTCTACGAGATCTTGTACGGGACGGGGATCATCACCCTGGCCGACATGATGCAGCGGGGCTCGCTCGATGTCCTCGGGCTACGACCTTCGGGACCGATCCGGGTCCCGGTGCTCGTGGGGGTCGGCGACCAGGATGAGATCTTTTCCGTCCGGACCGTACAGGATTTCTGCCAGAGCCTTCCGGCCGAGCAGAAGCAGCTGTTCGTGGTCCCGGGGGCGCGGCATGCGAAGTTCCCGACCGATGGGTGGGGAGCGTTGGTAGGGTGGCTCTCTCAGCTCAGCGCCCGGTCGACGGGGAACCGGCCCGCCCGTCCCTCAGAAGTGTCGTAGCCGTTCGCGTTCCTGGCGATGGTAGATCGAACGGCCCCCGAGCACGGCCACGAGCGCGACCACGGTCCCGGCGAGGAACGCCCACGCGTCGCCTTGGACCAGCGGGGTCAGGGGAGCGAAGAGACCGGAGGTTCCGGGGGGGACCAGCGCCATCGTAGGGTCTTCGGAGAAGTTGCTGAGAGGGCCGAGGCCCCCCTGTACGACCTGCATCAATCGAACCAAGGTCGTGCCGGCGACCGGGAAGACCGCCTCGTCGATCTGGGCCGACTGCGTGCCCTGGGCCGTGGTGACCGTGCCTTGATTGACCCAGCACAGGTAGGAAAGAAGACTTCCGGACAGTACCGACTCTACCGCGGTCGACGAGTTGGTCCACTCGGCCTGGCCCTCGGACAACGCCGCCCGACCCCCACACGGGGTGGAAGGTGGCGAACCACTGGCCGAGACATCGAGGCAACTATCCTCCTGCACGCCCGTCTGCTGAGGCGCGAAGTACTGCCACTCTACGGCGAGCGTGTCGGTCGGTGTCAACCAGGGCCATCCGGAGACGGTGACCCCCACCTTCACGGTTCCGGTCGTGGAAATGTGGAAGCTGAGCGACAACTGGACTGATCCCACCTGCGCCCCGATCGCACTGGCGGGGATCTCGCCATTCGGGTTCTGCCAGATCGGGACCCCGCTGGTTCCCGGCATGCTGAGGGCTTGGACCCCCACCGTGGCGGACATGTTCACCCAGACCCCGGTGCTCGAGTTCACATCACCCTGGACGGTGACGTTGAAGATGGTCGTGCTCCCGAGGTTGGCGAAGGCCTGCGCGATCAGCCCGAGAGGCCCGACGGAACCCGACCCCCGATGGGAAGTGACGGATCCTACCTCCAGGATGTGCTCGAGGGTAACGGTCGCCTGCACCGATGTGTTGTTCACGAGGGTCAAGGAGACCGTAGGATAGTCGCCGACAAACCGGACGACGACCGAGGAGGTCACGAACGACGTCGGGAGACCGGTGCTCCCGTGCCCGAAGGACTGTCCTTCCGAGACGGAGGTGCGGGAGACAAGGGCCGATCCCGGCGTGCCCAGGGATGCAAGGCCCGCCGAAAAGGACCCCATCAGCACGACGAGCCCTACCGCGAGGACCACGAAGAGGAGGTAGGGACTTCGGTCGGAAATCGACGCGGTCACGTATGCGGCACCTCGGCAAGATAACATGGGCAAGGGGGGGGTATGTCCTTTCTGGTACACTTTTTGAAGGGGTGGTTCGGACGTCATGGACGCAGGGTCTCCCAGAGGTGAAGCCAGCGGTCCGGAGCGGATTCCTTCAGGGGGGGAAAGCTGAGCAGCAGTTCCCGGACCCTGTCGGCGGCGACCACCCGTGCCTTTCGGTTCCCTCCCGCCTCCCCGAAGCGCTCTACCAACCCCAGCCGCTCCAATCGCTCGATGTAGTACAGGAGGTGGGACGCCGAGACCTCGACACTCCGCGAAAGTTCCGCCCCGGAGGCCGGTCCGAAATAGGTCAGGTGGAGCAGGATCGCTCGAGGGATCCGCTGTCGCAGGAGGGCGAGCAGGATCTGGTCCTTCTCTTGAGCCGGGGACCCCGCCCCGAGGGGCTTGCAGGGGAAGAGGCAACGGTACCCCCCCACCTCCCGGCTCTCCAGATACCCGAGCCGTTCCATGCGCCGCAGGTGGTAGTCGAGCGTGCCGGGAGGCATGCGCAGACGTCGTTGGAGCGAGCGGTAATGGATCCCGGGGTAGGTCTGGACGAAGCGCAGGAGGGCCTCGGCCCAAGGTGCGGCGTCCCGAAGGACCGGTGTCTCCTGGGGAGGAGCTTCCCCGGGAGGACCAGGATCACCCGGCATTCCTTAGGAGAGGCTGGCCGCCAACAGGAACGCGACCCCCGCCGCTTCAAGGGCGGATCCATACAGTAGGAATGTCGTTTCAGGAAGGCCCGACCAGAGGATCGTAACGAGCAGCAAGAGACCTTGTAGCAAGAGACAGACCATCGCCAAGGCGAGCAGCACGGGGCGGCCGGAGGGAGTGCCCGCCCTTCGGGACCTCAAAGATAGGACGAGCAGCGTGGCCGCCAATATCACCAAGATCCCATAGAGGACCGAGATCCCCAAGAGCACGATATCGGTCATTTCCCCCAATCAACCGAACGGGGGTAAAGGGCTTTCCGTGGACCCCGAACCCTCCCCCGCCATGCAATGCTTGTACCATAAGCGAGAATACCCCCCCCTCCCCTGATAAGAAACCATGGAGCGAAAGCAGCGGCTTCGGTTGGCTTTGGCCGGCGGAATGGTTGTGGTCATGGTCGTGGTGGGCGGCCTCTTTCTCTCCGGAACCTGGGGCTCGGGCACGGTGAACTTCATGGTGCACGACGCCCCTTGTTCCCAATGCTCCCACGTCTGGATCACCTTTACTTCGGTCTCGGTGCACGGGTCCGGGAGCTCGGGGAGCGGCTGGATCGTCGTGAACATCTCGGGGGCGACGTTCGACCTGCAGGCGCTCAATGGGTCCTCGGCCGCCAAACTGCTCGGAGTCGGAACCCTTGCGGCGGGCCAGTATCAGCAGATCCGCATCACGATCAGCAAGGTGGTCGTTGACCTCACGAGCGGGAGCACGCTCAACGCGGCGATCCAAGGTCCCAACGGGGACTTCAACGGTGGGTTCACGGTGAAGGGGGGAGCGACAACGACCCTCAGCATCGATGTCGATCTGGCCGCCAGTCTCCATCTGACCCCCGGACCGGGCGGGTCCATGAACGCCACCTTCACACCGGACATCGCGACGGTCGGGGTTTCTGGTCCATAGAGGGAAGTAGGAAGATGAAGGCGTATCGGAGATTGGGGTTGGAGGAACTGCCGATGAAAACCGCACGCAAGAACGAGAGTCCCAAGGCGGACCAGAAACGGGGAAGAAGCATGCGCAAAGGTAGTTCTCTCCGGTCCACGTTCCAAGACCAAGCCTATTGGCTGGTCGTGTCGCTGCTCTTGCTTTCTTCCCTGGTCGTCTTTCCCCTTCACCTTCCCTCCGTCGCCGCCGCCCCGTACGGCGGGAACGAACCCACTCCGACGAATCTGACGGTCTTCCTCCACAACACGGTCATCGGCCACCTGATCGAGCCCGGCCTCAACAGCAGCAACGTCTCGACGACCGGTTCCGACACCGCGACCCCGTGGGCTGGAACGGGAGGTCGCAACGTCGGACTTCACTTCCTCGACATGTCCTTCTATCTGTACCCCCACCTGGCTGGCCCGCTGGTCCTGAACGGGACCCCTGTGGCCAACATCTACGTGAACCAGACCGGGAGCGTGAGTTCGGTCACCTGGACGTTCACGCTGTACGCGATCGACACTTCGGGGGTTTCGCACGTTCTCGGGACCGCCGGAGCGGCCTCGACCAACCTCGATGATGGGTCGATCGGCAAGTTCCTTCGGATCCCCTACGGGAGCGCCTTGAACACGACCTTGCCCGCCGGATGGACCCTTGAGGCCGACTTCAACCAGTACAACTCCGGCGCCACGGCGGACCACTATGGATTCTGGTGGGGGGACGTGGGCGGTGCCTACTACGTGAGCAACATCAACCTGCCCGCCAGCACGTATCTTGCGATCAACCCGGCCTACATTACGATGGGAGGGAAGGTGACGGGAGCCCTGAACACCACCGCCCCCCACCCGGTCGTCAACCTGACGGCGAACGTGACGGATCCACTCGGGAACTATGACTACCTCAATTACACCGTGAACTGGAACGTCACGAACGTTTCCGGAGCGGTCATGGCCCAAGGGACGATGGCCGCGGCGGGCCCGGCCCTTCCTCCCTCACCGACCGCGTACAACGAGACCTACATTGCCGCGTTCAACTACTCCGGGCTCTCGCCGGGCGCCTACAAGTTCTGCGCGAACGCGACGGACAACACCTATCACAATGACCTGTCGCTCACGGGGAACTATTTCGGTCGCAATGCGCAGGGCTGCGCATCCTTCTTCATCGGTTCTGCCCCCAACCTGTTGACCCTGCGCGTGGTCGACAGCAAGGGCCTGCCACTCCATGGGGCAAAGGTTGTGGTGTCCGGCCTCCAGAACCTGACCAATGCGACCGGGCTTACCCACTTCCTGCTCGCGAACGGGTCGTACACCTCCTCGGTCAGCTGGGAAGGGATCGTGGTCGCCCGGCCCACGCTCAACGTGAGCGGCCCGACCGTCCTTACCGTCTCGACCCAGGTATACTACCCCGTCTTCTCCATCGAGGACCAGTCGAATGTGGCGCTATCGAACGCGCTCGTATACGTGGTACATCCGAACGGGACCCAATATCCCTTGATGATCACGAACAACTCGGGGAACCTCTCGTTCCCCCAGGTGCCGGTAGGAATCTATGGCATCACCGTCATCTGGCATGATTCCGTGGTCTACTCCCAGCCGGCCCAGCCTGCGCTCTCGGTCAGCAGCAACGCCGCCATCCCGGTCGTGACCCAGGTCTTCTACCAAGAGTTCCAGATCGTGGAGCCCAGCGGGACGCCGATCGCGCTGGCCAGCGTGGTGGTGCAGAACTCGACCACCGGGATCCTCGTCTCCTTCGGGATCACCAACAGCACGGGAATGACCACCTCCCGGATCCCGGCAGGGAGCTTCACGGTGCTGGTCTACTGGCAGACGAGCCTCATCGCCACCGTCCCGGGCCTCGCATTGCCCGCGAACAACCCGTACGTGATCACCGCCTCCCTCTTCTCGGTCACGTTCGAGGCGCGCGACAGCCAGGGGCTCCCGGTCGGCAACGCGGTCATCGGGGTCGCCGGGGCGGCCGGTACGATCACGAACCTCGTGACGAACTCGAGCGGCGGGGCGCAGGTCGTGCTGCCCGGAGGAACCTACACCTTCACCACGTCCTGGGAAGGAGTGGTGGTGAACACGACCACGCTCAAGATCGCCTCGTCGCAGACGGTGAACCTTTCCTTGTCGATCTACTACCTCACCTTTGACACGGTGGATTCGGCCGGGATCGCCGTGAGCGACGCCTCCGTGCAGTGGGGTACCGCGCAGGGCCAGGCCAACGGCTCCGTCACCACGAACGCCTCCGGCGAGGCGATCGTGCGGCTCCCGGGTACTGCCTACCAGATCTCGGTCAGCTGGGAAGGTGTCCCGGTCGACTCCGTGGCCTACACCCTGTCGGCCTCCGGAACGCTCCCGCTGAAGCTCTCGATCTACTACCTCACCGTCCAGACCCTGGACGCGAACGGTCTCCCGGTGGCGGGAGCCGCGGTGAGCTGGGTCTCGACGGTCGGGGCGGCGAGCGGCACGGTGAGCACGAACAGTTCAGGGCTCGGCGTCGCTCGGCTGCCGGGCGCCACGTTCGATCTCACCACCGTCTGGGAGGGCGTCACGGTGAACCAGACCTCGAACACCCTCACCGCCACCACCACCTGGGTACTCCACCTCGCGGTATACTACCTCACGTTCGTCGCGAAGGACGCCAACAGCGTCCCGGTCGGAGATGCGTCCATCTCCGTCTCGCTGGTGAACGGAGGAGTGAGCGTGCTCCTGCTGACGGCGACGAACGGGTCCGCCGTGGCGCGGGTCCCAGTCGGAAACTACACGGTCAGTGTGAGCTGGGAAGCGGTGACGGTCTACCAAGGGAACACCACCGCGAACGGGGACAAGACGGTCCCCCTGAGCCTCGAGATCTACTATCTGACGGTCCAGACCGTGGACAAGAACGGCAACGCCCTTCCCGGGGTCTTCCTGCAGGTGCGTTCCGCCACCACCGGGGCCGCCGTCGACTCGGCGATCTCGACGTCCCAGCCGACCATCTTCCGGCTCCCCGTGGGATCCTACGCCGTGGTCGGAACCTACTCGTCAACCTACGACCTCACGCCCGTCCAGCAGACCCTCAACCAGTCGGTCACCGTGAGCTCCTCGGGCTCCGTGACGCTCAAGTTCACCGATGTGAACCCGGCGTTCACGTCGACCAATGAATTCTACGCGATCCTCGGTGTCGTGTTGCTCGCCCTGATCATCCTCCTCCTGATCTACATGCTCGCCCGGAGGAAGACGGAAAAGAAGGAGACCCCGGCCCCTACGGCCGTGTCCTCCTCGACCAAGGAGGAAACGTCCCCGCCGGAGGGATCCGACAAGCCGGCGGAAGAGAGCCGCTCCCCCCCGCCTTCCGAGGAAAAGCCGAGCGCTGAGGAGAAGTCGAACGCTGACTGAAAAGAGGAGACGAAGTAGGCCCGGGTCCCCGCGGTTCCCCCGAACGGTGCGCGGGTACGGCGTCGCTTAGAACGCCGCCCCGCACTTGTTGCAGAACTTGCTGTCGGCGGACGGGCGGGGGTTCCCGCACTTCGGGCACGCTCCACCGGACGGGGCATGAGACGCGGCGGACGGTGCTGGGGCGTTCCGCGGCGCCGCGGCCGGCGAGGGGTGCGGAGACTCCGTGAGAGGGGCCGCTTCGGGGCCCTTGAGCTCGGCGAGCGGAGCAAGTCCCGATCGGGCCCGTCCCAGGAAGATGCCCGGGACGATCCCTCCGACGATGAAGCCCAGGGCCAGGGAGACGCCCCCCAGGCGTTCCCGGCTCGCCGCGAAGTTCCCCTTCCGCCATAGCTGTTTCACCGCGCCCCGCGTGGTGGCCGCCAAGGCGAGGTCGACCGCTCCGCCCAGTCCGAAGATGACGAGCGGAACGAGCGGGAGCCCTTCCCACGGGAAGCGGGGGGTGATGTACATGGTGTATCCGATCCAGGCGGCGATCGCGAGGAACAGGACCCCGAGGACCCCGGCCGCCACGGTCATCCGCGTCAACTCCGAATCCGCCACTTCGGCCTCCACGGGCCACGTTTCCTGTTCAGCTGGCATTCCGCACCTTCTTGCTCGAAATTTCTTCCATCATCTGTTCCCTCATAGCGGACACTGGTCGTCGTGCCCGTTCATCGCGAAGACCGTCGTGACGTAGGAACTGGTACCGTCGAGGATCGTGCCCTCTTCCCAGGCCTGGAAGTTCTGCCCGTAGGTGAACTTGAGGCACCCGAACTCGGTCGCCGTGAGCCAGGTCGAGTTGACGGAATGGCCGAGGAGACCCTCGGCCAGCGAGGCATTGAGGAGGTGGACCGGCTCCGAGAGCCCGATGTAGGCGCTCAGGGCCGAGCCCCCGCTCACGTTGGCGGAGACGATGACGTAATCCTGGGTGATCTCGACGGAATAGACGTGCCCATCGACCCCGGAGGGGAGCTGGACCCCGACGAAGCTATGGTTGAAGAAGAACGGCTCGGTGGCGTTCGCCCCCACGCCCTCCACCCGGTCGATGTGCGTTGCGACGAAGCTCGCGACGTTCGAGAGCCCCACCCCCAGGCCATAGTTGTTCTCGGCGGAGCTGAAGATCACGTCGGCCGTCACCACGAGCCCGAGGACCAGGATCGTCACGATCCCGAGCGAGACCGCCCAATCGTAGATCATGGCAGCAGCGCCACCTCGACGAAGGTCTCCGGATAGGTGGAAGGGGTCCCGCAGATCGGCGTCCCCGTCGCGATCTTGGTGAAGGCGACCGTGTAACCCCCGGAACCGAGGGTGAGCGGTCGCGTGAGGGGAAGACCGGCCTTGCAGGTGAAGTTCGTGGCAAAGATGAGCGTCGCCCCGTTGGAGAACTGGTCGAGATAACGCTGCCCGTTCATCTCGAAGGTGACGTACGTCGCGTTCGGATTCTCGGTCGAGCCCACAAAGAGCGGCGCCCCGATGTAGATCGACCCCTGGTTCCCGATCGAGACCGAAAGCGTGATGGTGGTGTTGGACCCGCCATCATACGCGGCGACGACCGAGTTCGCGATGTTCGACGACTGCTGCTGCAGCGCCATGAACTGCTGGTCGGCCACGTACGTGGCGAGGGCGGCGACCATGATCGGGATGACGATGAGGAGGATGATGACGATGATGATGAGCTCCATCGGGACGTCGGTCACTCCCCGGCGACCTCGCCACCGCCTCATGCCACGATCACCACCGACGTGGAGTACGTCTGGGAAGAGGTCCCGCCGAGCGTGCCCGGCGGGTTGTACGTGGCGCCGACCGACATCACGCAGCCGGTGCCGTGCGAGGGGATCACGGGTTGGGGAAGCACGAACTGCGCGGTGCCGTTCGTCGCCGTGCGGTTGAGCTCGCTGAAGCCACATCCGGCGACCGAGACGAGGACGCCGGAAAGCGTGCCGCCGGAGTCCGCCCACGCGGTCACCTGGAAGAGGAGCGGCTGTTTCCACGCCCCGTAGACCGTCTCCCCGTTCAGTGCGCCGGACGGCGTGGAGAGCGTGAGCGCGGAGAGGGTGTGGGCCCGGGAATAGACATAGAGCCCCAGCAGGATCGCCGATCCGATCGCGATGATGATGAGGGAGATGATGAGCGTCATGGGCAGACCCTCGAGCACTCCCCGTCGGGAACGGATCCGCCGACGGACCGAACGATGTCCCCGCCTGCGCATCAATTGCCCCTCCTCCACCTCACCCGATGACACTGACCACGTACACGCCGAGGGCGGAGGCGAAGAGGAAGACGGTCACGGCGACCCACAGGTACTTCCCGACCATCATCCGGAGCGATATGGCGTCCCCGCCGGACTCGACCCCGATGGTGAAGTACGCGATGACCGCGACCATCTCGATCAGGAAGACCCCGAGCACCGTGAAGAACACCGGGATCGAGACGGAAAGGGAGCCGCCGGCGATCGTGTTGGACAGGAGGAGGTAGAGGGCCCCCGTCATCCCGAGGATCATCGGAGAAAGGGCGAAGGCCGTCGCCTTCATCATGGCGGTCGTGGGCTTGAGGGCGTTCGCCAGGGTGCGGTCCACCTGACGGATCTGGTTCAGGTAGTCGGCCATGGGCACGACCGTGCGCCCGACCGCCTCCGGGCCCTTCGAGTATGCATCGAGCAGCGCCTTCAAGGAGACGCGGATGAGCCGCGAGGGGTAGAGCTCGATGAGTCCGGGCCCCTTCGGCCCTCCGAAGATGGCCTGCTCCGGCGGAAGTCCCGTGACGCGCATGGCGTGGATGATGCGCTTGAAGAAGACCGCGACCTCGGTGCCCGACATCGAGTCGGCCGTGCGCTCGAGGGCTCGCTCGAGCGACATCCCTTCCGTGATGCGGTTCCCGACCTGGAAAAGGGCGTCCGGGATCTCATTCTCCAGGCGTTGCAGGGAACGCATGGCGGTGTAGGAGTCGCGCGAGCCCAGGAAGTAGTAGACGGAGAGACCGCAACCGATGCCGGCGACGATCGGCAGGACGAAGAGCGGAACGAAGACGGCCCCGAGCCAGCCGGCGTAGAACGGGTAGGCGCCCGCTCCCACGCCCACGCCGACCAGGAGCGACACCCCGAGCACGAACGAGGAGGAGGAGGACTCCTGGATCTCCTTCGGCTGGGGGGGCTTGATCGTCCCGGGACGTTTCGAGAGCACCTGGGAGGAGTAGACGTAGGCCATGAGGGGGAAGAGCGCCCCGATGAGCAGCACGAACCCGAAGTTCACCGCCAGGATCTCGTAGCCGGGGATCTGCTGCTGGGTGCTGACGGCCCCCTGGTTCCCCGCCGCGGCGAGGGTCGTGGGGCTGCCGAAGCTGCCGATGTTCGCCAGGAAGATGAGGGGCAGCATGGCCCCGATGATCATGGGCAGCAGGATGCCGAAGGCAAAGAGCACGGTGGTCGGGCTCTGCATCGCGGTCGCGAACTCCTCGATCTTCTGGCGGGTGCTCGAAAGGATGGTCTCCAGGCCCTTCTCGAGGCTCTTCGAGAGCCCCTCTTCGGTGCGTTCCATGGGGGCCATGCGGATCGAGTACATCGCCCGCTTGAAGTCCTCGTTCCAGTGGCCCCACTCATCGGCGAAGGCCATGAAGGCATCCTCGATCGAGGAGCGGACCTTGGTGTGGACGTCCCAGAGCACCTTCTTCAGGCTCCCGGCGAGCGGTTCATCGACGTTCTCGCTCGCATACCGCACCGCGATGTCGAGCGACGGATTGAGCCGCATCGACATGACCATGTAATACACGGTCTCCGGAGCGCGTCCCAGGGCCTGGATGCGGAGCCGGTTCGAGAGCCAGAACGGGTAGTTGTAGAGGTAGATGTAGAGCAGGAACGGCACCGAGATGACGCTCACCGCCAGGATGACGCTGAAGATCCCGATGATGAAGTCCGAAAGGACGACCACGACGGCGAGGACCACCAAGAGCGCGACGGCCACGAGGATGGTCGAGATGAGCGCGGTCGCGTAGACCTCGTTCGGGGTCACGTCAAGCCCGGAGAAGAAGAGCTCCCGCTTCAGGGCGGTCTGGTTGACGATCTTGTCGAGGTAGTCCACCTTCTTCTTCAGGGAGAGCGCCCGTTTCTTGAGGGTCCGCATCTCCGAGGCGTGCGACCCTTCCAGGAGCTCGGTGCGGGCGAGATCGTCCTCGGTGGTCCGTAGCTCGGTACGCGCCTGCTCCAGCTTGTCGGTGCGGGCCTTCTGGACCTCTTCGCTCGATAGCTTTCGGGCATAGCCGGTACCCAGCGTCCGGCAGAGCCGGACGTACCACTGGGCGACCTTCTCGGGCGCCTCGACCGAAGGTTCCGAGGAGATCATGCCCGCCTCTGCCCGGGAGAATCCGACCGGCTCATCGACTTCCGTGGAGCGACCGGGAGAACCAGGCTCGCCACTCCTCCAGCACGACGTCGTACCGGAGCGTGTGGGCCTTCTGCTCCTCCTTGTGCCGCTCCATGATCTCCCAGAACGCGGTGTTCGAGGCGCTCACCCAGTTCGCATTGAGCAGGTCGTTGCGGTGATGGTCCTGGGCGTACTTGACCAGGTCCTGGCGATAGGCCCCGCGGATCCGGATGTTCTCCAGGGCCTCCTCGTAGGTCATCCCCCAGGCGTCGGCAATGGTCCGGATCCGAAGGGATCCCTTCGACATCCGCTTCGAGATGGACATGGTGTCGCTCTCCTCCTCGTAGTCCATGAGGTCCTCGAAGACCCCGGCATCCGGGGCGTTCTTGTCGAGCTCGGCGATCTGGGTGACGCGGCGCGACTGGCTGCGAACCGACCCGCCGATATTGACGAGTCCTGAGATCACGACCACGTCGGTCGCGTTGAACGACGTGGGGGCGATCCCCAGGTCGTGGACGACCCGTTCGTAGACGGAATGGGCACTGTTCCCGTGGATGGTACCGAGCACGGCGCTCCCGGCCGTTCCGGCCCGCATCGCCTCGTAAAGGGTCCGGGCTTCGTGGCCCCGCACCTCTCCGAGGATGATCGCACTCTCTCCCAACCGGAGGGAGACCTTGAGCGCGTCATCGACACTGAGCTCGCTCTGCTGGCCGGCGACGGAGCTCCGGACGAAGATGGTCTGCACCTTGTAGCCCAGCCGGCGCATCTCGATGGAAGGCAGTTCGAGCGTATCTTCGACCGTGAGGATACGCTGGCTCTTGGGGAACTCGAGCATGAGCGCTCCCACGAGGGAGGTCTTGCCGGCGCCCCGCGCCCCCGATACGAGGATCGCCGAGCGTCCGTCGACGAGGAACGACAGGAGCCCTGCGGCCTCGGCGGTGAGCGATTTCAGCTGGATGAGCTTGAGCAGCGTCCAAGGGTCCGTTGCGTGCCGCCGGAGGGTGATGGCGATCCCGTCCGGGGAGAGCGGAGGACCGATGACGGAGGCCCGGGTGTTGTACTCCTTGAGGTCGGTCTCCAAGATGGGCATGGCCTCCGAATAGGCCCTCCCGCTCTCGATCCGGAGCCGGGCGAGGATCGACTCGGCTTCTTCGTCGGTGAGGATGATGTTCGTGAGGGCCTTGTCCCCGATCCGTTCGTCGGGGTATCCCGTGATCCGCAGGTGGATGCGGTTCTCCGAGGCCGGTGCATCGATGTAGACATCCTGGATGTGCGGGTCTTCCAGCAGGAGCTGCACGACCCCGAGCCCCGTGACGTGGCGCGAGAGGATCTCCGAGAGCTCCTTCATCCGCGAGATGGTGGCCCCGGAAGTGGGTCCGAGGGAGATCCCCATCTCCTTCGCCCGCTTGTAGAGGAGCTTCCCGACCACATCTTCGACGTACTGGCGGGTCTGCTCCATACGGACCAGCTTCACGTGTTTCGGATACCACTGGAGGAGCTCCTTGCGGACGGTCTCGAGGAGGTGGATGTACTGCGGGGAGAGCCGATAATCGGCGAGGTCCAGGTGGTAGAGCGTGTCGATCTCGTTCGGGATCTGGTAGATCGACACCCGGCTGCGACCGACGGCGTATTGGTGGAGGAGGATCCCGTTGTCGGGCGGAGCGCTGGCGATCCAGCAGCCGGAGAAGCCAGGACGGGTCCGAACGTCCCGTTCGAAGATGCGACGGATCCCCTCGTTCATGCGGGGGGCGGAGATCGACTCCAGATTCTTCAGGGTAAGTTGGGCCGGCGGGAGGTGGGCGGGAGGCGCGGTCGCGGCCGGAGCCGGTCGAGGGGCCGCCCGAGGACGGCTTGCGGCGGTCGCCGGCGCGGGACGGGAAGGTGCGCGCGGGGCCGTCGGCCGGGGCAGCGCCTTTCCGCAGGTACTGCAGAACGCGCTCTCGTCGGGGTTCGTGCGGCCACAGCTGGCACAGACGGTTCCCGAGGGAGCGGCGTTAGCGATCACTAGCTGCCTCCCTCGTCGGGCACGGGTTCGGGGGGGCGTTCGATCGCGCTCTGGAAGGACACGCGGAGCAGAGCGTCCATCTGCAGGAGACGCTCGGAGATGACCTCGAAGTCCGAGGCGGTGGCCGAGAGGCAGCGATCGCATCCCGGGTCCCGGTTGCCCTGGGAGAGGGCCTGCGCCTTATGTCGAAGGTCTTGGTCGAACGCGCTGAACCCCGAAACGAGGGTGCGGTTCATGGTGGGGAACATGGCCCGCGGGTTGTACGGGCAGTTCGGGCAATCGAGATGCTTGATCGTACGGAGGATGGCCGCCCGCTCGTTGCGGAGGTGGCGGGCGATCTCGGCGGCGTTCTTGGGCCCGTTCACTCGGATGCTCGGGTCCGTGGAAAGGAGCGGCCCCGGGAACGCGCCGGGTCCGGAGGACATCGCATCGAGCTCGGCGATGACGCCGTCGACCTCCCCGTCCGGGAAGACCAGTCCGGCGACATGGGGGCGTGGGGCCCGCAGGGAGAACTGTTCGATGAGCTTCGTCAGCGAGACCAGCATCTTGAGGAAGCGGACCGAATCCCCGACGTATTGGCGCTCCATGGCCCCGGTGATCGTGATGCTGTCCACATAGGGTTCGGTCGAAAGGATGTTGGTCACGACGGCCATGCACTGCGAGTTGAGGACCCCCGAGGGCCCCTCGCACGCGGCGCATTTGAGTACCAAGTTCGTCGACCGTCCCTCGGACTTGAGCTCGTAGGAGAACTGGGGGAGATGGTTCGACCCCGGCCCTCGGTCTTCCTTAGATGGTTTTCCCTTCGTCATGCTGCTTCCCCCCTCCGCTGCTCCACGCTTCTCCAGATCACGAACACCACGACTCCCGCGACCACGACCCCGATGGCGCCATACTCCAGGATCTGGAACGGGTCGGAGGCCTCCGGTGGGGAGGCTGTTTGGACGACCACCACCGTGGAGGTCGATGTTCGGGCCCCCGCGAAGGCGGATATCGTCACGGTGACCGAGTAGTTCGTGGAGAAGGAGAGTCCTCCGATCGACAGCGGACCGGGGCTCGCGGAGGAGAAGGATTGCGGAGCGACCGGGTTGCCGCTCCCGGGGGTCAACGGCGCGATGTTGAGGGTGAGGCCCGTGAACCCGGGGATCTCACTGGCCACGGTCCAGTCGACGGAGATGCCGGCGGTGGAGGCCCCGACGGATGGAGCGATCGACGTGGCGGACACCACGGCCGTGGTCGGGGTAGGGATCCCAGTGTCCGGCGCCATGGTAAGCTCCACCGGGGAGCTCGAAAGCTGATACGCCTGACCGATGGCGAGCGTCGCCTCGTTGGCCGAGAAGGTGACGGTCTGTATGGTGCTCGAGGTCGACAACTGCCGGTAGGCGGCGGAGTAGCTCTGGGGCATTCCCGGGTAAAGGTAGAACCAGCCCACCTGGTCGGTCGACCACGACACCTCGAAGTATCCAGGCGACTCCTCGGCCAGGATCGCGCTCGTGGGCGCGGACGGGAACGTTGCGGACCACGTGACCCCGAAGGAGCTGCACCCCGAGCTTCCGGAGGCGTTGAGGTAGTTCACGCGCGCGCTCGAGAGCGTCAACACCTCGCAGCCGCTCGCCGAGGCGGAGATCGACTCCCCGTCGGAGAAGTAGTTGCTCGTGTTGGAATATTCCTGCTGGTGGGAGGCGACCGTGGCCGCGTAGAATCCCGAAACGCCGATGGCGAACATGTGAGAGCCGTCCGCGGAGACCACGGCGTCCCTCAGGCTGGTCGCGGGTCCCGGGTTGGGGGATCCCCCGAGGGGGTCCCAGACACCCGTGTAGCCGGCCGACTGGCCACCGGAACCTTGGTTCCCCGAGTAGACGAAGATCTGCGAATTGCCGTTCTCATCGTTCGATCCGACGACGAACCAGCTCCCGTCCTGGTCCATGGAGACGCTGACGAGGTTCTCCCCCGTCTCCACGTTGTAGAAGTGGAGGTTTGCCCCGGAGGCGGTCGTCGTGAAATAGGACACGTTGAACCCCGGAAGGCTCGAGTTGGGGTCCGTGAAGTGACCGATCACCACGAAGGCGTTCCCATCCTCGGAGAACTGGGCGTTGGTCACGAACGCCTTCACATGGGAGTTGTCCCCCAGGAAACCCTGGGCGGTCCAGAGCGGGGGGGCGTTGGACGGGCTCGAGATGGTGTAGAGGTAGACCGAGTTGTTGACCGTGATGAGTATCTCAGGGACCCCGGCCGGACCGGTACCGGACATCGAGACGGAACTGGCGTTGCCCGGCAGGGGCCAGCTCGAGATCAGGTTCCAGGGGGTCGTGGAGAACAGATAGGCATGGTCGAGGCTGGAGGTCGCGGTCACGTACTCGCCGTTCGGGGTCGTCGCGAGATGGGAGATGCCGGAACCGTCCGGAGTCGTGTAATTGTCGAGGGACGGGGTCGTCACGGCCGGGTGGATGGCCGGAGCGGCGTCCGGGATGGAGGCGGCCGTCGCGACCGACGAGGTCGAGCTGAGCAGCAGCGGAAGAAGGAGCGTGAGGGCGAGCAGGGGAAGCGCCCTCATGCCCACACCCCGAGCACGACGGAGATCGGGCTCGCACCCCCGGCGGGGCCGGGGACGGTCTCGGACGAGGAATAGATGGTGCCCGTGGTCCCGGTCGCATCGAACCCCATGAACACGCACGCGGAAGAGATGGTGCAGGGAGACACCGGAGTGGAAGCGTTCTGATATTCGAGGTAATACTCCGCGAAGGTCTGGGGGTTGAGGCTCACCGTCGATCCCATGGCAACCTGAGACGCGGTATTATTTATCACGTACCCCGCCCACCCCGGAGTGTCGAGGAGGTGCTCGAGGCTGGCCCGTGGGCCGGCCCCGGTCAACGATTCGAGAAGGCTCAGGTGCAAGGCGACCAGCTGGGCCATGCTGTAGTCGTATACCGTACCCGTCTCCCAACCGGGGTTCAACGCCTGGCAGGGGTCGTTCGGGACGGGCGACCCCGAACTCCCCACGCAGAGCGTGGCGTTCGGGGCCGTGGCCGAAAGGAAGCTCTGAAGGGCATCGGCCGCGTAGGTCGTTCCCCCGAGGTTCCGCTGCTCGACGATCGGGCTCACGGAAACCATGGCGTACAGGAACAGCGTGGCCACGATGAGCAGGGGGATGAAGAGCACGACGTCAAAGGCGGCCACCTCACCCCGGCGACCCCGGCGGAACATCGACTTCCGACCGCTGATCCGCCGCATGTCAGTCCCAGATCTCCACCATGAGCGTGGCTGTGTGATACTCCCCGTAGGGAACCCCAGGGAACCAGATGTCCACCGTCGTCTCGGAGGTGACGAGGCCCTGGGTCAATCCGTTGAGGGTCTTGGGCGGCGCCCCGGTCTCGATGATCCGTGGTTGGTTCAGCCAGGCGTGGGGGTACGAAGAGACGTCGGTGATCACGACCCGGAAGTCGTACGCCGGGTGGAAATCGTAGGTGATGTTCGACGACGTCAGGTTGACCACCTTGAAGACGTCGAACACCCCGACCTCGCCCTGGTAGGTCAAGTTGGAATATCCCCGGAGGTCCTGGAGGAAGAGGCTCGCCTGGTCGGCGAAGGTCTCGTTCTGTTGGCGCTTCTCGAAGGTATTGAGGCCGGAGAAGAGGGCGGCGAAGAAAAGGAACAGGGCCGTGATCACGATCCAGGCCGCTGGTACCTCTTCGAGGAAACCGGCGACCCCCCGGCGTCCCATGCGGTGCGACATCAATGCTCGCGAAGAGACCGGTCCTCAGATAAGGCCTTCTTGTGCCCGCGAATTTCTCCTTGAGCGCTCACCGCCGGAGCTTTCGTCGGGAATCGACTCGGAGTCGATGGCGAAAGGCTTTTAGGTGGGCCCAGTGTGTGTCACAGCACCTCACGGGGTCATCAACATGCGTACGAGTGTTTGGCGGAACAATCGCCGGGGAGCCTTAGAAGGAGTGCCACTGTATCTGATCATCCTGATCATCATCGCGGCCATCGTGGTCGTGATCGTGCTGGGATGGCTGGCTACCGTGCAACACCCGACGATCGGATCGGTCACGACGGTCGTAGCGGGGTCTAGCACGATGACCGTGAGCGGTAGTTTCACCTGCACCTCTACCTCGTACTGGTGCTTCACCCCGGTCAACTCGACGGGCGGTTGCCACTACATCTACAACCAGCCCACCACCGCCCCTGCGATCCAAGTGACGGTCCAGGACAATCACGGGAACAACCTGCAGGGCGCCACCGTCACCTTGACGGCGAGCGGCAGTCTCAACTTCACGGGTTCGAACATCGCCAACACCGGAACGAACGGCGTTGCCTCCTTCAGCCAGTTCTCCGGCTTCGTGGGCCCGAACACCCAGAGCGGGACGATCACGGTCTCCGCCAACTACGCCGCGGGAGGAATCCAGAGCTCTCAGAACGGTGGGACGATCATCATCGATCCACCGGCGGGCTGCTGATTCCGCGCCCCGCCCCGGGACGGTAGGGAGTGAAGCGGAGGCTCTCCCGACAAGACGGAAGGGTCCCGTACTCCCTGGTGGCACTGGTCGTACTGAGCAGTATCTTCACGCTGTCGGTCTACTTCGAGCAGGTCGCGCTCTCGACGACCTCGCAGTCCACCTATGATGTCCCCGGGATGACCCAGATGGGGATCGACCGGGCCGAGTCCGAGATCTCCGCAGTGGCCCAGCAGGACCTGATGAACGTCGAGGTCTCGCTGCTGGGTGCCGGTGCCAATCCGCAACTCAACCTGTTGAACCAATCGCTCAACACCGAGTTCACGGCCTCGATGGCCTCCCTCGGTTTCTCCACGCCCCAGGGCCTCGTGGTGGACAACGTGGTGATCCGGGCGACCTCCTGGGGGATCAATGCGACCTTCTCGGAGGGGACGACGGCGGACGTCGTGCCACACGTGGGCCTCCAGACCGGAACGGGCGTACCCTTGCTTCCCCTGGCCTCGCAGGTGAATTCCACGAATTTGACCTCCTACGCCAGCACGGAGCTCCCGTTGTACCCCATGGCCGTCGGCCACGTCATGCTCACCGCCTTGGACGGCAACAGCGGAGAGCTGCTCTCCACGCCGTATGACTTCTCCGTGAGCGTGCAGAGCGAGATCGGACTGCTCGAGGCGCAGAGCGCCGAGTTCTCGGACGCCTCCTGGGGGTCGGGGAGCGGGCTGGCGAAGCTGGTCTCGTACATCCTCACCAGCCTTGCGGAGCTCCGGGCCCTGTCGGGATACGGGTCCGGGGGATATCCCGGGTACCAGGCCGGCACGGTGATCTCGGGGGCGACGGGGAATTCCATCCTCTCCTCCGCCGATGTCCACGACGCGGAGAGCCTGGCCGTGCTCTTGGAGTCCCTCCGCTATTTCCGTTCGTTCGACGGAGCGGCGGTGAATTCCCTGTTGAGCAGCCTGCCCCCCGGGCCTTATGAACAATTGCTCGCGCGCTACGTCTTCAACGGCACCATCGATCCCGCCACGCTCTACCTGCTCTTCCTCGATGCCCAGGGGGGTTGGTCGGACGGTTGGATCTCGAGCGGGGCGGGGCTCGCCAGTGCCATCTACGGGTTTGCCGACCGGTTCAAGTTCGACCTGCTCCAGCGGTTCTGGGGCAATGCCACGGTGGACCCGACCTTGCTCGAACCCGTGGCGAGTTGGCCCACGGTGCAGATGCAAGGCATGGGGTTCGCCCAGACCATGCTCCTCACGTGGCTGTGGGACTACGGGAGCTGGCTCGGGGTCACCCAACAGTCCCTGCCGCCCGAAGACTCCACGGCCGTGATCCCGCCCATGGTGGGGAGTGCCAGTGACGGGTTCGGGAACGTCTGTACCTACGTGCTCTTCCCCGGGGGTACCATCGAGACCAGCAATCCCGGGGTGCCCAACCTCGCGGACCTCATCCTCGGTACGCCGCAGGTCGAGCAGATCTCGGTCCCCGGCAACCCGAACTACAACGTCTATCTCGCCCCGAACAACTACCAGGTGTGGGAGAACGTTTCCATCGACCAGCCCTCCGCGCCCTACGCCTACCTGAACGATGCCGGGAACGGGCTGCCGAACGACTGGTGGATCGACTTCAACGAGAACTCGACCTACATCACGACCCACGACTCCTTGCTGCTCCTGTTCAACCCGATGGACACGAACCCCTACGATCCCGGGGCCTTCGACCGCACCCTGCACTCGGTCCTCGTGGACCTCTCGAACTCGATGCAGCACAAGTCCTCGACCGCCTCGCTCGTGTCCGACAAGGGCTATCTCGACTATGTGGGGCTCACCGGGGACAACGTCGGGGGGAACAGCACGATCACCGGGACGGGGATGCCGGACCTGTCGACCACCACCGGGAGGAACACCGCCCTGAACACGAGCTATTCCTACCTGACCCAGGGGACGTCCAGCATGTTCGGGGGACCGTTCTCGCGGGCACTCTCCAACTTCAGCGTAGCTTCCGGGAACCCGGCGAACCGGACATCTTGGTGGGTCAACGGAGCGTCGCACCCCGCGCTCGCCGGCTCGGGAAACCCCACCTCGACGGTGAACGGGGGCGTCAACTGGACGATGTCGGCGATCTCGAGCTACCCCGCCAGCGAGTGGTTCCAGATGCTCTACACCCTGTACTACGGTTCCGGCGGGACGATCCCGGCGGCCCCTCCACCCCTGTCGCAGATCAATTACAACAACATGGACCAGTTGGTCTACAATATCCTGAGCCCCGGGGTCGAGCAGACGCCCCCCACGGGGTATCAGCAACCCAATTTCGCCGTCGATGTCATGAACGAGACGTTCATCTCCGTCTATTGCTGGATCACCGGTGACCAGAGCAATTACGGGAACAACATCGGGTGCGGATCGGAGAACGGAGGACCCTTCTGTCCGAATGGGGGCGGTGGCTTCTTTGGAGGCGGTTGCCTGGGGGACACCGCGAACTCTCCCTTCAATCCCCAGGCCAACGGCAATTTCTTCACGGGCGCCTGCAACGGGAACAACCAGAACCCGGCCTTCCAACGGGCCATCAACAACTGGTACCTCACGGGCACGGGAGGTCTCGCCAACATGTGGACCCTCGTGGGGAACTCGGTGATGCAGTCCCTCCAGGGAGGAGTGGACCAGATCCACCAGTTGCTGCAGAGCTCCTGGCAGAACGTATACAACAACACCGGGAATGCGGACTGGTCGGGTCAGAACTTCACGAACTGGATCCTCCGGTACATCGCTCCCCCGATCCTCAACGACACGAGCGCGATGGGCACCCCCGGCGGGTGGCTGAACCAGATCTACCGCTCCACGGACCAGTGGCTCCAGACGGGCACCAACCTCACGGGTACGGTCACGAAGATGGACCTGAACCGAGGCCGGCCGTACTCCTTCTCCCTCGGCAATGCGAGCGTGGAAGGGGCGGACGGCCAGATCTTCAACGAGAGCCTCCGGAACATGACGTTCGCCTTCACGGGCGGCACGCTCGACTGGAGCGTTCCGCAATTCACGGTGCATCTCGTCGATCCGCAGAACGACTCGTCGAACATGGGCATCGCCCCCTACGAGACGAGCTGGTCAGTGTCCCTCCAGGGTTCCTTCTCGGTGGTGCTCACGAGCTCCCGGGAGAGTCTAATCTCCGGTGGAGTGCTACAACCGACGGTGCTCAACCTCAGCATTCCCGTCCATAGCCAGTCGACCATCACGGTCTACACCCCATGGCCGCTGGGGAGCGGCTGGGACCCGAGCTCGAACCCGCTCCCCGGGGACCCGACGGTGCTCGAATCCCGCGCGCTCCTGGGGTTGGAAGGCCACGACTACCATTCCGGGTTCGGGGGCACGGGAGATCTCCTGCCAGGGATCTATCCGAGCGTTCCGCTCGACAACCTCCTCCTGCTGAGCGCGGCCGTGGGCCGCGTGAGCTCGACGGAAGGGCATTCGCTCGCCGAGCTCTTGGCCGGGTTGCCGGAGGTGGCCGCGGGCCGCTCGGCGCCATGGAGCCAGAACCTCACCGCCCTCGAACTGACCACGAATTCCGACCTTGCCGCCACCGCGGGCCCCTTCCTCTCGTGGGCGGGAGCGAACTTCTCGGTACTTTCCAATGACCTATCCTCCGCGGCCCAAGGGGGAGTTCCCTCGACCTTCACGGTCGGCGGGAACGGATTCTTCGGATACAACGCGACGGTGAACACCGACACGGATGTCGTGAGCTATTTCGTCGGTCAACCGGCCGGGCCCGGGTACAACCCTCCGGAAGAGTACGCGCTCGCGTTCGGGGGCTCCCGGGTCGGAGATGCCTTCACGGTCGACAACCCGTACGTGGGGGCGAACCCGGGGACCCATGGCTTCTCCGGGACGTGGGGCACCTCGACGGCCGGGGCGTACGCACTTACCGGGAACTGGCAGGAGTTTGGCAGCGTCTACTCGCTCTCCCTTTCAGGGCCCGCGCGACCCGGACCCACCGTTGGGAAAGGGGCCACCTATCCCGAGCTCTCGGTCCCGTATCTTCAAGGGATCACGGGCGGAGGCTACCCGGCCACCGTATCGGTCCAAGGCGTGGGAGGGATCCCTTCGGCGGCGCTCACCGCCTTTGGTCAGTCGCTCCCGGCGTCGGGGACCTCGGTGACCTTCCCCCGCTACGTCGCCCAAGAGACCTACGCGGGGGGTCGGTTCTACAATGCGCTCGTGGCGGGAAGCGTGCCCTCGAGCCCGGGCATCACCTCCATCGGGTATTCGACGGACCTCACCTGGGGGGGAGGAGCTTCCTCCAATTACTCCTTGGTCTTGGTCGACCCTACCGGGGCGCTCTTCTCGACCCCGTCGGGAACGGCGGCTTCCGAGGCCTTCCTCCTGTGGCTGGACAACAACGCGGAGACCCTGGGCTACTCGCTGGGAGCGCCCTCGCCATACCTTACGATCCTCGCCTCGATCCCGTCCGGCCTCTTGTCGCCCGCGTATCGCAACGTGACCATGGTCTGGCAGGAGGGGCTGACCCCGGTGAGCGCCTATGCCTGGAGCGGTCCGAACATGGCGGCTCTCGAGGCGGACCTGGGAGGCTCCGGTGGTGGAATGGGGAACTCGCCCACGCTAAGTATCGGGGGCGGGGCGGCCGGGGGATGGGGCTTCACCGGTACCCTCACTGGGTGAGGTTCCCTCGGTCGGGGATTCCGTAGCGACCCGTTTCCGGGAAGATCGTGCGGGGGTGCGCCGCGGCACTGGTTGAGGCTCGGGTTCCTCCTCTGTCGGGGTCACGTACCCCTCGGGAAGCGGGTGGGGGGGTTCTACGAGGAACTTCGGGTCCTTGAGGAAGAGCTCGGCGAAGCCGCAGGCGCGGCAGACCTTCGCCCGGAAGAGACCGTCGCTGCGGATGGTCCCGGCATAGAGGCAGAGGACCCCGGGGGAGGTTCCCTTGTAGGTCTTGAGATCGTTCACCCAGACGACGTCGGGCGAACGGCACTTGGGGCACTTCGTCACGGCCGCTGCAACGGGAGCGGACTAAAAGCCCTTCTCCCGAACGTTCCCGGGTCGGCCGGGCTCATCTCCACCGCGAGGACCCGGGGGTCCGAGAACGTCCCCCGCTCTTGGGGGCGTTGCCGAGGGCGCGACGCTTCCGGTAGAAGTAGAGCACGGCGAGCACGACCGCCGCCCCCCCGATCACGGCGACCGTGACGATGATCCCGAGCTCGGCGCCCGAGAGGCCCGAGCCGCCGCTCGGAGGAGGGGTGGTCTTCTTCGTGGTGTTGTTGCTGGTCGTGTTGTTCTTCGGCGGCGGAGGCGGAGGGGTCGACGGCTTGAGCACGCTGATGGAGAGGGTCGCCCGGGCGCTGTACCCGAAGGAATCATTCACCGTGAAGATGGCGGTGTAGTTCCCCGGGTTCGCGTATTCGTGCGTGATCGTCCCGTTGTCAGGGAGGTTGGTGGCGACCGGGCCATCCCCATAGGTCGCGGTCACCGGGTTGTAGGAAGCGGAACCTCCGGTGGTGGTCCAACTGAAGGAGACATTGAGCGGGGCGTACCCGCTCACGGTCGGGGCGTTGAGGGACAAGTTCACGTGGCCGAAGGTGTAGACCCCGCCCTCCAGGACGAGGGACGTGCCGGAGGCATCCGAGAGCGTGGCGGTGATGTTGTGGACGTTCTGGTAACCGGTGGTGGTGAAGGTGAAGCTCGAGGAGGATCCGTTCTGCGACGCATACCCCGGCGTGGACCACCGCGGGGCGGCGTAGGGGGTCGCTCCCCCGAAGTAGCTGAGGAGGAACTGGAAGTCGAACGGGATCTCCGCCTCGGGGGCGTTGGCGAACATGCTGGCCCCGAGCGGCGGGGCGGTCGTGAAGAGCGAGAGCGTCCCGTTCACGAGGGTGGACCCGAAGAGGAAGGCGCTCCCCGCGAAGAGCGTGAACGGGGTTCCCACCCAGCTTGACCCCAGCATCGGGGTGAGATTGGTGAGGGTCGACCCGGGGTATCCGATGAAGACGAGGGGATGGGACAGGTTGACGAGCGTGGTCCCCGAGAAGCCGCCCAAGAGGAGCGCTTCCCCGTCCACGGCGAGGGAGGTCACGTAGATCGGAGAGGGCGGGATGAGGAGGGGGTTCCCCGGGGTGGCGCTACCGGGGACCCAGGTCTCGACCCCCTTCCCGTCATAGATCCAGAACGCGCTGCCGTTCCAGGCGGCCTGGCTCTGGGCGACCAGGGGGATCGTGGACCCGAAGAACCCGGAGATGTTCTGGAACGGGGAGAACGCGCTGGCGTTGAAGAACCACGCCAGCCCGGAGAGGTTCGAGCTCTCGCCCCAGACGAGCGCGCTCGTGGGCGAGGAGGGCACGAGGGCGGTGATCGCGTACGCCGGGCTCAGCAATCCCGCGGACTGCGAGGTCCAGCTCGACGTGGCAAAGTCGTAGCTTTGCAGCAAAGCGGCCGAGCCGCCCTGGGTTCCACCGGCCCACAGCGTGCCATTGACCCAGGCGAGGACGGAGACGGCCGCGTTGGGAATGAGGGCGAGCCGCGTGACCGATCCCCCCGTGAGCGGGATCTCGAGGATGAGGGACTGGTTGGCGACGAAGAGGTTGCTCCCGTGGATGGTGGAGGCGACCGGATTGTCGAAGCCCGTGGGGAGGAGCGAGCCCACGGACACCGAGGAATGGGTCGACAAGTTGTACAGGAGGCCCGCGCCTTCCGTCCCGTTGTTCCCGCCGAGCCAGGCCACTCCCGAACCGTAGGAAAGGCTCCCGACGGAAGTGATCCCGGAGGGGAGGGAGGAAAGGACGATCGGGCCCGAACCGGACCAGGAACCGAGGAACCCCCCGTTCTGTACCCGATACCCTCCGACGAGGAGGGTGGTCCCGGACCACGCCAGCGACTCCGGCACGGTCGCGCTGGTCCACGCCGCGGCGGAGAGGGTCTGAGCGACCGAAGTGGCGGCATCGAGCTCGAGGATCCCGCCGGGAGAGGCCAAGGTGAAATTGGTCGTGGTCCGGGAATCGGCCGAGGCGGCCGTCGGCAGGCCGAGGGTCGTGGCCGCCGCCGTCACGTTCGCAAAGGCCCCGGTCTGGAGGTTAAGCATCCCGAAGACCGTCACGCTCGTCAGGTTCACGGTGGTGCTGAGCAGCACCCAGGGGCCGTTGGCGGCCCAGAGGGAGACGGGCGAGGTGAAGCTGGAAGTGGCCGGAAGGTCGGCCGAGAGGTTCCGGAGGACCCAGGTACCGGCCGAGGGGTACAGGAGACCCAGGGTGTTCCCGGAGGAGTTTGTGGCGAGCAGCACCCCGGAGCGCGTCCCGAGGAGGCCCGAGGGAGTTCCCCAGGTGGACGGCACGTATCGGCTCACGTTCACAAAGCCGAGGGTGGAGTTGTAGGCGATGTACTCGGGAGCGAGGACGGCATCCGTTCCGAGGAGGAGCGTGAAGTTGTTGGACGTCGCCCCTCCCGACAGCGAGGCCAGCCCGGAGGGAGGGAGGAGCTTCTGCGCGGTGCCGCTCGAGTTCATCTCGATGACGAGCGGGCTCCCGGTAAGACCCGAGAAGGCCCCGTTCCACAGGAGGACCGAGGAGGTCGAGCCGGACAGGAGGCTGCCCGAGAAGGCGTGGTAGGCCGCGAGGTTCGCCAGGTCGGACTTCGAGAGGGGGCCATAGGCGGTGGCGCTCGTGTCCGCCAGCTTCCCGGAGGAGAGCAGGCCGGTCTTGGGAAGGCCCGTCCCGTTGTCCACGCCGAGGGCGAAGGTCGTTCCCCCCGACAACGGCCATAGGCCGGTCACCTGGGACCAGGAACCTCCCGCGACCGAGGGCACCATCGGCGAGATGTTGGTAACGGGCTCCGCCGTGGAGTTGCTCGTGATGTACGTCCAGTTGGTCTGTTGCGGACGGGAAGCGCTTCCGGTGGGGGGGAAAAATTGAGCCGAAGAGGGCGATCCATGGGACGAGGCGAACGCGTTGCCCCCTCCCGAGACCACCAGCACGGCGAGGACCGCGAGCGGAGCGAGCAGCGAGAGAAGACCCTGGGGGCGTACGGGGGTACGTTTCATGGGGTATCCACTAGAGAGGAAGCAGGGGAACCTATCAAGGAAACCATGGCAGAGTTGCGTGGTGGACTGGGCTCTCCCGGCCAGAAAAGGGCTAGGCGGACCGGGGGGAGTTAACCGCTACCCGGGCCATCCAGCCCAGTGGGGGCAGGACCAAGAGGTGTGGTGGGACAAAGTGAAGGGCAACGACCCCGGCCCCCAAGGGCCCTTCACTCTGAGAGGGGGAGTGCGTGATGGATTTTGCGCTGGTCGAGGTGATGTGGATGAGGACCCAGGGACCCATGCCACTCCCCATGGACCAGGGAGCTCCCTGCTGGGAAGTGGTGTGAGCGTCCACCAGCACGTTGCCTCCGGTGGTGGACACCACCACGGCCACGTGCCCGATGACCGTACCGCCCTCGTAGTAGCCGACGACGTCCCCCGGGCTCAACTGGGAGGCGCTCGTCACTTGGGTCCCGTCGTGGGCGTGCCCGTTGTACGCTCCCTGGCCGAGCAGCCAGTTGACGAGGTCCGGGGCGGAGGGGTCCCCCGACACACCGCCGCCGTAGGTGTTCGGCACGGAGAGCCCACCGGCATCCAGCGAATTGCTGACGAAGTGGGCGCACTCGAGGCCGTGATAATAGAGGCACCCCGTTCCTCCGGGGGTGTTGATGGAGAGAAGAGGGGTGCCTGGGGAGTAGGATAGGACCTGTCCGTTTCCGTACCCGCAATCGGAGTCGGCGAAGAACTTGCCGTCGGAGAGGACCTTGTCGTAATAGTTGTTGGCGTAGCTGACCACGGCCGCGGTGTTGTAGCTGCTCCCGCCCGAGGAACTCTGGGTGAGGCAATTGAGGTTGGGGCACACGCTGCTCCAGGGGAGATTGGCGGCATTCTGACCGCCGCCGGGGCAGGCGACCGGGCCCGTTCCGGACCAGCCGGTCGGGGCCCACTTGCAATAGGCGCCCGAGAGATAGCTTCCCCAGAAGTTGTACGTGTTCACCTGGTAGTAGGCATAGGCCCACTGGAACGCGCAGGTGGGGTTGAAGTAGATCCCGCCCCAGTTGCCGCTGTAGGTCGAGCAGCTGGAGGGGTTGTAGTTCCCGATCGGGAAGGCCCCGCCAGACGGCGGGTTCTGCCCGGAGGTACCCTCCTGGAGGATGCCCTCGGCCCGGGCACCGGAGCCCGGGTTGACTTGGCTGCATGAGCCGCTTCCGCTCTCGATCGCCCCGCCGCAGAAGCCGCTCTCCTGGTAGGCCATCGAGACGAACGTGATGACGAGGTTGTTGGAGAAGCCCGCGGCGGCAGCGCAGTCGACGGTCTCCTGCAGGTTGAGCTGGGTGGACTGATCGTAGAAGTTCGAGTTGGGGCAGCCGGCGCCGTAATTGCCGCCTCCGCCGGTGCTATTGCCGCCGCCCGTGCCGGTGCCGCCGCCGCCCGTAGAGGTTCCGCAAGCCGCCGTGGCGCAAACGCCGTTCTCCAGATCGTAGACGAAGTTCCAGAAGGTGGCCCCGGGGACCGAGGCGTTCCCGTCGTCCAGGGCGAACCAGCCCTGCTTCGAGAAGCTGTTGTAGGCCGACCAGTTCGCCTCGGCCTCCATGTCCAAGAGGGCATTGGGGCTGCCGGAACAGGCCATGGAACTCTGGAGCACGCCCACGTCCGAGGTGCCGAGGAAGTGGGTCGCCTGGGAGAGCGCCGTCTCGTAGCCCGAGAGCGAGCAGGTGAAGTCCTCCAGGTACCAGGTGACGCCGGTCAGGGTCCCGAGGGCATTGTAGTACCACAGGTCTGACGCGGACGAACCGGCCGAGGGAGACCCGGGCGGGGGAAGGAACACGATGAGCGAGTGGAGCCCGCTCGATTTGAGCGCGGAGGCGAACTGCTGGATGAAGGAGGCGTAGTGGGTCCCCAGTGAACCCGAGGCCCCCGTGAAGCAGGAATTCGGTGCGAGGTCGAGGATGTACCCGTTGTAGCCCTTGGCCTTGGCCACGTTGATGGCCTCGGTGATAAAGTTCGCCCAGAGCCCCGAGTTGCCGAGGAAGGTCGTGAGCGAGAGCTGACTGCAGGATCCCCCGGCCGTGATGGCCATGTAGAGCGGTTTGCTGTTGGTGTGCGCCCAGGTGGCGATGTCATCCTGGGAGTTAGCGAACCACGGGGCCGGGCCGAACCAGTCCTTCGCCGAGGAGCTGACCTGGTAGCCGAACTCCGTCACCGAGTTCATGTCCGGGGCCAGGCTCGAGTAGGTCGCGGAGAACGCGCTCGAGTTCCCGATCCAGGTGCACGCCTGGCAGACGACCGGCATGTAGGAGATGGGCGGAGGCGGCGCCAGTCCGCCCGGACCGCTCCCGCCGCCCGTGCCGCCGGGTCCGGTCCCTCCTCCACCGGAGGAGCGCTGGACCACGAGTGAAACCGTGGCCCGCGCGGAGGAACCGCTCTGGTCCTTGACCGTCACCACGACCGAGTAGGTGCCTCCCGAGGAGGGAGCGCAGGTGAGCGTGCTGAGGTCCGAGGAGCTGCATCCCGGTGGGAGCCCCGAGTAGCTGTAGGTGTAGGGGGTCTTGCCGCCCTTCACCGTGACGCTGAGGGTGGTGGGGTTGCCTACCGTGACGGTCGAGGGATTGGCGGTGAAGGAACTCACCGTGAGCGGGCCGGTCGCCCCGCCAGAGGAACACCCGTTGGGCCACTGCCACAGCAGCCACTCCTTGCTGAACAGCTGCCAGTTCCAACCGGGGTTCCAGATGAGGATCTTGTCGACCCCCGCATCGATCTCGAGGCCCGCCGTCAGGCTGAGACAGTAGGTGATCTTGGAGAGGGTCGCCTCCAATTGGGCCTGGAACTCGAGATAGGGCTCGATGTAGAAGTACGCCTGGAACAGCGTGAACGAGAAGAAGGAGGGACACCAGTTCCCGAAGATGGTGTCGGCGCAGAAGCCGAGGTCGACATCAAAGTTGATGTTGGGGATCTTCGCGAAGAGCTTGACGGTGAAGTCGGCATCGAGCTTGGGGGGACTATAGGTGGTGGTCAGGGGACTGACGTCGTGGATCATCTGCAGCCCTTGCCCGGCCTGGTACTCGGCCCCGAGCTTGGCGCTCGAGACGAAGCTCACCGAAGACCCCACGGATCCGCTGACCTCGACATCGATGCCCAGGATGAACTGCGGCTGGAAGACGAAGTTCAACGATGCCCCGAACGAGAGGACCCCGAGGTCGATGCTGAGGCCGGGGATCCCAAACCCGAAATTGAGCGAGGGGAGGTTGTACGTCCACTGTTTGGACCACTCACATTTCGCCGATATCTGGGCGGAGAGCGTCAGGGTGTTCGTGAAGGTGAAGTAGGTCGCGATCGACTGGATGTGGATGAAGGGGAAGTTCCAGTCAAGCGTGACATCGATCGAGATGGTGAAGGTGACCTTGACCTCATCTTGGGCCCCGACGAAGAGATTGGCCGAACAGATCGAGTTATGGGGGGAGAAGGAGAATCCCTGCGAGAAGGTCTGGTCGAAGAGGGTGACGGTGAGGCTCGCGTCCGGGAGCGGGGACAGCGGCCCGTACATCGCCTGGGCCTGGGCCATGGTGACGGGGTAGGCCGCGTAGAGCTGCCCGTTCACAATGATGTCGGTGATGTTCCCGGGTAGGGTATAGGCGACCAGGAGACCGTTGCTCTCGGAGGTGGACACCACGAGCCGGAAGATGTCGCCGCCGGACCCCCCGGGGGCGGCGCCCCCCAGGAGGACGGCCCCGGCGTGGACCTGCTGCACGGTGCTCGAGGTCGCATCAAAGTAATAGAAGCCCCCGGCGGATCCCACGAGCGCAGGAGCCCCGGAGGTGTTGAGGTAGACGAGGGCCTTGTTGACCATCACGTTCTCCTCGTGGATGAGCAGATGGTCCCCGTAGAAGGTGCCGTTGGGTTGCCGGGCGAACTGGTCATTGAGCACGATCGACTGGGCCGCCTGCTGGTCCTGGGTGAGGACGGGGGTCGGGGAGCGGGGGACGGAGGAAGCTACGGGGGCCGATGTGGTGGCGAGGGAGTTGGCGGAGGTGGGCCACGAACTCAGAACAAAGACGAAGGCGAGTGCGACCGGTAGAGCCGCGGTCCAGAAATTATGGCGAGCGATACTTCGGCCTTTCTGAACTACGGTTTTCCAAAGCATGAAGGCTACCCCCCCGTCCCCTGCTTACCATGTTATATTGTCGCAGGGCCATATTAAGGTGTCTGTTACGTGTAACGGACGGAGGCAGAAGACCCTCCATTTTTCTTCCGTGAAGTTGGAAAAAACAGGGGCTCACTGTTCGCTCAGGCTGCCTTGGTAGGTGTATGTGCTGCTCGACGCCCCGCCCAGGTCCACCACGGCGCTCGAACTCCCCCCATCGAGCAATCCTCCCATGTCGGCCTCCATGGAGGCGAAGTTGGGATCGTTGAACGCGGCCGCGGGGTCCGTGAGGGCGACCGGAGTGGGTTGGAAGGCGCCGATGCCATAGGTGGAATTCCATCCGACGCTGGGAAGCAGCGAGCTCGACATCCATCCGGCCTGAGGAGCGCCCACCTGAGGCTGGGCCATGAGGGCGAGCGCCATGTAATCGGGGGCCGACTCATTGAGCGAGTACCCCATCACGCGGTTCGCCGACACGTCCCACAGGAGGAACGCATCCATGTTCGCGGCGGTGATCCCGCCCGCCGGGGTGAATATCACGCTGGTCGAGGACCACAATTGCCCACCGGGCATCTGGAGGGCCGTTCCCCAGCGCCACTGCTGGCTCGGGAGAGTACACCCGGTCGACTGCTGGAGGCAGTCGAAGAGGTAGCCGGCCAGGTACTGCTCGGTCGTGACGTAGGTGTCGAAGGTGGGGGAGGTGGTCTTCATCCAGTTCTGGTAGGCCTTGGTCAACTCGGTCTGGGTGGTCCCGAGCCCGGACGGAGCCCCTCCGACGTAGAGCGAGGCGGTGCTCGCGGTATACCCGTCATGGGGTACCAAGAGCGAGCTCAGCCCCGGTGAGTACGCCCAGAGCTGCTGCGAGATGGGGTGGCCGGGACCGGTGAGGTCGAGCCGCGAGGTCACGCCGCTCTGGTTCCAGAATCCCAGGAGGGACCAGGAGGAACCGGGGGCCTTCCACATCGACCGCAAGGTCATGTTGGCATTCCCGGGATCGTACTCCACGGTACCGGTGATCGAATTGGTGGTGAGGGACTCGGTCGCCTCGAACACGTCGGAGCGGGAGTTCACCGAGGTGCCGCCCTCGCCCGACTGGAAGTTGGCATAGTGGGATTGCAGGTTGAGGCTCGTCATGTTGTCGCCGAAGAACGTGTGATAGTTGAGCGCCAGGACGGGAGTGAGCATCGAGCCCGAGGCAAGGTGCAGCTTTCCTTGGATCTGCCCCATGAGGGATAAGAACACCGAGGAGCTGTACTTCGCCACGGAGTTGTACGCCAGGCCGTCCCACTGGACATCCTGCGATAGCGCCAGGGAGAGCGCCGGTCCCCCGTCGGGACCCGCGTCGGGGAGGTTCGAGAGCATCGCGGCCTCGTCGGCGGTCTCGTTCTTGGCGATGATGGACGCCCCGTGCAGGGCCACGAGGAGCTTGTTGAGGAGGGGCGAGACGTAATCTCCGGGGAGGAACACCCAGTTCGCCGGACTGCTCCCGAGCGGTTTGTAGTCGTAGCTGAAGGTGGCCGGATGACCGACCACCAGTCCCAGGAGCCCCCGCGTCTCCAGGGGGATGGGATCCGTCTTCTGGAGGATGTTGCTTTGGAGCGGCCAGGGGGTCTCGATCGTGACCGGGAAGTTCGCGCGTAACGGAACCTCGATGGTCAAGGTGGTGTTGTGGAGCTTCCCTCCCTCGAGCAGCTCCTTCTGCGGGTCCGATATCGTCAGGCGGACCGTACCTCCCATGAACACGTCCCACGTGGTCTCGAAGGGAGCGATCCCCATGTTGACCGAGCTGTCCTGCGGGTCGACGGTATGTACGCAGACCTGGGGCTGGGTGAGGGAGTAGGTCAGGGTACCGGGCGTTCCGCTCTCGCTGTAGTACGAAACGGAGTCCAGGTTGAGCCCCGGGACCGATTCCACACTCCCGTCCGTTAGCGCTGCCGAGCGGGTCCCCTGCCAATACTCGTACGGCATGTTCCGCTGCAGGTACGGGGAGTAGGGCAGGGACTGCTCGCTCGCCATGTTCTCTGTCCATTGCTGGGACGATTCGTAGATCCCCGGGATCCATTGCTCGGCGAGCGACCCCGTGTTCTGGTAGATCGAGGTGGGGTCCGGGTTGCCCGAGGCCAGACTGGGGATGTCCACGTAGGTTTCGATGAACCCTCCCGCGCCCGAGAACGAGTTTCCCTTCCAATCCGCCTTGCCGGTGTAATGCTGGATATTGTTCCAGGAGGTCGTGATGAGGGAGAACTGGGAGTTTCCGCTGCCGATGGTCGGGGTGCCGGCCTGTTCCACCAGCCCGAGCACCTGGGACCAGAGGTTCTGCTGGTCGTTGTAGTACATCGCGGAAGCCTGGAGGAAGGGCTCGCAGGTGTACGGCTGGTCGCAGTCGTCCTGGCCGGTGAAGGTCGATGCGGCGGCGTTGGCGTAGAGGGCGCACTCCTGGTCCACCTGGGCAGGTCCGGCCCCGGATCCTTGGAAGCCGGGGGCGAAGAGGAACCAGTCGAGGTTTCCCTGGCCGCCGTTCCAGCTTCCCTCAGAACTGCCCATCCAGGCATAGATGTCGTCGAAGGTCGCGGACTGGACATCTTCCCGGAAGTTCGGTTCGTAAAGGTACTGGGCCGGAGGGACCGGAAGCTTGCCCGCAGCGGGACTGACCCAGAGCCCATCCTCCGCGGAGGAGGTCTGTACCGGGGCCCCGCTGGGGAGCGTGGGATCGATGTCCCCGTTCATGCCGTAGTAGAGGTTGTAGTAGGTCATGTACCACAACCGGGCGCCCAACCGGGCGGTGTCGGAGAGGGAGTAGGTGGTATGTACCGAGGGGCCGGTTCCGACCCCGGAGACGTGTTCGGCCCCGGTCACCCACCAGTTGTCGAGGTTGGACGGCGTGTTCTGGGAGCTGATGTAGCCGGTCGCGGCCCACAGCGTGGAGTATTCGGCGGCGCTCCCCTGGGTGAGGTAAGAGTAGCTCGAATTCAACACGTCCGAGCCCGTGAGGGTGGGTAGCCCGTTGGCCGAGGGCCCCATCTTCGCCATGGCACGTGCGATGGTGTCCACGTAGCCCGACACCTTGGTCTGGGCGTACTGCTCGGACATCGACTGGTTCAGGTTCTGGATGATCTTGGTGACCGTGTAGTTCGCCGGATAGTTTCCATTGTAGGAGCTCCCGGTGTACTCCCCGAGCAGGGACTTGTCCACCAACTGGTAGGAGAACTTGTGGGACAACTGGTAGTTGGGCGAGCCTTGGAAGGAGCTGATGTCGAGGCGGGTGTGGAACACGAAGGGGTCCGGAGAGTATCCCCCGCTCGCCTCGTTGCCCACCAGGAGGTTGTCCATGGTGGGGACCTTCGGGACGTTGATCGCGAGCGTGGTGCTCGGGAGCATCACGTAGGTCGCGGGCACGTAGATGATGAAGGGAGGACCCCCACTGTCGGGGACCACGTAGCAGCCGACCTCGGCGGTCGATTCGAGGGGCCCGAGGTTCCCGGTGGCGCTTTGCGCGTTCAGCGAGTGGGTCGCGCAGGCCCAAGAATTCTCGACCGGGGGATCGCCGCCGTTCGTGACCGGCGGGTTACAGATCGCGACCCCGAGCCAATTGGCATAGTCATTGGCGTACTCCGTGACCCGAGCGTACGCCCATTGGTCCACGATGGAGGCACCTTGCTGCCAGATGTCTTCCCAGGTGGCCACCGGTTCGAGCAGCGTGGGGTCGACCACGTAGTTGCCGAAGTAGGTGTAAAGGATGTCGTAGGTGAAACGGTCGACGAAGCTGTACACCGACTGGGCCAGCGTGGCTCCCACCTGGCTCGTGGCGGTGGTCGGGCTCTTGCCCATCGACTGCATGAGGAACAGGAAGAGCGCGGCGCTGTCCACCGTTCCATTGCTGACATACTTCTGGACCAGGGAGTCCAGGGGAGAATGGCCCGCGCCGAAGGCATCGGTCGCGTGCGTGTCGTACGTTCGGAAGGATTGGAGGGTGGTCAGCAGGAGCGCCAAGTTGCCGGCGAGAGATATGTCCGAGGAAGGGAGCACGCTCGCCACGGAAGTACTGGGTCCGTACGGTCCGCCGCCTACCCCCTCGAGGGCATTGAGTTCGCCGACGGTGGTGAGGATGTACTGGGCGAGCCGGGTGAACTCGGCCTCGGGACCCTCGACCGAGTTCGTGAAGGACTCGGCGGAGGACTCGAGGAGGCCCAAGGCGGACTGGGGGCTTTCCACGAACGGGAAGGTGGCTTCGGAAAAGGCGCCGGAGGTGTTCTGGTAGGCAAACAGTTGGATCGACCCCACGACGGCCGGATACGGGGTCACGGACGCGGGCGTGGTGGCAAGGTAGGTGTTCTGGGCGGATGGCCCCACGGGCGCGGAGGAGGAGGGGTCCGCCTCGGACACCGTGGGATAGAGTCCTTCGGAGTGCAGGGAGGGGAAGGTGACGTGCACCCACCAAGAGCTGATGCAGACGACGAACGGGTCCTCGATCACCGCGTTCTTGCAGGCGGGCATCGAGCCGGACGCGGCGAAATGCATGGGGAAGTTCGTGCCCACGTAGGACCCCACATCGGAATCCACCTCCTGGTCGACCAAGGTGAGGTTGGGGTTCACGACGGTCCCATCCTGGAGCCCGGTCGCCACCCGGCTCAGCAGGGCGAGGGTGGCGTTCTTCTCGATCGCCTGGGAGGCGGTCCCCAGGATCGTGGAGGAGGATTGCGAGGCGGTCGTCCCCCCGTTGAGCAGCAGGTTCTGTTCGCTCACGAGAAGGGAGCTGCCGATGATCAACACGGCCGACAGGAGCACGATCGCCACGAATGAATATGGTATCCGGCCCGAACGAGACCGGGAGAAGCCTCGGCGATTTCTCACGATACGTTTACCCTGGTCTGTATAAGTGGCGAGCGGTAGAAAAGCCCTTCGACACGAAAGAACCCGTAAGGACCCGTTTGGACGGGATCCGTCCGAGCCGGGCAGGGTCCCTGTGAAGACCCGTGCGGTGCCACAAACAATTGCTTGGCCCAACCCTAGGCGCGTCGTGTTGGCAGATGCGTGGGCCGACCGCCCACGACGTGTCGAAAAGCCGGTATAGAAACACATTTCTCACCGGTGTCTGTCGCAACCATTTTATAGCATGCCGGGCATATACATACGGGGTTGATGCAACACATGCACCGGCGTTTCAATGTGGACAAGAGAGCCGCGCTCGAGGGCCTTCCGCTCTATCTGATCATCATGGTAGTGGTGGCAGGCGTCGTCATTGTGATTCTGCTTTCGTGGCTCTCGTCGGTGAACCATGCCGGGATCGGTTCCATTTCCGCGAGCTTCTACGGAAAGGGGAACATCGCGGTCGACATCGGCGGCCCATCCTGCAAGACCGCCAGCACGGCCTACAACCTCTGCTACAATTCGGGATCCGCCGGCACGTGCGACTTCACGAACAATCCCTCGGCCACCGCCAATGGCGAGGCGTTGGTCGTTTCCGTCTATGATACGAAAGGCAATGCTCTCAGCGGGGTTTCCGTCCAGCTGTCGTTGAGCGCCGGTTTCGACTGGGGAGCGATCCCCACTTCGGCCACGACCCTCGCTAACGGAAGCGCCCTGTTCGCGAGCCTCACCGGCCACATCTCGGCGAACACGAACTCGGGCACCCTCACCATCACCGCGACGGACTCCTCCGGTACGAGCACCACGCAGTCGACCCAGCTCGTTATCAACGTAATCCCGCCTCAGTGCTGATCGAGGAGGGGAGGGCGCTGGATTCCACCCTCTCTTCCAGGTTGGCAGGTGCCAGTGCGCTTGCCCTGTCACTACTGGTGCTGCTGAGCGGACTTTCGCTGGTCTTCGATGCGGGCTCGGCCCAGGCCGCTCCTCCCGCTTCGCCTTCGTCGGGGAGCACGATTTCGATCCAAACGAGCGATGTGCGGGCCGTGAACAACACGGTCTTTGGCACCGAAGTGTTCGTCCCCTCCGCGCCCTATCCCGCCGGATCGACCACCATCCTCATTGAGGAACCCCTGAGCGCCACGATCGTGATCGGGGTGGGCATCAAGATCGTCAGTTCCGGTACCTCCCCGGTGGGCTACCCCCTGTGGCGAGTGTGGAGCTCCGGAACCTTGGTGGCCAATGTGACGAACGTGACGGGACCCCTGGCCGCCGGGTCCGCGGTGCTGCTCGAGGCGACCGGAGGCTCGGGCAGTGGATGGTGGAACTTCACCGCGAACGGCGGGCTCATCCGCAACGGTTCGTTCTCGGGAACGTTCACGGGAGGGGGCGTGCTCGCCGCCGCGGCGTTCTCGGCCAGTGCCTCTCCCGTTAGCAAACCCACCCTCTCGGTCAGCGTGTCGGGAACCTCTCCCGGTGTCCAGGTCCCCACCGCTTGGAGCTTGGGGTTCTATCACAGCTCCATTACACTCGCCCCCGGCAGCGCGTACGTCACCGCCGCTTCGGGGATGCAGGCGACCGGTCAAGACCAGAACCTTTCGTTCTACCAGGACTCGTTGCTCGTCGCCACGAACGCCACGGGCCAACCCATGGGCACCTACCTCTGGGGATTGGGGGGACCGGCGTTTGGTGCGATCGTCCCGTGGACCTCCTCCAGCCCTTCCGCCCTTAGCAATTCGGGCGTGGGACTCAACCTCACCATTCCCGCGAACGCCACCTTAGGCGGGGACTTTTGCCTCACGGTGACCGAGCCCTTCAGCGGCGGGAAGAACCTCTCGGGAGCCCTGTGTGCCCTGGGGACCGCGCAAACGCTCGTGTCGTACGTCATGTATTCCGATCCCAACGGTTCGTACCAGGGAGAAGCCCCCGTCTCGGGGATCGCGGGGTTGGGATCCCTGAACCTCGAAGTGACATCGGTGGGAACTGGTTTCTGGCAAGTCCTCTTGGGCGGAAGCCCGATATCCATCCCCTTCACGGGTGCGAACATCGCGGTGGGCCGTGCCGCGAGCTCGGCGACCTTAGCCCCGAGCGTCTCCCTGCTCACGGGCGACGGGAACGGCCTTTCCTCCGACCTCAATCTGTCCGAAGGGGTCACCCTCCAGTCGGGCACCACGTGGACCCCGGCACCGGAAGGCATCACGCTAGCTCCACCGGTGGGAGCCAATGTGTGTGCCCAGGGCAATTCCCAGAACTGGCTGATCCCGCCCGGGGCGATCGATCTCGCTCCCTGTGCGGGAGCGCTCCCGGGGGGTGTGCGCCTCTGGAACCTTACCACGACGGCGCCGGTGCTGAGCCTCTCCGTCACCGGAAGACCCGGCGCGATGACCTCCCTCGAGGTGCAGAACGTGACGCTGTACGTGAATTCGAGCACCGGGGCAGGGACGACCCCCCAGAGCCCGGCCCTCTTTTCGCTCGAACCGGCGTCCCTGTTCGGTTCGCCGGTGGAGGTCCAGACGGGAGTGTATCGGGTGACCTTGACCGCACCGCCGGAGATCGCGGCGTCCTCGATCACCCCCCAGTTGACCGCCGCCGCTCCCAACGCGGTCCCCGCCACCAGCTCCTTCTCCCTCCTGCTCGGTCCCGGCAATCTCACCCTCGGGTACGCCCCCCGCCCCCCTACGGTGCTCTGGGACTCGCAAAACGCGTCCTTGTCCCTCTGGGTCAACACCTCGTCGAGCCCGGGAGTGCCGGTCTCGGACGCGAACCTTTCGATCTCCGCGACGGCGGGTGGGGCCTTCTCGTCCATCAACCTTGTGGCTCCAGGAGAGTACTCCACGGTCTACTCGCCGCCGCAGATCACCCGGCAGGTGAATGACACCCTGATCGTCCAAGCCACGGCGAACGGGTTCTTCCTCCTGCAGGAATCGCTGACGGTGCTCCTCGCTCCCGGGCCGATGTCGGTCGCCATCACGGGGGTGGGCCCGAACGTTACGTCCGGCTCCTCGATACCGGTCACGCTCTGGGCCAATTCGACATTCGGGGGGGCGCTCACCGCGTCCTGGTCGGCGGTCCTCTCGCTCCCCGGCCTCAATGGGACGGACCTTCTGTCCAACCTCACACCCGGGCCCTCGGGCTCCGAGCGCGCCGTGCTCACGGTCCCGGTCCTCGGACAGACCAACACGACGACCCTGGTGGTCACGGCGACGGCCTACGGGTACGCCCCCGGGGTCTTGCACGTCCCCTTGACGGTGATCGTGGAACCGCTCCACGTGACGGTCACCCCAGCGGGTGCGGCCGTCGGAGGATCGACGGTTCCCCTTATCGTGACCGCCACGGATCCGAGCGGCTCCCCCGTGGCCAACGTGTCGGTGGCCTTCAACCTACCCTACGGGGCCGGAACGCTCTCGGCCGGGAGCGTCATCACCGGTGGGAACGGGACCGCGACGGTCGACTGGGTGCCCCCGAGCGCAGGAGGTACCTGGTCCGTCCTGGTCACCGTGCAGGGGCCTGCAGGCTACGCTTCGTTCTCCGAGAACGTGAGCCTGAGCGCGACCGCCGCGCGGGGTACGTCCCCGTCCCCCACGGGGCGGTACACCCCGGTGGTGATCTTCGCCATCGCGGTGGTGGTTGTGGTCGGCGCCCTTCTGCTCTGGGGTTACCTCCGGTACCGCCAGCGCACGGAGTCCGAGCATCCGAAGGCTCCCAAGGGAAAACGGACCAAGCGGAAGACGCCAGAAGCTCCACCGCCGGGGGCCTGAGCAAGCCGGGACGGGCGCGTCGACGGACCGGCCCTCAGTCGCGTTGCAGCAGGGCGACCGTTCCTTGGCCGCCCGCCGCGCAGACCGAAACCACGGCGAGGGACCCGGAGGGGTGGGCCGACAGCTCGACACACGCCTGGCTCAGGATCCGCGCGCCGGTCGCCGCAAAGGGATGCCCGAGGGCCAGGGAGCCCCCATGGGGGTTCACCCGGTCCCAGGGGAACGGGCCGAGGTCGAAATCAACCCCCGCTTTCTCCCGCCGATACACCGGGTCCGACAATGCCTGGATGTTCGCGAGAACCTGGGCCGAGAACGCCTCGTGGATCTCCCACAGGGCGACCTCCTCCGACCGAAGTCCGTGTCGTGCGAGCAATCGCGGGATCGCCCGGGCGGGGGCCATGAGCATCCCGTCCCGGTGAAAGTCGACCGCGGCCATCTCCCAATCGAGGATCCGCACGACCGGATCGACCCCGAGGCGACGCATTCCCTCCGGGTCGCCGAGCCAGACCGAGCCCGCCCCGTCGCTCAGCGGGGAGGCGTTCCCGGGGGTGATGGTGCCGCGCCCGCTCGAACGGTCAAAGACCGGGGAGAGCTTCCCCAGTTTCTCCATCGAGGAGTCCTTCCGCGGGAAGGAGTCCCGCTCCACCCCAGCCAAGGGCTGGACGAGGCTTGAAAAGAACCCGGACTCTTGTCCGGCCACGGCGGCGGAGTGGCTCCGCAGGGCCCAGCGGTCCTGCGCCTCCCGCGAGATACCGAGCTCCTTCGCGGTGACCTCCATGTAATCGCCCATGGATTGCCCGGGGGCCCGGCCCGACCATCCCCGGGTCGGGAGATCGAAGTCCTCGCGGGTCAATCGCGAGAAGGATGCGTAGCCCTGGTCCGGGTCGACGGCGAACTCCCCGAGCAGGCGCTCGGTCACGCGGTACTTCACGGAGAAGGCCACGTGGCTCATGCTCTCGACCCCGCCCACCAGGGCGAGGTGGGTGCCGCCCCGCCCCAGCATCCCCGATGCCTGGAGGGCCATCACGAAGCTCGAGGAGCAGGCCATGACGGAGGCGTACGCCGGGATCGTGCGGTCGAGTTCCGCGGCGAAGAGCAGGTCCCGGGCGATGTTGGAGATGGTGGGGTCGGGGATCACCTGCCCCCAAAGGAGGAAGTCCGGACGGGCCCGGTCCAACATGGACCTTACGACCGGAATGGAGAGCTCGATGGACGACTGCCGCGCGTAGGGTCCCCCCGCCCGGACGAAGGGGGTCCGCACCCCGGGAGAGAGATAGATCGGGGAGGTGGACGATCCGTGCTCGGGGGACCTCATGCCGTTTCCTTCCCGTCGACATCCCCGAAGCACGTAATCCTTCCGGGCGGACGGAGCGCGCGCCGGCCGGCGAGCTTCACGGGAATGCACGGCGAAGGTCGGCAGGAAACTCTCGGGGGAGGAACGGGGTGCGGCTCAGAGGAGCGACCGGCCGCACGCGAGACAGACCCGCTGCTGGGCATCCACGGGGTTCCCGCAGCTCGGACAGATGCGGCGAGGCGGGGCAAAGCCCGACCGGTCCATCGGAGGGTTGTTCTGGGACGCGGGCGGAAGGGACGGAGGGGCCTGGGGCGGCTGCACCACGGGCGAGCCGAAGGAGGCGGGAGGAGGGGAGGGCGAGGGGGCGTATTGGGGTTGAGCGGCATACTGTTGAGGAGGGGGGCTCGCCGACGCCGTGGGGGGGAGCATCGTCTGGGGCGGCGGATAGGAACCCACCGGGGCGGGCGCAGCATCCCCGGGGGGGGCGGCGCTGTGTGCGATCGGGGCCGGTTGTGGTTGGGTTCCCGGGTACTGGGGTCCCGAGGTGGGGGACCAGGTTCCCATCGGGGCTCCGGTCGGTGCGCCGAGGGGCGGAGGCCCGTCGGTGCCGGTCGCGGAGGGTTCGGCGGGCTTCGCTCCCGCCACCTGGCGCCAGATGAGGAAGAGGAGGAATCCCGGCAGCACTCCCCCGAGCAGGATCGCGATCAGGGACTGCTGGTGCATGTGGTGGAGGAACAGCGTGGAGGGGCCGGAGTCATCCGACATCATCCGGCGGGTGAATCCGGGGATGACGGAGAGCACGAGGAAGAGGTTGATCACGATCCCGAGGCACCAGACCACGAGCTCCATCCAGACGATGACGCTCCAGGAGGGGAAGGAACTCGACCCGGCGTTGACGAGGAGGGCAAGCAGCACCACGAACAGTGCCATGAACGCGAGGGCGATCCACCGCACAAGGCGGGCCTTGCGCATGAACTCCTCCTTTTCCTCCCCGGCAGAGGGGGCGCGGGAGAACTCCTCAGGATATCCGGCCGGCGGCATCATAGCTGAGCCAGCCTCACGGGCAACTGGGCCACGCATACGTATATCCGGGCAAATAGATAAGGGGTAGGTACTCCGCCGCCCCATCGACCCACACTTCCTTCAGCGTGAGCGAGAACGGCATTCCGGCCGTGATGTAAAGGCAGCTCTGATCGATCGTCTGGAGCTGTTTGTAATCGAGGTAGGGAACCTTCGTCACGTTCTGGAAATCCGACCACTTGAGGAGATAGACGGGGTTCGAGAAGGAGCTCCAGCTGCTCACGTACCCGGCGGAGACGTTCGCCGCCACCAGGATGACGTCCCGGGTGAACGCGAGGCTGTAGGGGATCGTGCGGTACGGGAACGGCGTGGCGCCGGCGTTCGCCGGGAGCGAGACGGAACCGGTCCCGTTGAACGAGAAGCTCTCCGTCACGTTCCCGGAGAGTCCCTCGACCCGGTTGATGTGGCTCGAGATCGTGGTCACGACCGACTCCATCGCCAGGTTCACGCTGTAGCTCGAGGCATCGACGTCCATGACCGCCGTGACGGTGCTCACCATCGCGACCGCTGCGATGCTCGCCACAAAGATGGACATCACCCAGTCGAGCAGCATTAGAACGACGCCACCTCGATGAAGTAGACCAGGGAGTCCCCCGAGGGGATCGGGGAGGGCGGGAGGGACGCGCAGCTGTACTCCCCCGCGGCCGAACCGGTGCCCGAGACCGTCCAGCACTTGGTGAAGGAGAGGGTGCTCGAGCTCGTGAGGGTGTACCCGATCCACTGGCCCCGCCAGTGGGTGCCGCAGGAACCTCCGCTGGTGAGGTTCGTCATGGGGATGGGTCCGGTGCCACTGTCGACGGTCGCGTTGTAGGTGACCCCGCCGGCGAGGGCGTTCACGAAGTACGCGTTCCCGTCCACGTTCTGCGTCGAGGAGCAACCCCCGTAGAGCGGGCCCCCGATGAGGATGTACCCCGTGGCCTGCCCCGGGACCTGGAGCACGATGCGGGTCCCCGTGGCCCCGGAGAAGGCCTGGGTGACACTGCTCGAGATCTTGTCGATGGTGGTGCGGGCCTGGACCTGCTGCTGCTCGGAGTCGTAGTAGAGCGCGGCCGCGTAGATGATCGGAAGCATGATCGCGAGGATGAGGACGATGATCGTGAGCTCGAGCGGCATCTCGATGACGCCGCGCCGGGACCGCGAAACCGTCGGCCGCCGTTTCATCGGATCACCGTGCAGGCGGTGGACGCCTGTTCTGCGGACGGCGATCCCCCGAGGGAGGTCGCGGTGTACTGGGCGAGGACGCTCAGGGTCCCGGAGCTCGCATCCGGGGGGAGGACCGGGGCGATCGGCCCGAAACGGGCCGTCCCGTTCGCCACGGTCGAGCCCGAGAGCGAGAGCCCGAGGCCCGAGACGAGCACGGAGACCCCGGACAGGGGATGCCCCCGCTGGTCCATCGTGAAGGCGGTCAGCGCCTGGGACTTTCCGAGGAAGAAGAAGCAGGGACTGCTGGCGCCCGTCTGGTCGACGTACGCGTCGACGCTTCCCAGGTTCGAGCCCTGCGAGTAGGAGAGGTAGGTGTACATCCCCGCGGCGAATCCGCCCACGATGACGAGCGAGACGATGATCTCGAGGCCCATCCCCTCGAGCGCCCCCCGCCGATGGCCCGCGAACTTCCGTCGCATCGGTTTCACGCCCCGTTCGAAGCCAGGAGGGCCACCCCGAATATGGCGGCCACCACGTAGATGAGACTGGAGATCCACAGGGTGGTCCAGAGCGCTCCGAGGTACCGGACCCGGTCCCCGCTCCATTCGACCCCGGTGGCGAAGTAAAGGACGATGAACGTGATCTCGATGAGGTAGACGCCCATCACCAGGAAGAACACCGGAGAGGGCACGATGAGGGCGCCGTTCGCGAGCACGCTCGACAGGAGGAGGTAGAGCGCTCCCGTGATCCCGATGACCACGGGGGTGAAGAACATGACCGAGCCGCGCATCATGCCGGTCGTCCCCTTGAGCGAGGTCCGGATGTTCTGGTCGGTGTTCCGGAGCTCCTTGAGGAACTCGGCCATCGGAAGGACGGTCTCGGCGATGGCCTCGGGACCCTTCTTCGAGGCCTCGAGGAGGGCCCGCATGGCGACCTTCATCGGCCGGGAGGGGTACTGGTCCATGACGCCCGGGCCGCGGGTCGATCCGAAGAGGACCTGCTCGGGGGTCTGGCCCGAGAGCTGCATGACGTAGAGGATGTGGTTGAAGAACTTCCCCGACTCGGTGCCCTTCGCCCCTTCGGCCGCCTGGCGGATGGCGTTGTTGAGCGCCACGCCCTCCCCCATCTGGCTGGCGACCTGGAAGAAGGTGTCGGGGAACTCCTGCTCGAGGTGATAGAGCGCGCGGTGACGCTTCTCGAGGAAGTGGATCCGCAGGAACGCCACCACCGAAAGCGCAACGCTGACGCCCAGCACGAGGAAGGCGGTCCACGTCTCCTGGAGCACCGCCCCCGCGTACGCGTTGAAGTACCCGAGCCCCGCAAAGATCCCGATGGAGGCGATCCCGCCCCCGATCAACGCGCCGACCAAGGCGGCCTTGGGGAGCGCCCATTCCTCCCGCCGGTTGCCCTGGAGCACGCGGGCGGGGTCGAGGGTACCGGGCCGCTTGTTCAGGATCTGTACCGCATAGATGTAGGCGATGAGGGGAAAGACCACGGTCATGATCGTGATGAATCCCACGTTCGTGGCCAGGAACTCGCTCGAGGAGACCGGGCTCGCCGAGCTGCTCCCGCCCCCGGAGAGGGAGATCGTCCCCCCCAGGTTGGCCAGGAAGATCATCGGCATCATCGCTCCGATGACCATCGGGAGGAGCACCCCGAGCCCGAAGAAGATCGTGGTGGGGCCAGAGAGCGAGGCGGCGAACTCGTCGATCTTCCGGCGCGTGCCGGACAGGATGATATCGTGGGCCTTCTCCAAGTGCCGGGCGCGCCCCTCGGGGGACTTCTCCGACACCCCCATCTTGAGCGCCTGGAGCGAGCGCATGAAGTCCTCGTTCCAGTTCCCCCATTCGTTGGCGAAGGCCATGTAGGAACGCTCGAGGGTCGGCTGCTTGCGCGTCACGGTGTCCCAGTGGATCTTCCCGAGCGCCTCCCCGAGGTTGCCTCCGACGTTCTCCGCGGAGAACTGGACGGCCTGGTGAAGACTGGGGTTGAGCCGCAGCGACATGGCCATGTAATGGATGGCCTCGGGGGCGCGCCCCAGCGTCTGGATGCGCAGGCGGCGCGCCAGCATGCCGGGGTAGTTGTAGATGTACAGGTAGAGCATGAGCGGAACGAAGAGGACCGACAGCAGCAAGAGGACGACGAAGGCCGACATGAGCACCGGCGTGGCCAGGAGGAGCCCGATGACGACGGCGGCCATGGCGATCATGACGAGCACGAGCGTGCCCACGGCGGCGTAGTGGATCTCCGTGGGGGTGACCTCGAGGCCGGCGAAGTAGATCTCCCGCTGGAAGCGGCGGCGGGTGATGAGCTCCTCGAGCGAGTCGAGTCGCTTCTGGAGCCGTTCGAGCTTGCGTTCCTCGCGGTCGCGCACGGCGGCCGAGGGCATTTCGATGAGCACGCGGCGGTTGAACTCTTCCTCCTGCTGACGGAGGTTCAGCCGTACCTTCTCCCGCTGCTCCTCGAGCTTCTCCTGGCGACGGGAGGGATTGCCGAGCGAGATGAAGATCCCGCCGAGGAACCGGGAGTAGTTCTCGAACCAGGCCCCCGACTTCCCCTCGTGGACCGCCTTGAACTCTGCGGCGTGGTCGGGATCAGCCGCCATGGCCCGTGGCCCACCCCTTGAGGGACTCCTTCAACCAAGCCTCCCACTGAGAAAGGACCGAGGCGTACACCCCGCGCTTGGTCCCGCCCTCGGTGGCGCGCTCCATGATGTCCCAGAAGGCGGCGTTCGACTTGCCGACCCACTCGGCGCTCACGAGCTCGGGGCGCTTGGCACGTCGCGAAAGCTCGACGAGACGCTCCCGGTAGGTCGCGCGGAGCTGGATCTGCTCGAGGGCCTCCTCGTATCGGATCCCCCAGGAGTCGGCGATGTGCTTGATGCGTTCAGAACCCTCGAGATAGGCCGCCGTTGCCTTGAGGGTGTCCGTCGCCTCGTCATAGACGAGCAGTTGACGGAAGGTGCCCGGCTCGCGGGCCGTCTTCGAGAGCTCGCTCACCTCCATGATCCGGCGCTGCTGGTTCCGCACGGAGCCCCCGGGCGAGGTCAGCCCCGCCACCACGACGATGTCCGTGGCCTGGAAGCTCACGGCCGGGATGCCGATGTCGTGGACCACCCGCTCGAAGACGGCCTTGGCCGTGTTGCCGTGGATGGTCCCGAGCACGGAGCTCCCCGCGGTACCTGCCCGCATGGCCTCGTAGAGCGTCCGCGCCTCCTCGCCGCGCACCTCCCCGAGCACGATGGCACTTTCCCCCAGCCGGAGGGAGACCTTGAGCGCCTCGTTGGCGGTCATCTCGACCCCCTGGCCCCCGACCGCCGACCGGGTGAACAGCGTCTGGACCTTGTAGCCGAGCTCCCGCATCTCGGCGCTGGGGAGCTCCAGCGTGTCCTCGATGGTGAGGATGCGCTGGTTCTTCGGGAACTCGAGCATGAGGGCGCCCGTGAGGGAGGTCTTCCCGGCGCCTCGAGGACCGGCCACGAGGATCGTGGAGCGTCCATCGATGAGGAAGTTGAGGAGCCCGGCCGTGAGCGGGTTGATGGAGTTCGAGCTCATGAGCTTGAGGAGCGTCCACGGGTCGGTCGCGTGACGGCGCAGGGCCATGGCGATCCCGTGGGGGGACAGCGGCTTGCCGATGGCGGTGACCCGGATGTTGTATTCGCGGAGGTCCGTCTCGAGCACCGGCATCGCCTCCGAGAACGGCTTTCCGCTGTCGAGCAAGAGCCGGGAGAGGAGCGCCTCCGCCTCCTCGTCGGTGACCGTCACATTGGTGATGCACTTGTCCCCGACCGCGCCCGAGGCGAATCCGCCGATCCGGAGGTGGATGGGGTTCTCCGAGGCGGGAGCGTCGATGTACAGGTCTTGCAGGTGGGGATCGGAAAGGAGGATCTCCAGGGCCCCGAGCCCGACGAGGTGCCGGGTGAGGATCTCGGCAAGTTCGCCGAACCGCTGGACCCGTGATGCCGCGGACCCGGAGAGCTGGATCCCCGTCTCGCGGGCGACGCGCTGCATGAGCCGCTGGGCCATCTCCCGGACCACCTGCTTCGTGTGCGAGAGGTTCTGCAGGGCGAGGCGCTTCGGGTAGTATTCCATCAGCTCATCCCTCGTGAGGTGGAGCAGCTCGACCTCGTCCTTGCTGAGCTTGTAGTCCGCGATCTCGAGATGATAGAGGGTATCGATCTCGTTGGGGATGTGGTAGATCGTGACCTTGCTCGCCCCGAGGTTGTAGGTGGTGAGCTTGTCCCCTTTCTCGGGGGGATGCGGGTCGACCCAGCATCCGGAGAACCCAGGGCGTGTGAGGGTGCTCCGCCGTAGCGTGTTGGTCAGGTCGAGATTGAATGCCCGGGGGACCGCATCGAGGTTCTTCAGGATCCCGGCGAGGACCCCGGGACGCTCCTCCACCGGGAGCGCCATCGGCGAGGCCAGGACGAGCATCTTCGTCGCATTGGCGCTGGTCCAGGGAAGGGGAGCGTACGGACCGATACCGCCCGCCCCCGGTGCCTGGGGGTTCGGGACGGGGAGGGCCCAGGGATTGCCGCCAATCCCGGCGGTGGCGGGGAAGAGGGGGCGGGTCGGAGGCGGAGGAAAGGGAAACGCCGACTCGGTCGGGGAGGACTCGAAGGCGTTCGAGGTGGCCAGGGGGAAGGCGATGGGGGCATTGCAGTGGGGGCAGACCCGGCTCGCCGGCGGGATCGAGGCACCGCAGTTGTAGCAGGAGGCCATCATGGCGCAGGTGTCCCTCCCGCGGTGGCGGCGGCCCGGCGTCCCGCGGACTTGGACACGGTGGAAACGATCTCCCCCACGTGCTGGTTCAACAGCTCGAACTCGCTCGTGGACATCCCGAGGCACCGCAGGCACTCCTTCTCGGGTCGGCCCTGCTGAAGCTGGGCCACCTTGCCCCGGAAACTGGGCAGGAAATGATCGAGACCGACCTTGAGCAGGTCATTGAGCTCGAGGTACATGTTCTTGGGGTTGAAGGCGCAGTTCGGACAATTGAGATACCGGAGCTTTCGGACGAAGGCCTGCGGATTGGACCGGATGCGCTTCGCCCGCTCCTCCAAGGGTTCTTCCGGGGAAACGGCGGGCGCCGGGGCCGGGCCGGATGGAGCATTCGGGGACGGACGGAACGCCGGGTTCGCTCCGGGGGGAGCATAGTAGCCCGGGGGGTTCGGCATGCCCGGTTGCGGGACGGCGTTTGCCGGGGGAGGGAACTGCCCGTAGGGGCGCTGCGGGGGAGGGGTCGGCGGAGCCGGGGCGGGCTGGGGCGGCGGTTGGTTCTCCCGTTCGGCCTCCTCCTCCGCCTGGCGCGTGCGTTCCTCTTCCGCTTGCCGCTCGAGCACCTGGACGGTGTCCTCGAGGTTCCCATCGGGAATGGCGACCCCGTCCACGAAAGGCACCGGGGGTCGGGCCGCCATCTGTTCGAGCAGCTTGTCGAGCTGGAAGAGCTGCCGGAGCGCCTCCACCGTCGAGCCCGTGTACTGTCGCATCACCTTGCCGGTGATGGTGATGAGGTCGACGTAGTACTCGTTGGTCATCGCCTGCATGATGGCGGCCCGGCAGTAGGGATCTGCGATGCCGTCCGGGCCCTCGCAGGACTCGCACTTCACGATGAGGTTGACCGAATTGCCTTCGGTCCTCACCTCGTACTCGAAGGGGGGTGGAGTGATCGGCTCGGCCGGAAGTTCCGGAGGCGCCTGAGGGTTCGTTCGGGGAGCCGGATTGGAGGACTTCATCGAACGCTAAGCCCCGCCGAAGCCGGGCGGTAGCTTGGTGGAGGTGGACCGGCGGCTCTTGGTCTTCTTCGAGGTTCCCCGGGCCCGCTTGCCGAAGAGGCTCCCCGTTCCGCCCCGGCCGGAGCCTTCCTCGGTGGCTGCCCGCTTCTCGGGGAGGGTCATCACCATGGCGAGCCCGGTGAAGAGGAACCCCGCGGAGAGCACGCCTGCGAACACCGGATAGCTCCAGGCGAAGGGGTCCGGAGAGGGAGGCGGGGGGAAGGTCGTCACGTTGAGCTCCGCGAACGAGGAGAACAGCCCCCACCAGGTCTCCACGGTCACCTGCACGAGGTAGGTCTGGTCGGCATGGAGGCCGGTCATGTTGAGGTAGCTCTGCGAAGCGGGAAGGGCCCCGTTGGCCTGGGGTCCGTCGGCCGGAGAGAGCGTGAGATAGGCGACCGGGGAACCGGGGAGCGCAAGGAGGTCGGTCGGACTCCAGGTCAACAGGAAGCTGTTCGAGGTGACCTTGGAGGCCGAGAGCATCACGGTGGGCGGCGGGGAGGGGCCGTAGTCGAAGATGACGTCCAGGTAGCCTTCCGCACTACCGCCCCGGGCACTCATCCCGACCGCGGTGACGACCAGGTTCGAGGAGCTCGAGGCCGAGAGCGCCGTGGACGTGAGCTGGACTGTCCGGTACGGGACCGGGTTACCCACGGGGTAGCCAGGGACGTAGAAGTACGCCACCGTGCTTCCCGAGGAACTGGCGCTCACGTACTCCCCGTACGAGGCATTGGACGGGTTGAGGGAGAGGTAGAGCATCGGGTAGGTGCCGGTGGTCATGCTCCATATCGGCTGCTCGTATCCGTCGGGAGCCGGGGCGGAAGAGTAGTTGAACCCATAGATGGTGTTCCCCCCGCCGTCGACGGCGAGGCGAGAGGCATTGTAGCTAAAGGACGCCAACTGGCTCCCGGCAAAGGGAGACCCCGGGTTCACGTTGGTGTCGTTCTCCGCGACCGTCGCGCGGACGTTCGCGGCCTCGTCGATCCAATAGCCGTCCGAACCCACCTGGATGACGGTGCTCCCGTCCGGGGACACCAGGGCCTGGGTCAGGGTCCCCGACGGAGGGCTCGTCTCTTGCTTGAGCGGCGGCGGGGACCCGGAGTACTTCTCCGCGACCACGTAGGTGTTGATCCCGTCTTGGAAGGCGAAGAGGAGGTAGCTCCCGTCGTTGGTCATGCTGAGATCGATCGTGCTCATCGAAGACCCGGAGCCGGAGGATTGCGAGTAGTTCCAAAGTTCCACGCCGGAGATGCCATCAAGATAGCTGAGCCACACTCCGTAGTCGGAGGTGGAGGTGCCGCTCACCTCGTACGTGCAGGCCACCGCGACCACCTGGGCGGAGCCCGAGATGGCGATCGAACCCACCTGGAGGCTCGTGATGTTGTAGCCCGCGGCGTGCCCCCCGTACTTGGCCAGGATCTCGTTGGCGGGGCTGTACGACCAGAGGGGGGTCGCGTTCGGATAGGCATAGGCGTAGGCGGTGCCGCCGACACCGATCATCACGTAGCTCGAGGTGCCGACCTTCCCGTTGATGACGGGGGAGGCCGCCGAGATGGCCAGCGTGCCCCAGTCGACGTTGGTCCCCAGCTGCCACATGGCCTGCGGGTTGTTGGAGGAGCTGTTGAAGAGGTAGAGGATGTCCGAGGAGGAGACCGCGGTCACATATCCTGCGTTCCCCGAGACCTCCACATCCTTGACATCCGAGGTCCCCACGGCGTAGGTCCATCCAGAGGGAAGCGCGGGGCTCGATGCCGGATGGCGATGGGGGACCGAGGCGGTCGGAGCGTGGGCCCCGCTCGCTCGAGCGTCCACCGTAGCGATGCCGCTAATCACGAGGGAGATCAATACCGCGACGGCGACGACTGGGACGTTCCTCAGGTGTTCCATAGTGCGAGTGTGACCCCGATCGGACCGTTCCATCCCGGAGGAGAAGGTAGGCCGATCTGCTGCACATACAAGTCTTGGGGGGAATATGTAGATTGCGCCCCCATTTCGAGGTTTGCACCGGCGTGGGAGGCCGGCGAAATGACCGTGAGGTTGAAGTACGCGAACGTGCCGCGGGTCAAGTTCTCGAGCTCCCAGTACAGTGCCCACCCCATGGCACCGGTCCCCATGAGGAGCTTGGGGGTGGTCTGGCCCCCGGCGATGAGGTAGACCGCCTCCGTGAGAAGGCGGGCCCCGGCCTGGTCCTGCTCGGTGACCGTACCCGAGTGCGTCGGGAACTTCGACAGCGGGAAGGTGGACTCGAGCATCACGTTCAGGGTCGAGGACGAGTAGGCTTGGCCGGTCGAGTTCTGGCCCGGGGTGGAGACCGGGGCCAGGAAGACGTCCATGAGGAAGAAGAAGGCGAGGAGCAAGAGCGAGAGGAAGACGATCCCGTCGACGATCGCGACCTGGCCCCGCCGGCCCCGGAACCGGCGGTGGACGGAATTCAGCTCCACACGCTCACCACCACGAGGGCGTCGTGGTATTCCTGGTCCGTCACGAAGATCGTGACGGGGCTCTGCGCCACGAAGATCCCGTTGGATAGCCGATATCCCGGCGGGGGGATGCAGGGGGTCGGCGTGCCCGTCGAGTAGCTCTGTTGGCAACTGTCCACCGTGCGGTTGTAATGGATATGGAACGGGGAGAGGTCGATGATCTGCACCTCGTACCCGCTCGGGGGATGCAGATCGTACGACACATTGGCGTACGTCAGGTTCGCGATCTTGGAGGACTGGAAGAGCCCCTTCTGGTTCTCGTAGGTGAGGTTCTGATATCCCAGCACCGCCCCCAGCAGGGTCTCGGCCTGCTGGGAGAACGCCGCGCTCTGCTGCTTCTGGGAGAGCGTCTCGAAGGCGCCGACCGCAGTGGCCAAGAACAGCAACAGCGCTGCGAGGACCACGATGAGCACGGGGAACTCTTCGAAGAACCCCGCGACCCCCCGGTGGGACCGTCTGAATCTCACGTCAGAAGTATGGGCGGCCCCGTCCTTAAGGTTTGCCAGAATTCCGCGGCGAACGACCTCGACGGGAGTTCTCCTACCCACCCCGGTCCTGCCTTCCGGGAGCACGGGTCGTCACGAGAACCCGAAGGCCGGCAGCACGTCGCGGAGGTCCTTTCCCCGCACGATCTTGCTTGCTCCCGCCAGCACTAGATCGTCGTGGGCATTGAACGCGACCCCGATGCGGGAGGCGCGAAAAAGACCCACGTCGATCTCGGAGTTCCCCACCGAGGCCGTCTCCGCGGGGGAGATCCCGAGCTGGGCCTGGAGCTTGCGGAGGATCTGTTCCTTCTGTTTGACCGGGACCCGGATGATCCCCCGGCGGAGGACCCCGTCCGCATCGGTCTCAAACCCATTGGCGAGGGAGTAGTCCATGACGAGCTCGCTCCGGACCCGTTCCGCGAGGACATCGAGCCCCCCGCTGACGATCGCGGTGGTGACCCCCGCTTCCCGAAGCCGGGCCATGAGCTCCTGGGCGCCGGGCATGAGCGGCACCTTGGCGAGGATCTCCCGGAGGTCCTTCAGCGAGATGCGCGGGGCGTGCTGGTGCCACAAACTGAGGTCACGACGGACGAATTCCTCATCCGTGATCTCGTCGGCCATGAAGGCGCGGACCGCCTCATCGTTGTTCTCCCCGAAATGCGCATGGACGTGGGCCCACGAGCTGACGATGTCGACGAGGGTCCCGTCCATGTCGAACGCGACCAACCGGAGGCGACCCGGGGCCGTCACGGCCCTGCGTCCCCGTGCCGGGCCATCCGCTCCAGTCGCTCCCGGAGCTCGGCCACCTTGGCCTCGAGTTCGGTGCGCACGTTCGGGGGGGCCCGTGCCCGGAAAGTCGGATCGTCCAGCCGGGCCAAGGAGCGCTCGAGCAGTTGCTCGAGCATCTTGCGTTCCTTCTCCATCGCGACCGCCTCGGTGGACCCTCCCGCCTTCCGTGCGAGGTGGACCTCGGCGGGGGCCAGCACGAGGGAGGCCATGCCCGGGTGGGGAGTTCCCGCCTCCTCCGAGACCTGGATCTCCCCGACTTTGGAGAGGGTGGCGATGAGACGACGGGAATCCTCCGCGGCGAGGATGGACCGGGAGGTCGCGAGGGTGGGGATGACGATCGCGGGAGGGCGGTCGGCGGGTGCCCAACCGGCCTCCCGGCTCAAGGTCCGCAGCCCGCGGGCGATCTCCTGGAACACGGCCACTTCGGCCTCGGCCCCGGTGTCGGGCGTTGGCCCCGAAGCCGGCCAGCGGGAGTGGGCCAGATAGTCCCCTTCATGCGGGATGGCGTGCCAAAGCTCCTCGGTGACGTGCGGGATGAACGGATGGAGGAGATGCAAAGCGCGGTCGACCACGAAGAGCGCCACGGCCCGTGTCTCCTGCTGAGCGACGGGACCTTGCAACCCCTTGAGCCGGTCCTTCTGGGCCTCGAGGTACCAGTCCGCGAGCTCGTGCCAGAGGAATTGGTAGAGCGTGGATGCGGCCCGGGTGAAATCATATTGATCCAGCAGCTCGGACACCGTGCGCTCGGCGTACGCGAGACGGGAGAGCGCCCATCGGTCGAAAAGATCGGTAGCGGGAGGAACGGTCGCGCCCGAGGGCTTCTGGTCGGGCGTGAGCGAGCCTTGGATGAGCCGTACCATGTTCCAGAGCTTCGTGATGAAGTTCCGGGCCCCCTCGAGGTGATGGGCATAGTCCCACCAGCCGCTCTGCTCGACCGGGTTGGGGAACATGAGGGCGAAGCGGAACGCGTCCGCGCCCCACTCCTCGATCATCTCGAGCGGGTCCGGTGAGTTCCCGAGGCTCTTCGAGAGCTTCCGCCCCTCGCGGTCCGTGAGGATCCCCGTCAGGTAGACGTCGCGGAAGGGCGGGGAATCCATGAAGGTCAGGGAGGCCATGATCATCCGGGCCACCCAGAAGAACACGATGTCCGAGCCCGTGACGAGCACCGCGGCCGGGAAGTATGCCGCGAGGTCCGGGGTCCGCTCCGGCCACCCCAGGGTGGCGAAGGGCCACAGCCACGAGGAGAACCAGGTATCGAGCACGTCGGGGTCGGGGTGGAGACGGGTTCCTCCGCACTTCGGGCAGGCGGTCGGTGCGGTTTCGAAGGCATCGTAGGCTCCGCACGCATCGCAGTACCACACCGGGATCTCGTGGCCCCAGATGATCTGACGGGAAATGCACCAGTCCTGGAGGTGTTCCATGAAATGATAGTAGGTCTTGGTCCACGCCTCCGGGTGGATCCGGACGTCACCCTTCTCCACGGCCTCGAGGGCGCGGCGACCCATCTCCTTCACGTCCACGAACCACTGGGTGGAGAGTCGGGGCTCGATCGGCACGTTGGAGCGTTCGGAGTGGCCGACGTGCTGGAGATGGGGCTCCTCTTTCACGAGGAGCCCACGCGACTGGAGCTGCTCCACGACGCGTTCCCGTGCCTCCCTCCAGAAGATCCCGCGGAGGTCCTCCGGTACGAACTCTCCCGACAGATGCGCGCTCTCGTCGAGGATGTCCCTCCGCTGGGTGATCTCGGGATGGCGCCGGGCGATGGCGAAGTCCGCCGGGTCATGGGAGGGGGTGATCTTGAGGGCTCCGTTCCCGAAGGTCCGGTCGACCGCGGTATCCGCGATGATCGGGATGTTCCGGTCGGTGAGGGGCAGACGCACCTTGCGACCCACGAGGTCCCGGTAGCGCTCGTCCTCGGGGTGGACGGCCACGGCCACGTCGCCGAAGAGCGTTTCCGGCCGGGTCGTGGCGACCGTGATCCCTGGCCCTTCCCCCTCCGAAAAGGGGTAGCGGATGTACCAAAGCTTTCCGTGGACCTCCACCGGGACCACTTCGAGGTCCGAGATGGCCGTCCGGACCTTGGGGTCCCAGTTGACCATGCGCTCGGCCCGGTAGATCAGCCCCCGACGGTAAAGGTCGAGGAACGACGTGCGCACCGCGGTGCGGTACCGGGGGTCCATCGTGTAGACGTACCGCGTCCAGTCCAGGGACAGGCCGTGCGAGGTGAGCTGGCGTCGGATGTACGACTCCTTCTCCGTCTTCCAATCCTCGATGTGGGACGCGAGCTCCGACCGGGTGAGGGTGGTCGGGTTGACCCCCTTCTTCTCGAGCGACTTTCGCACGGCCATCTGGGTGGCGAGCCCGGCATGGTCGACCCCGGGGAGCCAGAGCGTCGGGATGCCCTCCATGCGCTTTCGGCGCACCAGCACGTCCATGCAGGTGTCCCCGAGACTGTGCCCGAGGGTGAGCGTGCCCGTCACGTTGGGGGGTGGAAGCAGGACGGTGTAGTGGGGAGCGGCCCCCCCGAGGGGGGGCGCCTGGAAGAGATGGTGAGCCTCCCACTCTCCTTGCCAACGGGCCTCGAAGGCCTTGGGCAGGTAGCGGGGCGGAAGCGGGGTTGCCATGGTTCGCGCGGAGGGCAGGCGGGCTCACCCATTAAGTTGTGCGCACGGGCCGCAAGCTCGGGGAGGGAGCGCTCAATAGCCGCTCGAGCCGGCCCCGCACTTCGGTCCATTCTGGGAGGAGGATGCTGTAGTAGACGGAGTCCCGGTACGTGCCGTCGGGGAGGCGCATATGGTGCCGTAACACCCCTTCCCGTACGGCGCCGATCTTCTCCATCGCCTTCTGGGACCGGAGGTTCCGGACGTCGGTCTTGAGCTCCACCCGCTCGACCCCCTCCTGCTCGAAGGCGTGACGGAGCAGCAGGTACTTGGCCTCGACGTTCACGCCGGTTCCCCAGAGCCGCGCCGGAAGCCACGACCCGCCGATCTCGACCCGGCGGTGTTCGCGGCGGATCTCCATGAAACGTGTCATCCCCACCAGGCGGTGGCCTTCGGGAACGTACTCGATGGTGAAGGGGAGCGCGGTGCCTCGGTTCCGCTCGGCCAAGAGATCGTCGATGGACCGACGCAGCGTGCGCTCATCGGTGGGCGGGGTCTTGCTCCACCACTCCCAGATGTGCGGGTCCTGGGCTTCTTGGAGCAGCGGCAGGGTGTGGTCCTGGGAGAGCGGAACGAGTCGGACCCGCTTCCCTTCCAATTCGACCGGGGTCGCCAACATCGGAATTCCCCCGGGAGAGCTCGCGGCCCTTCTTGAGGGTTCGGTCACGGGGCCACGACCGACCCCGCCCCGGGCGGTACGACCGTAAAGGTTAAGACCGACCCGGGAGGTGGGAAGGTCCCATGTTTCGCTGCGTGCGCTGCGGGGAGCCTCTCCCGGCAGATTACAACAGCTACGGAGTCCGGTGTGACTACTGTCACTCCAAGATCTTCCGAAAGGAGCACCCGAACGTCAAGAAAGTGCTCAAGGCTCGGTAAGAACCCCTCCTAGCGACGGACCGTCTCCCAGGATCCCAGAGGGGGGAAGGCAACTACCGGTAGTCCGCGGATACGCCCCGGTAGGTGAAGCTGAGCAGGATGAGCACGGCGAGTCCGAACAAGCTGGCTAGGGTCGCCACGATGACGGCGACCGGAAGTACCTCGACGTAGACGTTCTCGATCCCCAAGAAGAACGGAAGGAGCGGGGTGATCACGGCCGACATCCCTCCCACCACGAGCCGCGGGATGCTGCGGCGGTGGTAGTAGGAGTAGGCTCCCCAGAGGACCACTAATCCCCCCAGGGCCGCCAGGACCGAGGCGGAATACATGAGCGCGAGGAACGTCTCGAGGTCGGGGAACTCCGAGTAACCCGGACTCCAGGAGATGTTCGAGTTCCCCGGGATCATCCCGACGTTGAGGTCCGTCAGGTTCCCGCTGGGGTCCAGGTAGAAGCTGGACAGGAAGAGCGTGAGGTTGGTGGTCTCGTACCCGGAGAGGGAGAACTCGAGCAGGTGGTATCCACCGGAAAGTCCCGAGATCTGGAAGTCCCCGGCCGAGTTGGTAAAGATCACTCGCGGTTGGGTCATGGGGTCGACCACGATCATCACTCCCGAGAGGGAGCCCGAGGAGGAGGTCACCACGCCCCCGGCACGGTAGGAGGGGTGCCCGATGGATCCTCCGATCCCGAGGACCCCGAAGACCCCCGCAAGGAGGAGGATCCCCGCGACGGCCACGATGAGCATGTTGACCAAGAACCGGGATTGGCCAGGGGTCGGGCGTCGCGGCCACGCCGGAGCGGGATAGACTCCCGGAAAGATCTCCCAGGAGTAGAGCGGGGGAGTGGACGGAGATGGGAGGCTGGGACAGAGACTCCGGCACCGCGGGCACGACGCCCAGGTGAGCTGGCTCGGATGGAGGGGGTGCCCCCAACTGAAGCGGAAGCCGCAGGTGGGGCAACGGAGGTCCGCGGGAGGTGGGGGAATCACGCAGGGTCGAAGGTTCGGTGTGTCTTAATGATGGCGTCCCCGCCCCCCCGGGTCCTGGCTATTCCTCCGGGGTGGGGGCGGGGCTTTCGCCCGCCGCACTCTCGGTGGAGCCGGAGGGTTCCTTGGGCTCCTCCGACGGGGAGCCCTCCTGGGGTTCCGGCGGGGGGGAGCTCTCTTCGGGTCCCTTCGACTCCTTCTCGGCATCGTCCGCAGGGGTCTCCTTGGAGGTCGAGGTCTCCTTCTCTTCTGACGGGGGCGAGGTCTTCTCTGCCGCCGCGGACGGGGGCTCCCGGCGGCGAGTGAGCGCCAGGGCGAGCGCGATCACTAGCAGGACGACCAGTCCGATGAGGAGGATCTCCTCAGGGGAGATCGAACTGCTGGAGGTGGTCGTGGCGTTCCCCTTCGGCGCGGGGCTCGAGGAGGGTTTGGCGATCACCGAGAGCGAGGCGAAGGCGCTCGTGGCGGTGTAGTTGGTGGCACGCACCACGGCCGTGATCAGTACCGCACCCGGGACGGAACCCGCGGTGAGCGAGAAGTTCGCCACGCCGGCCGAGTTCGTGCTGGCGGTCGCCGGGGACACCGTGCTGCCCGTCCCGGAGGAGAGCGTCAGGTTGACCGAGGCCCCGGCGATCGGCTTGCTCGAGGTGGCATTGACCACCGTCACGCTGAAGGAGGAGACGTTCCCCTCCCACACCGCAAGCGTTCCCGGAGTGATACGGGCCGACAACGGGGAGGCGCCCGGCGGTGAGATGACCGGAGATACGCTCACCTCGATCACGGCCGCGGCCGAGGCATGGGCGAACTGGGGTGCCGTGATGTCGGCGCTCACCAGGATGGCCTGGGAGGTCGCAAGGTTCGCGGAGGCCGTGACCACAAAGGTCGTCTTTCCGTTCGAACCGGTGATCGCCGGGGGAGTGGTCAGGGTGCCCGGACCGCTGAGGGTGATCGTCGTGCTCGCCCCGGGGACGGCAACCCCCGTCGCGTTGGTCACGGCGAGGGTGAAGCTGACCGTTTGCCCTGGGGAGATGGACGAGTTGACCGGGGTCAGGACGCCGGACATGGCACTCAACCCCGACCCGGTCGAGCCTCCGGCAAGGACTCCGACGGTCGCGCTGCCCGTGGTCGAGCCCGCCCCCGTCAGGTTGGCGGAGAGGTTCACGCGGACCGTGTAGTTCACGGGGCTGTACGGCGGAGCTTTCCAGGAGAACGTCGCAGTGCCGCTCGCATTGCTCACCGCGGACTGCGTGAGCGGGGTGCCGAGGGGGAACGTGGCATCGACGGTCGCCCCCACCGCCGGGGTCTGCGTCCCCAGCGCGGGTCCCGTGGTCACGTTCACCGTCATCGTGGTGGTCATCCCGGAACCCACGGGGTCCGGGGAAAAGCGGGTCGCACCCAGCTTGATGACCGGGGGAGCGGCGGCGCCGTAGGCGCTCAGCTCGGCACCGGTGCCAAACAGGGGGTCAGAGAACACGTAGAGCCGGTCGTAGGCAAGGGCGAAGGAAGAGCGGATGTCGGAGGTCGTGTTGGCGTGCCAGGACGGCGCACCCGTGGAGACGTTCAAGGCGAAAACCGTCCCGGTGCTGTTCGCCACGTAGACCGTGTCGCCCGCGATCGCGGGCGATCCGGCGCTCGTCTGGGCCGCCCCAAGGGATTCCTCCCATGCGAGCGAGAATGACGGGGTCCCTCCCGCTGGGGCGGAGTAGTTCCACCGGCTCACGGACCCATTGAGGTCATTGATGATGAGACCAACCGAAGTGCTGTTGATCGGCACGACCGCCGGGGCCGAGAGGGTCCCGTCGTTCGTCGCGCCGGTGGCACTCAGGGGGGTGACCGCGAGCAGCGGCGTGGCCACGTTCGACAGGTTGACGGCCACGAGGTGGCTCGTCCCCGCCCCACCGTCATTGTCCCCGAAGAAGGCCACGGGATAGTTGCCACCCGGGGTGCTGATATTGACCACGGCGACGGAACTCGACTCGGTTCCGCCGGCGAAGTGGATATTGGTGGGACCGCCCAGATGCACTGTGAGGGGGTAGCCCGTGAGGTACGGAAGGGCCGAGGCATTGCTCAAGTTCAACGCGTCCACCACGTTGTTGGCCGCGTCCAAGGAGATGGCGGCCCACCCGGCACCGGGCACGTAGGCGACCGCGGGGGTCGAGGTGGTGCGCTCGTTCACGCCGTAGCCCGCCACGGCCGCGACGCTGCTGCCCACGGGGATGATGGCGGTGCCGTTCCATTCGAAGGTGTAGGCGTACCCGGCGTCATCCAAGAGGAGGAAGCCGGAATGTCCGCTGAACTGGTCAGGCCCGAGCGGGATGGGAGAGCTCGGGACCAGGTTGCCGCTCCAGAGCGCTCCCGCGGCGTCGGGGGCAAAGCTCCCGAGGTTGAGTCCGGTGCGGGCATCCATGATGTACACGTAGCTGCAATGGTTCCGTGCGCCGCAGGCGGGGTGGTTCGGACCCTGGGGCGTCTGGTAGTCCTGGGAAACGATCAGCCAGCCGTTCCAGAGGAGCGGGGTCTCATCGACCACGAACTGGCCCCCGCCCGCATTGGGAGTGAGCGTCCGGTTCCAGACCGGGGTTCCCTCGGAGGCGTTGTAGGCGAAGATCGCGTTCCCTTCAGGGATGTAGACATTCCCGTATCCGGAGACCGGAGAACCTACACTGGGGGTCAGTGCGCCCGATGGGACCGTTGGTAGCGAGAAGTTCCAGGCCAATGTGCTCGCGACGGGAGGGTTCGAGGACCGGCCCGAATTGTTCGTATCATGCTGGAACTCGAGCCATACATCGTTCGCGGCGCCGGGAGAGGGGGCAACGAGGGTGGAGGCGAAAGACACCGAGCGGCCGTTCTGCGCGTGAGCGGCGACGGGCACCGCCACGATCCCGGTCGGGGAGAGCAGTCCAAGGACCACCAGGATGAGTCCGACGGAGACGTACAGAGCTGTCGCTGAGTTTTTCGCCATGAACGTACAAGATTCCGATGGAATATAATGTAGTTATCCGAAGTGACATTCGGCACTTGTCGATGGACGGGGCGCTGGTCCGCCGCACCGTCCCGTCCAGGGGTCCCGCACAGGCAATATGGCCAGCAGCCCCTATTGTGTACCCATGGTACGTCCGAATACGCGCCCCGGGGTCTCGAAACCACACCCCCGGGTCATGGCCTTCGACGACGCGCCCTTCACGTTCGAGAGCGAGACCACCCCGATCGTCGGAGTGGTGGTGACGCTGCCGTCGTACGTGGAAGGGGTCCTCCGCGGGGAGGTCCACGTCGACGGTGAGGATGCGACCTCGGAACTCATCCGACTGATCTCGGCCTCGACGACCCGGGAGGCGACGCAGTCGATCCTCCTAGATGGCATCGCCCTCGGCGGTTTCAACGTCGTCGACCTGGACCGGCTCCATGCGGAGACCGGCCTTCCCGTCATCACGGTCACCCGGACGGAACCGGACATCCCGTCCATGGAGCGGGCGATCCGCGAGCACCTTCCCGGCCGAGAGGATGCCGTGCGCCACCTCCGGTCCCACCCGTTGTTTCCCCTAGGGGTACGTCCACGCCCCTTGTGGGTGTCCGCCGTCGGAGTGGACCCGGAAGCGGCCAAGATGCTCCTTCGAAAGTGCCTGGTACGCGGGTCGTTCCCGGAACCGCTCCGGCTCGCCCACCTGTTCGCATCCGTGACCTCCCCGGGCCCTCTTTCGCGTTCCCGGGCCTGAGCCGGTTCCCGGGACCCCACCCCTCGCAGGTGCGTCCTTCTCCGGCAAGGGGCTTATATGTTGCCCGGACCGTTCTACCTGTAGATGATGGGCACGGGCCTGAGCGATGAGGGGGGCCGGGTCGAGGACTTCCGTTTCCTCCTGCCCCGCCAGTACGGGTATGAGCTCTCCCACGAGCAGCATGCCCTCTACATCCGGGTCCCCGCTTCGACGGTGACGGAGATCACCCCGGAAGGGCTCCACATCTTGGAACGCAACCTCGAGCGCTGGGCGCACGACATCCGGGAAAGCATGCTCACGACCTTTGTCATCTCCGACAAGGATTTTGTCGAGCTCGAGACGGGAAATTTCCTGACGCTGCTCAAGAACCGCAACGTCGGCCCCATCCGGGAGGCCGTGAGCGACCTCCTGCGAAGGATCGAGACCGGGAGGGACGTCAAGCTGCGCCGGATCCTCAACGAGCTCTCCGCGGACCGGGAAGGAGAACTGCTCTCCTCGATCCGACACGGGGGGAAGGCTTCGCGGCGGCTCGTCACCGGCCGCCGGGGACGGGTGGTGGCCTATCGGTCGGCCCCCCCGGAGGGGCCGCAGGACATCGCGGTCATCCCTACCGTCCGGGCGGCCATTCGTCGCGGAGCCAAGGTCACGAACCGTCTCCAGATCCAGAAACAGGACATCCAGGAGAACATCCGGTACGCCCGGATCGGCTCGTATCTCGGGCTCGTCGTCGACACGAGCACCTACGACGAGGAGGCGCGGCAGCAGATGGAAGGGATCGTCCGTTCCCTCCTGCTCGATGCCTACGAACGGCGGGACCGGGTCGCCCTCATCCTCTCCCGCGGGGACCGGGCCCAGATCGTCTCGGACTTCACCTCCGACCTCGAGATCATCCGGGCCACGTTCGAGCGGACCGAGTGGGGGGGCCTAAGTCCGTTCTCCTCCGGGGTCATGGAAGGGGCGAAGCTCTTCCTCCTCCGGCTGGCCGACACGATCGATGCGGTCAAGGTCCTCATCCTCGTGACGACGGGCAAGGCGAACGTGCCCATGGTCCAAGGCGGGAACGTCCGACGGGAACTCGATATGCTCCCCCACAGTTTTGCCGGCATCGACCTGAGCTCGATCGTGATCGACGTCACCACCCACGGCTCCCCGTACCTCCGGGAATTCGCCACGATCGCTCGGGCCCGGTATTATCACCCCAGCACGGTGCGCTACCACAAGGTGACGCTCGCCAACGAGATGTTGACCGCCTTCGAGACCGGGGAACGAGAGCGCTCGACCCATGTGGGAAAGGCATTCCTCGACCGGCTTCGGGACAGCCCCGGCACGTGAGCGGACCGGACGTGAAGCGGTCCCAGCCTCCCCGGGGACCGGGGAGCCCGGCGAGTCCGTCCCCTGCCCTCCCGGAGCTGGACCTCTCCCTGCTCGAGGGGATAAGGTTCGGGTGCCTCCCGAACTGTGGCCTGTGCTGTTTTGCGACCCCGGCGGTCTCCCAAGAGGAACAGGTCGAGCTCCTCCGAACGATCCCGAAGCTCGAGCTCCTTCCCGGCTCGAACGGGTACTCCCAGGTGGCGAGCCGAGCGGAAGGCGGCGCCTGCCAACTGTTGAAGGGAAGCCGTTGCCAGGCGTACACCTGCCGTCCTTTCCCGTGCACCGAGTACCCGATCATGGTCCACATCGGGTCACGTGCCCAAGCGAGTGTCTGCCTGAGCTGCCCGGGGATCAGCCTGGATCACCTCGAGGACTTTGCCACGTCCAACGCGCGTCGAGCGGAGCCGAAAGGATTGGAACAGGAGCTCGACCGGGTAGCTCGGGAGTTCGCCCGTTTCCCGGTCCAGAACTGGCTCCGGGTCCACCAACGACAAGAGGAGGCCCTTCGTCGTCGGCTCGAACGGGAGGACCGTTGGGAGTCCCCGGAGGACCTCCGATCCCGTCTCCAAGAGGAACTTCCGTTCCCCGAGGCCGACGACTTCCCGGCGAACCCACCCCCGCCCAAGGAGGAGGGGCTCGAATCCCTTCCCCTCTTCTACGAAGAGGGTACGGGGATCGTCGCGCTTTCCGACCATCCGAGAGGCTGGGAAGTGCTCTCCATACGGGAGTCGGGAGGCATCGGGTCCAGTCTGAGCGTGCTTGTTCCCCCGGATCGCCCTCCTCGGCTGGACGCATCGGGCGAACGGTTGCTGCGAGGGTACCTGGGACTGATCGTCCAGCGGGACCAGCTGCTCTGGTCGGCGTACGCCGAGGTCGGGAACCACGAAGAGGCGACCCTGGGCGAGGTGGCCGAGGAGATCGTCCGGGAGGCGGCGACCCAGGTCCTTACCCGGGCCGTGATCCGGGCCCAGTTGCGGGGGACCTCCGCGGGGGTGCTCTCCCGCGAGGACGTCGCGCGCGGGATCCGGGCGACGGACTCCGATCTTCTGGATCTGCCCACCCTCGGACGAGTGCTCTGAGGAACCGCGTTCCTGGGCCCAAACTACGGACCTTTTGCGGACCAGCATCTTCATAGCTCAGTCCCGTATGGGGCGGGCCATGGCGACCATTGCCAGTCTGAGGGCCAACAGCAGCGCGACCATCGAAGGGACCATCACAGTCATCTCCCCGCCCCGCCGGGTCAACACCCAGCGCGGTGAGACCGAGGTTGCGGACGCCACGTTGCAGGACGAGTCGGGGACCATCCAGTGGACCCTTTGGGGAGAAGAGATCAAACAATACCACGTGGGCCAGAAGATCAAGATCGCCGACGGCTGGGTCAAGGAATTCCGGGGCAAGCTCCAGGTCTCCAAGGGCCGGGGCGGCACGGTCACCGTTCAGTCCAAGTAAGATCGAGGATTTCCCTACGGGGCTAATCCCCGAGGGGTCGGGACGCGCGGGCGAGACCTTTCCCTACCGAAGTTCCCCACACGTCTTCGCTCTACCAGGAAACCGGAGCATCCGAGACAGCGAGCACGGGCTCACTGCCCGTGAGGGCGGCTGAACCCGGCACTCTTCGGAGCCTCAAGGTCCATCTGCCCCCAGGACGACGTCAACGCCCCGCGGTGCGATCTTCGCGAGCGAGGCGGCGGGACCCCCGACCCGGGCGGTCATGTGACCCGGAGTACCACGGCCCCCTCCTCAAGGGCCTTCAACTGTTCGGGAGGGAGCAACGACCAGTTGAGGTACACCAGCACGGCGCCCCGGGAGGTCTCGGCCACTTCTCGAAGGACCTGGATGAGCCGACGTACTGTTTTTGGTGAGGTACTGTCGGTCACCACGTCGATCCCTTGGAAGACCACTGCCCGGGCACTGCCTCCCTGGAGGTGGAGTTCCATCAGATTCCCCAACCGGTCGATATCGGCGGGAAAGATGTTTCCCTCCCCCTCCGTGCGCGCAATGCGAAGGAAGTGCGCCCCGGCAAGACCGTAGACGGATGAGAGGTGGGCAGGCGCCTCCGTAGAGACGACGAGGATGTGATCCCGCGGGAATCCCGAGCGCGCGACCATGGCCCACATTCGCTCCGCCTTCTGGGATTCGACGATGGTCATGGGGACCATGGGCCAGGGGGGTTCTCGAGCAACGGCGGGCGCTGTCGGGACCGGAGAACTTGCCGGGGACACCACCTTCGGCGGCGGTGGGGAAGGCGCGAGGGGGCGTGGGGTCAAGGCGGGGGCCGCATCGGCAGAGCGGCGGTTGCGGGAGCGCAGGTAGAGGAAGAACACCAAGGCGATCACGATGACGGCCAGCACCGCAATGATCCCCAGGAACACCGCCGAAGTCAAGAAGGACGATCCCCCCGGTGGCGAATTCTGGGAAGGAGGAGGGCTCCCGGACGTTACGTACGTGAGTTCCAGCGTCCCGTTCCCCTTCACCGACACGTTCGTGTTTGCGGAGGCAGGGGCTTGGATCACGAGTGGACCTATCGCCGTCCACGACGAGAAGGTGTAGCCAGAACACGCGGGGGCAGCGGCCACGTACGTCCCCGCGGTCACGCCGGTGATCTGCGTACCGGAGGTGAAGGTCGTGCCGTTGAAGACGAGGGGTCCGCAGAGTCCTGGACTGACCTGGAAAGTGACCTGATAATGGGCGAGGGTCGATGGGGGGGGTCCCCCTGAACTCGAGGAGGTATAGTTCCCCCAGAGGTCTCCGCCCCCGGGACTCACTTGCACGGTGGTCGAAGGGGAAGTGGGATTCCCCACCACGAGGTTGCCCTTCGTCGTCCAACCCTGAAAGGCGAATCCGGGACATATCGAGACGATGGAGTAGGTTCCCGGGAGGGTGAGGAACTGGGAGTTGTTGGCCTGCGGGGTGCCGTTGAAGGACGGGTACGGGCAGGAACTGGGGGAGAATCCCATCTGGACGGGGATTCCGTAGTGGATGGCTATGGTTCCATTCCCGGTCACGTAGACGTTGGCGGTGTAGTCCGGAGAGGGTAGGAGGGACCCTGACGTGAGCGAGATATTGGAGGCGGGGGACACCGAAACGTTGGAAACCTCGTACCCAAGACAGGATGAGCCTGGAGCGGGAACTATGAGCGGGACAGGAAAGGAGGAGGAAGGGGACACCTGAGCGGTCTGGCCGCTGGAGTAGGCCTGACTGTTGAAACTCACCGGAGAGCTTCCGGAACAGGGGTTGGCCGGCGTTACCGTGAGGAGAACGGATGCCATCCCAGGAGTCGAGGGTAGGGCTACCTTGGAGTCGAAGTGCGCGGAGGAAGAGTCATAGGGGTGAGATCCCGCGGCGGAAACGTTCCACGACGAGAAAACGAGAATCAAGAGCGCGACTCCTATCGCCGTGGCGGCAAATGGAAGGGTGTTACGGCCGAAACCACGCCACCGTCGGATCCCATTCTGTCTTGGAGACGCACCCGCACCCCTCAACGGTTCCGAAGAGAGATTGGCTCCGAACAATGTACCAGCGGCCCTCCTCCCTTGCATCCCGGCCGGAGTATATAAGACTCGGACCCACCCCCAAGCGTACCTTTTTCATTCACCCAGGGAATGGGGGCGTGCCCCCGGGGGAGCACGTGGGTGGTCACTAGTGAAGTTGCACCCGAGTGGGCCGCGGATCCCAAGCGGGTATAGGTCCACGGCCCGCAGGCTCGGCCTTATAGCTTCAGTATAGTATCTAAACCGTCCCCCGTCGATGACACTCCATTCCAAAACGCTCTCCTCAGATACCTGGCCCGCCTTCGCTCGTCTTGTGGAGAAGCACAACGGAATCTTCGGAGGATGTTGGTGTATCTCCTTCCATCTCGAACCCGGAGAGAACAAACAATATGCGGGGAGATATCGCGAACTGAAGGAGGCGCGAGTCCGGAGCGGACGAGCCCACGCGGCCTTGGTGTTCGACGGGCCCGAGGCCGTGGGCTGGTGCCAGTTTGGACCCACGGCGGAACTCCCCAATATCCGGAGCCGGAAGGAATATGACAAAGGGCTCCAGAAATTGCCCGACTGGCGAATCACGTGTTTCTTCATCGACCGCGAACGTCGAGGTCAAGGGATCGCAACTCTCGCACTGCGCGAAGCGCTTCGACAAATTGCCAGAGCCGGAGGCGGTACGGTCGAGGCCTACCCGGAGGACTACACTGACGAGAAGACCTCAAACTCCTTCCTTTGCAGCGGGACCTTGGGGATGTTCGAGAAGACCGGGTTCCAGAAGACGCGCAAGATCGCGATGCGTCGGTGGGTCGTCACTCGCAAGGTCTCCCCTGAGCGATCGTTGCGACCTCGGAAACGATCTCCGACTCGGTCATACTGAGTCCGGAAGGGCCGGAGGTGCCGACTTGAGGTTAGCGCACGTTCTAACTGTGAACTGCCCTGACGGGGATCGGCCAATAGCGCCTGCCGCTCGTATTCGGTGGGAGTGAGCGTCGGCAGGCTCCCTGCGTGGAGTCTCGCGGATCACCTTCCTTGGCACCGCCCCTGGGTAAGACCGGGAGGGATTGAACGGTGGTCTCTCGTCGGCGTGAAGGGAGAAAATGACCCGGCCCAGCTTCTCCTCCGCTCATTTCACGCACGGGCTAGATTCCTACCAGGAGCGCAGTGAAGGTGACCGCGAACGTGATCAGGGTCAGCGGGACCCCGTAGCGGGAGAACTGGAAGAAGGAGATCTTCACGCCGACCCGTTCGGCCTGGTTCACGACGATCAGGTTGCTTGCGGCGCCGAGGAGCGTCAGGTTCCCGGCGAGGGTGGTGCCGGCCGCGAGCGTCACCCAGATGCGGGGATTCGATGCTCCGTACCCGAGATTGTGGAGAAAGGGGACCGACAGGGCCGCCCACGGTACGTTGGAGAGGATCTGGCTCCCGCCAAGGCTGGAAAGCATCAGGATCCCAAGGGTCTGAGGAGAGGATCGAGGGCCCGTGGAGGCGGGAATGGCGAGGAACTGATCGAGATGGGTGAAGATGCCCGCCGCGGAGACCGCGCCCATCACGACGAACAGCCCCGCGAAGAGCAGCAACGTGTTCCAATCCACCCCTTCGATCAGGGAGCGGCTGGTGGGATGGAGGAGTAGCAAGAGCAGGGCTCCTCCCAGTGCGATCGCCCAGATCGGTAAGGCGACCATGTGGAAGAATTCCGACCCGATGTCGTTCGCGAGGAAGAAGGCGATCATGCCCGGGAAGATCATCACCGAGGGCCGGGCGCGGAGCCAGGACACCCAGCCCCCCTCGGGGCTCTTCGGAAAGAACGAAATGACCGAGTCCGACACCGAAAGCGGAGCGTCCCCCGCGGCCTTCTGCAGGTCCGGTCCGAACCAGCGCTGGAGCAGCCAGCCCCCGATTAGCAGGTTGAGGAAGGTGGGGATCGCGAGGTACACCGCGAAGGTGGTGAAGGGGGTCGGGATCCCGCTCGAGAGCGAGATGAGCGCGTTCTGGGGGTTCCCGAGGGGCGTCATGACGCTCCCCACCGTGACGGCGTAGGCGACGGTAAGGAGGAGGGGGACCGGAGAAACGCGCATCTTGCGGGACAGGCCAAGGAGGAGCGGGACCGAGAGCAGCACGATGGCATCGTTCACGAGGAACGCGGAGAGCAACCCGAACCCGAGGAAAAGGTAGAAGGGAACGTTCTCCGCGCGTCGCGACACCGAGAGCAGCCAACTGGCGATGTGCGTCAGGACGCCCGCCTTCTCCAGGGCAACGGCGAAGACGAACATCGAGAACAGGAAGATCAGCACGGAAAAGTTGAGCGAAGCGAGCGCGGCCGACGGGGTCAGCACCCCCAGGGCCACCATCGCCCCGCCGGCGATCAGGAAAAGGACGGAGAGCGGCGGACCTCGGACCAGGATCTGGCGGACGATGACCGCGGCGTAGAGGATCAGTAGGACGGCCAGCGCGGTATCGAACTCGTTCGTCACACTCGAGGCCGGCTCCCGGGGGCGTTCGATCCCGGCCGGAGAACGGGGTCTCTCACTTTGCCCCGATGTGGAGGGACTCGTTGGTGAGCTTCATCGAGCGCTCAGCATCGGTCTCCAGGGAGAACATCGCGCGGATCGCGTCCACGTTCTCCGGGACCACGATGGACTCCTGGTGGATCGCCTGGAAGAAGTAGAGGTCTTGTCCCTTCATCTTGGTCCCCTCTTCCCAGAGGACGTTCTCCATGACGTCCCCCCGACCCGCGCCGCGGTCCTTCGCCCATTCCATGACCTGCGGGGTTCCCTCCACCCCGGAGGAACCGGGGAAGAGCACGAAGCGGGGCTCGCGGGAGAACCGAGCAAGGATTTCGGAGACATCGGCCGGAGGATGCTCGAGGCGCACGTGATTGAAGTGGACGTGCATCAGGGTCGTCGGCACCACGACGGCGGCCGTGGTGATGGGGAGACCTGGGAGGACCGTCTGGACGTCCGGCCCGTGATGCGAGGGAAGCTTCATCGTCGGAAGGATCCCGTTGATGGGACCTTTGCCGGATTCTCGGGGATCCGCGGCACGGCGGACCAGCGTGGCCTCCCACTCGCGGACCCCGAAGTTCCGTTGTAGGAGCGAGGCGGCACGGGAGAGCCCGGTCGTGTTACAGGAGACGACCCGGACCCTCTTGGCCCCGAGGCACTCCGAGTAGTTCGCCAAGGCATTGAACGAGTGCTCCGCGACCGCGGCCTTCTCCCCGCCCTGCCAGATCGCACGAACGCCGAGGCGATCGTAAAGCTCCTTGTTCGCCGTTCCCACCTTCTCCGGGCTGCAGTCGACCACCACGTCCGCGCCCTGGATCATCTCCTCGACGGTCCCGGCGACCGGGATCCCGGCCGCTTCGAACTCCGAGCGCGCGCCCTTGCCGGCCACATAGACGGCGTACCCCCGTTCCACGGCCTGTCGGGCCTCGAAGGTCGGTCGGGTCTTCGATACCCCGACGATCTTCATGTCCTTCTGCCGGGCAACTGCATCAGCGACGCGCTTTCCAATCGTGCCGTACCCGTTGACGGCCACTTTTACCACCATGGACTTCGCCCGTCGCGATGAGTGCGGGAGGTGGATAAAGCGTTCTGGCTAGTTGTCCGGCGTAGCCGGTTTTGGACGGACCTCCGGCAAGGTTCAAGCCTCGCCGTCGTGTGGGGTGCCTCATGACGACGGCGTTGTACCTGAACGACGCGTACCTCCAGCGGTTCGAATCGAAGGTGACCTCGGCCCAGGAGGGCGGAGTGTTCCTCGAAAGCACCGCGTTCTATCCCGCGGGCGGTGGACAACCGTGTGACCGGGGCGAACTCCGTTCCGCCGGGGGGGCGCGTTGGGCGATCACGGCGGTCGAAAAGTCGAATGGGGAGATCCTCCACCGCATCGCGGGGGACCTGCCGGGAGCAGGGACCTCCGTCCAGGGGTTCCTCGATTGGGACCTTCGGTACGCCCACATGCGCTACCATACCTGCCTCCACATCCTCAGCGGGGTGGTGTTCCATCGCTTCGGGAGCGTCATCACAGGTAACCAAATCTATGCGGACCGGGCCCGGATGGACCTCACCCTGGCCGAGTTCTCGCCTACCTTTGCCCAGGACATCATCGGCGAGGTCAATGCCGTGGTGGCCCGGAAGCTCCCGGTCTCCGTTCGGTTCCTACCGCGAGAGGAAGCGGATCGGGATCCCAACCTGGTCCGGGTCTCCCGGGACCTGATGCCGGATGTCCGCGAAGTGCGCTTGATCGACATCGAGGGTTTCGATGTCCAGGCGGATGGCGGGACCCATGTGGCCAATACTCAGGAGGTCGGGGAGGTCCGCTTGCTCAAGACCGAGAACAAGGGGTCGAAGAACAAGCGGCTCTACGTCACGGTCGCCCCCGCCGTGAGCGCTTCCCCCGTCCGAGAGTAAAACCCTTAACCTCCCCCCTCTCGCAACGAGCATGCACGAACGGCAGGATTCGCACGCTCTCCGGACGATCGACTACGGGCCCTCCATGAAGTCGACAGGCCGGCCCTACGGGGGTTGAACATGGATTTTAGTTTCTCCGAGGACGAGGCGAGCATCCAGGCGACGGTCCGGCGCTTTGGGGATGAGTTCCTGCGCCCCCGGGAGCGGAAGATCGACGAAGGCGACCAGGTCCCTCGGGAAGTCGCCGTAGAGATGGGCCGGATCGGGGTCCTCGCGATGCCCGTCCCTGAGAAGTACGGGGGGATGGGAGCGTCGGCCTCCCAGACGGAGCTCGTGGCCGAAGAGATCGGGCGGGCGGACACTTCCATGGCGACCGCCGTGTTCTTCCTGCTCGAGGCCGGGTGGGGATACTTGCTCTCGAAGTACGGGACCGAGGAGGCGAAGCAGGAAGTGCTTCCTCCCGTCACCCGGGGGGATCACTTCCTCGGTATCGCGAGCACCGAGCCCAGTGGTGGAAGCGACATCGCCAACATCCACACCCAGTCCTGGCGGGAGGGGAACGAGTTCGTCATCCGCGGCGAGAAGGCCTTCATCTCCGGCGCCATCGAAGCTCGGGAGTGGGGCGGTGGCCATCTCACGATCACCCGGCAGAAGGACGGGCCGGGGTACAATCTCCTCTATGTGCCCACCCGAACGGCCGGGGTCGAGGTCACCCGGTTCAAGAACATGGGTAGGACGGGGATCTCGACCGGGGGGATCCACTACGACGACGTCCGTGTTCCCGCAAAGTATCTCCTTGGAAAGGAAGGCGGAGGATTCCCTCTGTGCCTTCAGGGATTCACGGTGGCCAGGGATTTCGTCGCCGCGGCGTGTGTCGGAGCGGCGGACCGCGCGCTCGAGATCGGGAAGGAATACATCAAGGTGCGATCCGTCTTCGGCAAGCCGCTCGGCCAGTACGAGGGGATCCAGTTCGAATTGGCCGACCTTCATGCCCTGCTGGAGGCGGTCCGCTGGCAGTGCCGACGCGCAGCCTGGCTCATCGACCAGCGGATCTTCTCCGGGAAGACCTCTCACGACTCCGAGGTCGACCTGGCGGTCGCGGCGGTGAAGCTCAAGGCGCCGGAGCTCGCCTTCGACGCGTTCAAGAAGGTGATGATGTGGCACGGCGCTTCGGGCTACACGAAGGAAGTGGGGCTCGAGATGGGGCTCCGCGGCGTGACGAGCTACCTCGTCGGGGCCGAGGGGGGCCTCAACGTCATGCGGATCATCATGGGACGCGAGCTCCTCGGGAAGGAGTTCCTTCCTTATCGCTCCTAGACGCGTTCCGCCGGGGGAGAGCGACTTTTGACCTCGCCGGGAGGTGCCTTCCTCGGCCCCTTCGGTGGGAAGATCGGGGAACGGTGCATCGTCGCCTCCGACGACGGACCGCAAGCCACTTTACCTCGAGTGGTCTCCGCCCCCTAAGAGGTGCTGGGATGGCGATCGCGTTCGTGCTCATCAACACGAAGCCACTGGAGGAGCACAAGGTCTACCGGGCACTCCTGGCGATCCCCGGCATCGAGTACGCGGAGAACCTCATCGGAGATTACGACATCATCCTCAAGGTCGAGCTCGGGGACTTTCAGGCGATCGAACGGGTCGTGGCGGAACAGGTGAAGACCACCCCGGGAGTGCTGGAGGCAAAGACGCTCCAGTGTTTCGATCACTTGGCGGTGGGCTGACGGCCTTCCCGCGCAATTCCTCCGGGAGGATCCCGGGGAAGTGATCGAGGGTGCGGACCGGTCATCGTCCTACCTATCGCCCGTCGCGGCTCGCGCGGCCCCAGTTTGGCGCGAGCAAAATGTTATAGCCATCTCAGGAAACAGGTTGAACCTTGAGTGTCCCGAAAAGGCCGCGCGCCCCCCGCATCCGCAGACGGTGCTAAGCGGGGAATCCTTTTTCTGGAGGACGGCTCGATCTTCGAGGGCCAGGGGATCGGGGCCTCCACGACCACGGCCGGAGAAGTGGTCTTCACCACCGGGATGGCGGGGTATCCCGAATCCATCACGGACCCTTCGTATCGCGGGCAGATCCTGCTGTTCACCTACCCCCTGATCGGGAACTATGGGGTTCCCGCCATCGATGGGAAGGACGCCTGGGGATTGCCCATCGGGCTGGAGTCCCGAGAGGTACAGCCCCGGGCCGTACTGATCCGTTCGGAGACCTCCCCGCACCACTGGCAGTCCGCCCTCTCCCTCGGCGATTGGCTCCGCAAGGCGGGGGTCCCGGGGATCTCCGGGATCGATACCCGTCGACTGACCGGGGTCCTCCGGAGCGGCGGGGTCCAACGGGGCCTCGTGGCCGTCGGACGGTCGTTGCCCTCCAAGGAAGAACTTCGGAAGGCGCTGGGCCGGGCCCCGAGTTACACGGAGGAGGAACTCGTGCGCGAGGTGGCCCCGCCGCGTCCCATCTGGATCAAGAGTGGAAAGAGCCACGCCCCGGCCGTGGCGGTGCTCGACTGCGGGTGCAAGGCGAGCATCTTCCGTTCGATCCTCCAGCGAGGGGTCGATGTGCTGCGGCTGCCGCCGGGAGTAGAGTTCCCCGAACGGTACGATGGCCGCCCGATCCGCGGGTATCTCTTGGGCAACGGCCCCGGGGACCCCACCCTCCTCCACGACGCGATCGAGTCGATCCGTTCCCGCCCGAAGCAACGGCCGCTGCTCGGGATCTGCCTCGGGCACCAGCTCCTGGCCTTGTCCGAGGGAGCCACCACGTACAAGATGAAGTTCGGCCACCGGGGCCAGAACAAGCCCGTCCTCTTCAACGAGCCGAAGGACCGCGGGTACATCCTTTCCGAGAACCACGGCTTCGCCGTGGACCCGGCCTCGCTCAAGGGGACCGGGCTCGTCCCCTGGGCCCTCGATCCCGATGACGGGACCCTGGAGGGACTGCGTCGGACGGACGGCCGGGTGATGTGCGTGCAAGGGCACCCCGAAGGTTCCCCAGGCCCCAAGGAGGCCGGGTTCGTCTTTGACGAGTTCCTGCGGAGGGTGAAGTCCGCATGAGGACCGAGAATCCCCGGAAGGTCGCGGTGCTGGGAAGCGGCGCCCTTAAGATCGGGGAGGCCGGAGAGTTCGACTACTCGGGCAGCCAGTCGCTGAACGCGCTGACCGAGGAACACATCCCCTTCCTGGTGGTGAACCCGAACATCGCCACCCTGCAGACCGACACGCACGATGGGCGCAAGGTCTTCTTTGTCCCGGTGACCCCCGAGTTCGTCGAACCGATCCTCGAAAGCGAGGGGGTGGACGGGCTCTTCCTTTCCTTCGGCGGACAGAGTGCGCTCAACTGCGGCGTGGCGCTCGACGATCGCGGCATCCTCAAGCGGTTGGGGATCCAGGTGCTGGGGACCCCGGTCGATGCCATCCGCCACACCGAGGACCGGAAGCTGTTTGCGGAGCTCATGGAGCGGTGCGGCGTCCCGGTCCTCAAGAGCCACGCGGTGTATTCCGTGGAGGAAGCGAGGGCCACCGCGAAGGAACTGGGATATCCCCTGATCTCCCGGGTCGCCTACACGCTGGGAGGCAAGGGAGGAGGGATCGTACGGACCCCCGATGACCTCGAAAGCGTCTGCGGGCGAGGACTGCGGATCAGCCCGGTGCACCAGATCCTGCTCGAGCGGTACGTGGGCCAGTTCAAGCAGATCGAGTACGAGGTGATCCGGGACCGGGGAGGCGATTCCCTCACCGTGTGCAACATGGAGAACGTGCTCAGCATGCGGGTCCACACGGGGGACAACATCGTGGTGGCCCCGTCCCAGACCCTCACCGACACGGAGTACCAGATGCTCCGCGCGGCGGCGCTCCGGGCGGTGGCCGGGGCGGGCATTGTCGGTGAGTGCAACATCCAGTTCGCCCTCGACCCCGAGAGCGAGGAGTACTTCGCCATCGAGATCAACGCGCGGCTCTCCCGGTCGAGCGCGCTCGCCAGCAAGGCGACCGGCTATCCAATTGCGTACGTGGCGGCAAAGCTCGCGCTGGGTTACCGCCTTTCGGAGCTCAAGAACCGGGTGACGGGGAAGACCACGGCCTTCTTCGAACCCGCGCTCGACTACGTGGTGGTCAAGCACCCGCGATGGGACCTCGAGAAGTTCCCCCGCGCAGATCGCCAGCTGGGACCCACGATGAAGTCCGTCGGCGAATCGATGGGCGTGGGAGGCTCCTTCCGCGAGGCGCTCCTCAAGGCCCAGCGGATGGTGAACCCGACGACGGACGTGGTGGCCCCGGAGACGATCCGCCCCCGGGAGGAGATCCTGAACGATCTCCGGGCCCCCAAGCCCGACATCTTGCGGACCGTGATGGAGGCGTTCGCCGCCGGATTTTCCGAGGAGGCGGTCGCCCGGGAGACGTGGATCGACCCCTGGTTCGTCCGAGAGCTCGGCGACCTCCACCGGATCTCCGAACAGCTCGGACGGCGTCCGCTTTCGACCCTCTCGAAAGAGCGGATGTTGGAGGCCAAGCGGAGCGGACTCTCCGATGCCGGCATCGCCGGGATCATGGGCGAGAGCGAGGAGAAGGTCCGGCGCCGGAGAAAGGCCCTCGGTGTGGCCCCGGTGACCCGGATGATCGACACCTTGGCGAACGAATGGCCCGCCCGGACCAACTACCTTTACCTGACGTACTGGGGGGATACCGACGACGTCCCGCCCATGGCCCACGGGAGCATCCTGGTCCTCGGGGCAGGACCGTACCGCATCGGCAGCTCGGTCGAGTTCGACTGGTCCACCATGAACCTGGTGGAGGCGTTGCGGGAGGAGGGGGTGTCGAGCGTGGCCGTGCTCAATTCCAACCCGGAGACCGTCTCGACGGACTATGACCGGTCGGACCGGCTGTACTTCGACGAGATCTCGCTCGAGCGGGTCCGGGACATCATCGAGAAGGAGCGGTTCAAGGGACTGGTGACCTCGGTCGGGAGCCAGCTCGCCCAGAACCTGACCCCGCACCTGGCCCGCCACGGGGTCCGCATCCTCGGCACGTCGAGCGCCTCGATCGAGGCGGCGGAGGACCGCACCGCCTTCTCCACCATCGTCGAGAAGGAGGGGATCCCGCAGCCGCCGTGGAGGACGTTCTCCCGGCTCGAGGACGCCCGGGCCTTCGCCCAAGAGGTGGGCTACCCCGTACTGGTCCGCCCCTCCTTTGTCCTGAGCGGTCGGGCGATGCGGGTCATTCCGGGGGAAGCGGACCTCGAGCGTTTCCTGCGGGAGGCGGCCGAGGTCTCTCGAGAGCACCCCGTCGTGCTGAGCAAGTTCATCGAAGGGGCCATGGAGATCGATCTCGACGCCGTCTCCGACGGGCACCGGACGCTCGTGGCCGGGATCCTCGAGCATGTGGAGAACGCGGGAGTGCATTCGGGGGATGCCATCATGGTCCTACCGCCCCGTCTCACCCCGCATCATGTCCAGGAGAAGCTCATCGAGATCGCACGGCGGCTCGGACGCAAGCTCCGGGTCCGGGGGCCGTTCAACCTCCAGTTCCTGGTCCGCGGGGAGGAGGCCTTCGTGATCGAGATGAACCTGCGGGCCTCCCGTTCCCTCCCCTTTGCGACCAAGGCGAGCGGCTATCCCCTCCACCGAGAGGTGGCGCGGGCCATCCTGGGGAAGCCGTTGAGCCGGGACGGGATGGTGCTCCCCCCGTTCGGGCGTTGGGGGGTCAAGGCTCCCCAGTTCTCCTTCTTCCAGGTCGACCGGGCCGACCCGCTGCTCGGGGTCGAGATGCAATCCACCGGAGAGGTGGCCTGCTTTGGACCGACCTTCGCCGACGCCTTCGTCAAGGCCATGGTGGCCACCGGGGTCAAGGTGGTGCGCGAGGGAGGGGAAGTGTTCCTCTCCGTCGGTGGACCGGAGCTCAAGGAGCGGATCTTACCGGGAGCCATCGCCATGGAACGGCTCGGTTTCCGGATCTCGGCGACGGAGGACACGGCGGAGTTCCTGCGCGCGCGGGGGGTTCGGGCGGTCCGCACCCTCTACAAGCTCATGGAACCCGAGCGCCAGCCGAACCTCAAGGATGCGCTGGCGGCGGGAGAGATCGACCTCGTGGTCAATGTCGCTTCCTCCTTCACCCAAGAGAAGCTCGAGCGCATGCTCGAGGACGATTACACGCTCCGGAGGATGTCCGTGGAGCTCGCTCTCCCCCTGTTCACGAGCGTGGAGACCTTCCTCGCCTACGTCGAGGGGCTCTCCTGGTTGCGAGAGCACCCCGTGAGCACGGAAGCGCTCGGACTCGCCTCGCGGACCCGTTCACTGAACCAACCAAGGAGCGTGGCCCTGAGGACCACCGCCTCGACGGTGCGGGAAAGAACCGCGGCCCGTCCGGGGAGTCCCGGGGCGGATTCGGAGAAGGGAACGTCGCAGGCCACGTCCATGAGCACGAGCCCTTCCGGAGGGGCGAGCGGGACGGAGAGCGCCCGCGCACCGTCCAACGCCTCCCGCACGGATTGACGGGAGAGCCGGCCCTTCGAAACGAGTTCGGCCGCGGCGACCATCTTGCGTACCTGTCCCCACAGGAAGGAGGGGGCCACGATGTCGATCTGGACGAAGCCGGCGAGGGCCCGGGTGCGGATCCGGGTGACCGTACGACGAGTCTCCCGCGGAGGGGAGTCTCGTCGGGAGAACGAGGTGAAGTCGTGCCGCCCCACGAACTCCTGGAGGGTCTCCCCCAAGGCGGCGACGTCCTCCGTTCCCTCCGTCCGGGGAAGCAAGTAGCGATACCAGCGCTCCCGCGTCACGATCGGGTTGAAGTCCGGGGGAACGGCAGCCCAACCGAAGCAGAATATCCGCGGGTCGAGCGAGTTGAGTATTCGCGCAAGCCGGGCGCCGTCGACGTGGGGTTCCTCCAAGGTGATGACATTGCCGAGGGCGTGCACTCCGCGGTCCGTCCGGCTGGCCACGGGGATCCGGTGCCCGCGGGTGAAGACCCGGCGACGATGGAGCTCGTCCAGGATCACCCCCTCCACCGTGGGCTTTCCCGGCTGTCGAGCGAACCCGTAGAGCCCCTCGCTCAGGTAACCGATCTTGAATGCCCAGGTGCGATGCGAGCGGTCCTCGATAGGATCCCCGGAGTTCCGAGGCCGAGCGTCCCCCATGCGGGAGCGACCTAGATCGGGAGCTTGGTGATCGTGTACTCGGGGACCATGGTCGAGGTGTCCTCGACACCGCCCACCTTGGCCACCTTGTCGATGATGAAATCGAGCACGCTGCGCTTGCTGGCGCCTTCCCGCGGCGGGAACTCCATCATCACCAAGAGGTCCCAGTCGCCGGTGATGACGTGGACCTCCTTGACCTCGGGGAAGGCGAGGAGGGCACGTCGTACCCGGTCGATGTCGTTCGTCCGCACCTTGAGGTAACTGAAGGAGCGTTGGAAGGTCGGCTCGGCCGGCATGGCGTCGGCGAGCTTCTCGTGCGTGAAGGCTTCCGATCCCTCGAGGCGGGCGGGAGTACCGGGCACCATGAGGACCGGGAAGCGCTCCACTCCCCGCACGTGCTGCTCGAGCATCTGCGTGAGCGGATTCGACTTTCCGAGGTCCGTGAGCTTGATGGCGTAGCCGCGCTTTGCGGCGACTTCCTCCGCAAGGGCGACCGCGCGGGCCTGCTCGTCGGAGAGCATGAACTCCACTTGGGCGTCCCCGGAGTTGGGGGAAGAGGTTGCAACCCCCGCCGTGTCGGCGGGGGCTGCCATCTGGTTGCCTTGCGGGCGATAGAACGAGGTCACGACCTTACGGCTCTTGACGTAGAGGTGAGCCTCGGGGGGGGACTTGTTCTCGTGCATCGTCCGTTACGCTCCCAGTTCGGTCGGTTCGTTCCGAAGATCGGACCTAGAACCGGCGTGGGCGGTCGCGGCCGCGGTCGTCGCCGCCTCGGCCATATCCACCACCGCCGCCGCCGCCACCGAAGTTGCGGCGCTCGGACATGAATTCCTGCTGGCTCATGTCGACACTCGAGTTCACGGTGTCGATCGGAGTGGGCGAGGGGTTCATGTTACCGTAGCGGCCCACGTTGAGGCGCATGTGGCCCCGCACGAGGCTGACGTATCCGTTGTCGACCAAGATGATGTCGTCCTTCTTGATCTTCCCGATCTGTTCGTTCCAGAGGGAAAGGGTCACGACAGCGCTGTCGTCCCCGATCACGGCCTCGGCGACCTTCTTGGATTCCCCGAATCGGCCCATGACCTCCTTCGGTTCTCCCACGTTGACCACCTTAGCGTGGATATTCACTTGCTTCGAGCTCGGCGTTAGGTCCTTGATCTTCGTCAATGGTTTCTCTTCGGTCATCTCTCGTTCCTCTTTCTTTCTCCTTGGCTTTTTGGTTTCGTTCGCGCTATTCCGATCCCTTGCTCGACAATTCAGGTTAGGCAGACAACTGGCAGTGCAAGAACACCCGTCTCACTGGCGAAACCAAACTCGTCGTACTCCGGCTCTTCGTAGCTGGGGAGGCTCAGTACGGGTTTGGTATAAGAAGCTTGCTGTCTTTTTTCGATCCAACGGGAGGCGACCCGGAGGGGTACGGTTCCCCCCTTATCCGGTCGGTTCGCTTCAGGTTAGTCAGTTATGGGGCGTTCGACTGACCGGATGTGTCCTGCGCGGGCTCTCAATAATCCCCTGAGACGGAAATTCGCCCCCGGGTCCCGAGAGACCGCGTTCCTCGATCTCGCGCCCGGCCAGGTCGTGGCCGACCTCGGGACAGGGGTCGGCTTCCTCCTCCCCTCCATCCTCGACCGGATCGGCAGCAACGGACGCCTCTATGCGGCGGATGTCGACCGCGAGAACCTGGATATCGCCCGGGACAATGTCAAAGCGGACCCCCGGGTCCAGTTCCTCGAGCGCTCGGCGGCCCAGGTCCCCGAGATCCCGGACGAGGGGGTCGACCGGGCCTGCCTGAGCCTCGTGCTCTGCTGCATGCTCGACAAGCAGGGAGCCCTTGACGAGGTGTGGAGGGTCCTGCGACCCGGAGGGCTCGTGATGTGCACCTATCCCCCAGCGGTCCCCCGCTTCGGGCCGTCCCTGGCCGTTTCGAAGAAGGTCTGGAAAGAACTCGTGGGCCATCATCCGTGGGAGGTCGTTCCCGTGAAGCAAGGCGTGTTGGTGCATCGACACCTCCTCCGCAAACCGGCTCGGGAAACGGGCAGGACCGAAACCCGTTCCCCCCGAAAGGACCCGGCCGTTACGGCCGGGTTGGAAAAGGAGCAGGGTTCTTATCCTAAGGCCACCCCGTGAGGAGGTCATGGAAGCGATGAAGACCGAAGCGCCAACGAAGGGATTCTTCTCCCGGCTCTTTGGCCGATCCCATTCGGACAACGAGGAAGCTCCCGCGACCCCGGATCCGACGGGGACGAAAGTGTCCCGCCCTGCGGGATCCTGGAAGCCCCCGTCCCAACCGGTCACCCTGACGACCCTCAACTTCCAGAAGTTCCTCCGGGAGAATCCCCGGGCGGTGATCGATTTCTGGGCGAGCTGGTGTCGCCCGTGCAAAGCGCTTTCCCCCATGCTGACGGCCACGGCCCGGAGCTATCCGGGAGGGTTGGCGGTGGGCAAGGTGAACATTGACCACGAACCCTCCCTCGCCCGCGATTGGGGGGTGAAGAGCATTCCCACCCTGGTGATCTTCTGCGATGAGGTCGCCGTGGGCCGGTCGGTCGGTGTCCAAGGTTCGGCGGTGCTCCGCTCGAAGCTCGACCACGCCCTCCGGCACTGCGCGGCCGAGTAGTCGCGCTAAGGAGTTCCCGGTTCCCGGACGGCGCGGCGCGCCGGATGGTCCTCGAGACGCGCCGTATCGATGACGAGGGTGGCTTGGTGCCCGGAGCGGTAGACGTGGCTCGTGTCGACCTCGACCCGGGCGCGGAGGAACGGAGCGTCGACCACGAGCGACTCATATTCGCCACCCTCGCCGGCGATGTTGAACTCCCGCACCCGCCCTGAAAGTGTCCGGAAGCGCTCGATCATTCCCGCATCGATCCGCTGGCCGAGGAGTTCCTCGGTCAACGGCTCGCTCGCCACGGAGGTGATGCGCGCGTCGATCCCCGCCGCACAGATCTCTCGGAGGATCTCGGGTTGCGCGGCCCTCCACAGGGGTGCGAATACCTCCAAACCCGCGATGTGGGCGGCGTGCCACACTCTCGACCATTGGTAGGAAGAATGGATGGCCCCGACGACCACGCCGTCGAACCCTCGTTGACGGACCCCGTTGAAGGCTTCGACGAGCGCCTGGAGCTCAGGTTCCTCGCCCGTTCCGCGCACCTCCGCATGCACGTGGCGCTTTCCCCATGCCTGCGCGAGCAGGGGCACGACAGAAAGGTTGGGAGTGTGGAAGAGCATGGAATCGCGATCCGCCGGGTAGAGGGTGAGGAGCTCCTCGACGGGCCAGCCGTGGCTTTCGCAGAGGTACGCCGAGAATATGGAGTCCTTGCCCCCCGAGACAAGGGCGGAGAGCCGCACCTACGCCCCGCGGGACCGGGAAAGGTAACTCCGCCATTCGGCGAAGAGCTTGGAGAGGTCCAATCGCGCCTGTACCTTGCCGTGATACCGGAAGACCCCGAGGGCGGAGTTGACGAGGCCCAAGCGGGCGAGCGGGAGTCCTTCGAGGGCGCGTTCCACGCGGTCCGCGTGCCCTGGGGCCACTTCGAACACCCAGCGGGAAGACCCTTCCGAGACCAGGGTACGCCATCCGGCGATCCCTTCGATCTCCGGCAGCGTCACATCGAAACCGAGCCCCCGCCCAAAGGCCATCTCGCACAGGGCGACCCCGAGCCCGCCTTCGCCCACGTCGTGGCAGCTCTCGACCCACCCCTTCTCCTGGATGCGGAGGAGCGCCTCGCCCAGGGTACGGGTCTCGGCGGGGGAAGACTCGGGCACGGTCGATTCCGGGGAGCCCGAAGTGCGCGCAAAGAGCGAGCCGCCCAGGTGGGAGGAAGTCCGGCCCAGGAGGTAAAGGACGTTACCCACCGCCTTGAGCGGGGTGGTCACCGGCCGCTCCACATCCGGATGGATCCCGACTGCGAGGACCACTGGCGTGGGGGGGATCTCGGCGCCGAAGCCCCCATTGTAGAAGCTGACATTGCCGGAAGGCACGGCCAGGCTCAGGGCCCGGCAGGCGTCGGCCATCCCCTCGAGCGAGGAGTCGAAGTCCCCCAGGACCTCGGGGTCCTCGGGATTCCCAAAGTTGAGGCAGTCCGTCACCGCATCGGGGCGCGCTCCCACGGCGTAGAGGTTCTGGGCGGCACGGACCACGGCGGTGGACCCGCCGGTCTTCGGATCGAGGGCTCCGAGGAAAGGCGCCGAGCCGACCGAGACCGCGAGGCCCTTGCGGCCGGAAGGAAGGCATCTGAGCACGCTCGCATCGGAGTGGGTCGGGGTCCAGGCGCTCCCGGAAAGTGGCCCCACTTCCGTGTTCCCCTGCACCTCATGATCATACAGGCGGACCACGGGCTCGCGGCTCGCTCCTTGCGAGGACAAGAGAAGATGTTCCAGGATCTCATCCCACGAACCCGCGGGCTCCGGAAGGGCGCTGCTCGTACGGGAATGGGAGCGGGTCCGCACCGGGCGGTCCAAAAGGGGAGGGTCGACCCGGAATCGGATCTCGAGCTGTCCCACGAGCTTCCCCTCAAAGTAGATGGACTCGTAGGGAGGCTCCGTCACCTGGCCGAGCACCGAGCAGGGAACCCCATGCAGCCGGAAGATCTGTCGCACCTTCTCGACGTCGCGCGGCCGGACCGACAGGAGCATCCGCTCTTGGCTCTCGGAGATCCAGATCTCCCACGGCTCGAGCCCACGTTCGCGCAGGAGCACGCGGTCCAGGTGGATCTCGGCACCGAAGCCGCCGGCGCTCACGAGCTCCCCCGACGAGGTGGCCAGCCCGCCGCCGCCGAGGTCCTTCAAGCCCGAGATGAGCCCTTGACCGACACACTCGAGGACCCCATGCATGAGCGGCTCCTTCATGATGGGGTTCCCCAGCTGGACGGCCGGCCGGGACTCCCGCTCGCTTTGACCGGTGAGCTCTTGGGAAGCGAAGGAGACGCCGCCGATGCCGTCTCGACCGGTGAGCCCTCCGGCCAGGATCAGCTGGTCCCCCACGGCACGGGCCCGGTTGGGCACGAGGTGCTTGCGGTGCACGAGGCCGATGCAGCCCACGTTCACCAGGGGATTGAACGTGTAGGCGTCGTCGAAGGTCAGGGACCCCGCTATCGTGGGGACTCCGACCCGGTTTCCGTAATCTGCGATGCCCGAGACCACGTAGCGGAAGAGGTAGTCCGGGTGCTTCACCCCGGCGGGCAATCGGCTCGCGGCCCGCTCCAAGGGGCCGAAGAAGAGGGGGTCGGCAAGGGCGATGGGTTTCGCCCCCATCGCGAGCACGTCCCGAAGGATCCCGCCGATCCCTGTGGCGGCCCCTCCGTACGGCTCGATAGCGCTCGGGTGATTGTGGGACTCGATCCGGAGCGCGTAGGCCCACTCCTTGTCGATGGGCATGACCCCCGCGTCGCCCCGGGCGAGGGCACGGGCGTTGTCCGGGAGGTCGAAGATGTACTTCTTCAGGAATGGCTTGGAGGATTTGTAGGAGCAATGTTCGCTCCAGGACTGGGCGATCCCGGCGAGCTCCACCCGGGTCGGGTTTCGGCGCTGGGCGGAAAAGTACGCGCGTAGACGGTGTCCCTCCTCGGGTGAGAATCCGAGCTTGAGCGTCCGGAAAAGGATGGGCAGGTCACCTTCCGGGGTATCGAGCAGGGGGACGGTCGGTCCGTTGGGGGCGTGGGTCGCGGGACGGCTCATCTTCAGGAGAGGGGATGGATCGAGACCTTGTGGATCACGGGGTTCGCGAGCAGGCGTTCCACGCTCTCGGAGGCTCGTTGGAGCGCTTCCTTCGGGTCCATTCCCTGGAAGCTGATCTCATAGACCTTGGCAATCCGGATCCCTTCGATCCCCGGGATACCGAGCAGTTCCAGTGCGCGTGCCGTAGAGGCGGCCTCGGCATCGAGCACCCCGGGTTTAAGCTCCACCCGTACCTCGATTCTCCTCGTGGTCGACTTTCGCGAACGGGCCATCCGCGGGGACGAGAAGGGAACGAGGTATTACGTTAACCTATCGCTCCCGGTGGAAGTCGTCCAGGAAGGTGCGGAGGAAGAGGGTCGCTCGATCGGGGTCTCCCTCTCGCAGGAGAAGGAAACCCCGGCACAGTTGAGCAAGGTGGAAGCGCTGACGCTCGTCGTAGGGAGCGCCCGTGCTGCCCGACATGCTCACCGGCTAGACCTCAGGTATTGTATGGATTCGATGCGACATTAGCGTTCACCCGGACATGTTCGGGTAGCGTGCCACGTGCCAGCGAGGCGCACGCCCGTCCGGCGCTCCGCGGCCCCTTTGACGAGGAGGGGCCGGAGGCGCTCGTTCCTTTGACCGCGATGGGAGGGACAGGATGCCCGCGGCGATATCATTTTAGCCTCCTGCAGTTGGGAAGGGGAAAAGGGCGCGTGGTCTAGCGGTTATGACGTCTCCCTGACACGGAGGAGGTCCCCAGTTCAAATCTGGGCGCGCCCATATGTCCACTTCCTACCAGCGCACGTGAATGTGGACATTATGCCTACAACACATATACTGGTTGCGCTGTAGTCATAAGGCATGCCCTTCATAGAGAAGCAGCGGCATGGCGATCACACATACTTCTACCTGGTCAAGAGCGTGCGCGTCTCACCGACCAAAGTCCGCAAGGTCCGTAACTTCCTCGGCAGAGATCTGCCCCCGAAGGAGCGGATCCAGGAGTTGTTAGAACAGCTTGAACGGAAGCTGCCCCCCTCCTACGCAACCCGCTGGCTAGAGAAGGGTACGGCCGAGCGACTGGAGGATCTGAAAGCAGCGATCGCCGTCTTCCGCACGATTCCCGGTGAGGTTCTTCCGAAAGACTTCCTCGTAAGATTCACCTACAACACAAACGCCATCGAGGGGAACCCCCTAACGATGAGGCAAACCGCCCTTCTTCTCATCGACGGGATTGCCCCCGAGGGAACGAGGATCGAGCATGTGCTCGAAACTCTGAACTCCAAGGATGCTTGGGAGTACATCCAAACCTACAGGGGGTCGCTCGGCAGACCTTATGTGAACAAGGTCCAGTACTTGGTGACCAAGAACACGTCCTGCCGGATTCAAGGGGACTACCGCGACAGCGATTTTCGCATCTCGGGATCCGAGTGGAGACCTCCTTCTCCGACCCGTCTACCAAAGGAAATGGAGGACCTCTTCGCAAGATTCAAGGCCTCGCGGAGACGCACGCACCCTGTGGAGCTGGCCACGATGGTCCACAACGGGCTCGTTCGCATCCACCCCTTCACGGACGGAAACGGAAGGACCGCCCGTCTCCTCATGAACTGGACTCTCGTCAAAGGAAGATTCCCCCCCGTCATCATCGAAGCCCGGAACAAGGAGGCCTACTACTCCGCCATCGAGAAAGGCGACGCAGGCGAGGACGGTGCATTTGCAAAGTTCCTCTCGCACCAACTCATCGATCAGTACTCGAACTGGGGCCAGGGCAAATAGATTGACCGTGGTCCGTTTCCGGCAAGCATGAGCCAGCGGGTCCGATGAACCCGATTCGGACCATCATCGCAATGGGCGTGGGCGCGCCCACCACGGCGTAGGAAGTGCCCTTTCTCACATAGAGGACGTTTTGGATGAGGAGCGTCGGCCCACGATCCTCCGCAGGAATCGAGACGCAATGCACGGGGGCCGGGCCCACTTCCGCAGGGCCATGAGCGTGTGCGTGTCCCGGAGCAGGGTCCGCGTGTGCCTCGGCCACGAGTTGCCTCCGAAAGAGCGAATGCGGGAAATGTAGGTGCGGCGCTTCGAGCCTCGCGTCCCCCCGGGGGAGCCTCAATGCGGTCCGGGTGGGGTGGGAGGTGCGTTCGGAGCGACCGGGGGCCCAGGGCGGGTCCTTCGCGTGATGACGAGGATGAGCACGATGACCGCGGCCACGACGATCCCGACGAGCAGCAACACAATCCACAGCATTCCTCCCGAGGAGAGTCCCGGGCCCAGTGGCGTGGTGCCGGGATTGCCGGAGCTGGGACCGTTGCCCCCGATGGCCACGAGGGCCCCGTTGGCGTTCACCACCCAGCAGAGCCCTCCGGCCACGGCGGGGCTGGCATACACGGGGGCTCCCGTGTTCACCGTCCAGATCGGACTTCCGCCCCCCAGGCGGTAGGCATAGACCGTCCCGTCCTCGGAGGGGACGATGACCTCGCCCCCGATCACCACCGGGGACGCATCGATCGGGGCGCCGGTCGATTCGTTCCATACCCAGCCCCAGGGGGTGCTGCTCGAGGAGGGCTGGAACTCCACCTCGGAGACCGTTCCTGAGCGGGTGCCGAAGTACACGAAGGCCGTCCCTCCGGAGACCACGACCGCCGGAGTGGAGCGTATCCCCGAATCCCCCGAGCCGGGGGCGGGCACCGTGAGGGCGTCGACCCCGGAAGGGTGGCTCAGATCCACCGCGTAGAGGTGACTCGGATTCCCGGCCCCTCCCTCTCCTCCAAAGATGGCCCATGTCTGGGCGATCCCGCCGACGGGAGTGATGTTGACCAGGGCAGCGGAGGAGTACAATCGGTCCATGCGGGGATTGCCGCTCATCGGAAACCCGGGCAACGGGGTTCCCGAGATGCTCCAGGCGTCCAAGGAACGGTTGCCCCGGTCGGGGACGACCCACGCCGGGCCTCCTCCCGCGATGGTCGTGAAGCTGGGCGTGGCGAAGTATTGGGCATTTGCGGGAGCGGGCGGCAGGGTCCAAGCCGCTCCCCCGCTCTCCGGGGTCCAGGCGAAGTCTCCTGCGAGGTCCGCAACGACCAGGTTCCCCCCCTGCTCGACGACCGAGGCTGACGAGGGATTGCCGCCTCCGGGGGTGTTCATCGACCACGCGAGATTTCCATTGCCCGCATCGAGCGCGGCCAATCGGTTCGGGCCGCCGTCTTGGCCCACGTAGACCATCCCGTTGCTGACGAGAGGAGTTCCGACGATCGGACCCCCGCCGCTGCCGCCCGGAAGGGAAACATTCCATCTCAACGTACCTGAGGACGCGGCGACGGCGATCACTTCGTTGTCCAACGCCACGTACACGTTCGAACCGTCGGTGGAGGGAGAGGCCTGGTAGGGGTAGTCATTCCCGAGCGGGTTCGATATGCTGATGGGAACGTACGGGGCGAGGTTGACCGTGTAAACGACGGATCCCCCGGGCGCACTCCCGCCTGCGATCCCATCCAAGGTCAGGTCTCCGTGGAACTGTGGCCAGGACGACCCGTTCTGAAGGGGAGACAGGGAGGCCCCGTTCGGGAGGAACAGAAGGCCGATCGCCAACAACACGGCCCCGGTCCGCATTGCATGGACCATCACGGCTTGGCCTCCTTGGCCGGAACGGGGGGCCGGGCGGTTCCCGCGGAGGGTACGCCGTACGTAGGCGGCGGGGAGGGAGGCGGGGGAGGAGGGGAAGCGCGGGTCGATGCAGACAACCGGAGGTAGGCGAGGAGGAGGAAGATCCCGGGTACGAGACCGAACAGGAAGCCGAGAACGCTCCAGAGCAGTAGATCCTCTCCGGACGGAGCGCCGGTCCCCGAGCCGAGGGCAGCTTCCCAACCGGGAGTCTTCTGGTGGATGAACAGGTTCACCACCGCGGTCACTCCTCCGTAGATGACGAGCTCGACCCCTCCGAACGATACGTGCAGGTAGATCAGACCCAAGAGGATCCCGAGCAGGCCCACCACGGCGATGAGGATCCCAAGCAGGACCCATATCACCGACAGGATCCGAGCGAGACCGAGGTACGAACGGGCTTCTCCAGGCACGGCGGACCCGATGGACGCGACACCGAGGTCAGTCGACAATTCAGACCTCCACGTTCCGCGGCCATCGGATCCGCCCAATTTGAGGAATGGCCCAAGGCATCATCGTGTCGAAACGGGCTGCGGGAGAAGATCGGGTCCTATGGATATGATCCCATCGCGCCCCCATCATGAAAGATCGATAGAAGAATCCCCGGAGGGGGGGAAATAGGTTTTGGCGCAAATCCCGAATCCACTGGTGCAAAGTCCGTAAGGGTCCTCCAGGAGCGCCTGCGCTCCCCGAATAGATCCGAGCGGTTTCACCGGCTGTCGGCTACTGGACGTTCATGAAATCTGGATGAAACATCTCACGGACCCAGCTCAGCGAGTCGCGCACCAGGTAGAACCCCAGGAGCGCCATGAACAGGACGATCCCGACCACGTTCAGCAGCCCCGACCACATACGAAGATCCCCCCATCCCTGGAGATCCGAGACCACCCGGGTCACCAACGTCCCTTGGATGATCCCCCACGGAAGGTAGTACAGCGGAGAGTACCTGGCATCCCGGCCGACGAGCGCCTTGAGCACGATCATCGAGTGCGCCATGACCAAGGAGAGCACGAATCCGAGGAACACGCTGTGAAGGAAAGCGTCATAGTCGAGCCCGGGCCAACCGCCGCCCCCTTCCCACACGATCCATGCGGGCACCAGGAGCCAAAGGTACCCCGATACGAGACTGACGGCGACGAACCGAGATCTGCCCGACCCGCGCAGGTTGAGCATCGCCACGTCATATCGAAGCAACCAGACGGAAAGTACGACCAGTCCCGAGGCGGCGAGGATGATCCCCGCGTCCATCGACCAAAGGCTCGATGCCGCAGAGAGCACGAGCAGGCCAGTTCCCCCGGCAAAGTGGCCCTGCTTCCAACGAGAGGGACGGAAGATCCGGGAGAGTTCGAGCCGTTCCGCGGTGATGATGAGGACAAGAAAGACCAACCACCAGAGCACCATGTCGGAGATCGGGTCCCCGAAGAGCCACAACGCGTTCCCCAACGTCAGCGCGGTCGCCCCGACGACCATGACACTGGCGTGGTACGTGGGCTGCAGATGATGGAGGTAGAGGAACACGCCCGTGAGGGCGGCCGAGCTGGCGACCCAAGCGATGGCGGCCCCTTCGGTGGAAAGCGGGGAGATCAACGCGAGCGTTCCGAGACCGGAGAGCGCGGGGGCCAGGTACGCCTCCCGACGGTGCACCGCCACGGCCCGCTCGAGCCCGATCATGGTGGCGAGGACCCCATTCACCATCAACGGACCGTGCCAGTCCCCGAACCCCACGGCAGGGGCGGGGACGCCCCAACCGATGAGGCGAAGTGCGGCCCACAACCCGAGGGCGATCCCTAGGAGGAGTAGCGCCAGGAAGGGGGCTCGTGTCCGCTCCATCGGTTGGAAGTGGTCCGCCCTACCGGTTCTTCACGTTCAGCCGCGCAGGGTGGGTCGGCGGGACCTTACCGATCCGGACCCGCCAGACCGTGGTCCCCGATTCCTCGTAGACCCAGGAAAAGGTGCCATTCCTTTCCGCCAGGAACTGATAGTACAGTGGCTTCGGGTCATGGTCGTTGACCAGGACGAAGTCCTCGCCTTCCGCGAGTTCTTCGAACTGCTGAAAGATGCGTGGATGCTTCTCGGGCGGTGGGATCTTTCGGACGTCGAGCTCGGTATCGGACTTGGGGTTCGCCTTCGACATGGTCGCTCGGAGGGAGGAGGACCGGACCATGGGTAGCCGCGAGTACGAACACGTTCGGATGCTTGAGGGGGCGATAAGGAGGGAACCCGGGGAAGCCGGGGGGTGACCGAGGTACGTTCGTCCGCCGCTCCGCCGTGAGCCAGTCCGCCTGCGGTACCAGAAGACGATGGTGGGCTGGTACCCCGGGGTCAGAGCGGGGTTAACAATGTCCGAAACGGTTCGGAGGTTCGCTCGCCTCGTCTAAGATCTTGGAAAATTCCGGGGATTGAAGTCCCTCCAGGAATCTCTCCGAAGGTGAAGATGACCGACCTCACCCGTAGAGACCCGGCCGAGAGTAGGCCGAACATCCGGGCCGTGGCCATCGTGGCGGTCCTGTTCATGGGGCTGGGAACCACTCCCGCACTGTGGCTAATGGGTCCCCCCGCCCACTCTCCCGCGGATTCGTCGTACGTCTCCGAGACGGACCGCTCGGAAACGCCGGGTTCAGCGAACGCGACGTTCGTCCTCTATGGGAGCATGGCGGGATGGGGAACGAGCGCGGGCTCCATCTCCCGACCCGGACCGACCCTTTCCGTTCGACCCGCCCAGAACGTCACCCTTCAGCTCTACAGTTCCGATGGCATCACGCACGACTGGTTCATCGATTTCACCGGTTCCATGTCTCCTGCCGTCGGGGACGTGGTATCCCCGGACTTCAGTTCCCCCACGACCCCGACGGTCTTCACGTTCGAAGTCCCCGCCAAGCTCGGGACGTGGACATATCGGTGTGCCTACCACCCTACCCAGATGTACGGCTCCATCATCATCGCGAACTCCGTCACGACGGGAACCTCCTCTCCGGCCGCTTCCTCGACGGGAAACTACCTGCTCCTCTCGGTCGGAGTACTGGCCGTGCTGGTCGGGGTGTTGGCGTACCTCGCCCTCGCCGGTGCGAAGGGGGCCCCCGAAGAGGGCTCGAAAACCTCTTCCCGGACGGAGGAGAACGAACCACGGACCGGAGGCGGAACCGGGACCTCGGGTCCATCCCGGGCCCGCCGACGGGGAACCCCCGCGTCGCTCTCCGGGCGCTCGATAGTCATCCTGGTGGTCCTCGCCCTGCTGTTCGGGCTGGTGGGCGGGGTCTTCGGGGGGTTCGAAGCGGCCCGCTACTGGGGGCCCACGTCCCCGAGCCCGACCTCCAGCGCCTTGCCCGCGATCGGACCGGAGGTCACTCCCACCAACAACGTGGTGCAGAATGCCTCCAACGTCCCTCCCCCCATCAACCGCACCGCAACCGCGACCGACAACATCTACATCGAGGCCGAGGAGCTCGTCGGGCAGCTCGAGCCCGGCACGTCGTACACCTATTGGACGTACAATGGCACCGTACCGGGTCCGTTTCTCCGGGTGCTCGTGAACGACACCGTGGTCGTGCACTTCACGAACTCCAAGACGAGCACGATGACCCACTCGATCGACTTCCATGCGGTGATCGGGCCGGGCGGCGGGATGCCCCTGGATACCGCCGCCCCGGGCCAATCCGTGACCTTCACCTTCAAGGCGATGAACCCGGGACTCTTCGTCTACCATTGCGGCACGCCGGATGCTTCCGAGCACATTGCGAACGGCATGTTCGGGCTCATTCTGGTCCAACCGTCGGTCCCCTTGCCGCCGGTCGACAGGGAGTTCTACGTCATGCAGAGCGAACTCTATACCGAGTGGCCCGTCCACACGGCCGGCAACCAGCTCTTTGACCGGGGCAAGCTGCTCAACGAGACCCCGACGTACTTCGTCTTCAACGGGGCGTACCAGGCCCTGACCAAGACGAACGAGCTGCATGCCGCCGTGAACCAGACGATCCGGATCTACTTCGGGAACGCCGGTCCGAATTTCTTCTCCGCATTCCACATCATCGGGGAGATCCTCGACCGCGCCTGGCAGTACGGCGACCTCATCGATCCCCCCCTTCACGGGGTCCAGAGCATCACCGTCCCCCCCGGGGCCGCGCTGGTGGCGGATGTACACCTGCTGTATCCGGGCAACTACAACATGGTCGACCACGATCTCACGCGGGCCGTCGATCTCGGTGCCCTGGGGGTCATCAACGTGACGGGACCGGCGAATCACACCATCTACGGGAACGCGACCGGGACTTCGTTTCCGACCGGGGGGCTCCCATCGGAAGGGTTGAGCCTCATCCTGCCTCGCGAAGGCGACTGAAGCGATCCCTCGGAGTCCAGGTACCTCTCGACCCGCTCGGGACCCTTTTGGTGGGCTCGGAGGTGCGGCCGACTAGCTCGCGACCTCTTGGAGCGACTCGCGGGTCTTCTTCCGCCGTTCGATCCGACGGCGTTGGAACCGCCACACGAGGAGGACCCCCACGATCGCAGAGGCGATCGCCAGCAAGAAGGGAATCCCGTGCGCCCCGAAGAGCTGCTCCCACCAGGGGGGCGGAACCGGGGTGATCTTGATCACGATCGCCTGGCTGGAGACCGAGTGGTTGTCGAGCGTGGCATTCACGCTCAGGGTCGCGAGACCCGAATAACTGCCCGCCTGGAACACGGTCGAGTTCTGTGTTGGAGTACCGAGCCGTCCGGCCCCGGAAGGATAGAGCGTCCAGGAATAGTGGATCCCGGAGGGCGGACAGAGGTAGGTGCACGTCACCTGAGCGAAGAACGGTCCCGTGGAGCCGCCGGAGGGAACCACGGCCCCCCCGGGCAGGATGGACACGAGCTTCACGGTGATGTTCGTGACGGTGATCTTCACCGGCGCACTGTAGTTCGTCGCCGAGTTGTTGTCGGTGACGTTCACCCAGGCGAAGTACGTGCCCGGCGTGGAGTAGGTGTAGTTCACGTCCGCCTGGTAGCGTTCGACCCCGGGAGCGAGATGCCACGACCAGTTCGTGTAGAACCCCGTCCCCCCCACCGGGAACGACTGGAAGTAGACTTGGAGCCACGCCGGACCCGAGGACGGGGTGGCCGAGGCCGTGACGGACAGGGGAAGGAACCCTCCGCCCGGGATGACGCTGACGTTCCGGGACTTCCAGTTGGAGACGTAGATGCTCTGGTCGACGGGATCATACACCGGGATGTCGGGGGTGTTCCCGACGGCGATGGTGGCGAAGTGGGTCATCCCCAGCACCACGCTCTCGTTGTCCGCCCCGTAGTTGGAGATGTACATGTCGCCGTTGGCGGGGTCGTACGCCGGAGTGTACGAGTAGGAGCCGATGGAGATCCGGCCGAGCACGGTGCTATTCACGCCCGAGATCACCGTCAGGACCCCGTCCAGGTTGCTGGGCAGGTAGATATCCGAGTCCTGCGGATCAAAGGCCGGGGTCAACGGCTCGGGGGGTACCGTGATGGTGCGAACCACCTGGTTCGACACCCCGGAGATCACGTCCACGACGGAGGCGTTGTAACATGGAACGTAGAGGTCGTCATCCAACGGATCATAGAGCGGGGCATAGGGACGGGAGCCCACGTCGATGGTGTCGATGACCTGGTTCGTGAGACCGTTGATCACGCTCACGGTGCCCGAGAAGATGTTCGTCACGTAGAGCTCCCCGTTCTTGGGGTCATAGGCGATCCCGTTCGGCCCGCTTCCCACGGCCGGGTCTGCGATGACGGCGGGCGAGGCGCTGTAGATGACGGACACGTTGGAGGAGTCGAAGTTCGGGACGTAGACGTCCCCGTTGCCCGGATCGTAGATCCCCGTATAGGGATGGAGGCCGACCGAGATGGTGCCTTTCTCGGAAAGGGTCGCGCCATCCACGACCGTCACGGTCGAGGAGTTGAGGTTCGGCACGTAGATGGAACGCAGCGTGGGATCGACGATGGGCGTCTCCGGGAACTTTCCGACGGGCAAGGTGGCGAGCACCGAGTCGTTGACCGGGGAGATCACGGTCACGGTGTCCTCCCCGCTATTCGATACGAAGAGGTCGCCGCTCGTGGGGTCGATGACGGGGGTCTCTGGAAGTCCCCCTACCGCGATGCTGGTCCGGACGCAATTCGTGCAACCGGATCCGCTGTGTGCGGAACTGGGCCGGGGGATCGGAGGGACCGCCCGGGGGTACTCCATTCGGGGGGCATCGGCCGCTCCGGAGGGACCGCCCAGGATCGAGTGCCAGGAACCGGTCGGCGAGACCAGGATCAACACCAGTCCCAGGGCCGTCACGCTCAGGCCCGTGCGCAACACGGTCACGCTCCCCCGGGAAACTCATGGTTACGGTACTATTTCTATACGAGTTAGCGAGGGGAGGAGCGATTCCTCGGACGGGGACCTTGACCCTGTTTCCGCTCAATCTTATAAGTGAGCGACCATGGAAGGGACGAGTCCCCCATGAAGCTGCTCTTCATCCATGCCGACAGCCTCTCCTTTGAGGCCCGGTCCCCGGCCATCAAGTCTCCGCCCGAACTCCCCGCGGAAAAGAAGTCCGGCGAGGCCCGGGAAGCGCTCGTCGTCTTCTACAGTGTGGAGGAGGGAGACGCCGCGAACATCCCCCAGATCGTGGAGAAGGCCCTGCGGGAGGTCGCCTCCGTCCAATCCCAGGTGAAGGCCGAGCGCCTCGTGCTCTACCCGTACGCTCACTTGTCGAACCGGCTGGCGAAGCCCGCCGAAGCCCAGAAGGTCGGGGAGACCCTGCTCGAGGCCGCGGGCTCCCTGGGCATCCCGGTGGTCGCCGCGCCCTTCGGCTACTACAAGGCGTTCACCCTCAAGGCCAAGGGCCACCCCTTGGCGGAACTCTCTCGCACCGTCACCCTGGGGGATGCGCCTCCGGCCCCGGCGGGAAAGAAGCCGAAGCAAAAGGAGAGCGAGGCCCTCTCGAAGGAGAAGGCGATCACGAGCGGCTGGTTCGTATTGACCACCGCGGGCGAGGTCGTCAAGGCCGAGGAATTCCTTCCCCAGGCGGACCCGTCCTTCCAGGCGTTCTTCCGGTATGAGTCCGGCGGCTCGCGCGGCAAGGGGGACGAGCCTCCCCACGTCCGCCTCATGCGGGAGCAGGAACTCGTCGACTACGAGCCCGGTTCCGACTCGGGGAACTTCCGATGGTACCCGAAGGGGCAACTCATCAAGCGCCTGTTCGAGGAAAAGGTCTCCCAGGTGGTGGCCGAACTCGGGGGGATGCGGGTCGAGACCCCGATCATGTACGACTACGAGCACCCGGCCCTGAAGAAGTACCTCGACCGGTTCCCCGCCCGGCAGTACGTGATCGAGTCCGACGACAAGGACTTCTTCCTGCGCTTTGCGGCGTGTTTCGGCCAGTACCTCATCTTCCACGACATGACCATCGGCGCCGCGGACCTGCCGGTCCGGCTCTATGAGCTCACCCACTACTCGTTCCGGCGGGAACAGAGCGGGGAGCTCTCCGGGCTGCGCCGGCTCCGGACCTTCACCATGCCCGACATGCATTCGCTGGTCGAGGATGTCGAGACCGCGAAGCGGGAGTATCTTGCCCAGTTCCGAGCGTGCAAGGCCTGGATGGACGACATCGGGGTGCCGTTCAATGTCGCGGTCCGCTTCACCCGCGAGTTCCTCGACGCCCACCGGCCGTTCGCGAAGGAGCTTTCCGAGATCATCGGCCGTCCGCTCCTCCTCGAGATCTGGGACGAGCGCATATTCTACTTCGTGATGAAGGCGGAGTTCCATCCGTTGGACACCCAGGGACGGGCCGCGGCCCTATCGACCGTGCAGATCGACGTGGAGAACGCCGAGCGGTTCGGGATCCAGTACACGGCGCACGACGGGTCCAAGAAGTACCCCCTCATCCTGCACGCCAGCATTTCTGGTGCGGTGGAGCGCAACGTCTATGCGATCCTAGAGACCGAGGCCGCGAAGATCGCGGCCGGAGGAAAGGGGTCCTGGCCCTTTTGGCTCTCCCCGACCCAGGTCCGCGTCATCCCCGTGACGGATGCGTTCAACGCGGCGGCCCAGCAGCTGGCCGCGGAGGTCCGTTCGGCCACGAACGCCCGGGTCGACGTCGATGACCGGGACGAAACGGTCGGGAAGAAGATCCGGGACGCCGAGCGCGAATGGGTACCCTTCACGCTCGTCTACGGAGAAAAGGAGGCGGCGAGCGACCGGATCTCGGTCCGTCGGCGGGGGGAGAAGGACCCGGTCCAGCTCTCCCGGGACGAACTGGCCGGCGAGGTCGCCCAGCGACAGGGAGGACACCCGATGCTCCCCCTTCCGCTCCCCGTGCTCTTGTCCATGCGACCGATCTTCCGCGGCTAAAGGTCGGTCTCGCCTAGTTTTCCCACCGAAGGGACGTTCCGGGGGCGGGGACCAGTTCAAATACCCGACCTCTATTGATTCTTGACGATGAAGGAGGCCATCCCCGCCCGGCAAGACACGGTGGAGCGCACCGCCCGCATGCTCCGTCAGGTGGGGTTCTACGTGGCGGACCTCCACACGGTCCGCCCGAGCTGTTTCGACCTCATCGCTCGACGGGACTCGCTCTTGCTCCTCATCAAGATCCTGAAGAACGTCGATGCGATCGACTCTTCCGGAGCGTCCTCGCTCATCTCCCTCGCGGAGATCATGCATGGAGCGCCCCTGCTCGTCGGGAGCACCTCGGGAGGTCAGTCCTTGGAGGACGGGGTCCTCTACACCCGCTACGGTCTCGGGATCCTCACGCTGCAGACCCTGGAGGACTACCTCGTGAAGGGGATCCCGCCCTTCCTCTTCTCGAGCCCCGGCGGAACGTTCGCGCGGGTGAACGGCCGCCGGCTCCGCATGGCGCGGGAACGGAGCCACCACTCGCTCGGGGCGGTCGCATCGATGGTCGGGGTCTCTCGCCGCACCATCCAGCTCTACGAGGAAGGGGGCGGAGCGGAGGCCGACGTGATCGAACGTTTGGAGAAGATCTTCGATCTCCCGTTGGCACAACCCCTCAACCCGTTCGAACTCTGGCTCGAGAGCGAGAACGCGGAGGAGGAAGAGTCGGACGAAGGCTCTTTCGAGGGGGGTGCCCCCGCCTCCATGGAACGGTCGATCGCGGGCATCTTGAGCGCCCTGGGTGGCCAGGGGTGGAAGATCGAGGTTACGGTCCGCAGTCCCTTCGATGCCCTCGCCCGCCACAATATCGAGCCCCAGCGCAACCTCGTGGTCCTGGGGATCGGGGACCTGACGAGTGCCATGCGGCGTGCGCGGGGACTCCATGAGATCGCCCGGGTCGCCGAAGGCTGGTCGCTCTTCATCGTCCGGGAGCGCAAGGACCGCGAGAACATCGAAGGTACCCCGCTGATCGAGTTCTCCGAGCTCCGACGGCGACGCGACCCCGAAAGCCTCCTGGACCTCATGGAGGAGCGGACGGAATAGGACGCCGTGCTCAGCGCGGAGATCGGGCCGATCACGCTGGTCGGTGCCCTTCGGGGACCGGTGGAGGAGGGCGACAGGGTCCAACAGGAGTTGGAACGGCGCAAGCCCCGGACGATCGTCCTGGATCTATCCCCGGAAGAGCTTGACGGGCTCCAGGAGTATTTTGGGACCGGCGATTCGGAACCACTGGTTCCCCTTTCCGGGGCCGAGGTCGGGCTCGCGCGCGCCCTCTCGAAGTATTCCGACGTGCGCATGCCCTCCCCGTGCTTCGTCGCGGCCGTCCGCTGGGGACAACGCGAGGGGGCCGAGCTCGTGGCGCTCGACGAGAACGACGAGAGCTACGCGGATCTCTTCCTGAAACACGTGGGATACGTGGACCTCGTGCGCCGCACCCGGGCCGAGCGCGGGCTGGTCCGAGGCAAGTATGGGAAGGTGGCCACGGCCGAGGAGATGGCCCTCTTGTGGGCGGAACGGATGCACCGCAGCTCCGGTTCGAAGCGATTGTGGAACGAGCGGTGTTCGATCGCCGCCCGGCGACTCAAGGCGATCGCCAAAGGTCCAGGGAAGGCCCCGATCGTCGCGGTGATCGACTTCGAGCGTTGGAAGGACATCCGCTCCCAACTCCAGTCGGTGCTCGCAGAAAGCGCCCCACGCGCACCGTTATAGCCCCCTCGCTGCTCCGCCCGGCTGGCGATAACCATGGCGAACCCTCATGTGACGATGGAAACGACGATGGGCAAGATCGAGATCGAACTCTTCGCAGACCGGGCCCCGATCACCGCGAAGAATTTTGCCGACCTCACGCGAAAGGGATTCTACAACGGCCTCGCGTTTCACCGGGTCATCCAGGGGTTCATGATCCAGGGCGGTTGCCCCAACGGGGACGGCACGGGTGGCCCCGGGTACACCATCAAGGATGAGTTCGTTCCCGGGTTGAAGCACGACGGGCCCGGCATCCTTTCCATGGCCAAGACCAACCGGCCCAACACCGGCGGTAGCCAGTTCTTTATCACGCTGGATGCCACCCCGTGGCTCGACATGAAACACTCGGTGTTCGGGAAGGTCGTCGGGGGCCTCGATGTCGTGAAGTCCATCGGGAAGGTTCCTACGGATTCGAGCGACCGACCCCGTTCCCCGGTGAAGATCGTCAAGGCCACCGTCCAGGGGTAGGGACCCGGGAGAGCCGGCTCCAGGGCCGAGTTTATATCCCCTGCGTAGAATCCCCTCCCGGTCGTGCGGGCTTAGTATAGCCTGGTTAGAACGGTAGCTTGCCAAGCTATCGACGCGGGTTCAAATCCCGCAGCCCGCATAC
>JAKAOF010000018.1 GCA_021823345.1 Thermoplasmata archaeon
GGCTCGTTACCCGGGAACTGGGTCTGGGAGATCGCCAGGGGTTCGAAACCCCCCTCCTCGTACCCTTTCAGCCGGTAGATGAGCATGGCGAGGAGCCATGCTCCGATGAAAAGCGCCACGATCCCAATGCCGAGCGTCTCGAAATCGAGCCCGTTGAGCCATGCCCAGAACGCCCCCCCCCAGCCCAGCTCGGTCGACAACACCTGGAGGAACTCGACCCCCCCGATGAGCATGGCCACCATGACCGAGAGCAGCGTCAGGGTCAGGTTGTAGTAGACCTTGCGCAGGGGCTTGAGGAAGGCCCATCCGTAGGCGTAGCGCATGGCGAACCCGTCGGTCGTGTCCGAGAGGACCATGCCGCAGGTGAACAGGAGCGGAAGGACCATGATGAACCACAGGGAGATCCCGGTGGTCGCGGCGAACGTCACGGCCACCGCGATGATCACGATCTCGGTCGCCGTGTCGAAGCCGAGCCCGAAGAGGAGACCGATCGGGTAGATCTGCCAGGGCTCGTTGACCACCCGGAAGAGCCGGCCAAAGTACCGGTAGAGGAATCCCCGCTTCTGCAGCTCGTCATCCAGGGCGTTCGATCCGATCCTCCCTTCCCGGAGCCCGCGGAAGACCCGATAGACATCGGCGAAGATCACGAGATTGACGAGCCCGATGATGATGAGGAAGATCCCGGAGATCAGGGTCCCCACCACGGCCCCTCCGGCCAAGAGGGACGGATAGCTCGTCTTCACGAGCTCGGTGGCCCCGATGAAGGCGGCCACCATCACGGCGACGACCGTGGAGTGCCCCAGCGAGAACCAAGTACCGACGGTGAGCGGGCGCTTGTTCTCGTTCAGGAGCTTACGGGTGGTGTTGTCGATCGCCGCGATGTGGTCCGCATCGAACCCGTGGCGGAGCCCGAGGATGTACGCGGTGAGCGCGAGCCCCGTGAAGATGAGCGTGGACCCCACCGCATCTTGACGGCTCGTGTGGGGGAGGAAGGTGAACGCCAGGAGGAACCCGATGATCGTGAATCCTGCGATAGCCGAGTAGAGCAGGACCATGAACCCCACCTCCCGCCGTGAGAGGCGGAGGTTGGGCGGGGGGGAGCTCGCGGGAGCGTCCATGGGAATGAGCAGGTTCGGGGGCGATATAAAGGGTTATACCGCTTTTTCTAGAAGTATTACCGGGCCGTACGTCCCCTCGGAGCCGGACCCGCCGGTGGCAGGTGCCGGAGGAACTGGGCGGCGACCAGGGCGGCCGGAACGCCGCCGTCCACGTTCACCACCGCGAGCGGGGCACACGACTGTAACATGGCGGTGAGCGCTCCCTCGCCCCGGGCGCCTCGGCCGTACCCGACGGAGGTGGGGACGGCGATGACGGGCCGATCGATCATCCCCGCCACGACGGTGGGCAACGCTCCCTCCCGTCCCGCGCAGACGATGAAGACTTGGGCGCGGCGGGCCCCGGGATCCTTCATGGCCGTGAGGAGGCGGTGCATCCCGGCGACCCCCACGTCGTAGGCCCGGAACACGGAGACGCCCATCGTGTGCAGGATGGTGGCCACTTCCTCGGCGACCCGGAGGTCCGCCGTACCGGCCGAGAGGACGGCCGCCGTCCGACCCCGCAACAGGTTCTCGCGACGGGTTCCCTCGAGGACGACGACGTCCGTGCGGGGATTGAACCGGAGCCGGAGGCCGCCGGCGGCCATCTTCCGGAGCCGTTGCATGTTGCGTCCCTTCACCCGGGAGATCACGGCCCCGAGGCCCGCTCGGGCCAGGGCCGATATGATGTCCTCGAGGTCGTCGGGGTCCTTCCCCTCGGCGAGGATGATCTCCGGGAGCCCCGTGCGCTCCGCGCGACGGAAGTCGAGACGCGCGCCCTTGCCCCCGGGCAAGTGTCCCTCCTTCAACGCCCGGGCGGCCTCCGGGATGCTGAGATGTCCTCGACGCACCGCCCCGAGCAGGGATTCTATCGTGTCGACCACGGTCCTCGTCTAACGGCACCCCGAAAGAATTGAAATAGCTTGGCTTGTTGGGAACGCCTGACCATGCCCGTCGATTTTGAACTTTCCACCGAACAGAAGGAGCTCCAGGAACTCGCCCGACGCTTTGCGAGGGACACGATGGCTCCCCGGGCGGCCCAGGCCGACCGGACGGGAGAATTCCCCGAGGAGGTCTACCGCGAGGCGTGGAAGCTCGGCCTCATGAACCTCAATGTTCCCACCGAGTACGGCGGTTCCGGGCTCGGCGAGCTCGACCAGTGCCTCATCACGGAGGAACTGGCCTATGCCTGCGGAGGGATGACCACCTCGATATCCGCCAATTGCCTCGCGCTCCAACCCATCAACATCGCCGGGACCCCGGAGCAGAAGGAGCGTTTCCTCAAGCCGTTCTGCAGCGATTACCACCTCGCCTCGTTCTGCCTGACGGAACCGAGCGGGGGAAGCGACGTGGCGGGAATGAAGACCACGATCCGTCGCGAGGGGAACGAGTACGTGGTGAACGGGGAAAAGGTGTTCATCACGAACGCACCGCACGCTTCGCTCTACACGCTCTTCGCCACCATCGACCCGGCCCGTCGCCACAAAGGCATCACCGCCCTGGTCGTTCCGCGGGACTCCCCCGGGATCACCCCGGGGAAGGACGAGGACAAGCTAGGTCACCGTGCCTCGGCGACGAGCTCCGTCACCTTTGACAACGTCCGGGTGCCCGTCGAGAACCGGTTGGGTGCCGAGGGAGAAGGGTTCAAGGTGGCCATGAACACGCTCGACTCCACGCGGACCCCGATCGGGGCGCTCGCCACGGGGATCGCCCGGGCCGCCCTCGACCATGCCTCCAAGTACTCCCTCCAACGCACCTCGTTCGGCAAGCCCATCGCGGAGCACCAGGCGATCGCGATCAAGATCGCCGACATGGTGCAGAAGGTCGATGCCGCCCGCCTCCTGGTGTGGCGCTCGGCGTGGCTCGCCGACCGGGGCAAGCCCGTCCCGCTCGAGAGCTCCATCGCCAAGTGCTTCGCCTCCGATATCGCGATGGAGGTCTGCAACGAGGCGATCCAGGTGTTCGGAGGTTACGGTTACATGAAGGACTACCCCGTGGAGAAGCTGCTGCGCGATGCGAAGCTCACACAGATCTACGAGGGGTCGAACGAGATCCAGCGCATGGTGATCGCCAAAGAGCACCTCAAGCGGGTAGGTTAGGGACGGACCATGGATATCCTCGTCTGCGTGAAGCAGGTTCCCGACCCGGAAACGAAGCTCCGCGTCGCCCCCTCGGGGAAGTCGTTCGACACGGATGGCGTGAAGTTCACGATCAACAACACCTATGACGAGGCCATGGTGGAAGAGGCCCTCCGGATGAAGGAGGAGTTCGGCTTCACCGCCCTCCGGGTGATCAGCGTGGGACCCCCCCGCGCCGAGGAAGCGCTCCGCAGCGCGCTCGCCATGGGCGCCGATGAGGCGGTGCTCGTGGAGACCCCCGCCGACCTTCCGCTGGACCCGCTCCTGGTGGCCCGGTACATCGCCGCCGCGGCCAAGGACATCCCCCACGACCTCGTGATGGTCGGACGGCAAGCCCAGGACGATGAGGCCGGGGTGGTGGGGAGCGCGCTCGGCGAATACCTGGATCTCCCCAGCTACTCGTTCGTGACGGACCTCGCCCCGGTCCCGGCGAACCACCTCCTCAAGATGAAGCGCTACGTGGAAGGCGGGGAGGAGGTCTTCTCCGCACCGTTCCCGGCCGTGCTCTCGATCCTCAAAGGGGCGAAGGACCCCCGCACTCCCACCCTGCCGAACATCCTCAAGGCCCGCAAGAAGCCCCTCAAGAAGATCCCGGCCAAGGACCTGGAGGCCAAGGTTTCGGCCCTCCAAGGAGGGGCCAAGCCCACCTCGGACATCCTAGCGTTCACCCTCCCGCCTCCCCGGGCGGGGGCCAAGATGATCGAGTTCCAGACCCCGGAAGAAGCGGCCGAGCGTCTCATCAAGCTGCTCAAAGAGGAGGCACGGGTACTATGACGCTCAACGTGCTCGTGATCACCGACCAGCGCGAGGGCCACCTCAAACCGTCGTCCCTGGAGGCGATCTCCGAGGCGCGGAGCGTGGTGGAACGCTCCGGCGGCGGATCGGTCACCATCGGACTCATCGGTTCCGGGCTCGCCGAAGCCCAGAAGGAGGCGAAGAGCCAGGGGGTCCAGCGCGTGCTGCTCGCGGACCACGAATCCTTCAAGGGGTTCTCCGCCGCAGCGTATGCCTTCGCCGCGGAGCGGATGGCGGCGAAGCTCTCGGCCCCGCTCGCGATCTTCCTCCCGGATACGGCCATGGGGCGCGAGCTCGCCCCCCGTCTCGGGGCCAAGCTGGGCGCCGGGACCGCGACGGCGGTCGTGGAGATCCAACCCGGGGCCTCCGGGGGGCTCCAGATCAAACGGAAGGTCTTCGGCGGCAAGGCCACCGAGACCGTGAACCTTCTCGGCACGGTGGTCCTCAGCCTGCGCCCGAACTCCTTTGCGATCCATCCCGCTCCCGCGGGAGACCCCCCGGTCGAACCCGTCGAGGTGGGAGAGCTTCCGGCGTCGGCGAAGGGACTCGCGGTCGAGCGGGTCATCTCCACCCGGGGCGACACTCCCGAACTCACCGAGGCCCCGATCGTGGTCTCGGGGGGCCGGGGGCTCAAGACCGCCGAGAATTTCGTGCTGGTCGAGAACCTGGCGAAGGAGCTCGGCGCGGCCGTCGGCTCTTCCCGGGCCGTGGTCGACGCGGGGTGGCGCCCGGCCTCCTACCAGGTGGGCCAGACCGGGAAGATCATCGCTCCCCAGCTCTACATCGCCTGCGGGATCTCCGGGGCGATCCAGCACCTAGTCGGGATCACCAACTCGCGATGCATCGTGGCCATCAACAAGGACCCGGCGGCCCCGATCTTCAAGGTCGCGGACTACGGGGTCGCGGGGGACGCGCTCACCATACTCCCCGCGTTGACCAGCCTGGTCGCGCGGAACAAGGGGGCGTAGCGATGCCCGCGGCCCGCGCGCCGTGCTCGTCCGCCACATGGTCGGGTCGTTCTATCGGTGGAATCTGCAAGGTAGGGTACCGATCCAAGCGGCCGCTACCAATCTCTGAGTAGCTACACCCTTTCCAAGCACTTGGAACCATCGGCTGGAAAGGTCCGAACTTTAAATAGGTCGGTCCAAAGTTTTGTCTTTAAGGTGACAAACATGCCGAGAACGACAAGTATCTCAGCGGTACGACACGGAATGAACGATTCCGCACGGATGGCGAGAGGGGGTGCATAGGTATGGCATTCATCGACGACCTGGCCCTCGTGGAGGTCCTGCTCATGCTCGCCGCCTCGGTCCTGACCTACGTCGGGCTGGTGGGCTGGTGGGCGATGCGACGCAACGACGCCAAGGGACTCCGGAACGCGATCAAAGGAGGTGCGGTGCCTGTGGGATTGGTGGGTGGAGTGACCCTCGCCCTCGCCTTGTGGGGAGAAATGACCTGGCCCTTCCCCGCCGCGGCGAAGATGGGCGGTTACAACATCTTCTTCCTCGACGTGATGGTCCTGTTCGGGATCGTCATGGTGGCCTACGCGGTGTCGGCCTACTACACGGTACGCCTGCAGTACATGGGGATCCTCGCCATGGTGGCGGGGGCGGTGACCATCTTCTATGGGTACACCGGATACACGGCGAACCCGCAGTTCACCAAGGAGCCGTTCGACACCCTTCTGCTCTACATGGGATTCGGAGCGGCAGGGATCGCGGCGTTCCCGGCGAGCATCGTGGTCGACCTGTACCTGGCGGCTGCCGAAGGTGTGAGCACCTTCTGGAGCTCGGTCGCAACCTCCCAGAGCCGCGTGTTTACCCCGATGGGTGTCCGCGGCGTGGGAGCGATACCGGGATCGAAGGCCGCGGAATCTACGGAGGACGAGGACTCGGCGAAGTTCACCTCCCCGTACCGCATCCCGGTGCTGCTCCAGCTGGTGGTCTTGGGCTTCCCGCTCTTCATGGCCCTGGCCGGGATCGCCGCCATGTGGTACTTCGGGGTCACACTCCCGGGACACCTGGGCGGCGGGCCGGCGGCGGCACCGTAGGAACACCGGGAACATGCCACACCCCGAAGATCGCCTCCGGGAAGGCTCGGGCCGGGCAACGCCCGCGCCTTCCCCAACCTCTTCCCTATGCCACGCCTCCGTGGAGCTGATCGGATTGGCACTTCCGCTTCTGTTTGGCTCCACTCGTCCTGGACATCTCGGGTCGGGGCCCAGAGGTGCTCCATGAGGGAGTCAGTCACCTCGAACAGAATAACCCCGGAGGTGGCAGGGAGCGCCTCCCCTGCCACCCCAACCAATGCCGCCCGGGGCTTCCTCCTGCATTTCCTCCCGCGGCACCGTCGTCTCTCGAATTGTCGGTCCTCGGGAAGGATCCCCGGGACCTGGGCCTAGAGTTCCCTGGCTCCCGCATCCGGGAGGGCTTACATGTGTCCGGGGACTCTCCCGGGTCCGATTCCATGCCGGACCCCCGGTCTCCTGAAGTGGCCCTCTTGCGGGTCTGGATTCATCCCGGCAGCCGCACCGATAGCGTCGTGTGGGACGAGTGGAGGAAGGCGTGGGCCGTGTCCGTGCGGGACCCCCCGCACCAGGGGGCGGCGAACCGTGGCGTGGAACGGTACCTCGCCTCGATCCTGGACCTTCCAAGATCCTCCGTGGCGGTCGTGTCCGGGGCGCGTTCCCCGGCGAAGTCCGTCCGGATCGAGGGCCTCGCGCCATCCGTGGTGGAGGCCCGACTGCGCCGTTTCAGTTCCCCCACTCCGCCCCGAGCGGTCGGGTCCGGTCCGGTACCGCGGAGTTGATCAGTCTCGGGCCGGCGCCGAGAGCTTCCGTCCGAGGATCAGTTCCTGGATCTCGGTCGTTCCCTCCACGATCGTGAGCACCCGGGAGTCGCGGAAGAGCCGTTCCGCGCCCTGGACCTCATCATGGTCCGCCCCGTCTTCGACGGTGAAATCATAGGCCCGGGAGGCCACTTGGAACGCGACCTGCGAACAGAAGAGCTTGGCCGAAGACGCGGCGAGGCCGTAGTCCGCCCCGGAATCCTTGAGGCGGGCCGCCCTCTGGACGAGGGCCGAGGCTGCCTCCACGGAGACGTGGGCCCGGGACAGCACCGACCGGCGCCACTCTTCCGAGCTCGGTCGCACATGGGAGGAGAGCACCCTGAGCGCCGCGCGCGCGACTCCGAGGGACGTTGCGGAGATCCCGATGCGTCCGCCTTCCAAGGCGGACATGGCAACCTCGAAACCTTTGCCTTCCGGGCCCAGCATGGCCCCGGCCGGGACCCGACAACCGTCGAACAACAGTTCCGTGGTCTCGGACCCCCGGAGTCCCAGCTTGTCCAACCGGCGGGTGACGGAAAATCCCGGGCTGCCGCGTTCAACGAGGAAGCAGCTGATCCCTCGGGCCTCGAGCTTCGGGTCCCGCGTCGCGAACACGAGGACCACGCGGGCCTGGCCCCCGTTCGTGATGAAGATCTTCGAACCGTCGATGCGGAACCCGTCACCGGCGGCGGTGTACTTCGTCTGGATGTGCTGGGAATCCGAGCCGACCTCCGGCTCCGTAAGGGCGAACGCTCCGAGCCACTCGCCTCGGGCCATGGCCGGCAGCCAGTGTTCCTTCTGGGCGGCGGTGCCCCAACGGGCGATGGGAGCGGAGGCGACCGACAGATGCACGGCGAGATCCGTGGCCACGGACAAACTCCCGAAGGAAACCTCCTCGAGGACCGCGGCGATGTCTTCGGCGCTCGCCGCCGCCCCTCCGTACTGCGTCGGGATCGAAAGACCGAAGAACCCCTCCTCCGCCAGGCGTTGTTGCACGGAGTGGGGGACGGCGTGGGCCCGGTCGATGCTGTCCGCGAGGGGGGTGACGAAGTCACGGACCGCGGTCTGTGCTCGTTCCCGCCAGGTGGTCATACCGGTACCTGAGGAGCAAGGAAGCGCCGAGGCACTTTAGCTCACCGCGGGCCGACCGGACCGAGGGGAGCAGATCCCCCCGGGGCCTACTTGTAGGTCGAGTGGTGGACGGTCCCTTCGTCGTCCGTGATCGTGATGCATTCCCCTTCGCACTCGAAGAGGCACGCTTCGCAGACGATGCATTCCGGACCGTTGATCACGACGGACTTCTCATCGCGGAAGCGGAACTTGGCCGCGACCTCGGGATCATCCGCGACCCGCGCGAACTCGGGGCTCGTTCGGGGACGGAGCTCGAATACATTCACTGGGCAAACATCCCGGCAGTGGGCGCATCCTGTGCATTTCTCAATCGCAATATCTACTGCTACCATTCTGGCTCCCGTCCTTGCGGAAGTCGATAACTCCTCCCATTTAAGGATTTTGTCTCAATGGAGCGGGCCCGGCAAATGGGTCTCCTCCCTTCCGGTCCCGTTGGGGCGCTTGCGCAAAGTCTTTAATCTCCCGGTTCAGTGCCCCTTTGAGGTTTTTATCCATGCCAAAGCGAAGTGAACGGGGAGACGGTGCCGCGCCGGCAGGTCCGGGCGAGCCGGTAGAATCCAAGGAACTCATCGGGGACGAGGAATTCCTTTCCTCCCTGCGCACCGAAGTGGAACGCCTTCGTCGAGAGACTACGGAGAAGGTCGACGAGAACAAGCAGCTCAAGGTCGACACGACCCGGCGGCTCCTCCAGGACCTCTGGGAGGTCCACAACCTCTTCGACGAGATCGGCATCCACATGACCATCGATCCCCCGCACACCAGCTTCGCCGTGTTCGACAGCTTCCCGGACAAGTGGAGCTTCAAGCAGTCCTACGACTTCTCCTCCCTCGGCGCGATGGAGCTCAAGGACCGAACCCCCGGCTGGGTCGGCGATTCCCTCCGCCTATGGTACTACACCACCCAGGAAGGCCGCACGCACCTGCGGGTCATCTTCGAGTGGTGCGAGGGCGAGACCTACCAGAAGTACTCCGGCTGGATGCGCATCATCACCCAGGCGGTCCTCTACGACGCCGCGGCCGCGGAGGTCAACATGACCCACATCCACAGCATCCTCAAGGATGTCGTGGTGTCCTGGCAGGCGGCCCACATCGGCCGCGACCGCGAGAAGTTCCTCAACCACCTGCGGGAGAAGTATCCGAAAGGGTCCACCCAGGCGAAGAGCCTCTAGGTTCCTCCGGCGCCGGGGGTCCTCCGACCCCCATGGGAGGTCCTCAACGGACCGGGATCGTGGGCAACGGCATGTCTTCTGGATGGTGGAGCGGGCTCTCGATCCGGTGGGGGACGTAGTGTTCCCCGGGCTCGTGCAAGACCCCTTTTTCCCGGGCGATGAAGGTGAGGAAGTCGACGAACCGCGCGAAGAGCGTCCGGTACGCCGCGCCCGCGAGTCCGTCGCGGTCCTCGAAGAACCGGTCGAGGAGCGTCCGGGAATGGCGTAGCCCATGGGTCAGGGCGAGCTCGAAGAGTTCCTTCTGGCGTTCCGAGACCGCATCCCGACGGAACCAGTCGGTCTGCTTGAGGTGGCCGAGCGGCACGAAGAACATCGGGACCAGGATCGCCTTGAAGTCCCACAGGTCCTCGAAGAGGTCGATGGTCTGGATCACATCCTCTTCCGTCTCCTGGGGCAAGCCCACGATGAACGTGCACGCCGGATAGACCGAGTTGTCGTTGAGGAGCCCCGCCGCTTGCACCACGAGCTCGGGCCATTGGCTCGCCCGGAACGGGGCCACCTTCCCGGGCATCGCCTTCGTGATGAGACGGGGGCTGCCGGTCTCCACCCCGATCTCGACCCCCCACCAGGTCTGGTTCCCGGTGCACAGGATGTCGTGGATCTTGGGCAGAAGGTTGGGCTTCGTCATGAGGGTCGCCACGGCCACGTGGCTCCACCCCACGTGGTCGTAGTGCTTCTTCGCCAACTGCATGAGGGGCAGGAGCTTCTCTTCCCGCGGCATGATGTTCGGCGAGCCGTAGAACATGACGTCATCCGAGTGGAGGAGGCCCCCGTGCTGGCCCGAACGGACGTTGACCAGGATCTCCTGCTCGATCTTGTCCAACGGATACCAACGGGTGGGGCGTTGGGTGACGGAGCAGAAGGAACAACCGCGGCAGCAGCCGCGGCCGATCTCGGTGAGGCCGTTGATGGAGGCGTAGTGGATGGTGGGGATCTGCTCCACCCGCGGGGCGTCCCGGGGGCTGATCACCACGTGGGCGGGAAGGGGTTCGCCGGCGAGCGCCTTCCGGACGATGTCCACGACGAAGAGGTCCGCCTCGCCTTCGACCACCGCGTCGATGCCGCCGATCTCCCGGACGAACGCGTCGACCCAGGGAAGCTTCTGCCGGGTCTCCTCGGTGAGCTGCCAGGCGGGGGGACCGCCGGCGATGATCTTCATGCCCCGCCGGTGCGCCTCCAGCACATGCGGCTGGCGCATCATGCGCATGAAGTTGATCCGGTTGAGCGAGGTCTTCTTCATCACCCCGGAAAAGGTGGTGGAGGGCGGATTGAGGCCCAGGTAGTCGTGGCCCGAGATGAGCAGGAGCTTCGCCTCGCCCGGCATGTAGCGGTGGAGGTGGCTCGGGTGCACGATGCGGGCATCGATCCCCGCCTCGAGGAGGGCGGCCTCGATCTTGCGGAGCCCGTAGGGGGCCTCGCGGGGAAAGCCGTCGGCGTCACAGTCCATGGGCGGGTAGAAGAGCCGACGATAGGCGGCCTCGGGAAGGAGGAGGGCCGGGGTGGTCGTCCCGAACCCGAGGAACTCCTTGCCATTGTGGTCGCTCATCATCGTCCAGTCACTGGTCAAAACGACTTCCGGCATATTCGGTCCTCTGAAGCAGGGTGGTCGATACCTTTGAACTAACAATGTTCGAATGGATATTTCATCCTTCTCGAAATTACCACGGCCGTGCAAGGAGCCTTTTTCTCGGCGTAAAGGGAGGGCTGAGTTGGCGGTCTAATGCGGCCGGGTCCTGCGGGCCGGCCGCGGGTCCCAAGGATCAGCTGACCGAGTTCCCGGGCGGGGGCTTGCGTCCGTCCTTCTGCTTTTCCGTGACGAGCGAGTAGACGTAGTCGACCATGTCGTAGAAGGCCTGGGACTTGCGGTCCCGGGGCCGGGGCAGTTTCACGGGGACCCCCGCCAGCACGGTGCCCGGGCGGTTGGACATGACGATGATCCGGTTCGCCATGAGGATCGCCTCCTCGATGTTGTGCGTGACGAGGACGACGGCATCCGGAGGGATGTTCGGGTCCTCCCAAAGGAGGAGCACCTCATCGCGCAGGCTCTCCGCCGTGAGGGGGTCGAGCGCGGAGAAGGGTTCATCCATGAGGAGCACCGCGGGGTCGACGATGAGGGCGCGGGCGAGGCCCACCCGCTGCCGCATCCCGCCCGAGAGCTCTCGCGGGTAGGCTTCCTCGAAACCGCTCAAGCCCGTGATCGAGAGGTAGCGTTCCACCAGCTCGTTCTGCTTCTCCTCCGGTACGTTGCGGGCCTCGAGCCCGAGGGTGATGTTCTCCCGGACGTTGAGCCAGGGATAGAGCGCGAAGCTCTGGAAGACCATGCTCATCTGCCTCTGGACGTTGCGCACGGGCTTGCCCCGGAAGAGGATCTTCCCGGCCGTCGCCTGGTCGAGGCCCTGGATGAGGCGCAGGACCGTCGACTTCCCGCAGCCCGAGGGACCGACGAGGGCCAGGAAGTCGTTGTCCGCGATGGAGAAGGACGCATCGTGGATGATCTCGAGCGAACCGCCCTTCACCGGGACCTTCTTCGACACCCCTTGAAGATCGATGAGCCCCATCCCTATCTTCCCTCAGTCGTACCGGTACTTCTCGGTAGCCAGGCGGTACAGGGGTCTCCATATCAGCTTGTTCACCACGACCACGGTGAGGGTGAGCGTGAGCAGGGCGGTCGCCATGAGGGCGAAGCCCCCGGCGATCCCGGACGGCGGGGGAAAGACCCCGATGTCGATGAGCTGCCCGAGCCCGAGGACGCTGATCGAGCGTCCTCCGTAGGTAAGGAACTCGGCGATGACGAGCGTGTTCCAGGCCGCGCCCATCGCGGTGATCGAGCCCGTGATGAACGCGGCGAAGGTTCCCGGGATGATGAGCCGCCGGTAGTAGGGCTTCCCCTTGAGGTCGAGCGAGCGCGCGGCCTCCTCGAGGTCGGGAGGGATCGCCCGGAGCCCCGAGAAGATGTTGAAGAACATGTACCACATCGTCCCGGTCAGGATCACGAACACGACGGCCGGCTCCGTGCCGATGTACTTCCGGAGGCTGAACAGGAAGAGCGGAAAGAGCGCCGTGGCCGGGATGCTCGCGATCACCTGGATGACGGGCATCCCGAAGCGGTTCGCCCGGGCGTTGCGGTAGAGGTAGAGCGCGAGCGGGAACGAGACGGCGATCGTGATGAGGTACGCCACGAACACCCGGGAGGCGGAGAAGAGGAGGGCTTTCGGCACGAGCCGGATGTACGCGAGCACGGCGGGGGAGATCGGGTTCGTGTAGGTGGAGATGATCGCCACGCTGAGCACGATGAGGATGAGCCAGCCGATGACGAGCAGGACGCCGAGCACCACGTAGCGCACGGCGGTCCGGGAGAGGGAGGGTCCCTCGGGTCCCATCGCCATGAGGTCCTCATCGCGCCGATGGTACTGCCGTCGCTGCCGGGCCCGTTCCCCGATGCGGGTGAAGGGGGTCGAGACGACGTTCACCCCGCGGACGAAGGCACGGCCGATGATCCGGGAGGCCCGCAACCGCGACGCGCCGTTGCCGATCTCCCCGGCCGCGCCGCTCGGGGAGGTGTCGTAGCGGTACTTCTCCGCCCAGCGGGAGAGCGGGCGCCACAGGAGGAAGTTGAGGAGCACGATGACCAGGACGAGCACGAACACCCCGGCGAGGATCTGGGCGGTGTTGTCGAGGGCGGCCCCGGTCAGGAGGAAGCTCCCGATCCCGGCGAGGGCGATCGTGTTGGTGTACGTCGAGAAGATCTCGGCCGAGACGAGGAAGTACCAACCGTTCGTCCAGGACAGGACGGAATTGTAGACCAGCCGGTTCGCGGTGGAGGGGAGCAGGAGGAACTTGAGGCGCTTCCATCCCGAGACCCCGAGGGAGTCGGAGACCTCCTGCAGGTCCCCCGGGAGGGTCTTGAGCGACTCGTAGACGCCGAAGGCCATGTTCCAGGACATCGAGGTGAAGATGAGGAAGACGGAGGCGAGGTTCGGGCCGATGATGCTCTGCGGGCCGGTGAGGCTCACGAAGAACACGATGGCCACGGGGAAGAACCCCATGATCGGGACGGACTGCAGGATGTCGAGGATGGGGAGGAGGATCCGCTCCGCCGACCGCGAGGTGGCGGCGAAGTAACCATAGGTGATCGCAAAGACCAAGGACAGGAGATAGGCGAGGATCATCCGGATCATGGAGGCGCCCATGTCCCAGAACGCGACGGGCAGATTCTGGAGGAACTCCAGGAGAAGGGCGCCCATGGTCTGAGGTTTGAATCCTCAGGGGTGAGGGGGAACCTCCCGGGGGTATAAGGTGGGCGGAGCGGGAGATGAGTCCCCCCGGCTCTCTACGGGTGGAGCGCCTTCTCTAGGAGCGCAGCGAACGCGTCGCGCGAGAGCGAAGGCCGAGCGCCCAGGGCCAGGTTCTCCTCCACGTGGGGATCGGTCTTGTGTCCCACCAGCGGAGCGAGGTGGCCGGGTGCCGAGCGGGCAAAGTCGAGCGCCAACTTCGGAACGAGCCGTCCCTGGAGGAGCGGCACGGAGGAGAACGTTCCGAGGCCGAGCCGATGGGCCGCCTCGAGGAGCGGGACCCGCTCCCCGCGGACCGATTGGTTCGCCAGCGCGGCCGCTTCGGGCATGGCGAGGTTGAAGGGGAACTGGATGAAGCGGAAACCGTGGTCCTTCCCCCCCACCGTTCTTGCGAGGTCCACCACGGACTCGATCGACAAGAGATCCGGAGATGCGGGGGGGAGGCGCAAGGAATCCCACGTGGCCAGTCCATAGTAGCGGATCTTCCCCGCCTTCCGGGAGTCCTCCAGGAAACCGAAGGCGGGCTCGAGCGCGCGAAGGAATTCCTCCTGTCCCAGCCGGGGAAGGTGTTCATCGGAGACGTTGTGGAGGTAGAGGAGATCGATGGTCTCGAGCCCGAGGTGAACCCGGCTCCGTTCGAGCTGGTCCTTGAGGTAGGGGACGCTCATGCAGTTGCACCCGGAGGCGATCTCCCCGGGAGAAACGAGGCCCGTCGAAACCATTTCCCGCAACTGGCGAGGATCCGCCACGTAGCCGTTCTTGGTGGCGACGAACACCTCGTCCCGGAGAACGTGGTGTTCGGTGGGAAGGCGGGACAAGGCCGCACCCACCGCGGTTTCACCGTGCGAACTGCGGTAGTTGATGGCCGTGTCCACGACGTTCACCACGCCGCTCACGACCGAACGAATCACGGCGGACGTGACGGCGCGGTCCGTCGCGGCATCCGCCTTTCCGAGGTAGGTTCCCATGCCGAGGCTCGAGAAGTGGACCCCCTCGAAGACCCGAAAATGGTCGCGAGGGACCACGGCTCGGGATATCGCGCGTTCGGCGAACCGGCGGGTACCTTCGGCCGTTGCGAAGCCGGTGAGGAGCCCGGCGGAGGCGGGGGTCATGCGAAGGATCGGACCCAGCGAACGAGGAGCCGGGTGACCTCGTCGAGGTAGCGGGGGTCGATGCTCTCCTCGGCGTCGTGGATGTGCGCCTGCGCGTCCATTCCGCCGAGCACCACCACGGGGAGAGGCTGTCCTGCCGGGGTCGTGATCTCCCGGAGCGCGCTCGCGTCCGTGCCGCCGTACTCCCCATAGATCCCGATCGGGTGCCCGCTCACTTCCTCGTAGATCTTCTGCAGTGCGCGGACCCGCGGGTGGTCGGGCGAGATGAAGTAACCGGAGCGTTCCCGGCCGGGGGGCACCTCGGCCCGGGTCCCCGGGACCTCGTCCTCGATGCGTCGGAAGTAGTTCTGGAAGATATCGAGGGCCTGTTGCGCCACCATCTCGGGGGGGCTCCGGAGGTCCAGGGTCATGGTACCCGCGCCGACCTCCCCGTCGGGCAGGGTGCCGGTGTGGATCGCCTCGATGAGAAGACGCGTCGCCTCGGGGACCGGGTTGTTGGCCCGGTGGGGATACCCGCCGTGGCCCGAACTTCCCACGACCTCGACGGTGAGCGCATCCCCCGCCTCGCGGAAGTCGAGGTGGTACGGGGATCGGACGGCGCCGCTGAAGAACGAGCGGACCCGGTCGCGCTCGGGGCCGTTCGCCGAAAAGGTGAGCGTGACCGTCGCCGGGATCTGATTCCCGGCATCCGAGTTGGAGTGGATGTGCTGGAGTCGCACCGTTCCCGAAGCGGGTCCGGCCGTGTCCAGATGTTCGAGCGTCGGGGTCGCTCGGCCGAGGATGTGAGGGCTGGGGGGCGGCCCCGACGGCTCGGGGGGGGCCGGCAACTTCGAAGTCCATCCCGAGGCCACCTCCCGGAAGGCGGTCAGCGACTCCGACACGCGCAGGAACTCGCTCACCCGCGCACCACTCGGGACCCGGACGTCCACGAAGGAGACGCCGCTCGAGCCCGCGGCCACGTACGGGGAGCCATCGGGAATGAGGGCCATTTCGGCCGTGAGGAGCCGATCGGGATGGCCCGGGGGAAGGGCATGGTCATGTTCCCGCAGCGCCTCGATCCCTCCCATGCCTCCGGTCTCCTCGTCACCACAGATGAGGAGCCGAACGTTCGCCGGGACGGAGGGAAGCTGGTGCAGTTGAGTCAGGGCGAGCAGCCCGGGGACCACACCGCTCCCGAGGTCGTCCGCCGCGCCGCGTCCGTAGTACCGGCCGTCGGATCGCCGGGTCAGGGTGTGAGGAGGGCTCTTCCATCGGCCCAACTGCTCCTCGGGCACCGGGACGACGTCGAAGTGGGCGAGGATGAGGAGCCAACGCGGCATGCCGTGGTCCAGTTCGACGATGACGTTGGGGCGGGGTTCGGCGAAACGCTCGCGTCCCCCTGGGAGCTCCTCCCGGGCGTCCCAGATGCGGGCTCGCAGCCCCCGTTCACGGGACACTTGCTCGAGGAATGAGGCCGCCCGGGAATAGTTGCGCTTCTCGATGCGATGGTGGCTCGGGTCCTCGATGTTGGTGGTGTCGATGGCGACCAGCCGGTCGAGGAGCTGCCGGGCTTCCTCGTTCATTGGCTCGGGCGGAGCGGAGTTCATGGGAGGTGAGACGGGCTCGGGCCGTTCAGATGTCGTCCTTGTCACCGGGCTCGACGGCTTTCCCTTCGTCGATCTCGACGGACGCCCCGTCCTCTTCCATCATGTGGAAGCACTCGGGACAGATGAACGACACGGTGCCGTCCTCGGGGGTGTTGAGCGCCGACCAACCCTTCTCCCGGAACACGAGCTCCCGGATGGGGCCCGAGGCATCGACCGCGAGCGAAACCGACTTGCCACACTCGCCTACGCACGAAGCGGTCCAACCGGACCCCGTCTTCGGCTGGACGGCCTTCTCCGTTCCCTTCTTTCCCTTTGCAGTAGCCTTCGGCATGGCCAAATCGAGCCCGGGAGGGAGATATAATTTTTGGGCGAAGCGGTGGGTCGCTCCCGCCCCCCTTCGCCCGGTCCTACAGCGGGGATTCCCGGTCGCTCAGGCGTACTGGTTGCAGGTGAAGCAGTAGCAGCGATTGTATTGCGGGACGAAGGTCGTCGGCTTCCCACAGGTCTTGCACAGCGGGGTCGACACGGGTCCGGCCGCCGGAGCCCCCATCCCGGGGGCCGCGCCATACGTGCCCATGGGCGCGACGTAGGTCTGATACTCGGTCACCGGCACCATCGGGCGGGTGAAGTAGTAGATGATCGCCGCGGGGCAACAAAAGATGAGGAGGATCACAAGGATGAGCAGGTCGTACTGCCGTCGGTACTGGATAGGCCCAGGCGCCATCACCGGTTGACCCGCCATGGTAGATGTCCGTTCTGCGAATGTTGGGGCGGTTAATAAATACTCGGGGCCGGCTGCAAACCTCGTGGCCGATGACCATCTTGGGAAGGTCACGCCCTCCGGGACGATGCGTGACCCGCCTCGTGGCGGGGAACGCCGGGCTCCCGAAGACCCGGACCAGCGCTTCACCCCCGGCGAGTACCTGCTCTCCCACCACCGACCTGCGCGGTACTCGCATACGCTCCTCGTCCGGATCCGCGGTCGAAGGGTCCATCTGTGTGCCCGATGCACGGGCCAGGCGTTGGGGGCGCTCGCCTTCGTTCTCGCCGTGGTGGCTCTACCGCAATTCCGTTCGCCGCTCTTCCTCCCCCAGTTTCAGATCCTCTTCGGGATCGCCCCGCTCGCCGCGACCCTCGACTGGACGAGCCAGGCCCTCGGAAGGAGAGAATCCCGCAACGGGCTCCGGATCGTCACGGGCGCCCTGCTGGGGGTGGCGTGGACCGACACCCTAACGCTCCTCCTGATGCAGCACTGGCTGTACTTCCTCGCCGCGGTGGGGTTCTTCTTCGTCTACGCGATCGTCATCTTCCTTGTCCTGCAGCGGAGCAGGGCACTGGAACGGGTCGTGGCCGAGCATTTCCCGGCCTGAAGGTGCGTTCACCATGCTCAAGTCGTTGGAACCCTGGGTCCGCGCGTGAGCCCACTCCGTTTGTCCTCTCCCGTCCGCGCGGGCCTGCTCCGTCTGCGCAAGGATTTCCACCACGGCTCCTCGTGGTACTACGCCCAAGGGATCTCCCTTCTGGCCCGTGCCGTGCCCCACGAGATCCCCGCGGTGATCTCCCAACTCCGTTCGGTCCGGCCGGGGATGGCCCCGCTCGAGAACCTTTCGGCCGTGGTCGAGGCGGCCCAGCACTCCGGTCGTGACATCGGGCAAACCCTGGAGCGATTGGAGGCTCAGCGCCGTCGGGCCCAGGAGCGTGTCCTTGGCGTGATGGGCCGCCGTACCTTTGGGAAGGTCCTCACCCTGAGTTATAGCTCGGCCGTGCTCGGCGCCGCTCGCTCCGGGGCGATCGAGGAGGTCCACCTGCTCGAGTCGCAACCCGGCACGGAGTCGAGGGCGGCATTCCGGGATTACTCCCGATTCGTTCCCGTCACGATGGTCCCGGACGCGATCGGCGGGAGCCTTCTGGGGGCGGTCGACACGCTGCTCGTGGGGTGTGACGGTATCTTCGCCGCCGGCGGCGTGGTGAACAAGTCCGGCAGCTTGGGTCTCGCCCGGGCGGCGGCCGCCGAACACGTTCCGGTCCGCGTGGTCGGGGAATCGTACAAGTTCTCCCGGACCCTTCCCCAACTGACCCAAAGCCGCAACCTCAAGATATGGGGCCAACGGGTCAAGGTCCCCCTGCTGGAGGCCGTTCCGCTCAGATACGTCGCATCCATCACCACCGACGTGGGGACGCTGCGGAAGCCCGACCCGGCATCCGTCCTCCGCCACCATCGGGAGTACTGGGACAGCGTATTCCCTCGGAACATTCAGAAAGCTGTTAACCAACTGAGGAATCCATGACCATCACAACGCCCATGCCATCGAACGAATCCCCGGGGCGCGATCGCACGGAGATCTCCTCCCAGGACCTCGAGCTCTTGCGCGATGGCTCACCGGAGCAGCAATTGAAGGTCCTACGCCAGGCGGCCCGATTCCACCGGTTCCCGGACCCCTTGGTCCTCCAGGACGCGTTGCGTTCCTCCTCCCCGGAGGTCCGGGCCAGTGCGGCCTGGTGCGCCCGGATCGGGGGAGATGTGCGGCTCGTACCAGCGCTGGTGCTCCACCTCAAGGACAGTTCACCCGCGGTCCGTGCCGTGGCGGCCGAGACCTTGGCCGAGTTGGGAGATCCCCGGGCGGTTCCCGCCCTCATCGAGACGCTTCAGGACACCGATGTTCCGGTGCGCATGCACGCCGCCTGGGCCCTCTGGTACCTCAACGCAACCGAAGCCCATGGGGCCCTTGTCCCGCTGTTGCAGGATGCGGATGCCCGGGTCCGAGTGGCCGCCGTCACCGCCGTGGGTCGTTTCCACGGCCCGGGGGATCTTGCCCTGCTCCTCCACGCGCTCCAGGATCCCTCGGACCGGGTCCGACGGGCGGCCATCCTGGCCCTCCGCCACGTGAGGGGCACGGGGGTCGCCGAACAGGTCCGCCCCTTCCTTTCGGACCCCGCCGAGCGGGTCCGCATCGCGGCGAGCGTGGCCCTGGGGGAGTTGAAAGACACCGAAGCCGTCCCGCTCCTGCTCGAGCGATGGGACCTCGAGGAAACGTTCGTCCATCCCTCCCTCCTGATCGCGCTCGCAAAGATCGGGGACCGCCGTGCGGTTCCCCTTTTCCTGCGGGCGGTACGCGTATCGCAACCGTGGACGGTCATCTGTGCGCTCTGGGCGCTCGGTTCGCTCCGGGTCGCCGAAGGCCGGGAGGAGATCCTTCGGTTGACCGCCTCCCCGACCCGGGGCGTGCGGGCGGCGGCCCTGGAGAACCTCGGTCGCCTCGGGGACCTCCGGGACCTCGGAAAGCTCGAAGAGACCTTGCAGGACCGGAATCCCTGGATCCGCCGGGGCGCCGCGCTCGGCCTCGGTCACCTGGGAGCGGTGGACGCGCGGCCGAGCCTGGTCGCCGCACTTTCGGACCCGGACCTCGAGGTCCGGTTGGCCGCCGCCTGGGCCCTCGGGAACCTGAAGGATGACCGGGCGCTCGAACCCTTGCTTGAACTTCTCGAAAAGGTGGCTCTCCCGATGGCCGCACGGCAGGGGACCCCCCTGGGTCCCGGGGAGGAACCGGAGGCGGCGATCCAGGAGGGAGGCGGCGCCGTCCGTCTCGTCAGCGACGCCCGGGAAACGCTCCTCGATGCCGTGCTGCTCTCCCTCGCCAAGCTGGGAGGGACCCCGGCCGGCGCAAAGGCGTTGGAGCGGGCTCAGCAGGCGCTGCTCCTCCTCCCCGAAGACCTGCGCCGCCTGCCCGCCCGGCTTCCCCAGGCCGAGGGCCCGCGGCGGGGCGAGGGGCTGACCCGCGAACACCTGGCCCGGGGCTTCTGGGCCCAGGAGGGGTAGAGGGTTACCGATGGACATCGTTCTCGTGCTCTACCTCCTGGGGTTGGCGGCCGTCCTGTTCGCGGCGTACTTCTTCTTCGCATCGTTCGTGATCGGCGCGGGGTACCAGCCCACCCCACCGGCGGTCGCCCAACGCATGGTGGAGTTCGCCCAGGTGGGGCCGGCTGATCACGTCGTGGACCTCGGGGCGGGAACCGGGGCGCTCGTCTTCCTCAGCGCCCGCCAGGGGGCCCGCGTCACCGGGGTCGAGGCCGAGCCGCTCCGTTTCCTCCTCCTCCGGTTCCGAAGGGCCACGAGCCCGGACCGTGACCGGGTCGAGATCCTCCGGGAGAACATGTTCGACTTTCCCCTGCAGGATGCCACGGTGGTGCTCATGTTCCTTTGGCCGGGGGCCATGACGAAGCTCAAGCCCAAGCTGGAACAGGAGCTCGTCCCCGGGGCCCGGGTCGTGAGCTACTGGCACCCGGTACCGGGGTGGACCCCGGCGAAGGAAGACCCGAAACACCGGGTGTACTACTACGTCTCCAAGGGGGCGGGCGGGACGGCTACCGGCGACGTATCTCAAAGCGCGAGTTGACGCGCAGTCCGAGCAAATCCCGGGCGCGTCCCCGGCTGACCGAAAGCTCGACGAACCCGAAGCTCGACTCCAGGGCCCCGAGCGCCCCGGTCGGGATCTCCTCATAGGTCCGGGAGACCGTGGCCCGGAACGTCCGACCGTCGGCCGTGACCGCGATCGTCTCCCCGGGGGCGCCCAGCTCCTCCCGTGCGTCGGCGGCGGGCAGGTTCGTGATGAGGTTGCCGAAGTGGTCCACGTGGAGCACCATGGCGGAGAATCCCCCCGAGATGGCGGAAGGGGCGGGGATCCGCAGGTGCATGAAGTCCACCGGAGATCCGAGCTCGCTGGCCGGGGTCCCCCCCGCCAGGAGGCCCGCGGCCCGGGCGAAGAGGTCCCGTCCCTCGAACGTGGAGCTTACCGGGGACCCTCGGGCCACCTTCTCTGGTTCGAGGCGGAACGCCCTCGGGTCTCCCATGTACTCGGCGAGTGGGGAGAGGAGCCCATTGTCGGGCCCGAGGAGGGTGCATCCGTCCGCACAGGTGATGGCGAGCGGGTTCCGCTTCCCCCCGACCCCCGGATCGACGATCCCGAGGTGGATGGAACGGGGCGGGAACCAGGGACAGGTGTATCGGAGGAGAAAGGCGCCCTCGAGGATCTGGTGGGACCCCACTTCGTGGGTCACGTCGACGATATGGAGGTCCGGATGGGCCCGGAGCAGCACCGCCTTCATCTGGGCGGCGTACGCCCAGCCGATATCGGTCGTGAGCGAGACGATCGGGGGGGGTGGTGGGGGAGCAGCCGCCGCTGCCGGGACGGCCGGCGGCGTCTCCTGAGGAAGAAGTCTTACGCGTGCAGTGCGGTTGGGTGGGGAAGACGGTTTTCGGGCGGGCGTCTTCACGACTTCATGATCGCCACGAGGAACAACCCCACGGCGATGAGCGCACCGACGATCGCGGCCACGAGGATGAGTGCCGCCTCCTCGACCACCGCCAGGAGGTGGCCGGAGGTCGCATGGTACTCATACCCTGCGAACAGACCGACAACGAGGCCCACGACGAGCAACACGACCCCGATCGTCCGGCTCTTCCCGCTGCCAAAGTAGGCCGTGAAGATACCGGCGAGGATCATGAAGAGGGAAAAGACGAGGGCGAGGATGATGAGGAACTCGAGCAGGCCGATCCCTTGGCAGGTCCATGCGCTTCCCGCTACCGACGTGCAACCCGACATGATATCCTATCTCCCGATCCTCGTGTTCAGAACTTGATCCCGGTGAGCGTCTTGGTGTCGATGACACCCTTGACGGCCCGGATCTTGTCGACAACGACCTGTCCGAGGGCATTGAAGTCCTCGGCTTCTACTTTGGCAATGAGATCGTACTCGCCAAAGAGCGGGTGAAGCTCGACAATCTCCTTGACTTTGAGGAGTTCAGAGTAGACTTCGTGTTCTTTAGCAGGCGCAGTACTGATGAGCACGAACCCCGTTGCCATCGGAAAACCTTCGGGAGGGCGGAGATGCCACTTTCTTTATAACATTTCGGATGGTGGGGGTCGCTCGCTGAAGGAAAAATGCGATCAGATCGACGCTCGGACCGAGGTTCGGACCGAGGAAGAAGGCGCCCGCATGAAGGACGCCACGAGGACGTGCGACACCACGAGCACCACGCGCCCCCTGCGCCGGAGCTCGTCAAGGAACGAACGGTGGTGCTCCCGGGCCAGGAGCTCGAGGCGGGCGACTACCGCCCCGGCCCCGGTACCTACCGGGCCGACGGGAAGATCTATGCTTCCGTCGCCGGGATACTGAGCATCCGGCCGCCGGTGGTCCGCGTGATCCCCTTCTCGGGACCCTACATCCCCCAGGACGGGGACGTCGTGATCGCGATCGTGAAGATCATCGGACCCACGTACTGGCTCGTCGACGTGGGCGCCCCTCACTATGCGCCGCTCCATTACTCCGGCACCCCCTGGAAGATCGAGTACGGGGAGTGCGGCGAGTACCTCCGTCCCGGGGACGCCGTCGTGGTCCGCATCGAAGCGGTGGACCAGAACCAACGGATCGGGGTCACCATGAACGGGGACGGTCTCGGACGGATCAGCGGGGGCATCATCGAGCAGATCTCCCCGACCAAGGTCCCCCGGGTCATCGGCAAGAGCGGCAGCATGATCCGCCTGCTCGAGACGTCGACCGGCGCCCGCATGACCGTGGGCCAGAACGGCCGGGTCTGGATCGACGGAAGCCAAGGCAGCATCCGCACCGTGCGGGAGGCGCTGCAGATCATCGACCGGGAGGGACAGAAGTCCGGGCTCACGGACCGGATCAAGCTCTTCCTGGAGCAATCACAGTCGTCATAGGAACGAACGAAGGAGAAAGAACATGGGAAGCGTAGGAGCGAAAGAAGTGCCCGTGCTGCTAGATGAGCACGGCAAACGGATTGACGGACGGGGCCTGCACGATCTGCGACCCCTCAAGATCGAGGCGGGCGTGCTGCAGCGAGCGACCGGCAGCGCGTTCGTCGAATGGGGCGAGAACAAGGTGATGGCCGCGGTCTACGGACCCCGGGAAGTGCACCCCCGCCACATGCAACAGAACACCAAGGCCGTGGTCCAGTGCCGGTACAACATGGCCTCGTTCTCGGTGGACGAGCGCAAGCGGCCGGGTCTTGACCGGCGCTCGCAGGAGATCAGCAAGGTGATCGGCGAGGCGCTCGAGTCCGTCCTCTTTGTCGAAGAGTACCCCAAGACCTCCATCGGGATCTACATTGAAGTGCTGCAGGCGAACGCCGGTACCCGCTGTGCGGGGCTGGTCGCCGCCAGCGTGGCCCTCGCCGATGCCGGTATCCCGATGAGCGACCTCGTCCCCGCGGTCGCCGTGGGCAAGATCGACGGGAAGTTGGCCCTCGACCTCCGCAAGGAGGAGGACAACTATGGCGAGGCCGACGTGCCGATGGCCCTCGTTCCCCGCAGCGGCCGGCTGATCCTCCTCCAGATGGAGGGGCACATGACCCGGGACGAGCTCAAGACGTCGCTCGACATGGGCGTCAAGGGCTGCGAGAAGATCTACGAGATCCAGAAGGCGGCGCTCCGCAACCGTTATTCCCTGGGCAATAACGGGGAGGGAGGTGCGCAATGACCAACGATGTGACCACCGAGATCCTCGCCACCCACGTCCTCGACCTCGCCAAGGCGGGAAAGCGCCTGGACGGACGGGGACTCGATGAGCTGAGGGCGGTGCGCATCACCCCCGGCTACGTGACGAGCGCCGACGGAAGCGCGCTCGTCGAGATTGGGGACACGAAGGTGCTCGCCGGGATCAAGCTCGAGCCCGGTACCCCCTTCCCGGACACCCCCAACGCGGGGGTCCTCACCACCAATGCGGAGATCGTCCCGCTCGCTTCCCCCGAGTACGAACCCGGCCCCCCGAGCATCCAGAGCGTGGAGCTCTCGCGGGTGGTCGACCGTGCCATCCGGGCGGCCGAGGCGATCAACCTCGCCGGCCTGTGCGTCACTCCGGCGGAGAAGTGCTGGACCTGCTTCGTGGACCTGCACGTGCTCGACGACTCGGGGAACCTCACCGACACGGCGCTCCTCGCCGCGATGTCGGCCCTCAAGTTCGCCAAGCTCCCAGGGGAGCGCTTCGGGATCGGCCCGACCGCCCCCCTCGCGGTCAACCACGTCCCCATCGAGACGACCTTCGTGCGGATCGGGGATGCCCTGATCGTGGACCCGACCTCCGAGGAAGAGGACACCTGCCAGGGACGGCTGACCATCGCAACGGACGAGCTGGGCAACGTCGTGGCCATGCAGAAGGCCATGGTCGGCGCCTTCTCCCCCCGGGACGTGATGGAGCTCGTGGACCGTGCTCTGGCCCACGGGGACCGCCTGCGCGCGCTTATCAACCAAACGAGATAGGGGAGTCCACGATGTCACGGCGTACCAAGAGCGTCGGCTCGACCGGATGGATGGGGCCCAAGTACGGGATCCGCATCCGTCGGCGCGTCCAGGAAGTGGACCGCGTGGCGAAGGCCGACTACGTCTGCCCCAAGTGCTCCACCCTCACGGTCCAGCGGGTGGGCAGCGGCCTCTACCGCTGCCGCCGGTGCGAGCGCACCTTCGCGTCCGACGCGTACAACTTCCGCGCCCCCCCCTCGATCTTCCGGGTCGAGACCACCGAAGAGAAGTAATCCCCGTCGAACCCTTTTCACCCCCCATTCCCCGACGGCGGAACGGGGGGATCCGGGGGAACATCGTGCGGCGCGTGGTGGATCAACCGTTGGCCGGCCCGCGCCAGCTCTCCCCGCAGGAACAGCACCACCCACTCGAGCTCGTAGACCCCGGGAAAGACGAGCTCGGTCGCGAACCAGAACGGGACGTGGACTGTGGGTACGGGGGAAATGCCCTGGTGGATGGCCTTCGAGATGCGATGCCGCCCGTCCAGGGTGAGCTGGAGGCGGCCCCTGCCCGCGACGATGATCGGAAAGGTCAGGTCGGCCCGGTCCAAGAACCGGGGGTTCAATCGGAGCGCCAGGCGTATCATCCGGCGGGAGAGCTTAGGGAGCTTCGCGAGCGGAACGTCGATCACGGGGACCGCGTGGTCGCGGAGATAGCGCACCGCCAGGAAGACGCCCGGACGGTAGTGCCAGCGGTACTGCGTAGAGTAGGACATGAGCCATCCCTCTTCCCTTCCTTCCCATCGACCGACGTCCCCAGTACGAAGTATCGGGGATCCGAGAGTTAAGACCGTCCGCGATTTCCCAGGATTGGAAGCGAAGCACGGGGTTCGGGAGCGATCCGGGCCCCGAATCGCGCATGTGGTCAGCACTCGTTTTATAGCTGAGGTAGCTAGGTTGGTGATTTCTCATGCCATCGAAGAAAGGAACCGCTCCCGCGGAAGAGACCTGTTACATCTGTCGCCGTTCCGCCACCGAGGTCGCCCAGTTCTTTCAGGCAGAGCTTCTCGAGATCTCCAAGACCACCCAGGGGTTCGTCAACGAGCTCCAGGGACGGGTCAAGGAGATCCGGCAGCACATCTCGATGCTCGAGAGCTTCCAGAAGAAGCTCAAGAAGGACATCTCCTGGGAGACCGCGATCCGCGAGCCCGAGGCCATGATGGAGTTCATTCCCGGGCTCAAGGAAGTGTGGCCCACCCTGTTCAGCGTCGAGCCCGAGATGAAGCAGGCCCACACCCTCTCGGCACAGTCCCGGCTGACGATCGAGCACCTCCAGAAGGAACTGGACCGGGCCACGGTGGCCCTGGACAAGCTGAAGGCCGCCCCGAAGTCCGATGTCGCGATCCACTTCAGCCACCACGAGGTCGCCCTCGCCGTCCCCTCGTACAAGCTCACGGAGTCGGGCGACGATGTCGAACGGATCGAGAACCGCTTCGGCCTCAAGGTGGTGCTCTGCCAGATCTGCACCTCCCTGCTCCCACACCGGGCTCCCGCGGAATAGTCCCGTGACGGGGTCCCGCCGGGCACCGGTGGAGACCCCCGCATCACCGGTGGGCGGATGAAGCGCTGTCCCTGGGCCTCCTCGGGCGGGCCCGAGATGCAGGCCTACCACGACGAGGAATGGGGGGTCCCGGTACATGACGACCCGCGGCACTTCGAGTTCCTGGTGCTGGAGGGGGCCCAAGCGGGCCTGAGCTGGGCGGTCATCCTGCGAAAGCGCCCCGGGTACCGGAAGGCGTTCGGCGGGTTCGATCCCCGGAAGGTCTCCCGGTACACCGAGGACCGGATACGAAGGTTGACGGAGGACCCGGGCATCGTGCGGAACCGCCGCAAGATCGAGGCGGCGGTCGGGAACGCCAAGGCCTTCCTCCAGGTGCAGCGGGAGTTCGGGAGCTTCGACGCCTACTGCTGGCGCTTCATCGGTGGCGGACCTCGAGCGAACCGGTGGCGGTCCCCGGAGGACGTCCCGGCGACGACCGCCGAGTCCGATGCGTTCAGCGAGGACCTCAAACGGCGCGGGTTCCGTTTCGTCGGTTCGACCGTCATCTATGCGCATATGCAGGCCGTCGGGATGGTGAACGACCATCTCGTGGATTGCTTCCGTCACGGGGAGGTCCACCGCCTCGCAGGTTCATCATCCCGGCAGGGACGATCCTCGACCCGCTCCGGTCGGTCGAGATAATTTTCGCTCCCCCGCAGCGCCGAGGGACTCTTGATGGCGCGGGCTCGACGATCTAGCTCAGGGTCATGATCAACACCCCGTCGTAGGAGTTCCCTGGGGCGTTGAGCGAGAAGTCGAGGCCGGTGGTTCCCGAGGCCGGGATCGTGATCGGCAGGTTGGTGTTCACGACCGAGAAGCCGCTGGCGGGGTCCGCCGACATCGCATGGATCGCGCACGAACTCGTCGAATTGGGATTATGGATCGTCCAACTGATGGATACGATCCCTCCGGGGGAAAGGCGGACTCCCGGTTCGTTGGCGCCGTTCAGCCCGCACACGTTGTTGACCGAGCTCAGCTCGAACTGGGTCACGATGGCACTCTGGGTCGGGTTGTTGTTCGCCGCAGTGTTGGTCGCCCAGTTTATGATCCAGAAGAAGAACACCATCCCGAGGACGATGGGCAGCACCACGACGAGGAGGATGATCAGGACGACGGCCATGCTCACCTCGTGGTCTTCCCGGGGTGGGCGATACGGGGCAGGGTAGACCGGGAGGTAGATGGGTTGGATCGTTGGAGGGGGAGGAGGAGGCGGTGGCGAAGTCGTCGGGAGGGGGGAGGAGGACGACACGAATGATACATGCCGCACAACCTAATGTCTTCTCCGGGATTCTCGTTGCTGAACCCCGGTGGCTGAACTCTTTCGGGGGAGTCGCAGCGACACATTCCGTTCCAGCCATGGGAGTACGTCCACGTCCGCCTGCTGGGTCACTTGAGTGGCGCTCGCCGTATCCTCCGATCGTGGGCTCCCCCGTCTTTCGCCTCCGTTC
>JAKAOF010000019.1:0-16766 GCA_021823345.1 Thermoplasmata archaeon
GCTTCTCCGACGGGACAACCTTATCTTTAGTTCGGGCGCTACCCCTCCCCATGGTGGGTGTTTCTTCGGAGCGTAAGGAGGACCCGAAGCATGTGCACGTCAAACTCGAGCCCGAGGATGCCGATGTGTACGACGTGATCACGCTCTACCTCGAGGTGGCGGGACGTTCACCCGACACCTTTTGGCGCAGCGTGGGGCGCCTCGAAAAGCAGGATGAGGACACGATGGCCGACCTGCTCATCTCTTCGTTCAAGGCCGGGGTGTTCCTGGCCCGTGAGCACCCGGAGCAGGTGCGCACCCTCTGGGTGACCGAACGGGAGTGTTCGGAGGAACAGAAGAACGAGTCCGAGGAGGAGAAGAAGTCCCGCAAGCGTGAGAGCGCGACCTTCTCCCACTACGCATGAAGTACGTGGCCGTCACGGGGGGAGTGATCTCGGGCCTCGGGAAGGGCATCACGGCCAGCTCGATCTCGCGTATCTTCAAGGCCCGCGGGGTCACCGTGACCCCGATCAAGATCGATCCCTACCTCAACGTCGACGCCGGCACGATGAACCCCTACCAGCACGGGGAGGTCTTCGTCCTGGATGACGGGACCGAGGTCGACCTTGACCTCGGGAACTACGAGCGCTTCCTCGGCGAGAGCCTCGCCGGCAGCCACAACATCACGACGGGCAAGGTCTACCGCTCCGTGATCGAGAAGGAGCGCCGCGGGGATTTCCTCGGCAACACCGTGCAGATCATTCCCCATGTCACCGGGGAGGTGAAGCGGATGATCCGCGAGGTCGGGGAGACCTCGGGGGCCGAGGTCACCGTCATCGAGGTGGGCGGGACCGTGGGAGACATCGAGTCGATGCCCTTCCTCGAAGCCCTCCGGGAGCTCCGCCAGGAGGTGGGGCGGCAGGAGGACATGGCCTTCGTCCACACCACGCTCGTTCCGGTCGTCGGGGCGGTCGGCGAGGCCAAGACGAAGCCGACCCAGCACTCCGTGCGAGAGTTGCGGTCCCTCGGGATCGATCCCGACATGATCGTCGCCCGCTCGACCCTACCCATCTCTCCGGAGATCAAGCAGAAGATCTCCCTCTTCTGCGGCATTCGTCAGGAGAACGTGATCTCCGTTCCCGACATGTCCTGCATCTACGACCTGCCGCTGCATCTGGAGAACGAGGGGGTCGGCGACCGTCTGATGCAGATCCTCAACCTCCCTCAGCGTCCGACCGACCTTTCCAACTGGCGCAGCTTCACCGAGCGCTATCACGCGGCGGCCGACGGCGTGGTCATCGGGGTCGTCGGGAAGTACGCCGAGCTCAAGGACTCCTACCTTTCCCACACCGAGGCGTTCCACCACACCCAAGGCAACCTCGGGGTCCGCGTCAAGCTCGTCTGGTTCGATGCCGAGGACCTCGTCAAGGATACGACCCTGGCGGAGCAGCTGGACACCATGCAGGGGATCCTCATCCCGGGCGGTTACGGCCGTCGGGGGATCGACGGCAAGATGCTCGCCATCCGTCGGGCCCGGGAACTCGGCATCCCCCTCCTCGGGGTGTGCCTTGGTTTCCAGCTCGCCGCGGTCGAGTTTGCCCGCAACGTGCTCGGCCTTCCGGATGCCAACTCGACCGAGTTCGACCCCGGGTCCAAAAACCCCGTCGTGGACCTCCTGCGGGAGCAGGGCAAGGTCAAGGACCTGGGGGGCACGCAGCACCTCGGTTCGGAGAAGGTCGTCCTGACCGAAGGGACGCTCGCCAATCGCATCTACGGTCGCAAGGACATCCGGGAACGTCACCGGCACCGTTACGAGATCAACCGGGACTACCTTGCCCGGTTCGAGGAGAAGGGCTTCAAGGTGAGCGGTTGGGCTCCCGATGGCCGGGTCGAAGTGCTCGAGATGCCCGAGCATCGGTTCTTCATCGGTGTCCAGTACCACCCGGAGTTCCTGTCGAGACCCGAAGCCCCCCACCCCCTCTACATGGGCTTGGTGCGGGCCGCGCTCGAACGGAAAGGGGGTGCGAACCCTGCCACCTGAACGCGTTCTTTCGAACGACCTTTCCGCCCACAAGGGCCAAACGGTGCGCGTGGCCGGCCACCTCCAGGAGTACCGGAGCCACGGGAGCCTCGGCTTTGCCGTGGTGCGGGACCGGGCCGGGCTCTTTCAGGTCACCCTGAAGAAGGGCGAGACCCCGGAGGAGGTCTTCGCGACCCTGGCCACGGTTCCGCGGGAGTCCGTCGTCTCGTTCGAGGGCCGGGTGGCCGAGAACCCCCGGGCCAAGGTCGGCTCCGAAGTGCTGGCGCAACAGGCCGTGGTCCTTTCTCCCGCTGAAACCCCCCTTCCCCTCGGAGTCGTGGACAAGGTGGGCGTCGACCTCGACACCCGGTTCAACCACCGGTTCCTGGACCTGCGCAAGCGGGAGAACCATGACCTCTTCCAGTTCCGCGGCATCCTGGAGGAATCCCTCCGGAGCTCCTTCCGGGACCTCGGGTTCTTGGAGGTCGACACCCCGAAGATCCTCCGTCAGGGCGCCGAGGGCGGGGCGACGCTGTTCTCCGTGGACTACTTTGGTGGCAAGGCGTACCTCGCGCAGAGCCCCCAGCTCTACAAGCAGATGCTCATGGCCACCGACATGGAGCGGGTCTTCGAGATCGCCCCGGCCTTCCGGGCCGAGCCCTCGGATACCTTGCGGCACTTGACCGAGTTCACGAGCGTGGATGCCGAGATGGCCTACATCGATGGACCCGAGGACCTGTGGCGGACCATCGAAGCGCTGCTCAGCCAGACGCTTGAGCGGTCCCGGGCGGCGCTCGAGAAGGCGGCCAACCCGCTCGCCGCCCGTATCGCGTCCCCCCGTCGACCCTTTCCCCGCATTCCCTTCCAAGAGGCCCGGAAGATGCTCGGAAAGCCGCCGGGGGACGACGACCTCGGGTCCGAGGAGGAGAAGGCGCTCGGAGAGCTCATGGGGCGGGAGCAGGGGAGCGAGATGTACTTCATCACCGAATATCCGTCCCAGCTCAAGCTGAGCACCTTCTACGCCATGCGCCAGGATGCCCACCCCGAGAAGACCAACTACTTCGATCTCGATTTCGGCGGGCTCGAGATCATCTCCGGCGGTCAGCGGGAGCACCGGCTCGAGAAGCTCAAGCAGCAGATCCGGAACGCCGGGCTCGACCCGGAGAACTTTGCGGGCTATCTCGAACCCTTCCGGTTCGGCATGCCGCCGCACGGAGGGTTCGCCCTGGGCCTCGATCGCCTGACCGCAAAGCTCGCGGGGCTAGCGAACGTGCGGGAGGCAAGGCTTTTTCCCCGGGACCGCTTCCGGTTGGACCCCTGACGGGACGATGTGGCCATGGCCGTTACAGAGACGATCCATCTTTCTTCCACCGAGATCGAAGGTCGCTGGGGACGCGTCTTCGAGTCCCCGGAGATCCGACGCCGCATCCTCGCCCTAGTTCCCAAGTATCCGGAGTCGCATTCGCTCGAACTGTCCTTTCCCGACATCGACGCCCTGGACTCCTCCCTCGCCGATCATCTCCTCCAGTTCCCCGAGGAGACCCTCCAGCGCGGAGAGATCACCCTGAAGGAGCTCCCCTCTCCGCTTCCGGGCACTCCGCTACGCCTTCGCCTGCGGATCCGGGATCTTCCGGCCAACCTGCGGATCCCCATCCATCTCCTGCGGGAAGAACACCTCAATCGTTTGCTCACCGTGGAGGGCATCGTGCGCCGGATGACCGAGGTCCGACCTCAGATCCAGCAGGCCGTCTTCGAGTGCCTGGCGTGCAAGGGACGGACCTCCATCGAGCAGGACGACGTCTCCCAGACGCTCAAGGAGGCCACGGTCTGCAGCAGCTGCAACAAGCCGATCGGGAAGACCAAGTTCACGCTCCTGAGCGACGCGTCGGTCTACATCAACTCCCAGAAGCTGGAGGTGCAGGAGAACCCGGAGAACCTCCGCGGCGGGGCGCATCCGGAGGGATTGACCCTTCTCCTCACCGATGACCTCGTAGGGACGGTCATCCCGGGCAACCGGGTCGAGGTGACCGGGGTCCTGCGGAGCATTCCCCGCACCAATGCGAAGGGGATGGCGAGCAAGTACACGGTCTTCGACCTCGTGCTGATGGCGAACGAGGTACAGCGCGAGGACAAGGAGTACCGGGAGATCGAGATCTCCGACGACGAGGTACGCGAGATCGAGGCGCTGCGGGGGCAAGAGGGGGTGTTCGACCGGTTCGTGAGCTCGATGGCCCCCTCGATCCAGGGAATGCGCATCGAGAAGGAGGCCATCGCCCTCCAACTTTTCGGCGGTGTCCCGAAGGTCCAGCCGGACGGCGTCAAGATCCGGGGCGACATCCATGTGCTCATCGTGGGCGACCCGGGGATCGCCAAGAGCCAGCTCTTGAGATACGTGGCGGAGAACATCGCCCCCCGGGGGATCTACACGAGCGGCAAAGGGACGACCGCGGCCGGTCTGACGGCCGCCGCGGTGAAGGACGATTTCGGGGGTGGCCGGTGGACCCTGGAGGCCGGGGCCATGGTGCTGGCGGACCAGGGGGAGCTCGTGATCGACGAGTTCGACAAGATGACGGACAATGACCGGTCCGCCCTGCACGAGGGGCTCGAGTCCCAGACCATCTCGATATCCAAGGCGGGGATCATGGCCCAGTTGCGGGCCCGATGCCCCGTGCTCGCGGCCGCGAACCCGAAACTGGGCCGGTTCACGCCGGACAAGGTCCCGGCCGAGGAGATCGACCTTCCCCCCACGCTGCTCTCTCGGTTTGACGTGATCTTCGCCCTCCTCGACAAGCCGGAGAGCGAAAAGGACCGGAGGCTGGCGGGGGCGATCCTCGCGCAGCACATCCAGGCCGAAGAGCGGGAGGCCCGGGGCGCCCGCTCCCGGGGTACCGAGGAGATCCGCCCGGCGGCGACCGGCGACCTCTTCACGCCGGACTTCATGCGCAAGTACATCGCCTACGCCAAGCGGAACGTCTTTCCGGTGATCGACGCGACCGCGAACCAGACGATCCTCGACTTCTTCCTGGAGCTGCGAAAGCAAGGGGAGGGGGAGAACAAGCCCGTCCCGATCACCTTCCGGCAGGTGGAGGCGCTCGTCCGCTTGACGGAGGCCTCCGCTCGTTCCCGCCTGTCGCCCATCGCGAACCAATCCGATGCCAACCGGGCGGTGGCCGTGATGCGGCACTTCCTCAAGACCGTCCTTTCCTCGGGGGAGTCTCCGCTCGACATCGATTACATTTCTACAGGTATAAGTAGCAACAAGCGCCTGAGTCTCATCGAGCTCCAAGAGATGCTGGCCGACCTACAGAAGCAGACCACCCAAGGGTTCACGCTGGAGGAGGTCGTGCAGGAGGGAGAGAAGCGCGGCATGCCGAAGGAGAAGGTGATGAAGCTTTGGCATGAGATGCAGCGTCTGAACCAGCTCTACGAACCCCGGACAGGCTCGGGGTTCTGGAAGCTGATGGTGTAACGTGAGCACGGGAGAGAACGGAGTGATCATCCGGGTGCATCGTACCCAAGGTGAGGTGGTGCTCGCAGCGTGCGATGAAGGGCTCCTCGGGCGCAAGCTCAAGACCGGTTCGAGGGAGTACCTCGTGAGCCCGGGATTCTACGGTTCGACCCGGGTCAATGACGACGAGCTCGTGGCCCTTATCCGCGCCTCCACCATCGTCAACCTATTGGGACCACGGACCGTGGGGATCGCACGACGTGCCGGGCTGCTCCAGAACGGGGCGACCTCGCTCCTCGATGGCGTGGAGCACGCCGAGATCGTCCAGTTCTGAACCTTGAAACATGTCGGAAGAACCAGCGTCCATGGATCCTGAGGAAACCTTCTGCGTGGTCTGCGGGAAGACCGGGGTCGAGCTGTTCGGGGCGCTCTGCGCCGACTGCCTCGGGAAGAAGATCCCCCCCGTCTCCGTTCCGCCCCAGGTCCGGGTGACGGTCTGTCCCTTCTGTGGGTCCCGGCTCTATGGGCGACACTGGGAGAAGGGACCTCCTCCGGGATTCGTGCAGGGCAAGGACCTCGATGGCTACCTCACCGTCCATCGCCCGTTCGAACTGCGTTCCATCGCCTGGGAAGAAGGCGGGCAGAACCCGAAGCTTCGGCAGTACACGGGCCTGGCCGTGGTCGCGTTGGGCGCCACCACCCGAGAGGTCCACGTCGCGACCGAGGTGAAGATCGTGAACCAAGTGTGTCCCACCTGTGCGCGGCGGGGAGGCAAGTTCTACACTGCCAAGGTCCAGCTCCGGGCCGAGGACACCAACTCCGGCGCCCGCCCCATGGTGGAGTTCCGCCAGTCGGTCGCCACGCTCTGGGAGCACTTCCTGTCGCGTTCTCCCAAGTCCTGGAGCGAGGCGATCTCCTGGGAGGAAGTGCTCAAGGAGGGGATCGATGTGTACTTCACGGAGACGTCGGTGGCGAAGGTGGTCGCCAAGGAGCTTCGCGGCCACGCGGGCGGTCGGACCAAGGAGTCGGCCTCCCTGTGGGGGGTCAAGGACGGCCGTCAGATCTACCGGACCACGATCCTGTTGCGACTTCCCTCGGTCCTGCCGGGGGATTTCCTAGTGGTGGATGGTCGCCTGGTGCAGATCCGCCGGCGCGTGGGAGAACGGTTGCAGTGGGCGGACGTAGGAACCGGCGAGGTCGGCACCCGGAAAGTGCCCAGCGACACCCCGCCTGGCCGGATCGTCGGGGGCCCGAGCGCGCTCCGATGGGCCGAATCGATCCCCGGGGACGATTCCCACGTGATCGACCCGGTGGCCGGAGAGCGTCTCCAGCTGGTCAATCCTCTCGGGGCGGCGTCGCCCGAACCCTCCGAGGTCCCGATCGTACGGGACGGCAATGAGGCATGGTGGACCCCGCGTCTATCCCCCCGAAAACTGACGGGTTCACGGTAGGACGGGAAGGGGGCACCGAGGTGCTCCTTCCCCCGCATGCCGAGGGCCAGCGGGGTCCGGCCCGTCGGACCGTTCCCTTCTTCAATCCGGCCATGGCCCTCTCGCGGGACCTCACCGTGGCGCTCGTCGCCGCCGAGGCGAGACGCCGCGGTCACCGACTGAGCGTGTGGGACGCGCATGCGGCGAGCGGCATCCGGGGACTGCGCCTCCTTTCGGAGACCTCGGCGGTCGAGCGTCTCCTGTCCACGGATGAGCATCCCGCGGCCTGTGAGCTGACCCGACAGAACGCGGAGCGGGAAGGTTCGGGCCGCATGGAGGTCAAGGCGCATGACTCTCGCCAGGCCCCTTCCGGGCAGTTCGATTGGGTGGACATCGATCCCTTCGGAACTCCCGTGCCCTTCTTGCACGCGGGGGTCGAGGCGACGGCGGACGGGGGGATCTTGGCCGTGACCGCCACGGACATGGCGGTCCTCGCCGGACCCGAAACGCGGACCTGTCTCGAGCGCTACGGGGCCCGGACCATCCGGGGATACCTGTCTCGGGAAGGCGCCCTACGCATCCTGCTGGCCCAGATCGCACGGGAAGCCGCGGGACTTCAGAAGGAAGTGTATCCGCTCGTTTCCTTGATCTCGGGCTATTTCGTACGAGTGCATGTCCGGGTGTCACCGACCGGGGCCTCCCCAGTGGACCCGGCAGGGCTCGGTCCGGTCCCCTTCCCGGGGTATGACGGTCCACCACTTCCCGGGAAGGGGCCCTACGGCCCGATGTGGCGGGGGCATCTGCAGGACCGAGGCCTACTGGGGAGGGTCATGGAGTCACCGCCGGCCACCATCGGACCGCCGGCGCGCCGGATCCTCGAGCTTCTCCAGGGGGAGGCGGAGGTCGACACCTTGTTCTACTACGAGACCGGACCGTATTCCCGTCGCCTCCATCTCTCCAGCCCCCCCGCCCACCGCGTGATCCTGGAGACGATCCGGGCGGCGGGCTATCGAGCGGTCCGTACCCACGCGGCTCCTTCGGGGTGGAGGACCGACGCTCCCTCGAAAGTGATGGAAGGGCTGTTTTAGTAGAATTCGAGCCATTTCTATAGCAAAATATATTAGCTTCCTCTACATAATATTGTACGGGGAGGAAGCGGCGACAAGAAAGTCGAGAGGAAGGAAACGGTGAGAGGGCGAAAGGCTACACCCCGTTCGTTCAGACGATCCCGGCCAGCGTATAGGGCAGAAAAGTATGTTGGCCGTCCTCTACCCCTTCGTCAAACCGCTTCCTTCCTACACGTTTGATCTTCTCAAGCGCGGCACGCGCGGGCGTTGCCCGCAGATCATGCCGTGTTCAATGACCCTTGGGGCGCCGGCCCCCGGAGAGGGCACCGACCGGACAGTACGGGACGCACCAGCCGCAGTTGGTGCAGTTCGGGAGCACCTTGAGTTCGTGGGGGGCGAGGTCGAGCGCTTCCGGAGGGCATACTCCCACGCACAGCCCGCAAAGACAGCAGGTATCGGGGTCGACCGTGATCATGCGCTTTTGGTTGCCGCTTCTTGCGACGGCTTCTCTGCCAGGGCCTGTCCGAGGGCCACGAACGATGTCATGGCGCACTTCACGCGCACCGGCGATAGCGGGACCCCCACCAGCTTCTCGAGGTCCTTCTGGGAGAACTTGGCGACCTCGGCGATCGGCTTTCCCTTGATCTGCTGGGTGAGCAGCGAGGCACTGGCCACCGAGATGGCACAACCATCTCCGGAAAAGCGGACGTCCTCGATGATGGTGTGCGTGGGGTCCAGCTTGAGTTCGAGGGCGATCTGGTCCCCGCACAGAGGATTGGACTCCTTGCCCTGGCGATCGGGATGGTCAAGGTGACCGGAGTTCCTCGGCTTGCGGTAGTGTTCTAGGATCCTCTCCTGGTACATGTCGTAGGCCATGGGGTTTCACCGACTGTAGGATTCGGAGCTTCATAGGGTTTATGAGATGCGCGACCGTCGAACTTTCGTCCATGCCCCCCTTGGCTACGGCGATATGCCGGTCCCATCCTCACGGCCGCCACGGGTGGTACTTTTTGTGGGCGTTGGGCTCGAGGAAACCGTGACGGACGCGGAGATGGACGCCCCGGTCCCCTCGGGAGCTCGCAAGGCGCAGTGGTTCCCGGACTACGTGCCCTCGGAGATCTCTGACAAGTTCCAGGAGCCCGGTGAGGTTCGCAAGGCCCGGGAGGTCGCGCTCCAGGCCTTTCTGAGCCTGCCGGCCGAAAAGGACCCTCTTTACAAGAAATACGCCCACCTGGGGAGCCTCGACCTGTCCAAGATGACCCCGCTCGGGGTGGGCTCCCCGGTCCTCGCACCGGAACCCTCCTCCGAGGAGATCGTGGTCATCCATGATTCGAGCGGCACCCGGGTGCTGCGCTCCCCCGGCGTGAGCCCGGCGGCGGTCGAGGTGTGGACCCGAGAGGAGATGGCGAAAAAGGGCGGGGAGGCCCTGACCGACTTCCTTTCCTCCGGCGAACCCTTGGTGGAGAAGTTCCGGGCGATGAACCTCTCGCTGGCGACGCACTGGACGCTCGTCAAAGTGAAGGACGGGTACGAGCGCCCGGTCCGCATCCGGGAGATCTCCGTCCTTACGGAGGAGAACCAGGCCCTTTCGGTGAAGCGCCTCATCCTGCCCGGAAGACGCAGCCGGGTGTTCCATATCGAGGAGGTCTATTCACACTCCCCGCACCCCTCGCCCCGCCTGTATTCCAGTTCCAGCACGATACGAGCGGGGGGTGACTCCGAGGTGATCGCCTGGACGAACCACTCTCCCGACGCTCAGACGGTGGCCTTCTTCGACCGGTACCTGACCACCGCCGAGAACGCCCACGTGCACTGGATGTTCTCTGGGGTCGACGGTTCCCGGACCACGCTCCGCAACCTCTCCCGGCTCGAGCGCCGGGGGGCCGAGGTGACGGACCTCGAGGTCTTCTTTGCCGACCAAGACCAGTCATGCGCAAGCAGCGTGCGCATCCTGCATGATGCCGACGACACCCGTGGCCAGTCGATCACCCGCGGGGTGTTCCGCGACCGTGCCCGGGGGACCATCACCGGGATGATGCAGATCGATCCGTCGGTCAAGAAGATCTATTCCTACCTTTCCGAGCACGCCATGCTGCTGTCGAAGACGGCCCGGGCGGAGACGGCCCCCGGGATGGAGATCCACTCCTCGAACGACGTCAAGGCGTCCCACTCCTCCTCGGTGGCTCCCCTTGACCCAGAGCGTCTTTTCTACCTCGAGTCCCGCGGGTTCACGGAGGCCCTCGCGACCCGCGAGATCGTGGAGGGCTTCCTCTCTTCCGTGTTGGCGAAGTCCCCCCTCGACGGGACCGAATCGGTGTTGTCCGACCTCTTGGACCGCCGGTGGGGAGGGACCCACACGAGCTGGGATGGCAAGGGCCTCACGGCCCGCCTAACTCCGGGCACGGCCCTCTGGAAGGCCTCGGCCGAAGAACGGTTCGACGAGAAGTTACGCACGGCGTAACGGGAATCGGAGCGTGGCGGCGATACCGCCAATCCCTTCGAGACGGTGGCCCGGTTCGCCCTCGTGGCGCACGATGAGGAGCCGCGCCCCGGAGGATCGGGCCATCTCGAGACAGTGGTCCACCGCCGGATCCCGCAGCCGGGAATCCAACGCAAGGAGCACTTCGATCGCCCCGGCATCCCCCGCTCGCGTAACCTCCACCGGGCCGATGGCGGTCTTTCCCGGGGTCCCAAGCTCGCGGATCAGCCGCTCGACCTCATGCGCTTCCTCGGCCGAGAGCGAACCCGCGAGCGCCCGTCCGGCCTTTCCCGAACGAAGCAGCTCGTTGACCCCGATCATTCCTGCTTCCGAGGTGGACTCCACGGTGGGCACGGGTCCGAGCCGTTTGCGAGACCTCCAGAGCTGCGCCAGGGATTCCTTGCAGAACCCGGGTCCCGATATGACCAGCGCCTTCGCTTCCGGGTTTTCCCGCTCTAAGATCTCGACCAAGCTCGAAAGGTACTGCTCATCCTCCTTCTCTCGGCGACCGCCGGAGGACTTGACATACTTGCCGGTACCCCGGCGAGACCTTTCCTCGACGGTCTCCACGGTGCGGCCCCGGATGCGGGCAATGGCCGCCTCCGACCAGTCGAGGCAAATGACGATCATCCGGGGATCCTGCGCCCCCCGCTTTCCCTCATCGATGATGGTCCAGTCCGCCGCTGTGAGCGCCGGCTTGGTCAGGGAGACCACCGCCCCTTCCTCGAGGTCCAGCGTGTGATGCCGGCCGATGTCGAAGGGGCCCTCGATGATGGGCCCGGAGATCCGAAGGTGGCCGGAGAACTCGTGGAAATCGATCTTCTCCGCTCGGAGACCGAGAAAGACCGGGCGGCGCTCCTTTTGGGCCTCGGGAGTGTCTGAGGGAGCTTCCGGGTCCCGACGGTGCGTAAACGCCCCCACGGAATCCCCCAAGACCACCAGCCGGGAAAGCCGCCAGAGATCGCTCCCCGACTCTGCCCGTAGCTTGAGGAAGTTGGTCTTCCGGTCGACCGCCAGCACCTTCACGAGGGAGCCCAGCCCGCCCTCTAATATAACTCATGGTCTTTGCGACCCTCGTGGCCGAGGACGACGGCATCTCACCGGTGGACAGCCACCACGATGCCCGGATGGTGCGGGCTTCCGTCCCGGAGGCGGACGCGCTCATCGGCGTCCGCCATCCGGTCCTTTCCCATGGGTTTGTCACCCTCGTGGATTACATGGGTGACGACCGGGCCATCGTTCAGGCGGCCCGCGTTTCCTACGGGCTGGGCACGAAGTCCACGCGCTCGGACCGCGCACTCATCCGTTACCTCATGCGCCACCACCACACCACCCCGTTCGAGATGGTGGAGTTCAAGTTCCTGGTCCGGCTTCCCATCTACGTCGCCCGCCAGTGGATTCGCCACCGGACCGCATCGGTGAACGAAGCGAGCGCCCGGTACAGCATCGTCCCGGACGAGTACGAGGTCCCTCCCGCAGAATCGGTCCGGGCCCAGAGCAGGACCAACCGCCAGGGCCGGTCAGAGGAACCCATGGACCCCGACCAGGTGGCGAGGTACCGGCAGGAGCTCAAGGACGTTTCCGACGAGGCCTACGCCAAGTACGACGGGTTCCTCAATCTCGGGGTGGCCCGGGAGATCGCCCGGGTCGTCCTGCCCGTCGGGTTCTATACCGAATGGTACTGGAAGATCAACCTCCACAATCTCTTCCATTTCCTCAAGCTTCGTTTGGATGCCCACGCGCAGCTCGAGATCCGCGAGTACTCCAAGGTCCTCGGCCAGATCGCCCGGGCCGTGGCGCCCGTCGCCTACGAGGCCTTCGAGGAATTCGACCTGAACGCCGAGCGCTTCAGTCAGAGCGAACGACGTGCGCTTGCCTGGGCGCTCACTGGGATGGGCGACCAGGAGGCGTGCCAAAAGGCCGGGCTCCCGCTCACGCGACCCGATGGGAAGCCCATGACGACCGGGGAAGGTGTGGAATTTCTCGAGAAGCTTGCCCGCCTGCGGGCCCTGCGTTAGTCTTCTTGCGCTACCGCCCGTAGCAGATGCCGGGTCGAGATATCGAAGAACTCTTGGAATAGGTTGAAAGGGGTAGGGTCGGGCCCTACCCCTTTCGGAGGGTTCGTTCCTGGGTCGCTCGCTCGCTGATCTACCTACCGGGGCGGCGGGGGCGGACTGCTGCTCGGTCCCGCGAAGTTCGACTCGGGGGGCGACGGGGGAGGGGAGCTGCTCGTCGGGGCCGCGGCGGGCGGCGGAACCTGCGACCCTTGGGACTTCCGGCGCCACAGGAGTGCCAGGATGGCGACCACGAGGGCCGCGATCCCCACCACTACGGCGATGATGAAGTAGGTCTGCAGGTCCGACTGGGACGCCACGGCGGGACCCGGCTTGGGCGGGATGGCCGTGAACTGGCAGCCCACCGTCACATCGCTTCCGGCCACGGTGACCGTGCCTGAGGTGCCCGATCCGCAGGAGAGGGTGTACCCGGTGACCGAGCCCACGGAGTAGGCGTACGACCCGTTGGCCTCGGAGAACGTGAGGGACGGTCCCGCGGTCGACTGGGACACCCCGTTGACCGTGGCGGACCAGACCATGCCGCCGCTCAGCCCGCCCTCTTGCACCGTGACGATGTACTTCACCTGGGTGAAGGTGACGCTGACGGTGTAGTTCCCGGTGACCGAGATCGAGCCCGAGGCGGGACTGACCGTGTAGCCGGCCACCCCGTTCACCGCATAGCTGTAGGTTCCAGCGATGGTGGTGAAGGATACGCCCGTGGTGGACGTGGTCTGCGGGACCCCGTTGAAGGAGGCCGTCCAGTTGGCGCCGGTCGGGAGACCGGTTTCCTGGATGGTCACCGTGTAGGTGGGCTTGGGCGGGTTGAGGTTCGTGAAGGTGATCCAGAGCGTGTAGTTTCCGGTCACGTTCACCGAGCCACTGGTGGGGCTGGAGGAGTATCCCGAGACGGGGGCCACCTGGTAGTTGTACACACCGGCCCGGACCGTATAGGCGAGGGACGTTGCCGACCCCGTATGGGCGACCCCGTTGAAGGTCGCCGCCCAACTCGTGTTGGTGGGCAGTCCGGTCTCGGCCAGCGTGACGGTGTAGGTCTGCGGGACGGGCGGGATCGGTGCGAAGACGATGGTCTCGTTGGTGGCGAGCAAGGTGCCGCCGGTGACCGTACCCGTGGTCGGGTTGCTGGAGTAGCCCGTGACCGTGCCGACCGTGAAGGTCGAGGCGCCGGCGCCGGCGTCCAGGATCATCCAGGTGTTCGAGGTGGAGGCGGAGGTCCCGTTCAGGGTGACCGACCAGGTGGTGCCCGAGGGTAGGCCGACCTCGTTGAAGTAGACGGCGGTGTCGCCCATGCGGACTCCGAGCGGGTAGTAGTCCCAGACCCCGTCAGAAACGTAGTAGGGGTTGAGGTGGCCCTGGGCATTGTAGGAATGCCAGTCCGCCCAGTAGTTGCCGATCTTCGCGGAGGAGTTGAAGTAGTTGCCCGGGACGCTGAACGCCTGGATGTGGAGCTCGTTGTAGGTCGAGGTGGCGCCGTTGTCACCGATGAAGTTGTTGTTGTAGACGAAGTTCGACGTGCCGCTCTCGATGTCCACTCCGTAGGAAGAGTCCCCGACGAAGGAGCAGGTGAAGAACGCGTTCTGGAACGCGCCGTTGTTCAACTGGATCCCTTCGATGTCCTGGAAGGCACCGACCCCGGCGAAGGTCCCGTCATAGGTGCCGTTGAGGACCATGGCGTAGTCCCCTCCGGAGGCGTTGAACCCGTTCACCAGGAGGTTCTGAGAGTTCGTGTCGAACAGACCGATCGGGTAGAGGCTGGCGGTCACATCGATGATGGTCACGCGGAAGTCGTTCTGGGTGAGAACCGCGGCCACTGGTGTATTCCAGTAGTTATTGTTCCCGCTCCAGGGTGCCGCCAAGGACGTGTTCGTGGCCTGGACCCCCGTGATCTCGACGTTGGAGGAGTAGCCGACTCCCACCCCCACGCTCCATCCCGAGATCACCGTATTCGTGATGGTGATGTCGCTCGAGGCGTCCACCCACATCGCCCACGCCACGGCCGAAGCCGTGACCGCGGTGATCGAGGAGGAGGTGATCTGGTAGAAGTAGACGCCCTCCCCCGCAGAGACCGTGACCGTGGCGACCGTGATGGCGGAACCGAACCTGGCATCCACACCCATTCCCCGGGTTACGGTCACACCGGTGACGGTGGCTTGGGATATCTGGTCAAGGTAGACCGCATAGACCCAGTTCTGGGTGACGTTCGATCCGGTAGCTGTCACGGTGTTGATGTTGTAGTAGGCACCGCCACGAGCGAAGAACAAGTACGCGGTGTAGCCGCCAAGGGGCGTGTGCATGGATCCTACAAGGTTGCTCACCGTGACGTGCGAGGTCTGATAGAGGTACACTCCGTTTCCCTGGGTCGAATTCTCGAAATAGCAGGTTATCCCCGAGAAGCTGTCGTAGGCGCTGAAGAGCCCGTAGATTCCGTAGGCTTGATTGTAGATGGGGGAGTAGCTGTGCCAGTAGTAGAACGTGGCACCGTTCACGGTGACGTTCGTGGTTCCATCGTAGAGCAAACCGGTCGTCGTGGCGTTCGTCGTCAACGCACTCACGGCCAAGTGGTCGCCACCCGTCGAGTAAATGCCCTCGCTCGAGTTATTCACCAAGAGGTTGGACACTGTCCCATTGAATGAGTTCGACAATTGCATCGCGTATGAGCTTTGGTTCACGACCATCTGGGAGAACACGAACTGATCATCGTATGAGGTCGAAATGAACGCACCTCCCACCGAGGCCGTTCCAGAACTGAAGCTGACATTGGTGCAGTCCTGGGAAAAGAAACCCTCGGAATACTGGTTGGCGGTCATTCCCTCGACCGCAACGTGGTCTGAGTAACCGGCCAAGATACCGTAGTTAGAGCTCAGGTTCATGTCGAAGTTCGTGATGTTGTCGTAGGTCGTATAATCGAAGTAGAGCCCATAGCCCGATCCCCCCGTCATGTTGAACCACTTGACCGTGGCCCCGACCGAGTAGGAGAACCCCGCACCCATATAGCCAGCCCCGTACTCGGTGCTGCTCAGGACTTGGGCGTCGATCGTATCCTCGAGGTTAATGCCCCAGGTATACCCCCAGTTCGCGGAGTGCAGGATGGTGGTGTCGTTCCCTCCTGGGATGTTGTAGTAGGCGTACGCCCCCGCTCCTACGTAAACATCATTGTAGTTAGATATTCCGTAGTAGTAGCTTGAAGAATCGTTGAACCACACGTACTGGGCTCCGAACGTGTTCATGGGGAGAATGCCATCCGTTCCGTAAAGGTCGTTCATGTTCCAGACCTTGGTAAACTTCGCACCCACATCCTCGATCCCCACTCCACCCAAGACGACCATGTTGTCGACCGCGGTGGACACGGAGTCCCCAGTGTACACTCCTCCAAATTGCGAGTAGTCAACGGTGATGTTCCACGCCAGTGCGTGGGTGTCCTTCCAGAGGAAGACCCCTTCGCCGATACAGTAGTAGAAGCACATGGGGTTGATCGTCAGGTTCGACGAAACCGGCGACTGGTCGAGCCACTCGTTGACCATGCCGAAGTAGCCCGCCGCTCCGGTGTAAGAGGCCCCTCCAACATCGTAGATGAGGTCCATGTTCCCCACTTGAGTCAGGTCGTTGGCCACCACCGTGGATGTCAACGCCTCCGCCTGGAACATCTCGAAGACCGGGAAGCCGTAATCGTTGGCGTAGTTGAACGAGTTGTTCAGGACATAGTTGAGATTGGAGAACTTCCATGGGGCCACGGACGAACCGGTGACGTTCTTGGCCAAGCTGGACGCTTGGTTATTCCCGTTCATGTAAAGCGGAGCATCCAAGAATCCGGGTTTCGCCGTGAGCGTGACCGCGTAGTTGGTTTGGCTGGTGGTGAACGCCGTCCCGTTGAGTTCAGCTGACTCGGGAGCGAATGCCACCGTGTTGTAGGACTTGCCGGCCGGAAGTGCCGGCAGGAACGTGTCGAAGTTACCCGTGTTGGTCGAGGGGACCCACGAGACGTTCGTGGCGTTCAGGGTGACCGGTCCAACGCTGGCAAAGAGGAATCCGTAATCCGGCGAGATCGTTCCCTTCAACTGAAGGTCACCGGCTGGGACTGCATAGCTGGCCTCGGAGTTCCAGAGACCCTCGATGAAGGACGGCCCGGCGTTGATATCGACCGTTCCTGTGCTGGGCCAGTACTCTGACATACCGGTGGCCGTTTCCCCCGTGTTGCCCCCGGCGTCGTAGGCGGAAGGCACGTTCTTCCAGCCGCCCGAGAACTGGTTCGAGTATTCCAGCGCAACCGAGCC
>JAKAOF010000019.1:16866-18704 GCA_021823345.1 Thermoplasmata archaeon
TGGCGCCGGGGACGATCATTCCCTCGGAGGCCGGATCGGTGACGTTCGGCATGGAATTGAAGGAAACCTGGCCCAGGAAGTGGGTCGTGTTGTAGGCATACGGCCCGGTCGAACCGAGGCCGTAGTCCGCGATACCCATCGGTGCGGGAGCCACTGTGGCATACCCGGGGGTGATGACGCCCGTCTGGGCGTGCGGATTCTTGAGGAATTGGATGTTGGGATAGGAGGCGACCGTGTGGATGTTGGCGGTGGCCGCGTCATGGATCCCGAGCGCCTTCTGGGCCCAGGGGGCGAGTTGGGAGGTGGCGGAGCCCGCAGATGTCGGGCTAGCATAGGCACCCAAGGCGTTGGGGGCGATCACGTTGGAACCCGAGGGGTTCACGGAATTGTCAAGGGGTACGGACGATTGATACTGCCGGGCGGTTCCCAACCCCGCAGCGCTTCCCGTGGATGCGGAAGGAAGGCTATTCGGGAGCGAAGTGCCCGGGGCGGCAGCGGGTGCTTGTCCCAATGGCGACACCTGAGTGAGGGTGGCTCCACTCGATAGAACCATGATCAAGGTCACGAAGACGATGGTAGCACTCAGTAGATACTCCCGGCTGTTTGCCCAAACGGACATGGGCGCAGAAACTGGCTCCCAGTATTTGAACCTTATGATGTGAGAAAGCGAACCACGTGCGAAGTCATGGTTCAGAACCTACTTTAAAAGGTTTCCCAACGGGCTCTACCCTGGAGGTAGCTAGAGATGCCCTTCGGTGTCCGGAAGCGAAAGGGGTCCATAGGGGATGTTCATCGCGAGCCAGATCATCCCCAGTCCCACGAAGGTGGCGAGCGTCCCCAGTACGAGTGTGAGCGTGGCGTACCAGCCCCACATCGGGTAGACCGTCACGAAGAAGATCGACGATCCCTGCGTCGGAGCCGTGAGATGGGCAACGATGTTGAGGACGACACCGATCCCGAAGCCAAATACGATGAGGAAAGAGGCGCCGACAAGGTAACCTGCGCGCCGATTGCCGGTCGACTCGGCGGAACCCTTCATCGGGAAGGCACGAGAGTCCCGACCCTTTAAAAGACTTCTTCGTTCGTGGTTTTTACCGGTACCGGTCGAGGCTCTCGGTGGGCGGGGGGAAATATTGTGGTACCCTATACTGACGCAACGTGAGGGGATAGGTTTAAGTCCTCCCCTGCCATGTTATACCATGGTGTGGCTCGGCATGATCAGTGAGGGTTCTGAGATGGAATCTTTGACCGAACCTCCCGACCGCATCCAGCTGGCGCAACTCTGTCGAGGCTTCCTGATCCTCAGTGAAAGCGACTCTGACCACGCGCGACAGTTCCTAGTGACGTTCCTGCAAGAAGCGAACGAGTGTTGAACTGGCCACGGGGTCAATGGGGTCGTGCGGACTCCCGCTTGAGGAGTTGGTTCTCACGAACGCGGAGTTGGGCCTCTAACCGCGCCAGGTTGGCCTCCCGTTCCTGAAGTTCTCGCTCCTTGTCCTTGGCGAACTGGAGCTTCAGGGCAAGCTCCGTGTCCTTTCGCCGGGTCTCCTCCTTGGCCGCTTCCATCCGCTCGGTCTCCTTCTGGAGTATCCCCAGGAGGAACTCCACGGACATGTCCTGTTGAGGTTGCGCGGGGAGCGAGGAAGCGGGGCGCTGGATGAGCTTGAGCAGGGCACCGGCCAGGAGACCGGCCATGTTCTCCCGTTCGAGCGGCTTGTTGGTCCCGCCCTCTGCCAGGTCCAGGGCATCTCGCAACAGCTTGGCGATGGTCACCATCTTCTGTTCGTCGTCCGCGTGGTCGGTCATTTGCCCATCACCTTCTGGATCTCCCGTTCGAC
>JAKAOF010000019.1:18804-26758 GCA_021823345.1 Thermoplasmata archaeon
GTGATGATGCCCACCAGCCGATCGCCATCGACCACCGGCAGCCGGTTGATGTGATGTTCCGTCATGATGCGGGCGGCCGAATCGAGGGACGCCCCGGGTCCGATGACCACCGGGTCCTCGCACATGGCATCTCCCACGACCACGGACTTGAGCGTGGACCGGATGATGTCCTTCGCTTCCGGGTCCGCCAGGGACGGGGGCTTCGACTTCCGAACCTTCGGCGTGGAGGTATGAAGTACCAGCTCTAGGATGGAGGTGGAGCTCTCTCCTAACGCTTCTGACAGATTCCGAGCGATGTCCTTCTCGCTCAGCACTCCGACCACCCGCTGCCGCGAATCCACCACCGGAAGCCCTGAAATACCGTACCGCTTCAGTACATTCATGGCCTTCTCGAGCGAATCTGAGGGGGTTATCGTCTGCACCAAACGAGTCATCGCGTTCCGTACTGTGACATCTTTCATGGTTGGATTCCCTCCTCTAGCCCACGGGGGCCAGTTCGCAAACACATCCTGAGGGACGATAATGGTTGCGGCTAACGCGAAGTTCTGGCGCCCAACCGATGGTGGAAAGACCTCGTTCGCTCGGGTTGGATAATGGAGCCGCACGTTTCTCCCACAACGGAGGGCGGTGGGGAGACCTTCACCAAGACCAAGGAAGAGGAGTTCCTGATGGCCTTGGGGGACGCCTCCTCGCGCAAGATCCTGCTTACGCTCGACGATGCTCCCCGGCCGGTGCATGATCTCGTCATCGCGCTCAATCTTCCGCAGAGCACAGTGTACCACAAGCTCCACGAACTGCAGCGGGTCGGCCTGGTTGCGATACAGTCCGTGACCATTACCCCGGAAGGGAAGCGCGTAGAACTCTTCCGGAGCCTGCTGGAGAGCGTACGGGTCGAGATGGTTGGGGGAAAGCTTAACGTGAGGGTCCGTTATCGGAATCTCACCGCCGAGCGTCTTGGGAAGATGTGGCAAGTGATGCGTAACGAGGTGAAGGGATGACGAGCGTCCCCGTCATCCTCGGGATCCCCGAGATATGGTACCTCCGTGCGATCATGATCCTCGTGTTCACGATGGGCGGCATCATCAGCTACTACGCGTTCCGCTCCTGGCAGAAGATCCACGATCGCCCGCTATTCTACATGGCGCTCGGTTTCGGACTCGTCTCGCTCGGGGCGGCCCTCTCCGGGATCCTCTTTGAGGTGCTGACCCAGGGCGACTACCTCACGGCATGGCTCGCTAGCGCCAGCTTCACGCTCGTCGGGTTCTTCCTGATCCTGTACTCCCTGTTGGCGCGGGAGGACGAGCCCCTGGAGTCCGTCAGTTCCTGAACTACCGGCGGTACGCCCCGAGATCTCTCCGGTCCAGTTCCCGGCGGGAAGCTCCCTCGGGTAGGACCCCTTCCCTTTTCGGCAGGGCATGGTCGAGAGCCAGCAACCATAATGCCCCTCCGCCCTCTCGTGCCCGACGATGGCCGCACGACCGACCCCCTTGACCCTGGTCTGTCGCCTCAAGATCCCGTTGCCCGAAGGAGCGTGGATGCGGCAGTTCTCCCTGTCCCACGCCGACCTCACGATCGAGATCGAGAACCACGTTCGCAGCGCCTCGGGGGAAACGACCGTCGATATGCGGCTGTGCGGAGAACGGACCGAGGCGCTGGCGGCCGAGATCCGTTCCTATCGCGGAGTTCGGGAGGTGGAGCGGATCAGTTCAGGGGAGTCCTGTTCCGAGTACCGGGTCGCCCACACCACGGAGAACCTGATGGAAGGGTTGGGCGAGCTGCATCTCATGCCGCGGCTCCCCTTCCTCATTCGGGGCGGGTTTGCCACGTGGGTGGTGGTGGCCGCCGAGCCCAAGATCCGGGAACTCTACGACCATCTGCGCCGCGTGTCCCCGGGGGTGGACATCGAGTCGCTCCGTCGAGGAAAGGCGCCGGAGGACTTTGCCCTCCTGACGAAGCGCCAACGCGAGCTGTTCCATGCCGCCATGGCCGAAGGCTACTATGAGGTTCCCCGGAAGATCTCCCTGACCCGGCTGGCCGAGTCCTTGGGCGTGGCGAAGTCGACCCTCTCCGAATCGCTGGCCGTGATCGAGCGCAAGCTCCTCAAGGAAGCGGTCGAGACTTCGGGCCGTCGATCATAACCCCCGGACAAGCCCTCCCCTCGCCATCGGGGACCACCTGGGCATCGGACCGGGGAATCTCGCCGCGTTCGGGCCCGAAGGTCACCGGTGGCCACAGTGGCAGCGAGCGCGGACCTCGTCGGTCAACTTGCGCCCTTCCGGGGTATCCGCAAAATGCGCTCCAAAGTCCGGGTAGAACATCCCCTCCTCTCGGGCATTGTGCGTCCAGAGGATGTTTCGAAGCTCCGTCTCGTCATCCGGTGACGGGAGCCGCCCGGCGTCGAGGTCGGAGCTCATCTTCCCCAGCAGTTTGCGGATCTCGCGGTGTTCGGTCTGCAGCACCTCGAGGAGATGCTGGACGGCCTCGCCACGCGTATTGCGGCTGAAGGGAAAGAGGTCGTGCTCTTCGATCTCGATGTGCTCATCCAGGGCCCCCACGAACTTTCGGTAGAAGGAGACCGTCAATGGCTCGTTGCGGGCCCGCAGTTCCCCCGCCTGTTGCCAGAACCCGTCGATCTCCTCGTGGTCGTCCTTAAGGATGTCCTCGAGGGTCGGTTCCGTTCCCGGTGTCGGCTGCCCCATATCGCACTCCATACGTTCGAAGGCTAAAGACTTCCTGCCGAAACGGTTCGGTGCTTTCCACATCCGGAACCGATGCCTAGGTAGGGTGGGGGAGAAGAAGATGTCCACATTTCAAACCGACGCGGTGAGGGGCGATCGACCTCGCGGCCGACCGAAGGACCGTTGCTTCGGTGCGTACGCTCGACCGTGCCGAGCTCCGCTCTCCTTCGGAGCGATCCATCGAGAGCCGGAGGGAGAGGTGTTCTCATGGTCGACGTGAAAGTGGCCCTGGAAAAGTGTACGGGCTGCCGGCACTGCTTCGACGTGTGCCCCGTGGCGGTGTTCGTGATGCACCCGCGGGAAGAGTTCCCGAAGGTAGCGGATGATCCCGAGATTGCCGCCAAGTTCCACTTCCGGGCGGAGAAGTCCGTGGCCGAGAACGGATCGGCCTGCATCCTGTGCAACGCCTGCCTCTACGAATGTGAAGGAAGCTGCATCACCATCTGGGACGACGAGGGGAACACCTACCAGTCCACCTACAAGTAGGGACCGACGGGTCAGGGGGCGGTCCCGGGGTGACCGTTAGCGAATCCGGCTTGCAAGCGTTTAATGGGCGCCAGGGCTCCCACAGGGAATGGCAGGTCGACCTCGGTGACCGGTGTCGCATCGACCCCGCGGCGCGGGGAGACCGAGATCCAGGAAAAACGCGAGGTCGCGACCGACACGTGTCTCCTGCGATGTTCCGGGCCGGGGAAGGATCCCTTCCATCCACTCCCCGGGCAGTACGTGACGTTCCGGCTGCAGCGGGAAGGCAAGCCGGTCACCCGCTCGTATTCCATCACCTCGGACCCCACCCCGCAACCCGAGTTCGAGCTCGTGGTGAAGCGGGTGGAAGGTGGGCTGGCGTCAAACCTTCTCTGCGATGCGGCGGTCGGAGACCGCTTCAACGTGATCTTACCGCTCGGAAAGTTCGCCGTGCATGAGCCCGGGGACCGCCAGCTCCTGTTCGTGGCCACGGGAACCGGGATCGCCCCGTTCTTTCCCATGGTCCGGAGCGTGCGCCATCGGTTTCCCGACACCCGGACGAGCCTCGTGGTCGGTTACCGATACCCGGCGGACCTCATCCTCAACGACCGGTGGGTCGACTTGGCCCGGGAGTGGGACCGGTTCCAGCTCCTCAATGTCCTATCGCGGCCGGATGCCCCGTGGACCGGGAGGTCCGGACACGTCCAGGATGTTCTCGGCAAGGATTTCCCCGACCTGAGCCATTACGACGTGTACATCTGTGGGGCCCCGGAGATGGTCACCGACGTGCAGAGCTATGCGATCGACCACGGGACCCCCAAGGACCGGGTGTTCGTAGAACGCTACTGAGCTTCGGTTCGCCGGTCTCCCACCGGAAGGGGGGTGGTCGTTTCAGAGCAGGGGGAGGGAGCCTGTCACCCGGTCGATGTCGGCCGGGCTTCCCGGGCCGATCCCGAGAACGGTCTTCGTGCCCGGGGGGACCTCGGTGAGCCCGGCGTCCTCCACGAAGACCGTGCGGAGCCCCAGGCGCTGGGCCTTCCGACGGAGCTCCTCCATCTCGAGGAGGTTCGGGGCCTTGAGGGCCACTTTCTTCTGTCCTTCGTCCAGCCATCGTTCGAGGTCCCGGTCGCGGCGGCTCCGGCCTTCCATCACGAGCATGACCGCCGCGTGGGCGACCTGGACGGCGGTCTTTCCCGGGGAAAGCCCCAGCTCGCCACGGACCACGAGCACCATCTTGAGCGCCGAGGGGTCGGATACGGAGACCACGGGACGGCCAGTTTTCCGGGGCATAAAGCCAGCGCGCCCGCCGGTTCGCCTCCCGGGAGGAACCCCGGTCCGGGTGCTCACAAGAGGGTCGTCTGTCGCCCGCGGGCCGAGGGGGACCGGAGCGAAGTGACCGGCGTGTCGAGGTCCGCCGTGATGTCCGGCCGTTCGGGAGGATCCCCCAACCGTTGCTGGGTGGGCTTTCCGAGCAGTTCCTCTTCCGGCACCCCGAAGACCTCGGTGATGCGGGCCAGGGTCTGGGCGAGGCGCTCCGCGTAGTACCGGAAGTCGGGGTCCCGACCGGCGGGATACGCCCGGCCCAGGAGGTACGGCTCGATGTCCTGGGGGGACTTCTTGGAGTCGACCACGATCCAGGCGACCTTCATCCCCGGGATCACGTCGAACCCCTCGTCCTTGAGCTTCTTGTAGACCCGGAGGAAGGGCAGGTTTCCGCGGGTCTTCTCGTTGTACTCCTCCTCGGCCCGGACGGTGCGGGCGATCACGAGCTTCTCCTTCGGCACCTCGCCGGCGAGGGTGCGCTTGACGACCTCTTTGGCGCTCTCGACCGCTTCGTCCTTCCGCCCGTCGAGGATGAGCCGGAAGATCTCGTTCAGGGCCTCCACCTGGAGCTCGAAGGAATCCGAACGCCGGGTCTCGTAGCCCCGGACGATCTGTTCCTCCTTGGGCCAGACCTGACGCGCCACGTAGCGCTTCTTGGCCCCATGGCTGAAGAAGGAGGCGAAGACGCTCTGGAACTCGAAGGTGACCCCCTCGCGGGTGAACCGGGAGGCGATGTCCGTTCCGAACTTCCGGCTCCCTTCGAGGTCGTCGACCGGGGACTTGACGAACACGCTGTCCGTGTCCGAATAGAGCACCTCGGCCCCGGTGTTCTTCACCTCGTCGATGACCCGCCGGATCTCGTTGCGGGCGAAGGCCGTGATCGCCGCCCCGATGTCCTTGTTCGTGAACCGGTAGAAGGAGCTCGCCATGACCCCGTAGAAGGAGTTCATGAGGATCTTGACGGCCGACTGGAGCCCGTCGTAGTACTCGCGGTCGGAGGGCACGGTGGCCTCCCGGGACAGGCGTTTCAGCCGGTCCCGTTCGCCCATGAGCCATCGCAAAATGTCCGGGATGAGCCCTGGACGATCGGACTTCGAAAGGAAGTGCGTTCCGTTCGGGGCCTCGGTGGGTCCCTGCTCGGAAAGGGTGGTGAAGCAGATGTTCCGGGAGATGATGATCGAGGGGTACATCGACTTGAAGTCCAGCACGACGACCCAGTTGGCGAGCTGCGGTTTGAGGTCGAGCACGAAGCCCCCCTCGATCGGGGCCTCCCCGCGCGTCCGGTGGGTGGGCGGGACCCCGATCTTGCGTTCGTCCGCTCCCCGGATGAGGAGGGAGTCCACGAGCGTGCTGGTCCGGCCGTTCAACCCTTCGTCGAGGTATACCCCGGCGACCGAGGCCATGTTCTCGGCCCGCTCCACGGCCCGCAGCTCGAGGAGGATCCGGAGCGCAAGCTCCGCGTCCTTGACACAGTACCGGAGCACCTTGGCCCGATCCGCGGCCCACTCGGCATCGATGTTCCGCCGATCGACGTCGATCTTTCCCTCTCCCAGCATCTGGTTCGAGACGTATTGGAGGGACTCCTGCTTCGGGTGGAGGATGGTCCGCACGGACCACCAGGCGTCCGCGATGACCCTTCCGTGGGCCCGCCAGAGGCGGTCCCCGAAGTCCGAGAGCGGTCCCCCGTCCCTCCCGAAGGTGAGGTCGCCCTTGGGGAAGCCGTTCTTCTCCGCCCGCTCCTTGAGGAGCGGCAGGTCGTACCCGCCGATGTTGTACCCCGTGATCACGTCCGGGTCGACCGAGCGGATCTTGTCCACGAACCGCTGGAGGATGGAACGCTCTTCCCCGTCGAAGGAGAATTCCTCGCGCGTCCCATCCCCGCGTTGCACCACGCCGCACAGGCAGAATATCCGCCGGTCGACCAGGGAGTTCTCGATGTCGAAGGAGAGGTAGGTGAGCTCGGGCTTGAAGGAGGGTGCGCTCGAGATCTCCCCGACGACGCGCACGACCTGCTGGGTGGAGTAGCGGCGTTGGACCTCCGGGGCCTCGGGAGTTCCCTCGAACGTGATGGCCGCCGAGCCGGCCTTCAACTTGTCGTAGAGGAAGCGGTGGGCGAAGGGGATGTCGCAGGCGAGCACGCTCGTGTCATCCTCGGGGAGGCCGTAGTTGCTGCGGAACTTGGGGACGGTACCGGGAAGGCTCACCTCGACCCGGAGGCAGGGTCGATCCTTCCCGTCGACCCATCGCGTGACCTCCTGGGAATTGCGGTAGTCGGGGTCGGCCTTGAGGCGCGTGACGGTCTCCGGGGAAGGTTCCCGAAGCTCGAAATAGGGATGAAAATCGTAGAACCGGGCCGTGAGCGAATCTCCCTCCCGCGTCCGGCCGAACAGCTCGATGACCGCCTCACCGCTCGATGCGTCGTAGGCCCCTCCGACGAGGAACATTTCGTACTGCTTGGGCGACGCCACGTCCTCTCCGGCATCCGGAGCGGCCCGGAGTATATAGGATGGTGCGGACTCGGCGCCGTCCCCGATATATTCCCGGTCCGGTGAACCGCTAGGGATGGAGGTCGCGGTCGTCGGAGGAGGGATCACGGGGCTCTTCGCCGCCCGGTATCTACGCGCGGAAGGGGCGGTCGTCACCCTCTTCGAACAGACCCGGCCAGGGGCCGGATCCGTCCACGCGGCCGGGATCCTGGAAGGACACAACTACTACACCATCAACAATCTCCGCTATCTCCGGCGGGCGTATCGCTACCTTGCGAACGGGTCCTCCCGGTTCCGTCGGGTCGACCGTCGATGGCTCGGTCAGTACCTCCGGCACTTCGGGGACGAGTTGCGGCCGGAGGACCTCGCCCGTACCGGCGAGCTGGGAAGGACCTCCCTGGAAGAGTACCGGCGCCTGGCGGAGGAAGAGAATGACTTCGGGTTCGTGGTCGGCGGGCTCGAAGAGCGCTACGACCGCGCCTCGTTGTTCCGCGATGCGCTCCGGAATCACGAGGACCGTTCGACGGGGGAGCGGGTCGAGGTCACGGAGAACGGGCGCGGGGGAGGCTCCCTTCTCTACCCGGACATGGGCTGGCTGGACACCGACCGTTGCGTCCAGCGGCTCGTTCGGGACCTCCAAGGGGTCCGGTGGGAGCGGGCCGAGGTCTCCCGGATCGAACTGAACGGAACGCTAAGCACCAAGGGGGGCCCCCACCGATTCGATCGGGTGGTCGTGACCGCGGGGATCGCATGTCGAAAGATGGGTCTTCCCATCACGGCGGTCAAGGGGTACGGTTGGAAGTCGCTTGGGAAGCGTCCCGTGTCCCGGGCGACGATCTTTGCCGATTGGGGGATCGCGGCCGTACCCTTGGATGGCGTGACCAAGGTGACGGGGGGCTGGGACTTCACGTTCGCTCCGGGCCCCGCGGGAGCGCAGCGTCT
>JAKAOF010000020.1 GCA_021823345.1 Thermoplasmata archaeon
GACACTCTTGTCGGCGAAGAGGTGTCCGTTCCCGGGGTAGAGAAAGAGTTCGGCTCGCTGGGCCGATGTCACGAGCTGGCGCGCGGCCTCGAGATCCCCTTCGAGCACCCACGGGTCGGCTTCCATCATGTGGATCTGCAGCGGGACGGTGGCGGGCCACGGGCCCCCGAACTCCTCCGAAGGAAAAGCGGAAGAGAACAGCAGAGCGCCCTTCGCCCCGGGTCGTGTTTGGGCCAGCGCCTGCGCCGGCATCACCCCGAGCGAGAACCCCGCGTAGACGAGACCCGGGGGCAAACCTTCGGCGGCCCGTCGACCCCGCTCTCCGATCTCGCCGAACCCGGTCTTCTTGGCATATGCCACTCCCTCTTCGAGCGAGGTGAAGGTGTGCCCCTCGTACAGATCCGGCGTGTGCACGGTATGCTTCGCCCGTCGCAACTGCTCGGCAAAGGCGAGAAATCCCGAGGTCTGTCCCAGGGCATGGTGGAAGAGCAGGATCTCGGCCATGCCAAGGTCAGTACTTTGCCCATATTTAGCCATTGAGGGGTGTCCATTTCCAGGGCACCTTCCCCGCCCGCATCCCGCCGAGGAGCCGGTGCGCGCTGGCGGGGATGCGGGGGGGGCGACCGACCGGCTTCGTTTGTACGAGATGGTGACCAGAGGAAAGAAGCGGTCGACCGGGAGAAAGAAGTAGCGATCCGTTCGTCCGACTACGGGAGGGACCTCTCCTTCCGGTTCGCCCGGTCCACATGTTGCCCCCTAATTGTCATATACTTGCGGCCCCCTATGTTTCCATCGTTCTGAGGTGTCGATGTCTTCTGGAAGTTCGTCAGGGAACGCGCTGAGTCCGTTTGCACTGCTCGTGGCGTTCGTTGTCTTCGCCATCCTCGTACTGATCGGCTACATCCTGTTCCTGAGCTACCCGCAGGACGGCTACTACAATGCGATGCTCTACACGGGGATCGTTGCGCTCGTCATCGCCCTAGGGGTGTACCTCGGCAGCGCCCTCAGCCGCGGCAACCTGCTCGGCATGGCGGCCGTGGGCTCCTTCTGGTTCGGGATCGCGATGCTTCTCGGTGCGGACCTCGCCACGCCCAATTCCGCCTTCGGTTCCACGGCGTCGGGCTTTGACTTCGCTCCCCGGGTCCTCCTCTTGATCATCATCCTGATCCTCGCCATCATCGGCATCGCCGGGTCCTGGTGGGGATCGTCTTCGCGCAAGGTGGTCGCGCGCCGGGAGTCCGAGCGCGAGCAGTGGCGCCGCTCGACCGGGGTCGCTGCCCCCGGATCGGGAGACTCGGCGTACCCCCCCACGAATCAAAGGTAATGCTATGCAGGCAGGACAGACCTCTTCAGGGAGCTATTGCCCGAAATGTGGACAACCCGTCGGCGCTGGAGCGCGGTTCTGTGCCGCGTGCGGTGCAACGCTCGGGGGCGGCCCTGCCGCGGCTCCGACGGCCCCTCCCCCGTCGCCTGGCGCGCCTCCCATCGACATCCGGGAGCGAGTGGACCAGGACCGCGGGGCGCTCAAGCGTCTTCAACTCCTCATCCCCGGTTACCGGACGTACCGGCTGGGGGAGGATGTGCGGGCCGCGGACGCGTTGCTGCGCATCCAGGTGGCGGACCGGCTCGTCATCGCGATGCAACGGCTGGATGAGCTCCGTTCCAACATGGCCCGCAACGGGGTCGCGATCGCCCTCACCGACATCGGCAGCCTGCGCTCGGAAGTGCAGCGCATGGAGGGACAGATCCGCCACGCGGAGCAGGGGTACACCGGGATCTCCCCGGCGGTCCGGATCACCGCGGAAAAGCTCGATCGCCTCTACGAGCGGGACTGGAGCTTCGTCTCCGCCGCCGAGGGGGTCGTCGCGGCGCTCAAGCCCATCGAGGACGCGGTGGCCGTCAAGAACACCGCTCAGATCTCTTCCCTGGTCTCCCAGCTGCGCTCGAACGTGGTCTCCCTGGAGAACAATTTCTCGACTCGAGTGATGGACGTGGAGAAGATCCTGCAGTAAGGTACATTTCAGAATAGGTGAAGCATGTTTGGTAAGAAGTCTCAACCCGGGGTTGCCGCACAGAGCGCATTCGGCGGAGCTGCCACGATGATCTGGGAGGATGCCTACAAGGGCCCCAACGTCATGTGGCGGGTCCCCCGCAACATCCGCCTGAACGACAACGTCGTGGTCCGGGAGGACGAGTACGCCGTCTTCATGCGGGATGGGAAGGTACTGATGTACATCGACCGCCCCGACCGCTATGCCCTCACCTCGCTCAACGCCCCGGTCGTGGGCAAGCTCGTCCAGGCGCTCTCGGGCGTCCAGCAGCAGGCCGAGGTCTACTACCTCCAACGCCGCTTCTTCGATGGCAAGTACGGTTCCAAGGAGCCCTACCAGTTCCGGGACCCCGATTTCGGGATCGTCTCCCTGCGGACCTTCGGGGACTTCCGATGGCGGGTGAGCCACCCAGACAACTTCCTTACCCAGTTCGTCGGGACGTTCGGGGCCGAAAGCCAGGCCGACGTCGAGGACCGCCTGCGCGACCAGATGGTGTTGCTGACCTACAGCACCCTCGGTCAGATGAAGGAGCAAGGGATGCGCGTCACCGACATCGCCGCCCAGCTCTCGACCATCGAGCAGATGATCCTGGGCAAGGCCCCCGACTACTTCAACGCCTACGGGGTCGAGATCAACCGTATCCAGGGACTCTCGGTCAACCTGCCGGACGACGTGCAGAAGGCGGTCGACACCCGGTCCTCCATGGGGATCCTGGGCGTCAACTACATGCAGTACCAGGCCGGTCAGGCCATGACCACCGCGGCCGCCAATCCGGGCGCCACCGGAACGATGGCCGGAGCCGGGGTCGGTCTCGGCGCCGGGATGGGGATGGGCTACGGCATGTACGGCGCCATGCAACCCGGGATGGCCGGGATGCAAGGGGGCGGGGCCGGTGGCCCGAGCAGCCCGTGCCCGAAGTGCGGCTCCCTGATCCCTTCCGGGCTCAAGTTCTGTCCGAACTGCGGAATGGCCATGGCCGGGGCGGCCCCGCCAGCCCCCGCGGCGGCACCGGCGGCGCCTGGGCTCACCTGTGCGAAGTGCTCCCAGACCTCACCGGCAGGCACCAAGTTCTGCCCGAACTGCGGCGCTTCGCTCGCACCCCCTCCCGCCAAGACGTGCCCCAAGTGCAACCAGACGCTCGCTGCCGGAGTCAAATTCTGTCCCAGCTGCGGAACGGCCATTCCACCGTAGGCCCAGGGTCGCGCTCCGCCCCGGTCCTCCCGAGGACCGGCGCTTCCCGATAGCGCATGCCCTCCCCGCCCGATCCCTGGCACGCCTTCGTACCCGAAGCGCTCGGAGCCCGGACCGGCGCATTCTATCTCGAACGGGCCCCGAGCCCGGGCCGCGCCGCACGTTGGGCGATGTTCGGGACGCACCCCTTGGCCCGGAAGGAGTGGTCGCGCCCCTCGGACGTCGAGGACTTCCGCCAGGCGTTCGATGAGGGGCGCCGCTCCTCCACCCCACCGCTCCAGGTCGGCTTCGTGGGGTTCGATGCCTTCGGGCTCTTCGAGCCGCTCCTCCGGGATTCCACCCCGCGCGACGGTCCGTTCCCGCTCGCGGAATTCCACACCTACGAAAAGTGGGAGCGGCACCCTGTGCGACCACGGACGGACCGGACCCCGATCCCCGCCCTCGAATCGCTGGAGCTCGGGCGCGTCATCGACTCTTCCTCGCCCAATCGCTTCGGGGCCTCGGTCAACCGGCTCAAGGAGGACATCCTCAACGGGGAGGCGTTCCAGGTCGTGCTGGCCCACCGGCGGGAACGCACGATCCGTGGCTCCCTGCTCTCGCTCGTGGACCGGCTCCGGAGGCTCGAGCGCTACGCGTACCTCTACTACTGGCGAGGGGGTCCCAGGGGAGAGTTCGAACTTGCGGGGGCTTCCCCGGAGAGCGTGGTCGAGGTGCGAGAGGGGAACATCGCGATCAGTCCGATCGCAGGGACGCGCCCCCGGCCTCCCCCTCCCACGGGTCCCCGGGCCCGACTTCCGCTCAAACGCGACCCCAAGGAATTGGCCGAGCATCGGATGCTGGTCGACCTCGCCCGCAACGACATCGGCCGGGTCGCCCGCACCGGAAGCGTGCGCATTTCCCGGACGGAAGTGCGGGTACCCTACCGGCGACTCGAGCACCTCGAGACGCGCGTCATCGGGACCCTTCCTCGGGAACATACCGCCCTCGATGCCCTGATGGCCGCGTTCCCGGCGGGCACGGTGAGCGGGGCCCCCAAGATCCGGGCAACGGAACTTCTCCGCCGCGAGGAACGGACCTGGCGGGGCCCCTACGCCGGCGCGGTCGGCTTCTTCCACGGACCCCGGAATGCCGAGTTCGCCCTCGCCATCCGCAGTGCGTTCGCCTGCGAGGGCAAGGTCTACACGGCGGCGGGCGCCGGGATCGTGCATGCCTCCCTTCCCCGGCGGGAATGGGAAGAGACCTTGGTCAAGCTCTCGACCCTCGAGGATGCCCTCTCCCGATCCGCCCCTCCTCCGGAACGCCCCGTGCGCCGAGGTCGACGGTGATAAGTGGAAAATGAAGGTCGTCCTCATCGATCATCAGGATTCCTTCGTCTACAACCTTGCCCAGGCGCTGGGGAAGCTCGGGGCCGAGGTGGTCACCCTGCGGTCCGACGTGTCGCTCGACTCGGTCCGACGCGAGCAGGCGGATGCCCTGGTCCTTTCCCCCGGTCCCGGCAACCCCTCGGAGCGGGAGCTGATGGGGGTCACCCCGAAGATCTTAGGCTCGCTATCGCGCACCGTGCCCACGCTCGGAGTGTGCCTGGGTCACCAGGCGATCGGGGCGTTCTTCGGGGGAAGGATCCGAAGGGCGCCGTATCCTTGCCACGGCGAGACCACGTTGGTCGCCCACCAGGGAGGAAGCCTCTACGAGGGGATACCGTCCCCCTTCCAGGCGGCCCGCTACCACAGCCTCGTGGTCGAACGCGCATCCCTCCCGTCCGATCTCCTCGAAGAATCCTGGGAGTCCCGCGACGGGGTGCTCATGGGGCTCGGTCACCGGAAGTACCCGATCCGGGGGGTCCAGTTCCACCCCGAATCGTACCTTACGAAACATGGCTCCCGACTTCTCGCCAACTTCCTCCGGGAGGCACGACGGTGAGCGGGGAGGAGGATCCGTGGGTCGAACGGGCGCGCCGCCCTTCGGGGCTGAGCGCCGAGGATGCGGCGCAGGTCGCCGAGGGCCTGTGCGAGAACCGCTTTCCCGAGGACCTCGCGGCGGAGCTTCTCCGGACGATGGCCGCCCGGGGCGAAACGACCGAGGAACTGGTGGGCTTTGCGACAACGTTGCGACGCCTCGCCACCCCGTTCGATCTGGTCGGCGCCTCCGAGGGGATCGATCTCTGCGGCACGGGGGGTGCCCCCTTCCCCACCTTCAACGTGTCGACCGTCGCCTCGTTCGTGGTGGCGGCGAGCGGGGCCCCGGTGGTGAAGCACGGCAACTCCTCGCTGCGTGGCCCGTGCGGCTCCTCCGACCTCCTCGAGGCGCTCGGGCTACCGGTGAAGTCCTCCATCGCCTTTGCCCGCGAGAGCTTTGCCCGGGAGTCACTCGCCTTTCTGCACGCTCCCCTCTTTCACGCGGCGACGCGCCAGATCGCCCCGGTCCGGAAACGGCTGGGGACGCGGACCATCTTCAATCTCCTCGGGCCGCTCACGAACCCGGCCAGGCCGACGCATCAACTCGTCGGCGCCTTCTCGGCGGAGTATGCCCGGATGGCGGTAGAGGTCCTCCCGCGGCTCGGGTGCGAACATGTCCTCGCCGTCCATGGGGACGACGGGAGCGACGAACCCTCCCCCCAACAACCCTCCTCCTTCTTCCGTTGGGATGCCCATGGCCTCTCGATCGAGCGGACCGAGCCCACCGACCTCCTTCGTCCGGAGGAGACCCAGGGGGAGTGGGGGCCGCTGGCCCCCGCCTCGGCCGCCGAGGAGACCCGGAAGATCCTCTCCGGAGGGACCGCGAGTGCTCGGGCCGGCGCCGTGCTCCTCGCCGCGGGGGGCGCGCTGTGGATCATGGGGCGGGCGGACGACCTTGCCGAGGGCGTGTCGGCGGCGCGGGAGACGGTACGCGCGGGAAGGGCCCTCTCAAAGCTTGAATCACTCTGTGCTCTCGCCCAGATGAGGTCCTGGACATGAACGAGGCTCCGACATCGGCCGGCACCCCGGCCGGGCGACATTTCCTCTCCGATATCGTCCGCGAGGTCCGTCGGGTGACCGCGCTCGGCTACTACGACTACATGCCCTCCCCCAGCGTTACCCTCTCCCTGGCCCGACCCTCGCTCTCCGCGGCGCTCCGGTCGGTCGAGAGCTCCCCGGCGGTCATCCTCGAGCTGAAGCACTCCTCCCCGGGTTACGGAGATGATGCGGTCCCGGAGATGTCGGCCTCCCGCTTCGTGCGGGTCGCTCGCACGGCGGGAGCTCAAGCCCTGAGCGTGATCCCGCAACCAGAGGCGTTCGGCGGGAGCCTGGAGGAGTTCGCGGAGGTCGCGCGAGCGACCCCGCTACCGGTCCTGTTCAAGGATTTCGTGCTCTCGGTCGAGCAGATGGAGGCGGCCCGGGCCTGCGGGGCCTCCGCGGTGCTTCTGCTCGCCCGGCTCTCCTTGTCCTTGGACATGGATCTGCCGCTGGCCGACATGGTCGAGTCGGCCCACCGATTGGGCATGGAGGCCGTGATCGAGGTCCACTCGAGCAAGGAGATCGACATCTCCCTCGATGCCCGCCCGGATGTCATCGGGGTCAATGCTCGGGACCTCGAGTCGCTCACCGTCGACGCGGCCGGAGCGCTCGCGGTCTTTGCCGAGCTCCCCCACGGGACAGTCCCCCTGGTCGCGATGAGCGGGATCCGGGACCCGACCGCCGTGCAGCGTTACCAGCGCGCCGGAGCGGATGGGATCTTGGTCGGCACCGCGTTCTTGCGGAACGATGACCCGGAGTCCTTCGTCCGATCGCTACGCGTGGAGGGAACGCCACCATGACCTCGAGCCGGCTCCTGGTGAAGATCTGCGGTATCACGACGGTGCGGGACCTCGAGGTCCTCGCGGGAGCGGACATGGTCGGGGTCGTGATCGGCGTGCCGGCCTCCCCGCGCAACCGCACGTGGTCGGAGGCCCGGGACATCTTCGCCGCCGCGCATGGGCAGTTCGTCACCGTGGGCGTCCTTCTCGACCCCTCGATCTCCGATGTGAAGGAGGCCGTGAAGGTCGGATCGGACCTCATCCAGGTGCACGGGAAGATCCCCGCCGACCTTCCCGCCTCCCTCCGGTCCCGGGTCATGCCCTCCGTCGGCCTGCCGGGAGAGGGAGAGAAGCGCGGTGCCTTGAACGTCCCGCTTCCTGAAGGTGTTGAAGACTATCCCTTCATCCATCTCGACACGGCGCATCCCGGGTCCATGGGGGGAAAGGGAGAGCCCTCGGATCGGGGAATGGCCCGCCGCCTGGTCGAGAACCACCCGGCGGTCCGGTTCCTGCTCTCGGGGGGACTCACCCCGGACAACGTGGTGGGAGCCATCCGGGAGGTCTGCCCCGCCGGGGTGGACGTCTCGACCGGTGTCGAGTCCAGCCCCGGGAACAAGTCCCCGCACAAGGTGGCCCTGTTCATCCACACCGTGCGCCGGTGGGAGGCACGGCACCCGCATGCCTGAACGCTACGGCAAGTACGGGGGGACGTACGTCCCGGAGACCCTCGTGCCGGCACTCACGGAGCTCGAGAAGGGCTGGAGGGCCGCCCGGAGGGACCCCAAGTTCCAGCGGGAACTCCGCTCGCTGGAAGCGACGTGGGGAGGCCGTCCCACACCGCTCTACCGCGCCGACCGTCTCAGCGCGGAGATGGGGGGCGCGGAGATCTACCTGAAACGCGAAGACCTTGTCCACGGAGGGGCGCACAAGCTCAACAATGCCCTCGGCCAGGGGTTGCTGGCTCGCCGGCTCGGAAAGCAACGACTCATCGCCGAGACGGGCGCGGGACAGCATGGAGTGGCGACCGCCATGGTCGGGGCCCTCCTCGGCCTGCGGACCGAGGTCTACATGGGCAAGGTGGACATGGAGCGACAGCGACCCAACGTGCAACGCATGCGGCTCCTGGGGACCACCGTGCGGGAGGTCACCCAAGGGACCCAGACGCTCAAGGATGCGATCAACGAGGCGCTCCGTGACTGGATCTCCAACGTGGAGTCCACGCATTATCTGCTCGGGAGCGCGGTGGGCCCCCATCCCTTTCCTTCGATCGTGGCAGATTTCCAATCGGTGATCGGCCGGGAGATCGCCCGGGACTCCCACCGGCGCTTCGGCGACGTCCCGGACCTCGCCATCGCCTGTGTCGGAGGGGGCTCGAACGCCATCGGAACCTTCCACCCGCTCTTGCGCACCCGCACTCGGCTCGTCGGGGTCGAGGCGGGGGGAGCCGAGGGGGCGATGGGGGCAGCCTCCCTTTCCCGGGGCACCCCGGGAATCCTCCACGGGATGCTGACCTACCTCCTGCAGGACGCCGAGGGACAGATCCTCCCGACCGAATCGATCGCCCCGGGCCTGGACTATGCGGGCGTGGGACCGGAGCACTCCGCGCTCAAGGATGCCGGGCGGGTCGAGTACACCGTGGCGACGGACGAAGAGGCCCTGCACGCCTTCCATCTTCTGGCACGGACCGAGGGCATCCTCCCCGCCCTCGAGCCCTGTCACGCCCTGGCCGAGGCCATGAAGCAGGCACGAAAGATGCGCAAGGACGAGCGGATCGTCGTCACGCTCTCCGGGCGCGGAGACAAGGACCTCGAGGTGGTGGCCCGACATGGCCAGCCTGGGTGAGACGCTCACGGCGCGCAAGCGGGCCGGAAAAGGGTCCCTGCTCGCGTACCTCATGGCGGGAACCGTCCCCCCCGAACGCTACCTCGAGGCGGTCGATCGTCTCCGGGCGAGCGGGGTCACCGGGATCGAGGTGGGATTCCCCTTCAGCGATCCGATCGCCGAGGGCCCGGTGATCCAACGGGCGGCGTCCGAGTCGCTGCGGCTCGGGTTCCGCTGGGAAGCACTTATGTCGCTCCTCCCTCAGATCTCCTCGCGTGTACCCACGGCGGTCATGACCTACCTCAACATCTTCCACCACCGGGGAGTCCCCGCCGCGCTCGAGGACCTTTCCCGAGGAGGGGCGACCGCGGTGATCATCCCGGACCTCCCCGTGGAAGAGGCCGGGCCGTTCCGCTCGGCGGGAAAGAGGTCCCATGTGGACCCCGTGCTCCTCGCATCCCCAGGGAGCGCCCATGGCCGCGTGGAGCAGATCGCCCGGGGGACCCGGGGATTCCTCTACGTCGTCTCCCGGTACGGCACCACGGGGGTCGTGAACGCCAAGGCCATCGACCCCGCCCGGTCCTCCCCCGAGCTCTCGGGGATCCTCACCGGGGCCCGGAAGGTCCGGCCTCGCCTCCCGCTGCTGGTCGGCTTCGGGGTGTCCCAACCCGAGGACGTCCGACGCTACCGCGGCATGGGGGCGGACGGCGTGATCGTGGGAAGTGCGTTCCAGAGCCTCCTCACCGAAGCGAACGGTCCCGGGCGGCTCGCCGACATGGCGAGCGACCTCGTGAACGCCCTGGAGGCTCCCCATGGCTGAGGACGCCGTGCGACCCTTGCCCGGGGTGGTCGATGAGCTCCGCTTCGCCCCCCATCTCTTGCGAGGAAAGGTGGCCCTCGTCACGGGCGGCGGCTCGGGCCTGGGACGGAGCATGGCCTATCGCTTCGCCGCCCTCGGTGCCCGGGTGATCGTCGGATCCCGACGGGCCGAGAACCTCGAGGCCACCTACCGGACGATCACGGAGGCTGGAGGAGAGGCCCACTGGAAGGTGGCCGATGTCCGCGACGCGGGGGCCGCCCAGGCGCTCGTCGAGGAAGCCCATCGCACCTTCGGCCGGCTCGATATCGTGGTGAACAATTCCGCGGGCAACTTCCTCGCCCGCACCGAGCGGCTCAGCGAGAACGCCTACCGGAGCATCGTGAGCACCGTCCTGGACGGGACGTTCTACGTCACCCAGGCCGCGGGCCGGCGATGGATCGAGGCAAAGTCCCCGGGCTCCGTGCTGAGCATCGTGACCTCGTATGCCTGGACCGGGGCGGCCCACGTGGTGCCCTCCGCCTGCGCCAAGGCCGGGGTGCTTGCCCTCACGCGTTCCCTCGCCGTCGAGTGGGCGAAGCATGGCATCCGCCTCAACGCGCTCGCGCCCGGACCCGTCCCGACGTCCGGGGCCTGGGAGCGGCTCATCTCGGGAACCGAGTTCGAGACCGCGGCGCGCCAGCACATCCCCCTCGGCCGCTTTGGCACCCACGCCGAGCTCTGCGACCTCGCCACCTTCCTCGTGGCGGACACCTCGAGCTACATCACGGGCCAGGTGTTCACGATGGACGGCGGGGAGTGGCTGGTCGGGAACACCTTCCAACAGCTGCGCGAGGTGTCCCCGGAGTTCTGGGAGGCGATGGAGGAGGCGCGCAAGGCGTCCCGTCCACGCTCCCGCCCGGCACCGTGAACGCCGGAAGCGAAGGGACGACCTCCTTCGCCCAGTTCCTCCAGACCCTGAGCCGCCCCCTCCAAAGGTACGGCTACTTCATCGGTCCGGTGGCCGCCATCTACTTCTGGCTGAGCGCGTCCCTCGACGTCTATCTCAATCGCTCCTGGTGGCACTTCTTCCAGAAGGGGAACTCCTTCAGCGCCATGGGGGACCCGAACCCCCAGATCGCGGGGAGCCTCGCGTGGGTCTACAACGACGTGGTCCTCCTTCCCACGGCGATGCTGATCCTCCTCTTTTCCCTCGTTCTCGTCGTGCGGTCCCGGAACAAGGTCGAGACCGCGGGGAGCTCCTTCTTCTTCGTGGCCGGGACGCTGCTGGCGGGGATCGGGATCTATCACGAGGGCACGACCCCCCACATCACCCTCACCTTCCTCTTCTTCGCCCTCGCGGACCTCTCCATCCTCGTCTGGGGACTCGGGGTGCTCGCGCAGGGTCAGCGTCGGCTCGCCCTCGGGATGCTCCTGGTCGCGATCCCGGGCGCGGCCCTCGCCTCCATGATCTCCTGGCCCTCCGTGGCCGTGGAGGAGGCGGTCGGGATCCTCCTCATCGATGTATGGATCGGGCTGCTCTTCTTGGCCCGGCGGGAAGATCGCCCGACCTAGGCCGAGGCGTCGACGGCGGCGCGCAGCAACGTCTCGACCTCTTCCCCGAGCGGGCGTAGCTCGGGCACCGGAAGGAGGGTGGCGAGGACCGTCGTTGGCCGCTGAAGGGCGATCTGCGTCCTCCCCTTCTCTTCGGAGACCGTGATCTTGCAGGGGAGGAGCAACGCTGCCTCCCGCGACGTCTCGAGCGCCACGTGGGCGTGGCGCGGGGAACACACCTCCAGGATCACGACCGGCGGGATCACCGCATTGATCTTCTCCTTGAGGATCTGGTGGACGGCCAAATGGGCGAGGACCCCGAAGCCGCGCGCACGGAGCTCGTTTTCGAGGCGGGCCGTCGCCTCCTCCACCGTGCCGGTGGCGACTCGGACGTAGGAGAGCTCGATCATCGGTCTCGGTCCGGGAAGCGGATGGTCGAGGTCTCGCCGAGGAGGCCGCGACGGATGAGCGTCTCCATCTCCGGACGGGGACGGGCTCCGACCCATCGTTCGGCCAGGCGTCCCTTGAGGAAGCCGAGCACGGTCGGGATGCTCTGGACCCCGAAGCGCTGGGCGATGGCCGGTGCCTGGTCCACGTTCACCTTGGCGAAGTCCACTTGACCGGCCAGGGTGCGAGCGATCTCCTCGAGCACGGGGGAAAGCGCCCGGCACGGACCGCACCAGGTCGCCCACAGGTCGACGACCACCCGGGGATGCGCCTTGAGGTACGGTTCGAAGGATTCGGTGGTGAGGTCGACGATCCCGACGGTGGCGGGGGGCGGGGGCGCGGCGCGCTCGGCGGACTGTTGGGAGACGATCTCCTTGGCCATCCGGGCTCGGATCCGGGAGAGTTCCTCGTCTTCTTCGATCATCGTTCCCTTCGGTCCCTAAGGAAACGTCCCAACGGTCGACCGCCGTTTAACCGTTTCGATGGTTCCCGATCGGCTTCATTGGGGTCCCCAGGGGGGCGCCCCCGGGGGCGGGTAGGCGGGGGGCCCTCCGGGGTAACCCGGACCTCCCGGCCCGACCGGTCCGGCGGCGCCGGGCGGTGCGGGCTCCGCGGAAGGAGGCTCCTCCCCGGTCCGCTTCTTGCCGATCTTGCGCCCCAGGATGAACGCCAGCGCGGCGAGGACCGCCATCACGGCGACCACGATGATCAGCAGGATCGGGGAACTGATGCCGAGGATGGTGCCCGAGCCCGATGCGCTCGACGGGGCGGGGACGGGCACCAGGCTCAACGCGAGCGATACCCCGGAGGCCGCGGCGACGGTGAGATTGAGGTAGAGCGTCTGGTAGCCGGGCGCGGAGACCACGAGGAAATGGCCGCCCGCGGTGACGGAGGTGTTGAAGCTCCCTTGGTTCACCGGGACCAACGTGCTGTCGATCGAGATCTGCGCGGTCGCCGGCTGCACGGTGCCGTCGATGTATCCGAGGGAAGTGAAGATGGCCGTTTCGTTCATCGGACCGTTGAGCGTCAACTGAACCGGATCGCTCGACCCGCCATAGTTCCCGTAGCCGGTTCCGTTCCAGTGCAGGAACCGGAACCCGGGCGCCGCCCCGGCCGTGAGGTTGAGCACGGCATGGGCGGTGTACCAACCCGCGGCCGGTGTCACGGTCCCGGACCCGTTGGGGGTCTCGGTCACGCTGAGGAAGTACTGCTCCGTATACGAGACCGAGACGCCCATCGCCTTGCCGGCCACGATGACCGAGCCGGAGTCCACGGTGGCCACGGCCCGGTCCCCGTACCCCAGCGGCACCATCGACGAAACGGAGTAGGTGTACGTGCCGTTCGCCACGGTGAAGCTCGCCGAAGAAAGGTTGGTCGTCGCCGTCAGGCCATTGAGCGTGACGGTCCAGGAGGTTCCGGCCGGCAACCCTCCCTCGGAGATGGTGACCACGGAACCCGACTCGAAGTTGGCGGTCTCCACGACCGGTCCGATCACCTTGAAATGGACGGGATTGGACGTTCCGTTGTACGCTCCCTTCCCGGTCCCGGTCCAGTCGAAGAAGGTGTAGCCGGTCCCCGCGGTGGCCGAGAGGTTCACCGAGGCGTTCGCATCGTACCAGGACGTCGCAGGGGCCACGGTGCCGGACGCCGCGGGCGTCACATGGGTCGTGAGCAAGAACTGCTCCACGAAGGTGACGTTCACGGTCACGCCCTTCCCGCTCACGTTCACCGGGGCGGTGGCGACCAACGGGACGTAGCGGATCGTGGTCCCTACCGCCAATCGCGGCACGGAATAGTTGGCCGTCCCGTTCCGTTCGAGATAGCTCACGTACGACCCCGTGGAGTAGAGCGATACTCCTCGGAAGTTCACGGACCACGTGAGCCCCCTCGGGAGGCCCGAGGCGTCGAACGTCACGTAGTAGGTGTAGGGGATCGTGGGGGCGTACTTCGAGATCCAGGTCGACCAGTAGTTCGAGGTGCAATTGGCAGGACAGTACTGCGCATCGAACCAACTCACGCTCCCGTTCTCCGGCTCCTCGGACGCTGTCGAGCTGGTTCCCCAGGGGCAGGGGACCGTGGCATTGCAGACACCGGCCGTCACGAAGGGGACCGGGTCGTAGGGGACCTTGCTCAGCGCGGCGACCGTGGGGGTCGTCATCTTCCCGCCCAAGGGCAAGGAGGAGTCCTCAACGGTCGGAAGCGTGCTGTTCCCGGACTTCGTGAACGTCAGCAGGAGGTCCGAGGCGGTGTCCATCGAGACCGAAGGGTCGAAATAGAAGATCGTGGCGTTCCCGGGAGCGTAGTCAATGGCCCGGGCGAGCTTGTTCGTCCCGGTCAACACCTGGATGAGGTGGAGGCAGGCGACGATCGCGGTGGTGACCTTGCACCCCGCGTTGCCCGCGGCCCAAAGATTGCCATTTTCCCAGACCGCGCTCGTTAGGGCGAGGTCCCCGGAAGAGATGTTGATCCCCGCGCCCCCCCGCTGAGGAACCCCTCCGTTCACCGTGCAGTTCCGACTGTACGGAAGACACAAGGAGGCGGGGATCGTCAGGGAAAAGGTGCGCACGGATACGGCCTTGGGAGGTACCCCGTGCACGGTGGAGAAGTCGAGCGCGGTCCCTCCACGGCAGGTCCCGGTCGGGACGCTGGCACAATCGGTCACGAGGTATCCGGTATCGTTCACACCGGTCTCCGGTGCCGGCACCCAGGACATCTCGGTCGTGGAGTTGTAGTGGAAGAGGTCGGAGGCCTTGTACGACCCATCGAGGAGTGCCGTCTTGTTGAACACCCACAGGTCCGCCGCCTTGAGCACCCCGCCCGCGAACGAATCGTCCGTCACGAGCACTTGGACCGAGGTGAGCGCCATCAGGAGCCGCTCGGGCAGCACGGCCCCCGGACTGATCCGGTACTGGTACCACGACAGGTCCGGATTGGCCGCCTGAGACACGTTGACCAGGACATATCCGGACGCCTTGCTGGCGTTCACCACCACGGCGGCGATGAACCACCGGGCCTGTGCGGGATCGAACGCGGCGACCGGGTACTGGACCGTGGTCCCCGTGGGGGCACGGAAGAACTTGAGCAGGCTCTCGTTGTGAAGGAGGGCATGGGTCCCGACCACGTAGACCCGGACCTCCCCTTGCACGACCTGCACGAGGTATCCCGCCCCGGATGCCGCGTTCCCTTCGGGCGGAAGGCATCCGCAAGTGGACGTGTTGTAGTCCGCTCCCGTCCAGCCGGCAAGCTGACCCGCCGGCTGCAAAGAGTTCTCGCTGCCCTCTGATGGCGTGACCGGGGCCGCGGAGGAACTGACCGGTACGGTGGTCGGGTGCTCCCCTCCCACTGAACTCAAGCCCCCAGCGGCCGAAAGACTGACCGACGAAAACGTCAGGGTTACGAGAATAACGATGAGGATGGAGTTCCGCAGATGCGAGCGCATTCTCCTCACGTGCAAGAATGCGACGGCGGCTATATAACAATGGCCCGGGAGATGCTCCGTTGCGCAGCGCGGACCACCCGGGCGCGGTCCGGGGCCGAATGGACTGCGGAGAGGAAGAGCGACTCGAACGGGTTCTGGGGAAGAAAGACCCCTTCCTTTAGCATCGAACGGGCGAAACGGACGTACTCCTGGGTACGGCTCTTGCGGACGTCGGTCGCGGAGCGGATCTCCCGGTCACTGAGGAAGATCGAGAACATGCTCCCGACGTGGGGGATCTGGACCGGGACCGCGCGTTCGCGGAATGCCCCCTCGAGGTCGGCGACGAGGGACTGGGTCCCCCGCTCGACCCGACGCATCCGGGCGGGAGTCAACCATCGGAGCACGGAGCGAGCGGCGGCGAGGGACAAGGGGTTCCCGGAGTAGGTCCCCGCCTGATAGACCCCCCCCGAGGGCGCCACGCGGGAGAGCAGGTCCCGTCGCCCACCGTAGGCCGCGAGCGGAAGCCCTCCACCGAGCACCTTGCCCAGCATCGTCAGGTCCGGGGTCACCTCGTAACGCCCTTGGGCACCGCCGTGCCCGGCGTGGAACCCCGTGATGACCTCGTCGAACCCCAGGAGCACCGAGTGCCGGCGGGTCAGTGTTCGTAACGCGCGGAGATATTCGGGTTGGGGAATGATGGTCCCCATGTTGCCCATCACCGGCTCGACCAGCAGCAGACCGATGTCCTTCTGCCGCTCCAACAACGCCTCCGCGGCCTCGATGTCGTTGAACGGGAGCAGATAGGTCGGGGTGACGGAGGAGGGGAACACCCCTTCGGAGGAGGCCACCGAGGCGGCACCACTCCCTGCGCTCACGAGAAGCTGGTCGATGGACCCGTGGAATCCCCCGTCGATCTTGGCGACCCCGCCCTTCCCGGTCGCTCCACGGGCCAGCCGGAGGAGCGAGAGCGCGGCTTCTCCGCCCGTGGTGACGAAGCGGGCCATCTCCATCGAAGGGAAGCGGTCCCGGAGGAGTTCGGCGACCTCCACCTCCAGGGCCGTGGGGGCGCCAAAGATGGTGCCCCGCCGCAACTGGTCCTTGACCGCGCGCTCTACGACCGGGTGGGCGTGGCCCATCAGGAGCGGCCCATAGGCGAGCGTGAGGTCGACGTAGTCGTTTCCCTCGACGTCAACGATGTGGGACCCCCGCCCTCGCCGGATGAAACGCGGGTACGGAGGATAGTAGCGCACGGGGCTCGATACTCCGCCGGGAAGGACCCGGACGGCTCGCTGGAAGAGCTGGGAGCTGACGCGGCCCGAGGGCATGATGGTCGCGAGAGCCCAAGGGTACAATACGTCCTCGTAAGCCCCCCAGGGCGGATCGCGCGCTCCGGAGCCGCCGAGGAAGGGCCGGCCTTTCGAGCGTGGTCAAGGAGGGAGGTCCCCCGATTTCCGCACAGGTAACCTCCCGAGAACCGCTCCCGAACGCCCTCGTTATGGACACCGGACGGTGGGTTTTCCCCCCGATGGACCCTCGAGCGACAGAGAGGCTTATCTTGAATCAATTCATACCAATACGATGGCCATCACCGTCCCCTTCCTCCTGCTGGCCGCAGGTTCGGCCCTCCTCTTGGGATTCGGTGCAGATGTGCTCGCCCGGAAGTTCGGGTTCCCCGATGCCCTGTGGCTCGTGTTGCTCGGGATCCTCTTCGGGGGCCTGCTCCACATCATCACCATCTCCGAGGTGCTGACCTTCGCGCCCTACCTCGGGATCGCGGCCCTTTCGCTCATCCTCTACGACGCCGGCCTCGACATGCATTCGCAGGTGCTGGGGAACATCTCCTGGAAGGCGATCCTGCTCGCCTCCGGCTCCGTGTTGGCCTGCCTGGCGGTCACGCTGCCGATCGCCTACTACTACATCATCCCCAACCACAACATGATGAACTCGATCCTCCTCGCCGCCGCGCTGGCCCCGACCTCGAGCGCGGTCGTCGTGTCGGTATCGAGCCGGATGTCCCTCCACCGGGACCTGCGGGCGCTGGTGCACCTCACTTCGGCGGTCGAGGACACGATCGCGATCATCCTGGTGACGACCCTCCTCTTCTTCCTCGCGCCGAGCGGTGGCTTCTTCGGAGGGGGGGCCCCCTACATCTACGCCGCCTCGAGCCTCCCCCTCGGCATCCTCGGCGGCGCGTTCGCGGGCCTCGTCTGGGTGGAGCTCTCCGTCCGCTACCAGTCCTACCCGTTCTTCGCGATGGCGACCGTGGGCTTCCTCTTCTTCGTGGTGGGAGGGATCGAGTATGTGAACGGGGCCGGGATCATCGCGGCCCTGATCATGGGGATCGTGATCGGGAACGGCGCCGGCATTCGTCGATGGATGGGGCTGCGGGGCTACTTCGTGGTCTCGCAGCGGGTCCGGCAGTTCGGGTCCGAGGTCGCCTTCCTCCTGCGGGCCTTCTTCATGTTCTCCATCGGGCTCCTCGTGACCCTGAACACGGAGTACGCCTGGGTGTTCGCGATGGGGTTGCTCGCGACGGTGGCCATCCTCGCGGTGCGGGTCTCGATCTCGACCCTCTTCACCGCCAGTACCGAGAGCCCCTCCTCCAACATCCTCCCGCTCACGGCGCTCTCGGCCCGGGGGCTCACCTCGGCCGTCTTGCTGCTGTTGCCCATCGCGGCCGGGATCGTCAGCGGACCCGAGGAATACCACTTCATGGAGGCGGCCGTGGCCGTCATCATCGGTACGACCGTCACGATGAGCGTGCTCGTGTGGTACTTCGAGCGGAAGACCACCCAGGAGCGGGCGATCTCCCGCCGCCGGGCGATCTTGGCCGCCACGATGAAGACCCAGGTGGAGACGCACTTCGGCGCCCCGCTCGTCAACCCCTCCTCGCCCAATGGCGACGCCCCGCCGCTCCCGGTCCCCTCCCGCTCCGAGGACCATCCGCCACTTCCCTCCCGGTCCCGCTGACGGTTCCGTACAGAGCGCAACCGTTTAACTCCCGGACGCGCCTTTCGTCATGACGATATGGAGAAAGCGGCCGAAGGGTTCCTTCCCTTCTTCGAGGACATCGCGTTCACGGTCCCCGAGCTCAAGAAGGACCCCACGCTCTGCATCCGGTGCCGTTCCGCGGCCTTGCTCTGTGGGAAGCCCGTCTGTCCGATCCTCGTCAAGGCGAGCGAGTTCGCCCGTCATCGGGGGCTCCTCAAGACGCCCACCCTGGAGGGCACGAGCCCCCCCGCCCTCTTCGTGGGCCGCTATGGCTGGCCCAAGGTGCGGGTGGGCCCGCTCGTCACCCCCGAGCTCGGCGACACGCTGCTCTACGACAGCCCCGAGCTCTGGGTGGGCAAGAGCATCGAGGAGATCGTCGGATACCGGACCTCCCTCGTCCGCGGGACGTCCCGGATGGGGATCGAGGAGGCGAACGATCCTTCGCCGCTCCTCCAAGACCTCCAGCTCCTCTCCATCTCCACCACGACCGCGGAGGCCGAGACCACCTTCCGGCGTCCCCCGCGCTTTCATCTCACGCTCTCGGACGATGTGCCGCCGTACGGTCCGACCGCCCCGGTCGAGAAGTTCCGCCTGGGAAATGTCAAGGCGAACCCCCGCCTCGAGAAGCTCGCTTCCGACATCCATGCCCCCGCGAAGGTCGCGGTGGAGGAGCTCTACGGGGACGGGGTCCCCGTCTCCCGGATCGAACGCGCCTTCAGCGCCGGAGTGCTCGGCCGGCAGGGGAACCGAAAGCTCGTGCCCACCCGATGGTCCATCACTGCCGTGGACGACATGGTCTCGAAGCGGAACATGGAGAAGGTCCGGGAACTCCCCGAGCTCTCGGAGTGGTGGCTCCACACGCTGACCGCCCTGGGGAACCGCTGGTTCGTCGCGCTGCTCCCGGGCGAGTGGCGCTACGAGTCCATCGAGGCATGGTATCCCCGGACCCTCTGGAACCCGCTCGGAGGGGAGATCGTGATGCTCGGGGACTGGGAGAACTTTGACGGGCGATGGCGATACGCGGGCATGGGCGGCTGCTACTATGCCGCCCGCGTCGCTGTCACGGAGCACCTGCAACGGATCCGACGACAGGCCGGCATCGTGATCCTGCGAGAGGTGCACCCGGGGCAGATCATGCCGCTCGGCGTGTGGAACGTGCGGGAACATGTCCGGGCGGCCCTCCAGGGCACCCCGGAGAAGCTTCCCTCGTACGAGGCGATGCTCGAGCGCGCCCGCGAGTACCTGTCGATCCCGCTCGCCCGGTGGATGCGGCAGTCGCACTGGCTCCGCGAATGGAAGGTCCAGAAGAAGCTCGAGCAGTTCTTTGAAACGGCCCCGGGATGACATCGGGTCCACGAGGCGGCAAGGCTTAATCCGACGGCGTTTCGTGAATCCCCAGTGTCCGCAGGGATGACGGCGATTCAGGATTCCTATCCAGATGATCTTGCCTGGTGCTACGGATGCGGCCGCCTCAACCCCGCGGGACACCACTTCCGCACCTTCTGGGAGAACGAGGGCACGGTCACCCGGTTCACCCCGTCAAAGGACCACATCGCGGTCCCGGGCTTTGTCAGCGGAGGGATCCTCGCGGCGCTGGTCGATTGCCACGCGACCGGCACGGCCGCGTGGGCGGCGTACCGGGCCGACGGCCGCGAACCGGGAACGCCTCCTCCCCACCGGTTCGTCACCGCGTCGCTCCGGGTCGACTACCTCAAACCGACCCCCCTCGGCCCGGAGCTCATAGCCCGGGGATCGAGCACCTCCGTCTCCGGTCGGAAGGTGACCGTGACGTACACCGTGGAAGTAGCAGGGGTGGTGACGGTTCGGGGGGAGGCCGTTTGTGTCGAGATCCCCGAACCCATGCGCCCCCGGGCTCCCTGATCGTTTCCCCGAACGGACCCGTTCTTTGCCCGCCTCCAAAATCTTGAAGTAAATCCCGCCTATCGAGCGGACATGTCGGAGATACTACCCGGAGTGCACGCCATCGACGGGATCGACCCGAGCCCGGACTTCACGACCAACGTCCTCCTTCTCAAAGATGCCCACGGGGGCACCTGGACCCTCCTCGATACCGGGCTTCCCAAGGATGATGGCTACGACGGGGGCCCCGCCATCGTGGAGCGCTACTGCGACCAGCATGGGATCGCCCTCTCCGCGATCAAGCGCATCGTCCTGACGCATCTTCATCTCGACCACACCGGTGGACTCCATGAACTGGCCCGGAAGACTGGAGCCAAGACCTACGCGCACTGGATCGAGGCCGCGTTCATCGCGAAGCACCCGGCCTACGAGGGACCGGGAATGCCTCCCCGTGAACCGTTCGAGATCCACGAGAAGATCAAGGACGGGGACCAGCTGGATTCCTTCGAGGGACTGGTGGCCTACCATTCTCCGGGACACACGCCCGGGCACACCTCCTACTATTGTCCGGCCCGCAAGATCCTCTTCGCCGGGGACGCGGTCTTCAACACCGGCGGAAAGCTCGTGGTCTCGCTCAAGGAGTACACGTTCTCCTCCCCGCTCGCCCAGATCTCCGTCCGGCGCCTTTCCGGGCTGGACGTCGAGTCCGTCATCCAGTACCACGGCGCCCCGCTCCTCCGGTCGGGAAAGCGGGCGCTCGAGGGCGCCGCGCACATCGCATAGAAGGACCCCCGATCGACGGGTACGCTACGGAGGCGCCGTTGGGCGTCTACGAGACGTTCTCGAGGTAGTTGAGCAGCAGCCGCACCCCGAAGGCGGTGTATCCCGGGGGAGTGTAGCTCGGACAGTACTGCGGGGCCTTCGCGACCCACGCCGTGCCGGCGATGTCCAGGTGGGCCCAGGGCTTGCCGTTGACGAACTCGGAGAGGAACGCGCCCGCGGTGAGGGTCCCGGCCATCGGGAGCTCGGTCGAGTTGCGCACGTCGCCGACCTCGCCCTTCACCATGTCCCGGTGGACGGAGGTGAGAGGAAGACGCCAGATCCGCTCCCCGGTGTGTTCCGAGGCCGCCAGGAGCCCATTCGCCACCCGGTCATCGTTCGACAGGAGCCCGGCGATGTCGTTCCCAAGGGCGACCACGCAAGCGCCCGTGAGCGTCGCCAGGTCCACGACCTGGTCCGGATTGAACTTGGCCACCGCATAGGCGAGGGCATCCGAGAGGACCACCCGGCCCTCGGCATCCGTGTTGAGTATCTCGATCGTCTTGCCGGAGTAGGATTTGACCACGTCTCCGGGCCGGTAGGCGGCACCCCCCGGCAGGTTCTCTGCGAGGGCCATGACCCCGACCACGTTCACCCGCAGCTTGAGCTCCGCCGCCGCCCGCAGGATCCCAAGGACGGCCACCGAGCCGGACTTGTCGAACTTCATCTCGGACATGCCCGGGGAGGGCTTGATCGAGATCCCCCCGGAATCGAAGGTGATCCCCTTGCCGACCACGGCGACGGTCTTCGCGTTGCGGCCCCCGGAGCCTTGGTACTCGATGATGACCATGCGCGGAGGATGGACGGACCCTCCCCCGACGGCGAGCAGGCCACCGCATCCCATCTCCTTGAGCTTCTTCTCATCGAAGACCGTGACCTTGAGCTTCAGGTCCTTGCCGAGCTGCAGGGCCTGCTCGGCGAGGAATTGCGGGGTCGCGGTGTCGGCCGGAAGGTTCCCGATGTCCCGGGTCCAGAGCACCGTGTCCAAGATACGGCCCTCCCGGGCGAGAGGTCCCGCCACCCGGTCCTTCACGCGCACATGTTCCTTGGAGAGCGCGATGACCAGCCGGCGCTTCTCGGGCTCCGAGCGCTCGGACTTGTACCGGGTGAACTCGTAGGCGGCCAGGGCGTGGCCATCCAAGATCGCCTTGGCGGCCTCCTCGGGGAGGAGCTTGCCGAGCGTGAAGGAAGGAAGATGAACGCTCAGGCTGCGCACTCCCTTGCCCCGGATCTGCCGGGTAAGGTAGCCGATCGCCAGCCGGACGGATTCGAGCGAGAAGTCGGCGGCCTTGGAGAGCCCGACCAGTGCGATCCGGCGGCGGCCGCCGGGCAGCGGGTGGAGGGTGACCTCCCCTTTCTTCCCCTTGATCTCCTTGCGGTCCCAGGCGGCGGTGAGGAAACCCCCGGTGGCCACATCGGCCTCCTTGAGATACGAGGGCAACAGTGCGTCCTTCTCCGAACGCTCTACGACGCCAAAGGCAATGAGATCGGCATCCACCTCGAGGGCTTCCTTGCCCTCTACGGCGACGTCCATCTACAGTCGGACCCCGGGACGGATCTTGTTCCGGTCGATCCGCATCCCCGAAGGGACGACGGCGAGGAGGTTCTTCGCGATGCCGGCGACATCGCCCTTGGTGTCGCGGGCCACGTTGCTGAGCTCGGTGCTCAGGCGCTTCATCGCCACCTGGTCGTTCGCAATGCTCGAGTAGTCGAGGAGCAGGACGTCCCCGGAGTAAACGTACTTGGTCAGGGGATGGAGGTCCTCAAAGCGGAAGATCTCCGCCAAGTGGAAGGTCGCCCGGCCGCCACCGAGGGCAAACTGTTCGTCCTCAAAGTGCATCGAACCCAGATCAAGGAAAGATCCCTCTTCCAATGCATCGCCCGTGTGCTTTCTCATGAGGCCCTTTCTGAACATTACGATCCCTGGACGGCCGCAAGGGCGGGGCTCTCTTAAGCCTAACGGAGAGCGGACTAGGACCGCCAGCAGCGGTGGGACGACCAGCCGCACGCCTGGCAGTAGGTGTGGCGATTGTCGGAAGGCAGGGGGGAGCGGCACTCGGGGCAGAGCTCGAACCCGCTGTCCTCGAACGACAGGCAATCGAAGCAGTAGCCCCCCCGGTGATCGTTGGGAAGGACCACGATGGCGCGGTCACAGCACAGGCAGTGCTGAACCCTCTCCTCCGGCGTAATGAGGCCGCGCGTATCAAAACCTAGGGTCACGGGCGAGGGGAGATTATTCGCGCTCATAAACCTTTGGCTCAGCGAGCGAGGAACGGCGCTCGAAATGCAGTACGACGCGGTGGAGGAAGGTGATCTCTCGACCGAGATAGCGCTCGAACACGCCGAGGAGGTAGAGGTCTTCGCTCTCCGTGGAACGGGTCAGGAGCACGATCCCGAAGTAGAGGGAAAGGAGGACGAAGAAGAGGATCACGAGGGAGAGCGGCCCCGGCGTCCAGCCCAACACGAGGGTCGGCACCCCGAGGAGCGCTGCCGCGACGACCGAGTAGACGCCGAGGGGGAGCAGCACGGGACGCTGGAACGGGTGGATGCCGGCCAGGAGGCCGGTTTGGAGCACGGCGAAGAGCGGCAGGGCGATCGTCGATGCCGAGAAGGCGATCGCGGCGCCGTACACCCCGAACGGCGGGACGAGGAGGAGGGACCCCACCAGGTCGATCGCCGCGGCGGCGAGCGTGTCCAAGAAGAGCAGCCTCAGTCGCCCCAGACCGGTCAGGACCGACTGGGACGGCCCGATCAGCACCGTGATGATCGCCCCGGTCGCCGCGATCCGGAGGATGTCGGGGGCGAGGGCGAAGGACCCCGTGTTCTTCCCGTAGATGAGGAGGATCGTGGGGCTCGGGAAGATGAGGAAGAGGGTGTAGAGCGGGATGAAGAGGGCGAGGAGCCACTTGGTCATGGTCGCGTAGCTCTTGCTGAGCTCCTCGGTGTTCTCGTTACGGTGGAGGCGGGCCGCCACCGGCAGCATGATCGCGGCGAACGAGCCGACGCCCAGGGTCAGGAGCCGGGCCACGGTGATGACCGCACTGTACATCCCGACGGTCGATACCCCGGCACTGGGGCTCGAGAAATGCCCGGCAAAGCCGAGGACGAGGACATCCACGTTCCCCGTGACCACGGCCGCCACCCCCATCATGGTGAGCGGGGCCGAGAAGAGGACGAGGTCGCCCAGCAGCCGGCGGCTGTACTTGGGAGTGCGGTCCAAGAGCGCTTGATGGATCTTGCCCCAGCGGACCCGGAAGGTGTACACCGCCAGCCCGATGAGCCCCCCGGCGGAGGAGAGCACATACGCCGTGATGGCGGTCATGAGGCTCGCCCCGAACTGGAAGAATATCACCAAGAACGCGAGCAGCAGGATCGGCGTGACCACCATGTTGAACAGGGAGAGCGGGAGCATGTCCTCCTCTCCTTGGTTCAGGGCTCCGAACGTGCCGGAGACGATGTTGATCGCCATATACGCGGCAAAGAACTGCAGGACAGCGGTCAGGTCGGGGTCGGCGACCAGGTTCGCCATCATCGGCGCGACGAGGAAGAGTGCGACGCCCGCGAACACGGCGAGCGGCACGACGACCTCGAGCGCCACCACCATGAGGTTGTAGCGTTCGGTCAGGTTCTTCGAGTGGGCGATCTGCCGGGCGACCCCGTAGGGGATCCCGATCGAGACGAGGGGGATGATGACGGAGATCGTGGCGATCCCGAGGGCGATGTCCCCGTAGTTCGTCGTGCCCAGCGATCGCACGACGAGTACCCGGCTCCCGAAGGTGGCCCCGATGAGGACCAGTTGGCCGATGAGGTAGAGGATCGAGCCGTGCCCGAGACTCTCGAGGGAGTGGGATTTCTTGCCGTTCGCTGCGCTCATGAAGCGTTCTCACCCAGATACCATCGTCGGGATTTCGGGCAGGGACTCTTCGCAGGGTCTATTGGCGCTCACGTGACCAGGGTACTGCAAGATGTCTTCCTCAAGGCTGGCGATTGTGGACCAGCCGACCCGCCATCGGGCATCAGGTATTTAACTCTCAACCACCAGCGATCGATTTCCTTGGTTTGTCCGTGGTTTCCGCATTACTTCCTATCAATGCACGCTTCTCCAGGGTGTCCGGCGAGCGGACGTTCGTCCTCAGGGCGTCGCTCGCCGCCGCGACGGGGTCCGCCGGTTCGTTCCACCCACATTAGCGCACCGAGGTCAAGTGCCGGAGGCCGCACGGACATTCGGCACAATCCTTCCGGGGGCCCGGAAGAGCGTTGGCGGCCTTTATTAGCGGGAAGGAGTGCTCGTGCCAGGTGATGGGAGCATAGGCTAACTTGGCAGACCAGCGGGCTCCAGTCCGCCGAACGGAAACCCCGTACGGCAGGAAGATCGGGTAAGCTGAAACCGCGCAAGCGGTTAATGAAGACAGACTGGAGCGTGCCACGGAGATACCCGCATATCAGGGTTCAAATCCCTGTGCTCCCACACCCCCCCGGGGATGCGAATCCGCGGGGGACCGCCGTTGGGGATCCCCTCCTCGATGCGTTACGTGCGACTTCCACGCTTTATACTGCCCGGGGATTTTTCCCTCGATGATCGACCACGTGAACGCGATCGCGTTGACCGTACGCAACGTGAGGGTATGCGCCGAATTCTACCGCGACATGCTCGGGCTGAAGGTGGATATGATGAACGACGACGAAGCCTACCTCACGTTTCCCCAGAAAGGAGCCCCGGTCCTCGCCATCATCGGAGCCGCGGGACTTGCCAAGGAGCTCCCGGCCGAGCGGATCCGCCCCAAAGAACTCCCGCTGAATCGCAACTACATTGCCGTGTTCATCGAGGACGCGGACAAGGAGTACGAGCACCTTCGCAAGAAGGGGGTCAAGTTCCTTCAACCCCCCGCCACCCGCCCGAACGGCCAGCGGTACGCGTTCTTCGAGGACCCGGAAGGAAATCTTTGGGAAATCTCGCACTTCCCGAAGGAGTGAGCTCGTGGCGACTCGCGTAAAGGATGTGAACGAGGTCGAGTTGGCCCGGGGTTGGGTCCAATGGCTGGTCGATACCCGGCAGGGCTACCTCGATGCGCTGCTCGCGCTGCCCCGGAAGGAACGTCTGAAGGACCGGGGGGCATCGTTCCCGTCCATGCAGGACATCTTCCTCCACATCTTGGACAATAGCGTGTGGTGGTTCGAGAGTGTTCCGTCCAATCGACAGAAGTCGCACCAAGAAGTGAAGGGTCGCATGTCCGAGGCCGAACTGCGTCGTCAATCGGACCGGATCGCTCGCCTAAGTAGCAGGCTCGCGAAGAGCCTCACCCGGGAACGACTGAACCGGGAGATGGTCGTCCGGGGCACGACCGGCGACGGCAAACCCTTCGAAATGCGGACCAGCTTGAGGACGATCATCTGGCACGTGGTCGAGGAAGAGCTTCAGCACCGGGGAGAGTTGAACGCGCTGTTCTGGCAAATGGACATCGACGCTCCCACGAGTGCCTGGTTCAGCAGTCCGCTGGC